>JBNJJO010000320.1:0-200 GCA_051750265.1 Bacillota bacterium | reverse complement strand
AAATGACTGCAGAAGATTGGCAAGAAGTGATTAAAGGATACAAAGATATGGTCAAGAAGCATACAAAAAGGACTTTTCCCGAGAACCCAAAGGACCAATTATTCCTTTCCATCAAGGCTGTTTTTGACTCATGGAATAATCAACGAGCTATTGTATACCGCCGTCTTCAAAAAATCCCAGATCATCTTGGGACAGCAGTA
>JBNJJO010000319.1:0-200 GCA_051750265.1 Bacillota bacterium | reverse complement strand
GAATGACTGCAGAAGATTGGCAAGAAGTTATTAAAGGATACAAAGATATTGTTAAGAGGCATGCTAAAAGGGATTTTCCTGAGAATCCAAAGGAGCAATTATTCCTTTCCATCAGTGCTGTTTTTGATTCCTGGAATAACCAACGTGCTATTGTATACCGTCGTCTTCAAAAAATTCCTGGCCACCTTGGTACAGCTGTG
>JBNJJO010000318.1:0-204 GCA_051750265.1 Bacillota bacterium | reverse complement strand
ACCATTTTCATCAGCACCATTGTTATCATCTGGCGGTGCCGGATCTGGATTTAAATCACATCCTACTGAAACCATTGCAGCTAATAAAATACTTGTGATCATGAGAAACCATTTTTTATTCATGGGTAATTCCCCTTTCTTAATTTATGTATGACCTTTTAGGTCTTTACTTATCGTCCCCCATATGGATGAAATTATGAGTAA
>JBNJJO010000317.1:0-204 GCA_051750265.1 Bacillota bacterium | reverse complement strand
AATAACTCTTGGGTTTTAACTTGCCCGATAACAAATATTCAACTCTTAAACATGACTTGGATTAAAATAAAACGACATGTGATGGTGTTATACAAAAACAGTCCAGATGATCCTGCACTCAAAGAGTATTGGGAAAAACGAGACTGAAAGGTTTTCGATACAGAAAATACTTTGGACAGAATTAAACTCGCAAGAAAGCAAGGT
>JBNJJO010000316.1:0-210 GCA_051750265.1 Bacillota bacterium | reverse complement strand
TGTCCCGTTGGAACATCTTCGGGTAGCGCATTGGTTATGTATACATTCATAGCACTCAAACGTTTACTCCGTTCTTTCATGACAATACCTTTCTTTTTCTCCTTTAGCGCTTGATTTTTCCACCGTTTTCGGGTTTGTTCTTCCGTAAGTCGGTGGATAATTACTCTAGTCGGCAATTTTTGATACTGGCCAATATAAACGTCAGAGAAC
>JBNJJO010000315.1:0-211 GCA_051750265.1 Bacillota bacterium | reverse complement strand
AGCAGCTGATCCATAAAACAGGGTAGAGTTTTCCTTCCATTCAAACTGATTCTTTGGTACAGGCATTCCTATTTCAGGATGTTCCTTATTCATTTCCTTAATAATTTTTTCATAAGCATAGTGAGCAGCTTTTGGCTTCCAATGGTGATCGGTATAAAAGTACATATTCTGTTCATTCAGATGAGGTTTAATTGTTGAACGCAAATCGATC
>JBNJJO010000314.1:0-211 GCA_051750265.1 Bacillota bacterium | reverse complement strand
GGCATCTGATCCATAAAACAGGGTAGAGTTTTCCTTCCATTCAAACTGATTCTTTGGTACAGGCTTTCCTATTTCAGGATGTTCCTTATTCATTTCCTTAATAATTTTTTCATAAGCATAGTGAGCAGCTTTTGGCTTCCAATGGTGATCGGTATAAAAGTACATATTCGGTTCATTCAGATGAGGTTTAATTGTTGAACGCAAATCGATG
>JBNJJO010000313.1:0-211 GCA_051750265.1 Bacillota bacterium | reverse complement strand
CGTAAGACAACCAAATCATTCGTAAAACATCCTGATACCTTAACAATTGTTAAGCCGAAATTTAAAGAAAAATCATATTCTATTTGTTATCGAAATTCTTGTGGACGTGATTTTTATGACATGAGCTATCTCGAAGAGGATGGAGATCTATATGCCCTCCGATATCGCGTGTATTTTTCAGGAGACGTTGATGAGGGAGTAATAAAAAACC
>JBNJJO010000312.1:0-214 GCA_051750265.1 Bacillota bacterium | reverse complement strand
CTCTTTGTAGATTCAGCGATTTAAGATATTAACGTATTAAATTATTAAAGATTAAAAAAGACCACAGAGGGATACCCCGTGGTCGAGTTGATTTTTCGATCACCAGTTTCACATCCTCTCCCTAACGCTTACGAGGTTAGCTGTCGGATTCGGGCCATGAGAGTAGCCCTACCTTATAAAGGATTCACCCCAAGTGACAGTGTCACAGAATTGG
>JBNJJO010000311.1:0-214 GCA_051750265.1 Bacillota bacterium | reverse complement strand
CTTTATGAACATGATATGAAAGTAGATATCGATTACCCCTCCTCCACCTCATATAGTTCCTTAGCCAGAACTGTATTAATTTTTAATGGCTTTCTTGTAATGACTTGTTCCTTTTCTAATTCTCCTAAAAATAAACTAACGGTTTCTCTTGATGACCCAATCATACTTGCGATATCATGCTGGGTGATTTTGACCCCAACTGTTTGCCATTCCC
>JBNJJO010000310.1:0-214 GCA_051750265.1 Bacillota bacterium | reverse complement strand
CCCCTTCAGAATAAAATCTGAAGGGGGTTTTTTATAGGCTTATAGATACATTGAGTTCCGATAATAATACATTATTCAAAGGTGTTTTAACATAGATACAGATCATGTAGCGTATATTTTCAAAGAAATCCCAATAAAGAAGCTTAAAAGAGGTGCTTTTATGAAGTGGACTACAAGAATTATTCAGGGATTATTGGTTATTGATTTTCTGATG
>JBNJJO010000309.1:0-216 GCA_051750265.1 Bacillota bacterium | reverse complement strand
TCCTCACTTTCTAAGTAATGAATAATTAATAAGCTATAATCAATGGATAATCGGCAATTTAGTGTTCTATAAAGTATAGTATTAGGATATTTAACCCTGTTATTATCCCTAAACTATCAATAATAAATCCCTGCAACATTATGAGTCACAGGGGGGAATTAAATTTAATTATTCGGATTTTTGGGCCATAAAAGCACTTTGAGCTTGACTAACTGT
>JBNJJO010000308.1:0-218 GCA_051750265.1 Bacillota bacterium | reverse complement strand
ACACATACATCGAAGATTTCACGTGTTGCAATATCACGTGGAACTAAGTTACCATATGCAGGATATTTTTCTTCAAGGAAATACCATGGCTTTCCGTCTTTATACGTCCATACTCGTCCACCTTCTCCACGAGCTGACTCACTCATAAGACGAAGCTTATCATCACCAGGAATGGCCGTTGGATGGATTTGAATAAATTCACCGTTAGCATAATAAAC
>JBNJJO010000307.1:0-221 GCA_051750265.1 Bacillota bacterium | reverse complement strand
ATAAATAACGCGGAAGTAGTTCAGTGGTAGAACACCACCTTGCCAAGGTGGGGGTCGCGAGTTCGAACCTCGTCTTCCGCTCCATAAATAGTCTGCAATTAACATGCCGGGGTGGCGGAACTGGCAGACGCACAGGACTTAAAATCCTGCGGTAGGTGACTACCGTACCGGTTCGATTCCGGTCCTCGGCACCATTTGCAACATGCGCCCGTAGCTCAATT
>JBNJJO010000306.1:0-221 GCA_051750265.1 Bacillota bacterium | reverse complement strand
CATACTCATAAAGTCATGCTAAGAGATGTCTCCCTTCATACAAAATATGAGCCTATCTCAGTAAATAGTGAAATTGAGAATATAGTGAATACTTCTTTAAATCAAAATTTTGTCCCAGTTGTTGATGATTATGGAGTTTTCATTGGAATTATAAGAAGAAGAGAGATCATTGAGCTACTCTCTAATTTATTAGAGAATCAAATTAAGAAGTAGGTGTAATT
>JBNJJO010000305.1:0-224 GCA_051750265.1 Bacillota bacterium | reverse complement strand
GGTGGTCGGAGTGGATATTGCACAACAAGTCCACGTAGCTCGAGCTGTAAATTTCCGAGGTATTGTGATCGGTGATCCTCTCTCTTTTGAAAATAATGAAGAGGGATTTACTAGGTTACTAGAATGGATTAACCGGTTAAAAACTATAAAAAATTTTGACACAGCAATAGTTGGTATGGAGCCTACCGGACATTACTGGATTAACCTATCAAAATGGTTATACG
>JBNJJO010000304.1:0-224 GCA_051750265.1 Bacillota bacterium | reverse complement strand
TGTGGTCGGAGTGGATATTGCACAACAAGTCCACGTAGCTCGAGCTGTAAATTTCCGAGGTATTGTGGTCGGTGATCCTCTCTCTTTTGAAAATAATGAAGAGGGATTTACTAGGTTACTAGAATGGATTAACCGGTTAAAAACTATAAAAACTTTTGACACAGCAATAGTTGGTATGGAGCCTACCGGACATTACTGGATTAACCTATCAAAATGGTTATACA
>JBNJJO010000303.1:0-229 GCA_051750265.1 Bacillota bacterium | reverse complement strand
GGTCTCGCCAACATTTCGGAAATTTTGTACTCTAAGCCCTTCCCAAAAATGGTTTTGATTTGTTTTGACGGAACTTTGTTTTTGGGAATGAGCTTTGGTTCTATAAAATAACGGTTTTTAAGATACTTTAAACTAAGTGATTATTAGTCCCGAAAACGCTCGTTAAAGATACTTTCCTTTTGTATCAAGGCTTATAGTCTTAACGTACATTATTTCAGAAATGTGGCTG
>JBNJJO010000302.1:0-230 GCA_051750265.1 Bacillota bacterium | reverse complement strand
GTAAAAGGGTTAGATGAAGAGGTCATCCAGTCATTCTTTGCCTACGACTGGCCTGGAAATGTCCGCGAACTGGAGCATATTATTGAAGCAGCTATGAACATCATGATGGATGAAGAAGTGATCAAGTACTCGCATTTGCCTTTCCATTACCGAAACAAATTGCAGATGAAAGAGAGAATCTTCCCTGTTTCAAGCGTTGAGTCTTTCATCAATGAAAGTCCAGATGCAAC
>JBNJJO010000301.1:0-234 GCA_051750265.1 Bacillota bacterium | reverse complement strand
AGTAGGTCAACCGAACGAAGGCTGCTGTTCTCAGTCTCGCCTAAGACCTCCAGGCATAAGAAGAACAAGCACTCCAGGCGTATACTTTGCAGATGCTGACCTAGTTTGCACTGGATTTTTGTGTTTTGGTCGTGACAATGAAATTGTTTATGAATGGAGTATACCTCGAATCATGTCGGGAAATCCAAGAATTGTAGGAAATCCAGTAAAAGTAGGTAGCGACAGAGTGGAAGT
>JBNJJO010000300.1:0-234 GCA_051750265.1 Bacillota bacterium | reverse complement strand
TTCACTAATTCATCTGCCCATTTATATAAATAGCTTGCACGTTGTTGAAGGGATGTTTCTGCCCATTTTTTTTGTGCTTTATGTGCAGAACAAATTGCTTCGTCCACTTCTTCTTTCGTAATAGCTTGTACTTTTCCAATAATTTCATGAAGATAAGGTGACTTGATGTCGATGGTCTGACCTGATTGGCTTTCTTTCCATTCCCCGTTTAAGTAAAATTCATAAGCTGGTAAA
>JBNJJO010000299.1:0-236 GCA_051750265.1 Bacillota bacterium | reverse complement strand
GTTTTTATGTTTAAAGAAGACCAGGAAAGCACCCTCGTTCAAGCGTTACAAGAAGGAAAAGAAGCAATTAATGTAAAACAAACGTATTTTAATAACAAAGGAAAAGAAATTACAACAATTAACAATACGTTTCCTATTTTGGAAAATGGCAAAATTCAAGGTGCAGTTGAAATTGCTAAAGATGTGACCAAGCTCGAACGCTTAATTAGAGGAAATATTAAGAGAAAAGGAAATAC
>JBNJJO010000298.1:0-237 GCA_051750265.1 Bacillota bacterium | reverse complement strand
ATGAACTGTAACCCGAATATTGGACACTTTAAAAAAAAGAGTCCAATATTCGGGTTTTTCTGTTTTCATAAACAAATTTGTGTTTATAATCAATTAAACATACATGAGCGAGGTTATTTCTATGAGTAAAATTATCTTCACTGAGATGCAGATGAATCAGTTAGAATCAAATCCAAATGTAGTTAAAGTTTCTGAGCGAGCTATTACGTATCATCCAGAATTTAAAATTAAGGCTGT
>JBNJJO010000297.1:0-237 GCA_051750265.1 Bacillota bacterium | reverse complement strand
TATACAAAACTAGTTTAGTCGGGTAAGCGAGGGGCATCACTGCCCCTAACTCCCCTAAGAACCGTACGTGACAGTTTCCCATCATACGGCTCAAGCCTTCTTTTTGTCCAAACAAATCTTTTATCTAACGCAAGGTATATGTACTAACTTAGTAACTTCACCTGTAGGAACTTCTAAGTTCCTTACAATAACCTTTTCACCGTTTTGTAGAGGTTGCCTGCATAATGCACAACGATA
>JBNJJO010000296.1:0-239 GCA_051750265.1 Bacillota bacterium | reverse complement strand
ACAAAGCCATCACGCCCTCTGTCAAATGGGCGACTTGCCTTTTCTGGAAAATCATTAAAAGTAGACATTGCTCTCATTCTTGAGAATCCAGCAAAAGCTAGTGGATTAATAGGAGCTTCAGCCCCTCCAGCTAATATACCATCAGAATAACCTTGTCGAATATTTAAAAAAGCCTCCCCAATAGCTTGATTCCCTGTTGCACAAGCAGAAACAGGTGAAAAGCTAGGCCCCTTAAAACC
>JBNJJO010000295.1:0-240 GCA_051750265.1 Bacillota bacterium | reverse complement strand
ACTAAAAGAAAATGATTTAAATGTAAGAGTATTTTTAGATGACACAGGATTCCCTGAAGATCCTGCGACTGGAAGTGCAAACGGAAATCTTGCTGGATACCTTATCGCACATAACTTTTTTGAAAGTAAAAATATAGTGTACAGAGTTGAACAAGGATTCCAAATGGGAAGACCATCTATTTTAAATATACAAGCTAAAAATTCCCAAAATTCCATTCAAATCCTTGTTGGGGGTAAAGT
>JBNJJO010000294.1:0-242 GCA_051750265.1 Bacillota bacterium | reverse complement strand
TGTGTTTTAAAGACTTGAAGATTATCAAGTTTAAAGGTGGCTCGGGACGGAATCGAACCGCCGACACATGGATTTTCAGTCCATTGCTCTACCAACTGAGCTACCGAGCCATAAATTATTGGAGTATTTTGCGCTTTAAATCTATTTCATTGGTTGACGTACTTTGTTACTACTTCTAATTTGTTCAGCATGAATATTCTAATACTTAGTCATCGTCCTCATTTCAGTAAGCTTATTCAAGG
>JBNJJO010000293.1:0-243 GCA_051750265.1 Bacillota bacterium | reverse complement strand
AATAGATATGTGTGGCTCGGTAGCTCAGTTGGTAGAGCACGAACGAATAAGCTACGAAGCATAAGCATCAGCGTACTCATTGAGCAGCTCCTTGAATAAGCTTACTGAAATGAGGACGATGACTAAGTATTAAAATAATCATACTGAACAAATAAGAAGTAGTAACAAGGTATGTCAACCAAATAGATTTAAAGCGCAAAATACTCCACTAATTTATGGCTCGGTAGCTCAGTTGGTAGAGCA
>JBNJJO010000292.1:0-243 GCA_051750265.1 Bacillota bacterium | reverse complement strand
ACTGATTCAAAAATGTATTTGGAACTGGAACAATTAGAACAAAAGTTGCAAAAAGATAAGACAAAGAAAAAAAATTTAAAAAAGGATTTTGACAATATCAAAAGCCTAATGAAGGAAAAAGCATGACGTTAGAAGGGGAGTAGACATGTCAAATAAGCGAAAGAAACAATTAACACCTGTCCAACAGGAATATCAGACCCTCGAAGATGATCTTGAAATAAAAAGACCTGTATTTAAGAATTG
>JBNJJO010000291.1:0-245 GCA_051750265.1 Bacillota bacterium | reverse complement strand
AATGGGGCGGCTGATGGGAATCGAACCCACGAATGTCGGAACCACAATCCGATGCGTTAACCACTTCGCCACAACCGCCACTATTTGGCTGGAGTAGTAGGAATCACCCACATCAAAGGTTTTGAAGACCTTCGTTTTACCATAATACTATACCCATAAATGGTGGAGGGGGGCAGATTCGAACTGCCGAACCCGAAGGAGCGGATTTACAGTCCGCCGCGTTTAGCCACTTCGCTACCCCTCCA
>JBNJJO010000290.1:0-251 GCA_051750265.1 Bacillota bacterium | reverse complement strand
CATACCAATAGAAATTACAATGAAACCAAACGCAAATAATAAAATCCTTGCTATTAAACTATTTAATTCAATGTGTTCAAAAATGACTAATAAACAAAAGTCAATAACCATTCCAAGAATGAAAATCGTCAAAAAAGCTGGGAAATCAGGTTTCTCTTTAGATAACATAAGCATCAAACCAACGATTATTACCCAATTACCTGGTGTCAATCCAACAGTGCCTGTTAATCAACATAGAAGGCATTCCACGC
>JBNJJO010000289.1:0-252 GCA_051750265.1 Bacillota bacterium | reverse complement strand
CTCAGTGAATTACTTGAATTGTTATCGTTATCTAGTTTTCAAGGAACATTGGTGGAGCCTAGCGGGATCGAACCGCTGACCTCCTGCGTGCAAGGCAGGCGCTCTCCCAGCTGAGCTAAGGCCCCATTTAATTCTAAAGATGGTGGGCCTAAATGGACTCGAACCATCGACCTCACGCTTATCAGGCGTGCGCTCTAACCAGCTGAGCTATAGGCCCATCTCTTGTAATGTTGATTTAGAGAACAAAGTTCT
>JBNJJO010000288.1:0-255 GCA_051750265.1 Bacillota bacterium | reverse complement strand
TGGAATCCTTGATCGCTATGTAATAGGAGTCCTTTCACATCTCTTTTTTTTATGGCTTCTTTTACTGTATCAGCTACTAGTTTAAGATCATTTCTTTCACTTATTTTATATGAAATTATCTCATTGTTGTAAAGGTCTAGTATCGAAGATAAATAGAGTTTCTTTCCGTTAAATAGTAGATAGGTTATATCTGTTACCCATTTTTCATTCGGGCGTGTAGCTGAAAATTCTCTGTTTAAATAGTTCTCTGAAACG
>JBNJJO010000287.1:0-255 GCA_051750265.1 Bacillota bacterium | reverse complement strand
ATGTCTAGAAAAGGAAATTGTTTAGATAACGCATGTATGGAGAGTTTTTTTAGCCACTTTAAAGCTGAATGTTTTTACCGATACCAATTTGAGAGTTCGAATGAGGTTAAGGAAGCAGTAAAAAATTATATTAAGTTTTATAACAATAAACGTTTTCAAAAAAAATTAAATAACCTTAGCCCTACTGAATATAGAGCTAAGGCTGCCTAATAAGTGAACCTTTTATTAATTGTCTACTTGACGGGGATAAGACCA
>JBNJJO010000286.1:0-257 GCA_051750265.1 Bacillota bacterium | reverse complement strand
CCTTCAACTTAAATATGTCTGGTGGCGATAGCGAAGAGGTCACACCCGTTCCCATGCCGAACACGGAAGTTAAGCTCTTCAGCGCCGATGGTAGTTGGGGGTTTCCCCCTGTGAGAGTAGGACGTTGCCAGGCAAAAGCCCCTTATTTGGGGCTATTATTTTGTCAATTTTTATAGTTGGCCCGTTGGTCAAGCGGTTAAGACACCGCCCTTTCACGGCGGTAACACGGGTTCGAATCCCGTACGGGTCACCATATG
>JBNJJO010000285.1:0-258 GCA_051750265.1 Bacillota bacterium | reverse complement strand
AGCCCCATAATTCATTAAATACTGGCCATTTTGTTCTTCATGACCTGGTATTGGTTGATAAATTAAAATCGGCGTTTCACAAGCTAATGACTCTGCCATTGTTAATCCACCTGCTTTAGATAGAATAACATCACTGGCCCTTAAATAATCGGTAAACCTATTTGTAAAACCAGTACTAATTATCTCATGCTTACTTTCTAGTTGTTCAATTTTTGCTTTTGCTTTCTTATTATGACCGGTTATACAGACAAGTTGAAC
>JBNJJO010000284.1:0-259 GCA_051750265.1 Bacillota bacterium | reverse complement strand
GGTCTCTTTTTGTTCAAAAAAAAGAATAAAAAATAGAATTAGAAAAGAATAGCATTTATCTGCATGATGACCATGTCTAAATATCGCTTATCCTTATACAATCTGCTGAGGGCCAATGCACCTTCCATGGAAGAGAGAATGAATACAGCCATCTGTTCAGAATCAACATTCATGTTAATTTCATTTTGACCCTGACCAAATTCAATCAAATTCTTGATCATCTTTATTAAGCCATCAAAACCTTCCTTAATTGCATCTT
>JBNJJO010000283.1:0-260 GCA_051750265.1 Bacillota bacterium | reverse complement strand
TCCTTCGCTTCGTAGGCCGTGAATTTCATCGCGCCAATCCAAATATAAACGATGGCCAGTGCAATAAACAAACCCTTTGTTCCGATGATCTCAATTTTTTGACCGAAAGCTTCAAATAACTTGAACATGAACGTTTCCTCCTCCGCCATTAGCGATAGTAAGTTTGTTATTTACCGAAAGGCTAAAAAAATGTTCCTCCATTTTTCCCTCGGACCCATGCATTTTTATCATACCCGCGTTTTTCCCAATAACCTGTCCAT
>JBNJJO010000282.1:0-261 GCA_051750265.1 Bacillota bacterium | reverse complement strand
AGTCGGGTAAGCGAGGGGCATCACTGCCCCTAACTCCCCTAAGAACCGTACGTGACAGTTTCCCATCATACGGCTCAAGCCTTCTTTTTGTTCAAACAACTCTTTTATCTAACACAAGGTATATGTACTAGCTTAGTAACTTCACCTGTAGGAACTTCTAAATTCCGTACAATAACCTTTTCACCGTTTTGTAGAGGTTGCCTGCATAATGCACAACGATATCCTTGCTTTCTTGCGAGTTTAATTCTGTCCAAAGTATTT
>JBNJJO010000281.1:0-263 GCA_051750265.1 Bacillota bacterium | reverse complement strand
TATACCAATAGAAATTACAATGAAACCAAACGCGAATAATAAAATCCTTGCTACTAAACTTAATTCAATGTGTTCAAAAATGACTAATAAACAAAAGTCAATAACCATTCCAAGAATGAAAATCGTCAAAAAAGCTGGGAAATCAGGTTTCTCTTTAGATAAAAAAGCATTTACACACATAAGCATCAAACCAACGATTATTACTCAATTACCTGGTGTTAATCCAACAGTGCCTGTTAATCAACATAGAAGGCATCCCACGT
>JBNJJO010000280.1:0-264 GCA_051750265.1 Bacillota bacterium | reverse complement strand
CCAAATGGCAAAAGTAAGTAACCATTCGAGGAAAACCTAGCTCTCTGGTTAGCTGTTCGATTAATGTGAATTTCTCTATTTTACTTAATGCTTGTTCTTCTGACTCGCCTGCCTTTCTAGTTCCTCTAGCTTTTTTAAGAAAGTTAGTTCAGCTTCTAGGAAAGCTATACGAGCTTCAGCTTTCTTAAGCTTTTCCTCTGCAGAAAGTGACTTTGAAGAAGGGCGTCCACCACCACTTCCTTTTCCACGACGTTCAGAGTAGAA
>JBNJJO010000279.1:0-267 GCA_051750265.1 Bacillota bacterium | reverse complement strand
TCTTCACGGTTGACAGTTTCACCAAAACGAAAAATATCGGTTTTTTGTTCTTTGGCGGCTTCTAAGGCCATCATGATTTCCTCTTTTATTTCCTTCTCCATCTGTTTTTCAAGTTTTTCAATGGATTCATGTTTACCGAGATCGATTGGACAATGGACTTCTGAGATGTGGCCTTCTGATCGAACTGTGATCTGAATAACGGGTTTTTCGTTTTTTATTTCTGCCTTAATCTTTGTGCTGGAGCGCATCATGTCAACGGCAACCCCC
>JBNJJO010000278.1:0-271 GCA_051750265.1 Bacillota bacterium | reverse complement strand
ATGACTAGTAGAGTCGGAATACTCATGATACCAAATTTGTTGGCTGTTTCTTGGTTTTGATCGACATCAATCTTTACAATCTTAACTTGGTTCCCCATGTCTTGATCAAGCTCTTCAAGAACGGGTGCAATCATTTTACAAGGTCCACACCAAGTGGCGAAAAAGTCAGCTAACACTATTCCATTGTTAGTTTCTGCCGTAAATGTTTGATCGGTCACGTTTAATACTGCCATCTCTTATCCATCTCCTTAAAATCTGTAATAGTCTTTTC
>JBNJJO010000277.1:0-277 GCA_051750265.1 Bacillota bacterium | reverse complement strand
AGTATTCCTTCAAACTTAATACAAAGTAAAAGGGTTTCGAGGAACGAACAGTTCAAGGAATCGATTGAGGAGACACCTGAGCGTACTTCAGTACGTGAGGATGTTGACGATTGAGATGACGCAGAAATGTGAAGTTCATCGGAAGCCGAAAACTAATTATTTGGTGATGATGGCGAAGAGGTCACACCCGTTCCCATGCCGAACACGGAAGTTAAGCTCTTCAGCGCCGATGGTAGTTGGGGGTTTCCCCCTGTGAGAGTAGGACGTTGCCAAGTAA
>JBNJJO010000276.1:0-278 GCA_051750265.1 Bacillota bacterium | reverse complement strand
GACATTTTTTGCATTCATAAAGCTTGTGCTTACGCGTTTTTGTTTCAAAATAAGCATCGTGACCACATTTCTCACAATAATAACCGTTTGACCACTTCAATAAAAATAGATGGGCATGACAAGCTTCTTTGGTCGAAAACTGTTTTTGGAAAGAAATCAAACTCATTTGTTGGTATCTGGACATATAAAGCACCCTTTCAAGAACAATATTAGTTATCATTCTTGACAAACATTCGTTCTTGATAAACATCATTCTGAGTAAAAGGGATACTCATTTT
>JBNJJO010000275.1:0-279 GCA_051750265.1 Bacillota bacterium | reverse complement strand
CGTTTAGTGTCATACAAGTTGAACTGGCTTTCGCTACCAATGCCTCATTCTCATCAAAAATAGTGCATTCGATAAGGCCAATGGAACTTCCCTTTTTCACTACAATGGCATTAGCTTTTAAGGTCGTTTTCCATACGGGTTTCAAATAGTTAATTTTCAACTCGATCGTTGTAAACGTTTCTCTTTCATCTAACAATGTAGCGTAAGCCACTCCCATTGCTGCATCTGCCAAATCACATAGAATACCACCATGTACGGTTCCCATCGGATTAAAATGCG
>JBNJJO010000274.1:0-280 GCA_051750265.1 Bacillota bacterium | reverse complement strand
ATATAAAAAGCGTTAAACAAAAGTGAATTGAATTGTGAATCGTTATCTAGTTTTGAAGGAACATAGTATTCCTTCAAACTTAATACAAAGTAAAAGGGTTTCGAGGAACGAACAGTTCAAGGAATCGATTGAGGAGACACCGGAGCGTACTTCAGTACGTGAGGATGTTGACGATTGAGATGACGCAGAAATGTGAAGTTCATCGGAGGCCGAAAACTAATTATTTGGTGATGATGGCGAAGAGGTCACACCCGTTCCCATGCCGAACACGGAAGTTAAG
>JBNJJO010000273.1:0-280 GCA_051750265.1 Bacillota bacterium | reverse complement strand
ATTAAACGCTATAGAAGACAAGGTTCAACTTGTCTGTATAACCGGTCATAATAAGAAAGCAAAAGCAAAAATTGAACAACTGGAAAGTAAGCATGAGATAGTTAGTACTGGTTTTACAAATAGGTTTACCGATTATTTAAGGGCCAGTGATGTTATTATATCTAAAGCAGGTGGATTAACAATGGCAGAGTCATTAGCTTGTGAAACGCCGATTTTAATATATCAACCAGTACCAGGTCATGAAGAACAAAATGCCCAGTATTTAATGAATTATGGGGCA
>JBNJJO010000272.1:0-281 GCA_051750265.1 Bacillota bacterium | reverse complement strand
CTCATTATATTTTTTAATATTTATGTCATAAGTAAAGCTTTAAACATATCAAAAAAAACTTAGAGGGCACAACTAACACAATGCCTTAGTCGTGCCGTCTAAGAAAAAAGCTATTTCGAAGGGTGGCTTCAGTTCTATAACTGAGGAGCCATTTTTGCAGCTTTTTCGGATTTTTCAATATTCCGCAATCGGGCGTATTAGTTCAACAAAAAATGAAAAAAGGATCTCAGGTCGAAGATCCTTTTTTCATTGCCTATAAGAAGCTTTATGTGAACAAAGAA
>JBNJJO010000271.1:0-284 GCA_051750265.1 Bacillota bacterium | reverse complement strand
CCATTTGTAATAGCCACTTTTTGAAACACCGGCTATCTTACATAACATGATGATGGTAAATTGATTCTTAAGCTCATGAATTATTTTGTATTTTAACGATTTTTCTTTTCCGGTATCATCCCCCTTTTCGCAGCTAAGAGCTTTTTTAAATAGGCATTCTCTGCTTCTAATCGACTTATTTTTTCTGTATCACTTTCATAGTCTTTTTTAGCTCTACCTTTAAGTGGGTTTCGAGATGTTCCTCTCTTTTCCTCTAACCCTTGAATTCCTTCTCTTTTATAGTG
>JBNJJO010000270.1:0-285 GCA_051750265.1 Bacillota bacterium | reverse complement strand
TGAAGAATACAAAACTTTTAATAATATCTTCTTTTTTTATGACTATCTACCGTGTTAAATCCAGCTGTTCTTGGCGATACAGTTTGAAAATAGGAAGTCCAAAGCTTTTCCCTTAATAGCGATTTATTTTCAAAAAAAAGAGCAACCCCATCATATGAGGATGCTCTTAAATAATATAATTTACATACTTTCCGATACATTGGGTTGAATATTTCCATGCTTTTTTTCAGTCTCTGCAACAATTACCGCACATGCTGCGTCACCGGTAATATTGACAGCTGTACG
>JBNJJO010000269.1:0-291 GCA_051750265.1 Bacillota bacterium | reverse complement strand
CTTACCTGCTTTAAAAGCTGGTACTTTAGAAGTAGGAATGTTGATTTCTTCACCTGTTTGAGGATTACCACCTGTTCGTGCTGCACGTTCACATACTTTAACTGTGCCAAATTCAATCAATTGTATATTTTTCTTCCTGAGCAAGTTATTAGCAATTGTTTCAAAACAATGCATCTACAGCAATAGAATCCTTCTTAGGATAATTGAAGCTGCTTTTGGGATCAGTCAGTAAGATTTAACACCGTTACTTTCTCACGTGTCATCGATTCGATGCTCTTATGGATTCCTTGG
>JBNJJO010000268.1:0-291 GCA_051750265.1 Bacillota bacterium | reverse complement strand
ATTACCTGCTTTAAAAGCTGGCACTTTAGAAGTAGGAATGTTGATTTCTTCACCTGTTTGAGGATTACCACCTGTTCGTGCTGCACGTTCACATACTTCAACTTTGCCAAATTCAATCAATTGTATATTTTTCTTCCTGAGCAAGTTATTAGCAATTGTTTCAAAACAATGCATCTACAGCAATAGAATCCTTCTTAGGATAATTGAAGCTGCTTTTGGGTTCAGTCAGTAAGATTTAACACCGTTACTTTCTCACGTGTCATCGATTCGATGCTCTTATGGATTCCTTGT
>JBNJJO010000267.1:0-291 GCA_051750265.1 Bacillota bacterium | reverse complement strand
GTCTTTACCTTTCTGATTACGATGTTTTTCAAAATATCTATTCTTTTTTATGGTGCAGTAATCGGGATGGTCGATTTGTTTAAGTTAAAAAATCATCAACAAATGGTTTTACCAGCCGGGATTATTCTCATCTTTTTATCCATGGCGATTGCCTCAGATTTTGCGGAACATATTGAAGAGGGTCTAGAAACGATACAATATCCCCTTCACATGCCTTTCATGATAATTATCCCGTTGTTAATGCTGGTTATTACCCTCATTCGCAACCGTTTCAAAAAGAAAGCTAACTAG
>JBNJJO010000266.1:0-294 GCA_051750265.1 Bacillota bacterium | reverse complement strand
AGAAAATAACAACCTGGTCTGCATAGTAATTTTATGCTTCGTTCCACATTTCCTACATACAAGTGGTTTATAAGTCCAACGAATAGCCTTTTGTATTTCTTTCCATGTAAATTGATAATCACAAGTTTCACACTTTTGTATGCCCAATAAAAACACCTCTCTCTTTAGAGAATCTTAGCATGAACTCTCCCTTTGTTCTTAAGTAAAAATTTACCAGAACTTATTGAACCATTCTGCCCTTTAGCCGCCCATGCAGCGCAAAATTCAGCGCTGCACCACAGAGAATAAAAATGT
>JBNJJO010000265.1:0-299 GCA_051750265.1 Bacillota bacterium | reverse complement strand
GCAACCCTCCGCCTATTCCCTACACCAACTGAGTTACGTTCCATGGAAGCCCAGGATATCATTAAAGGTTGGAAAACACTGATGAAGCGACACGCTGGATTTAAAAAAGCCCAATCATTAATTGAATTAGCCAAACGTTCTGTTGGTAACCAACAAGCACATGATGCTTATAAACTACACCTGGAACAATTACTTGAAGAATTTGATCTCGCTACAACGCAACTCGAAAGAGTGGAACAAGAAGTCACTAACGTGCTTCAACAAATTCCCTTCGCACAGAAACTGCTCGCTATTAAAGG
>JBNJJO010000264.1:0-301 GCA_051750265.1 Bacillota bacterium | reverse complement strand
TTGTCGCAACATATGCACTTGCACGTCCTGTGCTACGGAGGATTAGCTCAGCTGGGAGAGCACCTGCCTTACAAGCAGGGGGTCGGCGGTTCGATCCCGTCATCCTCCACCATATATACACTAAATACACTGGTGTAGCTCAAATGGTAGAGCACGATCGAATAAGCATCGAAGTGATACTACAGTACAGCGCACAAATTGAGCCGCTCCTTGAATTAGCCTTCTGAAATTAAGGCGTCAAGTACAAGAGTTGCACAATATAGAAATACTCATTATAAGATGAGCCATTAGCTCAGTTGGT
>JBNJJO010000263.1:0-304 GCA_051750265.1 Bacillota bacterium | reverse complement strand
TGGTGCGGGTGAAGGGACTTGAACCCCCACGTCACAAGGACACTAGATCCTAAGTCTAGCGCGTCTGCCAATTCCGCCACACCCGCACGATGTGTAAAATGGTGAGCCATGAAGGACTCGAACCTTCGACCCTCTGATTAAAAGTCAGATGCTCTACCAACTGAGCTAATGGCTCATTTTTATAATGAGTATTACTATATTGTGCTACTCTTGTACTTGACGCCCAAATTTCAGAAGGCTAATTCAAGGAGCAGCTCAATTTGTGCGCTGTAGTATCGCTTCGATGCTTATTCGATCGTGCTCT
>JBNJJO010000262.1:0-306 GCA_051750265.1 Bacillota bacterium | reverse complement strand
TGTACCACTTTCAATTAAAGATTTCATCATTTCAATATCTTTTGGTCCATACTTCTCCGGTCGCCCACCAAGACGCCCACGCGCTCTTGCAGCTGCTCGTCCTGCAACTGAGCGTTCCTCGATCAGATTACGTTCAAATTCTGCAAACGCTGCGAATAAGTGAAACATCAATTGCCCCGTTGCATTGCTCTTGTCCATTGTTATGTTTTCTTGCAGACTATGAAAGCCAATACCTCGTTCATTTAAGCTATTCACAATTTGAATCAAATCTTGCATGTTACGTCCTAGTCGGTCCAATCGCCAAAC
>JBNJJO010000261.1:0-308 GCA_051750265.1 Bacillota bacterium | reverse complement strand
ACTGAGTTTGTTGATTTACCGAAAATTATACCAGGTCCTCCTGTTGCCATAATTACAGCATCAGCACGGAATGATTCAATTTTCATAGATGTAAGATTTTGCCCTGTAATTCCTCGGCAAACACCGTCGTCATCGATGACAGCACCCAAAAACTCCCAGCCCTCATATTTCGTAACAAGACCAGCAACTTCGTAGCGTCTAACCTGCTCATCTAATGCATAAAGTAACTGCTGCCCAGTTGTCGCACCAGCAAAAGCTGTACGATGATGCTGTGTACCACCAAAACGTCTAAAATCAAGTAATCCTTC
>JBNJJO010000260.1:0-309 GCA_051750265.1 Bacillota bacterium | reverse complement strand
GAGCATGTTTGTAGATGGAATGTTTGTTCCCGGAGGCGCCGACTATGCGGAGATGTTTGAAACCACAGACGGGAACCCGATTGATGTGGGGTATTTTGTGACATTTAATGGAGATAGTAGCAGGATACGCAAGGCAACAAGCCAGGATACGTATATTGTAGGCGTTACGAGTGCTACTCCTGGTGTGATTGGTAATAGTGGGGAAATGCGTTGGAAAGATAAGTTTGTGACAGATGAATGGGGAAGAATCCAAAGTCATGAGGTTATCGTACCTGCCGTAACAGATAAAGAAGGAAATGTAATAATCCC
>JBNJJO010000259.1:0-325 GCA_051750265.1 Bacillota bacterium | reverse complement strand
CCTCTCCCGGGTTTCATGAAACGTTCCACGGCTAGCCGCCTTCAGTGACTCGCCCAAGGCAAACACAGAAGCGCCCAGCAAGACGAGATCCTTCAACAGAAATTGACCTGGCGCCGAAGAAAGGGCGGGGAAACCGAGGCTCGGCTCAAAGACACCCGGCGTGGAGACCATGAAACTCAGTGTCGTCAGAAATAGAATGCAGGAAAGAAACGCTCCAACAGCTGACAGCTTTGCAGACACAAAGCGGCTGAGAATGAGTAGGCCGACTAATAATTCTAATATGCCCAATAGAGAAGAAAACGTACGAATTGAAAAATAGTTGTAA
>JBNJJO010000258.1:0-332 GCA_051750265.1 Bacillota bacterium | reverse complement strand
GATTGCCTCAAATTTTTCGGAACATATTGAAGAAGGCCATGATATTACATCTTATTACATTCACATTCCTTTGCATATCATCATCCCTTTGTTCATGCTTTTTGTTTCCATCGTTCGCAACCGTTTCAAGAATAAAGCTAACTAAAACCATTTTATTTATTAGCTTTATTTTTTATGATGAGCACGAAATATCTAGTAGATTTTTGCACCATAACCTCCCTCTCCATTCTTAAATGTATTAAAAATAGGAATGCAGGATAGGAGGAATGACTAGATTAAACGTACAAGCGTTTATTCGCCGAATAGGTATGCAGACAAAAACATATTAAAAA
>JBNJJO010000257.1:0-335 GCA_051750265.1 Bacillota bacterium | reverse complement strand
CTTTGACTTTTCGAGGTATTTCCTCTACAGGAATTCCTAAGTATTCTTCAATAAGGTAACATGTTAGGAAGGCTACATATTTTTTTCCCTGATCTCCTACAAAAAAATAATTAGGAAATCGTGCTCTTCTTCCATCTAATACATCCTGATAAATTTGGATTACTTTTTCTTTTTCTATCAAAAGATATTCCTCCACTTCGGGCCACTATTTCCTATTATAACCAAATGAACTGAATCCTTTACGTTGTTCTCACCATCCCATATAATGTACTAATCACTTGAGATATTAGAGGATTACTGTACCGAAGAAAAATGGGTGATCAAACTTCCCACCG
>JBNJJO010000256.1:0-339 GCA_051750265.1 Bacillota bacterium | reverse complement strand
CATATTTAAAACAAAAAGCAATAGTTAAGGAAGAGTAACAAATCATGTCAAAATTCCACCGTGAACCACACACATTTGTTGATCAAGTTGACTTAAAAAAGAAGAAAGTAAATATGAGATTGAACGATAAACCAACTACCGATAACAGCTTATCAATGTTAAATAGCATTTTAGAATGATTTAGAATGATTTATTTTTCAAAAATGATAAGTAAAAAAAGACCCTTCTAAAAGAGTCTTTTAGAAAAATCTAATAGGTAAATTACTTAATACTTTAGCTTTCATTAATTTAACAAACTGAATTCTTAAACCCTCTTCAATATTCCTAAAATTGACCTTA
>JBNJJO010000255.1:0-340 GCA_051750265.1 Bacillota bacterium | reverse complement strand
CCAAGGTTGAAAGTGACCGGGATACACAGCATTAATGACTTGATAAGGCGAATCACCAAAAGACTTAAAAATACCAGTAAGTCCATACTCTTTAAAGAAACGATGGTTGATTCGCAAAGGGATTTCATGATGAGTCATCTTGCATTTTTCTTCAATCATATATCGAACGACTTCAATTGCTCTTTTTCTTCCGTTTTTCCCTTGCCAATAATTATTGGGAACTTGGTTGAATTCCCAAGGTTTAAACTTTCCAGGATAAGCATTTTCAATCACCTCTATAAAATTCTTCCATCCATGAACATGAGCAGCAGGTCGTAAACGGTGATTCCAAAGGGTTTCC
>JBNJJO010000254.1:0-342 GCA_051750265.1 Bacillota bacterium | reverse complement strand
TATGTCGTAGAAAGGAAGATTACAAATGGATGTAATCATTGAACGAGCATGTGGGATGGACGTTCATAAAGATTCTATTACCGCATGTATCCTTACACCAGAAGGAAAGGAGATTCAAACATTTTCAACGAAAACCGTGTTTTTGTTAAAACTATTAGACTGGATTAAGGAACACAATTGTTCTCATGTTGCCATGGAGAGCACAAGCGTATACTGGAAACCAATTGTGAATTTACTAGAGAGTGAGGGAATTGAATTTTCAGTAGTCAATGCACAACACATTAAGGCTGTTCCTGGAAGGAAAACAGATGTAAATGATGCTGAGTGGATTGCGAAACTCTT
>JBNJJO010000253.1:0-349 GCA_051750265.1 Bacillota bacterium | reverse complement strand
GGTGTATCTGCGACAAGGCTTTCTGAAGAGCTTGAAGTGACATATAAAACAGCTTGGCTCATGCTTCATAAAATCCGTCAAGCCATGAGAAAACGCGATGCAGAATACACGTTAGCTGGTATTGTAGAGCTTGATGATGCTTTCTTTGGTGCCCCATCCGAAGGCGGAAAACGAGGGCGTGGAACAGACAAAACCAATGTCTTGGTGGGATTATCCTTGAATAAAAAAGGAAATCCACTCTATTTAAAAATGGAGGTCGTCCCTGATATTAAAGGGAAAACCTTGATTGATTTTGCCGAGAAAAGCATTCAACCAGGGTCAACAATTAGTAGCGATGCCTATCATTCCT
>JBNJJO010000252.1:0-352 GCA_051750265.1 Bacillota bacterium | reverse complement strand
TCGACACTAAGAACGGCGATATCTAAACTTGTTGTATAACTTAAGATAAGCCCACTTGAAATGACGGCAGACAGCCAAACTTTTTTAGTTAATTCGGACCGATTTAGATAAGGAAGCAGCATGGTAAAGACAATCATTTCTCCGAAAGGGAAAAAAGTAGTTAGTGGAAAGGCTGTCGTTAAGATGGGTTTCCATCCATTTTCCAGAAACGGCTGCAAATTATGGAGATCGACACTACCTGAAAAGTACACTAAAAGATTTCCTGTAAATCCAAGAAAGATCAAAACGACAATAAATACTTCTGCTGTTCTCCCCAATACTTCAATCCCCAGATAAAGTACATAACAAATGG
>JBNJJO010000251.1:0-353 GCA_051750265.1 Bacillota bacterium | reverse complement strand
TTAATTGATGATGCGATTGAAAAAGGAGCAACAGTTGTGACAGGAAACAAGCGCGATCGTAATTTAATTTACCCTACTCTTCTTGATCAAGTTACAGAAGACATGCGCATTGCTTGGGAAGAACCATTCGGACCTGCATTACCAGTTATCCGTGTATCATCTGATGAAGAAGCAATCAAAATTGCCAATAAGTCTGAGTTTGGCTTACAAGCAAGTGTCTTTACAAAAGACATCAATAAAGCATTTGCGATTGCGAATAAGATGGAAACAGGTTCAGTTCAAATTAACGGTCGTACAGAACGCGGTCCAGATCATTTTCCATTTATCGGTGTGAAAGGTTCTGGTATGGGAGC
>JBNJJO010000250.1:0-354 GCA_051750265.1 Bacillota bacterium | reverse complement strand
GAAGGAAATAGTACCACTGCCAGTGGAACTTTTTCCCATGCAGAAGGCGGTTCAACAACCGCCAGCGGTGATGCTTCCCATGCCGAAGGATCTGCAACAACCGCCAGTGGTTCTGCTTCCCATACGGAAGGATTTAGCACCGCTGCCAGTGGAGTGGCTTCCCATGCGGAAGGGTCAAGTACCACCGCCAGTGGTTCTGCTTCCCATGCGGAAGGATTTAGTACCGCTGCCAGTGGAGTGGTTTCCCATGCGGAGGGGCTAAATACCAGTACAGCTGGATTTACAGGTGCTCATATCATGGGGTCATTCGGGGCTGCAACAGAAGCCTTTTCTTGGTTTATCGCGAATGGAACC
>JBNJJO010000249.1:0-356 GCA_051750265.1 Bacillota bacterium | reverse complement strand
GCTGCGGGTTCTCCCGGTTTAGGTGCAAAATGGCTTAGATCCAGCGGCAGCATGTTTGTAGATGGAATGTTTGTTCCCGGAGGCGCCGACTACGCAGAAATGTTTGAAACCATAGATGGAAAGCCGATTGATGTGGGGTATTTTGTGACATTTAATGGAGATAGTAGCAGGATACGCAAGGCAACAAGCCAGGATACCTATATTGTAGGCGTTACGAGTGCTACTCCTGGTGTGATTGGTAATAGTGGGGAAATGCGTTGGAAAAACAAGTTTGTGACAGATGAATGGGGAAGAATCCAACGTCATGAGGTTATCGTACCTGCCGTAACAGATAAAGAAGGAAATGTAATAATCCA
>JBNJJO010000248.1:0-363 GCA_051750265.1 Bacillota bacterium | reverse complement strand
CACTTCTTACACCAAAACGGTTACTCAACTGCATGAAAAGTAAAAGAATTCGATATTTGACATCTTTATAAGCAATGCTTTCTGTTATTTGGTACATCTCTTTTAGCTTCGAAGTCATGATGGTTATAAGCTTTAAAGAAATATCAGGATTTTGACGAAGAAACTCTTCAAATCGCTCCTTTGTTAGCGTACAAACAAATGAATCAACCATCGTTTCTGCATAAATATCAGACTCTGTTAAGGAAAAACTAGAGGTTTCTCCAAAGACATTACCTTCACTTAAAAGATCAACCGTGAATTCCTTTCCTGTTGAAGATACCTTAAATAAACGAACCTGTCCTTTTTTCAAGAAAAATAACGACC
>JBNJJO010000247.1:0-364 GCA_051750265.1 Bacillota bacterium | reverse complement strand
GATGTTCCAATATTTTAGAAAAGAAATCATCTCTTAATACACGTTTATATTGTAATCCGCCTTTGGTGCTTGAGATGAGAAAAACTGCTAATGCCTCCAGATCGTCAGTATTTTGAATACCTCCTTTCTTTTTGGCGTCATTAAGCAGTTCTGTTAGAAAATCTATTTCCATTTGACTTTGTCGTTGTACGGAACGCCTTTCTGCTCGATGGGATTTGCGCTGACGGCGATTATCTATAGTTCCGATGTCCTCACGCCACGGGCAAAGTCGATTGCCCATTTTGCATGGCAGCCTGCTCATCTTCCAGCTACGGCATGGTAGTTAAAGTAGACGTTTTTATGCCGGATTTTTCCACTTAATATG
>JBNJJO010000246.1:0-365 GCA_051750265.1 Bacillota bacterium | reverse complement strand
GAGTATTCATGAAATATCTTCGAGATCCTGTTTAACTAAAAAACCACCTATACGGTGGTTTCCGAAGAAATATGATATGAAATTGAGAAAATTGTCTATTTATTGTATGTTGGGGAATTTTAGGGTGTGAAAAAACACATTAAATTAGGCTAAAGGGCAGTAAAAAGGATCTTCAATCGAAGATCCTTTCAGACTGTAGACAAACTCGATGAAAATCGAGTTTGCTTACAGTCTTTTTTGTTTTAAACTAGAAATAAGATAAATTTTGAGGTGATGACGATGCTTTCGAAACATAATTCCATTCAACGAGATCAAATTGAAATGATCGCTTTAGATCAACTTGTACCTGCGAACCATTTGGTCCG
>JBNJJO010000245.1:0-368 GCA_051750265.1 Bacillota bacterium | reverse complement strand
GTGTTAAAGGTTGTACTTTTTCAGGACAATAGGACTCATTACGTCGGGCCATTCCAACTAGTATTCTTGCAAGCTTACCAATCAGTTTCATAATTGATTTCATTTTCTTTATTTTTTTCACTTTAACATTGTTCGAGTGAAGCTCTTTGAACTCAGGGTTGTTCATGACAAGACTCATTGTCGCTAAGTACAAGAAACGTCGTAGTCGAGATCTCCCACGTTTTGAAAGGACAATTTGTCCTTTCCATTTACCCGAGCTTGCCTCTGCTAGATGTAATCCTCCATGTCGTAATAGAGAGTTACCATGGGCGAATCCACTTAAATCTCCAGCTTCCCCTAAAATTCCAGCTAAAGAGATTTCACTTATT
>JBNJJO010000244.1:0-373 GCA_051750265.1 Bacillota bacterium | reverse complement strand
TTGAAAGTACAAAACGTGCTACCCGTACCTCTTCTTATGTGCTCATCGTTGGTGAGACTGGGACAGGGAAAGAATTATTTGCTCAAAGTATTCATAACGGCAGCAACCGCTCATCAGCCCCATTTATCTCCCAAAACTGCGCTGCGTTGCCTGATAATTTAATAGAAGGCCTTCTGTTTGGGACAAAGCGCGGGGCATTTACAGGTGCAATTGATCACGCAGGACTATTTGAGCAAGCAGAAGGAGGAACATTGCTGCTTGATGAAATTAATTCATTAAATCCAAACCTTCAAGCAAAACTGTTACGTGTCCTTCAAGAAAAGACGATTAAACGTATAGGCGATACGAAAGATATACCTGTTGATGTGCGCGT
>JBNJJO010000243.1:0-377 GCA_051750265.1 Bacillota bacterium | reverse complement strand
ATTCAATGATTACGGCCTCCAATTATTCAGAACACATAGAGGGAGGTCTATATCATGATCGTTACATTGCCGTTTATTTTCATGTTATTATTCCATTACTAATGCTAATTGTTACCTTGATTCGCAACCGTTTCAAGAAGAAGGCTAACTAGAACCATTTTGTTTTATTAGCTCTATTTTTATGGTGAGCACGATATATCCTAGTGTTATAGATTTTTTGCACCATAAACTACCCCTCCATTCTTAAAAGGATTAAAAATAGGAAAGCAGGATAGGATGAAGGACTAGATTAGACGTACAAGTGTTTATCCGCCGGACAGGTATACATACATAAACATATTAAAAAATAAATGAAAACCCAGTCATAACAAGTTACG
>JBNJJO010000242.1:0-377 GCA_051750265.1 Bacillota bacterium | reverse complement strand
GGTCAATGATTACGGCCTCCAATTTTTCAGAACACATAGAGGGAGGTCTATATCATGATCGTTACATTGCCGTTTATTTTCATGTTATTATTCCATTACTAATGCTAATTGTTACCTTGATTCGTAATCGTTTCAAAAAGAAAGCTAACTAGAACCATTTTGTTTTATTAGCTCTATTTTTATGATGAGCACGATATGTCCTAGTGTTATAGATTTTTTGCACCATAGCCTACCCCTCCATTCTTAAAAGGATTAATAATAGGAAAGCAGGATAGGATGAATGATTAGATTAGACGTACAAGTGTTTATCCGCCGGACAGGTATGCATACAAAAACATATTAAAAAAATAAATGAAAACCCAGTCATAACTAGTTAC
>JBNJJO010000241.1:0-378 GCA_051750265.1 Bacillota bacterium | reverse complement strand
ACGTTTATCATGAGCGATTAAATAGATGGCTAAGAACCACTTAGTTAAGTCAGTTCTTGTTTTTTCCATCACGGTTCCGACGGTGACAGTGGATTGGTATCGGCACTTTTTGCATTCATAAAGCTTGTGCTTCCGCGTTTTTGTTTCGAAATACGCACCGTGACCACATTTGTCACAACAAAAGCCGTTCGACCACTTCAATAAAAATAAATGATCATGACAAGCTTTTTCGGTCGAAAACCGTTTTTGGAAAGAAATTAGACTCATTTGTTGGTATCTGGACATACTAAACACCCTTTCAAGAACAATTGTTAGTAAACATTATTACCAAACATTAGTTCTTGATAAACATTTTTCTGAGTAAAGGGGATACTCATT
>JBNJJO010000240.1:0-381 GCA_051750265.1 Bacillota bacterium | reverse complement strand
AGGAGTAAGTCAGAGTGGATATTATGCATTTCTAAAATCCGAATCTATACGTCAACAACGTCAAGAAAGAGACCTAGCAGATTACCGATTAATAAACCAAGTGTTTAATCAAAGGCGTTGTAAAGTAGGGGCTCTTCAGATAAAGATGATTTTAGAAAATGATTATGGTGTGATCATGAACCATAAGCGTATACGACGAATCATGAGAATGTTTCATTTGTTTGCCAAAGTTCGTCAGACGAACCCTTATAAGAAAATGGCTAAAGCAACCCAAGAACATAATACATGTCCAAACTTGTTGGAACGCAACTTTGACACAGGAGAACCACAGAAAGTATTACTAACAGATATAACGTATTTATATTATAAACGTGGTCAAAA
>JBNJJO010000239.1:0-385 GCA_051750265.1 Bacillota bacterium | reverse complement strand
CAAAGACGCAGCTTTAGTTCAACGTGCTTTCGAAACTGTCAAACGTCCATTAGGAAAAGTGAAACTGTTTCATACAGATCGTGGTTCGGAATTTAAGAACGTTGATATCGATAAATTATTAAGTAAATATCAGATTAAACGCTCTCTGAGCCATAAAGGGAATCCTTATGATAATGCGGTGGCAGAAGCGACATTTAAGATATTAAAAACAGAATTAATCAACGAAACGAACTTTCTCACTCTTGAACAGCTCGCTCTTGAACTTTTCGATTATGTCAATTGGTACAATAATATCCGGTCACACAGCACACTTGGCTATCTAAGTCCGGTGGCTTATCGAAACTTAGCCCTTAAAAAAGTTGTTTGATTTAGTGTTGACATACCA
>JBNJJO010000238.1:0-389 GCA_051750265.1 Bacillota bacterium | reverse complement strand
AAGAACAAACAAGATATTGATCGCCAATAACGGTGTTTTGGGCATTGTCGACGTAAGCAGCAAATCCCCAAAGTCACGCAGATTTCGGGCGGCTTCGTACAAGAAGTATACGACGTATAATAGGCCAATTACCCACCCTAGGTATTTTCCGAATATTTTCCTGGCATATCCGGTCAACGGTAGGTTGGGATATTGGCGAAATAAAAAGTAGTAAATAAAAAATAAAACAATTCCACCACACATCCCTAAAAGAATCGCAAGCCAGGCATCTTTTTTGGCAGTTACCCCATAACTTACGACCAGTGCACTTCCTAATTCAAATAAAAACATTATGACAAATAGTTGAATGACACTAATCTTGGCTTTCTCCATCGTCTGGAATCCCCCTT
>JBNJJO010000237.1:0-392 GCA_051750265.1 Bacillota bacterium | reverse complement strand
ATTTGGAGCGGGTGAAGGGAATCGAACCCTCATCATCAGCTTGGAAGGCTGAGGTTTTACCACTAAACTACACCCGCATATCTAAATATATATATGGCTGGGCTAGCTGGATTTGAACCAACGCATGACGGAGTCAAAGTCCGTTGCCTTACCGCTTGGCTATAGCCCATTGAATATGCTTCTAGAAATACTTCCTTGAATAAACTTCATGAATAATCTTCGCAAGAGGATATTTTGTGTTATTTCTGGAGGAAATAACGCGAAATATCGTCGACTACTAAGTACACTTAGAAACTCTGTGAAAATTGATAACAATATATTACACTTGTTAATTAAAACTATTCTCGAACGTAATATCAGTAAATTCTGTGATATTTCATCTAATAAACATA
>JBNJJO010000236.1:0-393 GCA_051750265.1 Bacillota bacterium | reverse complement strand
AGAACAGTGTGCAACCAGTTTAAATGGTCTGGAGTTTCTTTGGCATTATAAACTTGATACTCATGCTTGAAACCAGCTCCATCAAGCGCTCTGTAGGAATGATAGGCATCACTACTAATTGTAGACCCAGGTCGGATGCTTTTCTCGGCAAAGCCAATCAAGGTTTCTGCTTTAATGTTAGGAACGACCTCCATTTTCAGATAAAGTGGATGTCCCTTTTGGTTTAAGGATAATCCTACTAATACCTTTGTTTTGTCTGTTCCACGCCCGCGTTTTCCACCTTCGGATGGCGCACCAAAGAAAGCATCATCTAGCTCTACAATACCAGCCAATGAGTATTCTGCATCACGTTTTTTCATGGCTTGGCGAATCTTATGAAGCATGAGCCATGCG
>JBNJJO010000235.1:0-404 GCA_051750265.1 Bacillota bacterium | reverse complement strand
GCGCTGATTTCAGGGAATGCCGTTATCTTTAAACCTGCTACACAAGGGTCCATCAGTGGTATTAAAATGATTGAGGCTCTTCACAAAGCAGAGTTTCCAAAAGGTCTTGTCAATATCGTAACAGGTCGTGGTTCTGTGATTGGTGATTACTTAGTTGAGCACAAAGGGATTGATATGATCTCCTTTACAGGTGGTACAAATACAGGTGTTCGTTTAGCGAAAAAGGCAGGAATGATTCCACTTGTACTTGAACTTGGTGGAAAAGATCCTGGGATTGTGCGAGAAGATGCAGATTTAGAGAAAGCAGCACAACAAATCATTAGTGGTGCGTTTTCTTATTCAGGCCAACGTTGCACAGCGATTAAGCGTGTATTAGTCCATGTAAACGTAGCAGACGAGCTTGT
>JBNJJO010000234.1:0-404 GCA_051750265.1 Bacillota bacterium | reverse complement strand
TTACTGTAAGCCGAATAATGAGGGGATTGCAACCGTTTCGGATACAGGATATCGAGTAATGGAGCGTACCGGGGCGAATCAAGTATTGGTATTACTTAACTCCGTTCCTGCAAATCAATCTAATCTTGTTAAAGAACTCAAAGAGTTAGCAAAATTAAAAGAACAGGGCTACCTTACTGAGGAAGAATTTCAGATTGGAAAACAAAAACTATTAAACTCATGAGAATATTTTTTCAGGATGACGAGTTTAACAAAATGCTTAGTTTGTTAAACTCATCCACCCTTTCTTTTTTTGACAAGAATACAGCCTTTTCACTTTAATATACTGAATCTAGTTGTATAACTTAGCTTTATATATTAAACCCCATATTAAATTGCAAGCAGCATAAAAAGGATCTTCTAAT
>JBNJJO010000233.1:0-409 GCA_051750265.1 Bacillota bacterium | reverse complement strand
CACTCAACAATTAGATGAAAATTTAACACCACTTCTACAAGGTGATATTGTACTATGTTCGGATTCTCATCACTCATACAAGTCATATTCAAAAATAAATGATGTCGAACATATCATCATAAACACTAGTAAAAAAGTGTATGTTAAACGTGGTATCTATCACTTGAATAACATTAACAACTACCATTCTCGACTAAAAAAATGGATAAGAAAGTTCAACGGTGTTTCAACAAAATATTTACAACTATACTTGACCTGGTTTCAGTTCCTTGAAAACTGTGAAATGGAAGCAGATTTGAGCAAAAAGAAACTGATGCTCTTTTTAGCCTGTGTATTAGGTACTTGGGAAACGGCAGACACCTTACGATTACGGACAGAAGCATTCTAAAGCCTTAATATACCTATTTTT
>JBNJJO010000232.1:0-410 GCA_051750265.1 Bacillota bacterium | reverse complement strand
AACTACATAAAAGCAAAAGATGAGATTGTCATTTCAAATAGATCGATAAGTCAAACATCTATACTAAAATCTTTGGCCATAGCTACAACATCTATTGTTTTTATTTTATTTTGCTTAATTATACTTACAATAACTGAACAAAAACCTTTTTTAATGATCTTGTTTGAAGTTGTTTCGGCATTTGGGACCGTGGGGTTATCTATGGGGATTACTGGGACACTGACAAGTATAGGAAAATGTATGATTATCCTGGTCATGTTTTTTGGTAAACTTGGGCCGTTAACCCTTGCTTATACGCTTGCAAAACCTGATAAAGCCAAAATTAAATACCCAAAAGAGGATGTATTAACTGGATAATTGCAATAAGCACTCAGATTAATCTGGGTGCTCGTTGTATAAGACTAATAATA
>JBNJJO010000231.1:0-410 GCA_051750265.1 Bacillota bacterium | reverse complement strand
GCCTACAAATCAGGCGCTCTCCTTTTTTTAAAATGAATGAGCTGCGTCTTCTTTAGTATTGCCTTCTTTCCTTCCTTACATAATTTAATTTTCATAGTAGTATAATAAGAAATCAGGTCATTTCTTTTCTTTTTTAATTTCTTTGTATAGGTACCAAATTCCCCAACTTCCAATATACGCTATTGACAGAGTAAGAAGGAGACCAATATTATTTTCTCCGTGAAGCCAATCAATGTTAAAAACATCACCTATACCGAAGATAATCCCGATAATCAATAATCCAAAAATCATTCTAATAAATTTCTCTTTCAATGGAAAATCACCATTCTTAGTTAGTTTTCTTGTTATTGTACTTATAAAAGAAATTTTTGGATAACGGTATATATTGTAAAGCCCTTATTCCACTCCCG
>JBNJJO010000230.1:0-411 GCA_051750265.1 Bacillota bacterium | reverse complement strand
TGATGCTGTACTATGTTCGGATTCTCATCACTCTTACAAGTCATATTCAAAAATAAATGATGTCGAACATATCATCATTAACTCTAGTAAAAAAGAGTATGTTAAACGCGGTATCTATCACTTGAATAACATTAACAACTACCATTCTCGACTAAAGAAATGGATAAGGAAGTTCAACGGTGTATCAACGAAATATTTACAACTATACTTGACTTGGTTTCAGTTCCTTGAAAACCGTGAAATGGAAGCAGAGTTGAGCAAAAAGAAACTGATGCTCTTTTTAACCTGTGTATTAGGCACTTGGGAAACCGCAGACACCTTACGATTACGGACAGAAGCATTCTAAACCCTGAATATACCTAGTTTTAAAAAATACAATTTTTAAAATCAACCTTTATCTATAACAAAGCC
>JBNJJO010000229.1:0-426 GCA_051750265.1 Bacillota bacterium | reverse complement strand
AAAAAAGAGGCTAGGCACTTATGAGGTGACTTCGGTATTGGGCTGGAGTCATCTTGTCTAGTGTCCATTGATAACGATGACAATTGTAATCCAACATATACTCATCAATCATTATTTTTAAATCCTCAATAGACTCACAAGTAGATATCTCCAGTTCGTCCTTCATATGACCAAAGAATGATTCAATTGGGGCATTGTCCCAACAATTCCCTTTACGAGACATAGACTGCTTTAATCCCATTTCTTTTACCTTCTGCTGAAATTCAGGATGAGTATAATGAAACCCTTGATCAGAGTGTAAATAACTATCTGGATGGATCATAATATCAGTACGATTTTTCAAGTGTTTCAAAGTTTCATAGACTAATTCCATTCTTAATGAAGGTGACAAGTAATAAGCTAATATTTCACGTGTAGCCCCATCCT
>JBNJJO010000228.1:0-427 GCA_051750265.1 Bacillota bacterium | reverse complement strand
AACTATTTATTCTTCAAACACGGACTGGTAAAAGAACAGCTCAAGCAGCAATTAGAATAGCGGTTGAATTAGTAGAAGAACAACATATTAGTAAGAAAGAAGCGATTCTGCGTGTAGATCCTGATCAACTAAATCAGCTCCTTCATCGTCGAATTGATGATTCATACGAACGGAAACAATTAGCTAAAGGTCTACCAGCTTCTCCTGGGGCAGCAACAGGGCAAGTCGTATTTGATGCGGATGAAGCGGAAAGATTAGCAAAAGATGAGAAAAAGGTTATTCTTGTTCGACCAGAAACTACACCTGACGATATTCATGGTATTGTTGCTGCTCAAGCAACGGTCACTAGCCGTGGAGGAATGACAAGCCATGCAGCGGTTGTTGCAAGAGGTATGGGTAAAGCTTGTATATGTGGCTGTGAATCATT
>JBNJJO010000227.1:0-432 GCA_051750265.1 Bacillota bacterium | reverse complement strand
TCAAAACGTGGATTTACCACGATAAGGGTTCTTTTTACTAAAAATGGTTGAAAATCTTTGCTTATTCAGATTTTTGAGCTATAAAAGCACTTTGAGCTTGACCATGAAAAAACTACCTTGATTGGAAAAAGGTAGTTTTTTCACCTTATCAGCATTGTATACTCTATACAAAGTTAGTTAACATAATCGCAATTATCGGCAAACAACAAGCTGACTCAAAAAGTCGTTAAATAACGACCTTTTGAGTCAGCCTCTTTTTATTCTAGCAATCCTTTATCTTTGAATACTTTTCTTAATGCTTCATTCACCAATTCAGATTTAGTATTTTACCAGTCATCTGAATTACTCGTCTTTTCTATCTTCATCACCTATATCTTCTGGATCTTCTATTGGATCTTCTGGATCTGCATCTGCATCTTTTTCATCATCTTC
>JBNJJO010000226.1:0-442 GCA_051750265.1 Bacillota bacterium | reverse complement strand
CAGTTTGAAAGAGATATAATAGTTGAACGAACATCCGAAGGTAGAGAAAGAGCAAAATCAAGAGGTAAACAAATGGGTCGCCCTTCGCAACCAAGAAAAAATATAGAAGAAGCCCTACAATTATATAATAGTAGAAACACGAATGGATTAAGTGTGAAAGACATTGTGAAACTCACTGCTGTTCCTAAAGCAACTTTATATTTAGAAATTAGAAAGAAACGTGCGAACAATCTAGAATAGTTGTTGCATGTTTCTTTCTAATTTCTCAATTACATCATTAAGGGTAGTGTCAACATATGCGAATATTATACGATAAGCTATACTAGCTTATCCTTATCTCATTATGTATGACCCCCTTTTTGTACATTATTTATGGCACTATATTATGACACTATTCGATACGCTGATATTTGTACACTATCAAAACAGTGTCAATTCTTTT
>JBNJJO010000225.1:0-442 GCA_051750265.1 Bacillota bacterium | reverse complement strand
GCAATTCCAACAGTCTGGTTCATTTAAAGAGAAAGACAATCGAAGCCCTGAAGAACAAGAATTGATGGAATTAAGAAAAAGAAATAAGCAGCTAGAAATGGAAGTCGATATTTTAAAGCAAGCCGCGCTGATCATGGGACGAAAATAGAAGTGATCGAAAAAAATCGTCACAAATATTCGGTATCAGCAATGTGCGAAGTCCTACAATTAGCTCGGAGTACTTTTTACTATGAAACAGAAATAGCAACTCAAAAAGAACTAGAAAAAGCTGCAGAAGAACAAAAATTAAAAGACAAAATACGATTGATTTTCAACAAAAACCGTCAAGTATATGGAACTCGTAAAATAAAAGATGCTCTTTTGAAAGCAGGTCACACGGTCTCCAGACGTCGCATAGGTCGATTAATGGGGGAACTTGGAATCCAATCGAAATATGCACAAG
>JBNJJO010000224.1:0-445 GCA_051750265.1 Bacillota bacterium | reverse complement strand
TTTTTGGAGCGGGTGAAGGGAATCGAACCCTCATCATCAGCTTGGAAGGCTGAGGTTTTACCACTAAACTACACCCGCATCATGACACGTCTGGTCGGGAAGACAGGATTCGAACCTGCGACCCCTTGGTCCCAAACCAAGTGCTCTACCAAGCTGAGCTACTTCCCGTCATATATGGCGCGCCCGAGAGGAGTCGAACCCCTAACCTTTTGATCCGTAGTCAAACGCTCTATCCAATTGAGCTACGGGCGCATAATTCAGCTGAGATTTAAGTTGTTGTCAAGAAGCGACTTTACCATCATATCATTTGCAATTATTTAAGTCAACAACTTTTTGAAAATAATGTTTTGGTGCGGCCGAGAGGACTTGAACCTCCACGGGGTCGCCCCCACTAGGCCCTCAACCTAGCGCGTCTGCCATTCCGCCACGACCGCGAAAGAAAACA
>JBNJJO010000223.1:0-446 GCA_051750265.1 Bacillota bacterium | reverse complement strand
TCAAAACTAAACAAAAACCAAGTGTGCCTCATTTTCCTTAGAAAGGAGGTGATCCAGCCGCACCTTCCGATACGGCTACCTTGTTACGACTTCACCCCAATCATCTGTCCCACCTTAGGCGGCTGGCTCCTTACGGTTACCCCACCGACTTCGGGTGTTACAAACTCTCGTGGTGTGACGGGCGGTGTGTACAAGGCCCGGGAACGTATTCACCGCGGCATGCTGATCCGCGATTACTAGCGATTCCAGCTTCATGCAGGCGAGTTGCAGCCTGCAATCCGAACTGAGAATGGTTTTATGGGATTCGCTTGACTTCGCAGTCTTGCAGCCCTTTGTACCATCCATTGTAGCACGTGTGTAGCCCAGGTCATAAGGGGCATGATGATTTGACGTCATCCCCACCTTCCTCCGGTTTGTCACCGGCAGTCACCTTAGAGTGCCCAACT
>JBNJJO010000222.1:0-448 GCA_051750265.1 Bacillota bacterium | reverse complement strand
CTTTTTTGTATAATGAATTAAAAATAATTTATTTGGGGAAGTTTTTATGTCTAAAAAAGTTTTTACAGAGAAAGAGATCGTAATACTATCTAGAAATCCATATGTAAAATCCGTTAGTCCAAAGGGTATTACCTATTCTGAGGAATTTAAGCAACATTTTATTTCGGAATATCATAAAGGAAAGTTTCCAAGAGATATTTTTGAGGAAGCAGGATTTGACATTAATATTCTTGGTATAAAAAGAGTTACATCGTCATCTGAACGTTGGAGAAGAGCTTATGACAAAGACGGGGATCTAGGGCTTAAAGATAGCCGTAGTGAGAGCTTGGGCAGACTCAAAAAGAATGAACTTTCACTAGAAGAAAAAAATGCTAGGTTAGAGGCACAAATTAACCTTCTGAAGGCTGAGAATGAACTCTTAAAAAAGATTCGTATGGCAGAAAGGGGG
>JBNJJO010000221.1:0-457 GCA_051750265.1 Bacillota bacterium | reverse complement strand
AAAATGAAATGGTGGGCCTAAATGGACTCGAACCATCGACCTCACGCTTATCAGGCGTGCGCTCTAACCAGCTGAGCTATAGGCCCATTTCAAGTAAATATTTGGAGCGGGTGAAGGGAATCGAACCCTCATCATCAGCTTGGAAGGCTGAGGTTTTACCACTAAACTACACCCGCAAAGAAATATGGGGCGACTGATGGGAATCGAACCCACGAATGCCTGAACCACAATCAGGTGCGTTAACCACTTCGCCACAATCGCCACATTATCTAATTCATTTTTCAAATGAAAAATGGTGGCTCAGGACGGAATCGAACCGCCGACACATGGATTTTCAGTCCATTGCTCTACCAACTGAGCTACTGAGCCTCATAGTTTACGGCTTCCGCTAAGCTTCAAATCTCTTCGTCAGCTCACTCACTCACATCCTCACGTATTGACATACGCTCCGGTGTTT
>JBNJJO010000220.1:0-458 GCA_051750265.1 Bacillota bacterium | reverse complement strand
CAACTCCCTCAGTTAGATACATTTATCTCTCGAATGCTCACTTATTCGCAGGATTTCAAACCACTTGATCGAACAATAATGGATGAATGAAGTGAGTTTTAATAGTTTTGGCTACATGAAGGCGTGCGGAAATAGAGGAGTAAGTAGTAGACTCCAACTTTTACCATATAATGCACGTATTCTCCACGCCGCCCCTGGAGGCTATCCCTCCCATGTCTCAACGGGTCTAAGCCCTCTCATTCCTTCGTCATGCCTATCCAAGGGGTGGAGGCCGGTTTTGCTAACGGAACGGGTCGATGCCCTTTGGTTGAACACATCCAGTACTCCGTGCTTTCTTTGAGATCCTACGAATAAGCCAACATTCGATAAAATACTAATCTAAATATTAACTACTGGTTATATACTCTGATATATTCGCTTTTAAGAGAATTTAGTAAAGGCTCAATTATGCTGCTATT
>JBNJJO010000219.1:0-460 GCA_051750265.1 Bacillota bacterium | reverse complement strand
ATCGTTATGCTTCTCAGTTTCAGCGTATACGAATCTTGGATTCTACGACCTTTCAACTTCCAGATGTGTTTGCCTCAACCTATCAAGGATCCGGAGGCAGTAGCCATACAGCTGGCGTGAAGATTCAATTAGAATATGATCTTCTCAGTGGTCAATTCCTGCATGTTCACTCAGGACCAGGTAAACAAAATGATCGAACCTACGGTTCTACTTGCTTACAAACGGTACAAACAGGTGATTTATGTATACGCGATTTAGGTTATTTTGACCTGAAAGATCTCCATCAAATGGATGAGAAAGGGGTCTATTATATCTCTCGGTTAAAATTAAACACTCGGATTTATCTGAGGAATTCTGATCCCGAATACTTCAAAAATGGAACGGTCAAAAAGCAGACCGAGTATATTCAATTGGATATGGAAGAGATCATGCATCAATTAAAACCGGGGCAAACCTATGA
>JBNJJO010000218.1:0-466 GCA_051750265.1 Bacillota bacterium | reverse complement strand
TGAATGTAAAAATATTAAAAGAGAACGCCTAGAGTGCCATTTATATGGACAACTCATTGGCATTCTCCTCTGTTCTTCTACGATGTTTCAAATGCGACAGCTTCTGCTTGAAAAGAAAAAGCAGGAGCTGAGTGAATACAAAGCGATTTATATGATTAAAGATTACTTTCCGTTACTGTTTCAAGCGATAGCAGTTGGCACAGAAGAACTTTTGAAAATTCTGCATCGCCTTTATCAGCTGCTAAAAAAGAACGGTCGTAAATGTCATCGGTATAAGAAGATGACCGTCTTTGATATTCTAGGGGTTGTGTATGAAACGACGGTGAAGCATAGACAAGCTGCCTAGCGAAAAAATCGCGTTTTAATAGGCTTCTTTGGCATGCCTACTTTTCCATCACTCGCTAGTTTTGAAACAAGGATCATTTCGTATCTAGTAATTTACTTTGTTAGCTTGATGGGCATGTGG
>JBNJJO010000217.1:0-473 GCA_051750265.1 Bacillota bacterium | reverse complement strand
AAAGAAACGACACCTATTAACTGGGATATGAACTGTTTGGAGGAAGTATGTGGAGCATGTTCGATGGTAATCAATGGCAAGCCGCGTCAATCTTGTACAGCACTAGTTGATCAGCTTACACAACCAATTCGTCTTGAGCCAATGCGTACATTCCCAGTTGTTCGTGACCTACAAGTTGATCGTAAACGCATGTTTGATTCACTTAAGAAGGTTAAAGCATGGATTCCTGTTGATGGTACGTACGATTTAGGTCCTGGACCACGTATGCCTGAGAAAAAACGTCAATGGGCTTATGAATTATCAAAATGTATGACATGTGGAGTTTGTTTAGAGGCATGTCCAAATGTTAATAGTAAATCTAATTTCATTGGTCCTGCTCCTTTATCACAAGTACGTCTGTTTAATGCACATCCAACAGGTGAGATGAATAAGTCAGAGCGCCTTGAGGCGATTATGGGTGATGGTGGTTTAGC
>JBNJJO010000216.1:0-475 GCA_051750265.1 Bacillota bacterium | reverse complement strand
TGAAGAGAAAGCCATTACTTCTGAAAGTATTCGTATTTTTGGACGAGACATTGGTATGACTAGTTATTATATCGCTATTCTCGTCTTAACCGTTGTGTATATGGTATCCAATTCATTTAATCCGTTTATTTATTTCCGTTTTTAACCGTATTCGTATGAAATAAAGGAGAATTTTATTATGAGAAAAAGAATGGCTGACTTGGTGCTTATAGGATTCCTTCTCATTTTCATGTTTGGATTTGGTATATGGACTTGGATTAAGGATGATGAAAAAGTTTCGACACTAGAAAATCGAAAATTAAATAAGAGGCCAGACGCAACAGTAGACCGTATCATGTCAGGTGAATATTTCAAAAGATTTGAAGACTATTTTAATGACCAATTTCCTGGTAGACAGTTTTTTATAGAAGCAAATGGAATTTTGGATAAATACATCTTTCAAAAAGATGTTACACGTTCGATATATGTTCATGAC
>JBNJJO010000215.1:0-477 GCA_051750265.1 Bacillota bacterium | reverse complement strand
AAAGTCACGTAGATTCCGGGCAGCAGCGTACAAGAAGTATACGGTGTATAACAAGCCAATCATCCACCCCAGGTATTTTCCAAATATTTTTCTAGCATACCCAGTAAACGGCAGGTTGGGATATTGACGAAATAAAAAGTAGTAAATGAAAAATAAGACTATTCCACCACACAACCCTAAAAGAATCGTAAGCCAGGCATCTTTTTTAGCATCACTGCCAAGACTTACGACCAGTGCACTACCAAGTTCAAATAAAAACATCATGGCAAATAGTTGAATGGCACTAACTTTTGCTTTCTCCATCGTCTGGAATCCCCCCTTTCGTTACTTGCTATGACTAGACTTTTCTCTTATTTTATATATGGTTTTGTTCTTAGACCTGAACGGCGAATAAACGCTTCAACGTTTACGTTGACTTCTGTCTCGGGAAAGATTTCATCATCCCATTTTTTCTTAATCTTCTTCCACAATTTTGGG
>JBNJJO010000214.1:0-484 GCA_051750265.1 Bacillota bacterium | reverse complement strand
ATAAAGGCAGACCCGGGGAACTGAAACATCTAAGTACCCGGAGGAAGAGAAAGCAAACGCGATTTCCTGAGTAGCGGCGAGCGAAACGGAATTAGCCCAAACCAAGAGGCTTGCCTCTTGGGGTTGTAGGACACTCTATACGGAGTTACAAAGGAACGAAGTAAATGAAGAGGTCTGGAAAGGCCCGTCAAAGAAGGTAACAACCCTGTAGTTGAAACTTCGTTCCCTCCAGAGTGGATCCTGAGTACGGCGGGACACGAGAAATCCCGTCGGAAGCAGGGAGGACCATCTCCCAAGGCTAAATACTCCCTAGTGACCGATAGTGAACCAGTACCGTGAGGGAAAGGTGAAAAGCACCCCGGAAGGGGAGTGAAATAGATCCTGAAACCGTGTGCCTACAAGTAGTCAAAGCCCGTTAATGGGTAATGGCGTGCCTTTTGTAGAATGAACCGGCGAGTTACGATCCCGTGCAAGGTTAAGTTGA
>JBNJJO010000213.1:0-497 GCA_051750265.1 Bacillota bacterium | reverse complement strand
TAACTTTAATGATTGAAAGAGGAGTGCCTGGTGGACAAATGGCCAATACAGAAGAGGGTGAAAACTATCCTGGATTTGATCATATTCTAGGTCCTGAACTTTCTAACAAGATGTTTGAGCATGCAAAGAAGTTTGATGCTGATAAAAGGGCTTGGTGCTCAATTAATTGCGGTAAGCCCAGAATCACCAGATAATTCTTTAAGCTCACGAGAAAAGCATAATCTATCATTCTTTGTATTGAGTGATCGAAATAGCCATGTTTCTTCTGCTTACAAGGTATCATATGAAGTGCCTGATTACTTGGCTGAGACGTTAAAAGGGGCTCTTGGACTAGATCTTATTCGCTATAACGATGCTGATGTAGCTATGCTACCGGTTCCAGCAACCTATGTGATTGACAAAGAAGGTATCATTCAATTTGCCTTCGTAAACCCAGACTACACATCACGCCTTGAGCCAACAAAAGCTATTGAAATTCTTAGTAGGTTAAAATAAAG
>JBNJJO010000212.1:0-511 GCA_051750265.1 Bacillota bacterium | reverse complement strand
TTGTCGCTCCCTTACGGGAAGCACTCATGGTAGATTAATCCTAATTCTGGTTGTTGCACCAGCCTCCACTTTATTAGTCGTAGAAAGGTTGTTTAATATGGATGTAATTATTGAGCGTGCATGTGGTATGGATGTTCATAAGGACAGTATTACTGCATGTATTATGACACCAGAAAGAAAGGAGATTCAATCATTTTCTACTAAAACTGTTTTTCTATTAAAGTTAATTGACTGGATTAAGCAACACGGATGTACTCATGTTGCAATGGAAAGCACAAGCGTTTACTGGAAGCCTATCGTTAATTTACTTGAGGCTGAGTCTATTGAGTTTTTAGTTGTGAATGCTCAACATATTAAAGCTGTTCCAGGACGCAAAACTGATGTCAAAGATGCAGAATGGATTGCCAAACTTCTTCGCCATGGATTACTGAGAGCTAGTTACATTCCTGATCGAAACCAACGTGAATTGCGTGAACTTGTTCGATATCGTCGAAGTATTATTGAAGAACGA
>JBNJJO010000211.1:0-519 GCA_051750265.1 Bacillota bacterium | reverse complement strand
TGCAAGCCATAAGTCAGAATGGAGGATATCAAAATCTTCAGCAAGTAATCCGTCTGCTTCAAATGGTCCACCGACCGTTCCGGTGGAGATAATGACAGGCTTTTGGTCGAAGACCCATGTGCGATGACCCATTAACATCACAAACCACCCCACTGTATAAGTATCGTTTTGATCGTTGCAATCACAAATGCGGAAAAGACACCAAACAAAATTACGGAACCAGCTAATTTGAACATATTACCGCCTACACCCAACACAAATCCTTCGGTTCGATGTTCAATGGCCGCTGATATGACGGCGTTTCCGAATCCAGTAACTGGAACAGCAGAACCCGCCCCTCCAAATTGGGCGATGCGATCATAGACTCCAAAACCTGTAAGAAGCATAGAGATGAAAATTAGGGTACCAACCGTTGGATTCCCAGCTGTTTGGTCTGTAAAATCAAAATAATAGATATAAAACATTTGAATTGCCTGTCCGACTAGGCAAATGATCCCGCCTGTTAGAAAAGCTTTTATG
>JBNJJO010000210.1:0-524 GCA_051750265.1 Bacillota bacterium | reverse complement strand
GCCATGGATAAAAAAATGAGAATCACCCCAGCTGGTAAAAGGATGTGTTGATGTTTTGTTAACTTGAACAAATCGGCGATTCCGATTACGGCACCATAAAAATAGATAGATATTTTAAAAAACATCGTAATCAGAAAGGTAAAGACAACAATAGCATCGAGTCGTTGTAAAAACTCCATAAGATTGACCTTTCCGATTGTTGATAACAATGGAAACGTAGATCTCTCCACTTCTTCAACACCGAGAACGGCGATATTTAAACTTACTGTATAACATAAGATAAGACCGCTTACAATTAAGGAAGACAGCCAAACTTTTTTCACTAATTCGGGCCGATTTAAATAAGGAAGCAGCATGGTAAAGACAAACATTTCTGTAAAAGGGAAATAGGTAATCAAAGGAAAGGCTGTCGTTAAGATTGGTTTCCATCCATTTTCAAGAAACGGCTGCAAATTATGGAGATCGACATTGCCTGAAACAAATACTAAAAAATTCCCTGCCAACCCCAAAAAGATTAAAATAAA
>JBNJJO010000209.1:0-524 GCA_051750265.1 Bacillota bacterium | reverse complement strand
TCCATGGATAAAAAAATGAGAATCACCCCAGCTGGTAAAAGGATGTGTTGATGTTTTGTTAACTTGAACAAATCGGCGATTCCGATTACGGCACCATAAAAATAGATGGATGTTTTGAAAAACATCGTAATCAGAAAGGTAAAAACAACAATAGCATCGAGTCGTTGTAAAAACTCCATAAGATTGACCTTTCCAATTGTTGATAACAATGGAAACGTAGATCTCTCCACTTCTTCAACACCGAGAACGGCGATATTTAAACTTACTGTATAACATAAGACAAGACCGCTTACAATTAAGGAAGACAGCCAAACTTTTTTCACTAATTCGGGCCGATTTAAATAAGGAAGCAGCATGGTAAAGACAAACATTTCTGCAAAAGGGAAATAGGTAATCAAAGGAAAGGCTGTCGTTAAGATTGGGTTCCATCCATTTTCAAGAAACGGCTGCAAATTATGGAAATCGACATTGCCTGAAACAAATACTAAAAAATTCCCTGCCAACCCCAAAAAGATTAAAATAAC
>JBNJJO010000208.1:0-528 GCA_051750265.1 Bacillota bacterium | reverse complement strand
AGCACCTCAAGAACTTTTTTTTCCACATGTTCAATTAATGGTCATTGGAGAGGAGCTGGCGAGAAAAAAAGGGATTCAAGATTTGTTTGATTGGATAGAACGTGATTCCCAATTTCGTACTCTTTTTCCTATTTTAATTGTAAGAGAAAATACAGCAAAGAATCTTCTCCACATCACGACATCATTAGAGAAAATACCCTCTGCCAAAATTGTTGGCGGATTAGAATCCGTCCAAAAAATCTGGGGAGAGTACGCAAGTACCCGTGCCGATCAAGTCATTCTACAATTAGGCGGAGAAGGGGCAAATTTAACGGGTGTTGAGATTATTGGTGATCCGGAAGAAGGGAACAGGTTAACAAACGTTCAACAAATATCTCCTAAGACAACCGTAGAAATAAGAGGACTTGCCATTTTTAAAAAGGGTGAACTCAAAAAATGGTTGGATGACGATGCTGCCCGTGGGGCTACATTTATTAATAATGAGTTGGCCAAAACCATTTTGAGCCTGACTTGTGAAAAGATAAAAAA
>JBNJJO010000207.1:0-528 GCA_051750265.1 Bacillota bacterium | reverse complement strand
GGCACCTAAAGAACTTTTTTTTCCGCATGTCCAATTAATGGTCATTGGAGAGGAGCTGGCGAGAAAAAAAGGGATTCAAGATTTGTTTGATTGGATTGAACGTGATTCCCAATTTCGTACTCTTTTTCCCATTTTAATTGTAAGAGATAATACAGCAAAGAATCTTCTCCAAATCACGACATCATTAGAGAAAATACCCTCTGCCAAAATTATTGGCGGATTAGAATCCGTCCAAAAAATCTGGGGAGAGTACGCAAGTACCCGTGCCGATCAAGTCATTCAACAATTAGGCGGAGAAGGGGCAAATTTAACGGGGGTTCAGATAAATGGTGATCCGGAAGAAGGGAACAGGTTAACAAACGTTCAACAAATATCTCCTAAGACAACCGTAGAAATAAGAGGACTTGCCATTTTTAAAAAGGGTGAACTCAAAAAATGGTTGGATGAAGATGCTGCCCGTGGGGCTACATTTATTAATAATGAGTTGGCCAAAACCATTTTGAACCTGAATTGTGAAAAGAAAAAAAG
>JBNJJO010000206.1:0-530 GCA_051750265.1 Bacillota bacterium | reverse complement strand
ACTGCTTCTTTGGGGCCTTAGCTCAGCTGGGAGAGCGCCTGCCTTGCACGCAGGAGGTCAGCGGTTCGATCCCGCTAGGCTCCACCATTTAATAAAATTAAAATTTCCATTTTGGCGGTGTAGCTCAGCTGGCTAGAGCATTCGGTTCATACCCGAAAGGTCGTGGGTTCGACTCCCTCCGCCGCTACCAAATTGGACCTTTAGCTCAGCTGGTTAGAGCAGACGGCTCATAACCGTCCGGTCGTAGGTTCGAGTCCTACAAGGTCCACCACTTTCTTAAATATACGGAGGAATACCCAAGTCCGGCTGAAGGGATCGGTCTTGAAAACCGACAGGGGTGTCAAAACCCGCGGGGGTTCGAATCCCCCTTCCTCCTCCATGTTTTAAAAAGAAAGTATTAATTTACAAATTAATTATTATTATTATTATCGCGGGGTGGAGCAGTCTGGTAGCTCGTCGGGCTCATAACCCGAAGGTCGCAGGTTCAAATCCTGTCCCCGCAACCAAAATGGTCCGGTAGTTCAGTTGGT
>JBNJJO010000205.1:0-533 GCA_051750265.1 Bacillota bacterium | reverse complement strand
TATTGTAGAAGTGGTGTTAAATATTCATTTAATTGTTGAGTTAATATCCGTCCCATTCCAACTACTTTGGATAATGTAGTTTTATTACGGTCTCTAGCGACTAGTACGCATACTTGTTCGGAGGAAATACCTCGCTTGGTTGCAGAACCGCCACGTTTTCTGGGTTTTCTATCTGCGATAAATTTTCTTCCTTTGCGGCTCTCTAAAAAGTAGGTTTCATCGGTTTCTACTATGCCATCAAAAGAAGGTGTATGTTGTCTTGCCAAAGCAGATAGGATCTTGTGCCGCCAGTAAAAACAGGTCGTGAAATGAACACCGACAATTTTAGCAGATTCGCGAAGAGATAGCCCCTTTAGCATACATTCAATAAAAGTAATCCACTTATTAGCTTTTTTGGACCGATATAGTGGAGTATTTGTTAGGTCATTGCTGATTTTAAAACAATCCTTACATTTATATCTTTGACGACCATTACGCTTACCGTAGCGAACAACAGACACACTTCCGCAATGTCGACAATGATAACCACTAGT
>JBNJJO010000204.1:0-540 GCA_051750265.1 Bacillota bacterium | reverse complement strand
AGTTCACGATCTTTATTCTTTACGCTGGCAAATCGAATTACTCTTTAAAATATGGAAATCCTTCTTTGAAATAGATAATTGTAAAGAGATCAAAAAAGAGCGATTAGAATGTCATCTTTATGGTCAACCGATTGGCATTCTCCTCTGTTCCTCTACCATGTTTCAAATGCGGCAACTACTCCTCACCAAGAAAAAACGAGAACTCAGCGAATATAAAGCCATTTATATCATCAAAGATTATTTTTTACTTCTGTTTCAAGCGATACAAAAAAGCACCCAAGAGCTATCAAAGATACTACTTCGCCTGTTTGCCCTCCTACAGAAAAACAGGCGAAAATCCCACCGGTATGAGAAAAAGACAGTCTTTAATATATTGGGTGTTGTCTAACAGTATACCATGTGTCACAAGAGAGCAGCATAGTGCAAAAAAATGACCTGTTTCAGGCTTATTTGACATGTCTTTCTTCAGTAGCATAGACGATTGTCTTATAGAAATGGCTCTACCTTAAGAATCCATTGGTGTTAGCTTGATGGGTATGT
>JBNJJO010000203.1:0-542 GCA_051750265.1 Bacillota bacterium | reverse complement strand
CAATATGGCATGAGAAACAACAACTGCAGCTCTTTTAGTTCCTTTGCGGGCGGCTGTACGTCGATACAGTGCCCCAAGATAGTTTTTCGATCCTCTCACGGAATGAGCTGCTTCTTGTAAGGCTGACTTTAAATATTTATTTCCTTTCTTTGTTTTGGAAGATTTCCTTTTGCCAGCACTTTCGTTTTGTCCTGGAACCAATCCTGCCCATGAACACATATGAGCTGCACTTGGAAATTGATTTTTTACATCAGTTCCAATCTCAGCTAGAATCTGTTGCGCCATTCGAGTAGCGACACCTGGAATTGAATCTAGTCGATCAACGTCTTCTTGATAAGAACTCATTCTTTCTTCAATTTCGTTATCAAGCTTCTCAATTTGATCTGTAAGAAAATCAATGTGAGTGAGAATCGTTTTAAGCATCATTCGCTGATGTGAGCTGATATAACCGCGTAAGGCTAACTCTAGTTCTTCTTTTTTCTTTTTCAATGTTCTGCGAGCGAGGTTTGCGAGTTTTACAGGATCATCTTCTCCGTCAGCAA
>JBNJJO010000202.1:0-559 GCA_051750265.1 Bacillota bacterium | reverse complement strand
TCTTAAAATGAAGAATAAATAAGGTTTGGGTAAACTAGGGATATATTGACTATACTGGAGGAGGTTTGGGTAAACTAGAGATATATTAACTACACTGGAACGGCGCTTCAACTATTCGAAAGTCGCTCAGGCTCTGAGGTGAATCTTCAATGACTTTAATACCAGAATGCGGAACAAGCGACAATCGGAGCGGGCGCTCGAGCAGGGCTGTATTCCCTGTTCGTGCGTTTACATAGCCCACAAAGGCCGCAGACGTCCGGCGTCTCCAAGCGAACATTTTGTTGATACAGAGGGGATAGAGGAATGGAAAAGAATTCTCAACCTCAGGTCATAAACGCCGAAAAATTGCTTCGTCATTGGCTGGGTGCTATGAAGTTCCGATTTACGGTTGCCATTTCCGGAACAGCGAGCGATTTTGCTTCATTTGATGCCGGTTACGGCGTCAGGACGCCGATCGAAATTGTATGTCACATATCGCAATTGTTACAAAACTGCTGTTCAACGATTGCCGGTTCGCCGCGCGTACGACTTGAATCTAAAGGCTGGTATGAAGAAGCTG
>JBNJJO010000201.1:0-561 GCA_051750265.1 Bacillota bacterium | reverse complement strand
GGAGCTGAGCACCATACTTAGTGAGTCTGGATACCATTTCGTCAATGTCTTCAACGGTGAACATGACGCGTAGATAACCGAGGGCATTTACAGGAGCAGTCCGGTGATCTGATATAGTAGGTGGGGTGAGAAATCGCGAAAGTTCAAGTCGGCTGTGGCCATCTGGGGTAACCATCATAGCAATCTCTACGCACTGAGAACCCAATCCGGTTACGCGACCAGCCCATTCACCTTCGACAGTGGCTCGCCCTTCGAGGTTCAAGCCAATCTCCTCGAAGAAAGAGATTGCGTCATCAAGGGATTCTACAACGATGCCGACATTGTCCATTCTTAGTAATTTGTTTTTTTCCATAGTTTTATCTCCTTATGTGTAAAAATTTATTATCTGATCATCTTCATAATAATTCTATTAAAAAGTTACAAATTCCTTCCTAACAAAAAACACCTTGTCACAGTTCATGATAACAAAGAAAAGTCACAGTATAGGAAAATGTGAAATTGGGTTTTCGGGTATTTGTTAAGAACAACACTTCGTAAACCCTCTACTATTGGAATATTCGT
>JBNJJO010000200.1:0-566 GCA_051750265.1 Bacillota bacterium | reverse complement strand
AAAAGATGGCAAGGTTGTAGATACTTTGGTTGGTTTGAAGTCTAAGGAAGCACTTGAGGAAGCATTAAATAAGCATATCTAAGCCTAAAAAAGCATTGAGAAGTAACCATCGTTTCGGGGTAGTACCTGCTGACACCACCCGCAAGTGATGCTGGATACAGAATGTATCCCCATAAAGTAATTCAAGACATTGAGTTTATTAAACGAGCTCAGGATCTAGGGTTTACTTTGGAAGAAATTAAAGATCTACTAGCTGCATCAAACGGAGATAAAGAATTTCATTCAGAAGAAATGCTCGAATTTGCATCAGGAAAAATTGAGGAAATTGATAAAAAGATTCGTGATTTAAACGAAATGAAATTCTTGTTAGAAGGTTTGGTTGAAAAATGCCCTTGTTCTGGAGTTCCAAAAAGTCAGTGTCCGATTTAAAAAAAATTATCAAAAGGAGTGAATTAAAGTGGCAAAAAGATTAATCGAAGTATTTACAGCAGGTTGTAGTGTTTGTGAAGGTGCTGTCGAGCAAGTGGTTTATAATTTAAATAAAAAATGCGACACATTGGACTGTA
>JBNJJO010000199.1:0-572 GCA_051750265.1 Bacillota bacterium | reverse complement strand
ATTGTGAAAGAAAAAGTAACATGGAGGAGGAAGGGGGATTCGAACCCCCGCGGGTTTTGACACCCCTGTCGGTTTTCAAGACCGATCCCTTCAGCCGAACTTGGGTATTCCTCCAAATAAATGGACCCTGTAGGACTCGAACCTACGACCGGACGGTTATGAGCCGTCTGCTCTAACCAGCTTAAGCTTTGGGTCCTTCACAAATAATATAAGCATTTATGTTAAGTACTTATAGCGGCGGAGGGAGTCGAACCCACGACCTTTCGGGTATGAACCGAATGCTCTAGCCAGCTGAGCTACACCGCCAAAATGGAAACGTTTAATTTAATTAAATTGGTGGAGCCTAGCGGGATCGAACCGCTGACCTCCTGCGTGCAAGGCAGGCGCTCTCCCAGCTGAGCTAAGGCCCCAAGAAATTTTGTTTGGCTAATGGTCGGGAAGACAGGATTCGAACCTGCGACCCCTTGGTCCCAAACCAAGTGCTCTACCAAGCTGAGCTACTTCCCGGTATATGGCGCGCCCGAGAGGAGTCGAACCCCTAACCTTTTGATCCGTAGTCAAACGCTCTATCC
>JBNJJO010000198.1:0-578 GCA_051750265.1 Bacillota bacterium | reverse complement strand
TTAATGGCTGGTACGCGTTTTTATCCAGCCCGAAAACTAATTACTTCGAACAGTATTGAAAGACATCAAATTCACTCCATTTGAAAGATTATATTTATTATTCACCATTGTTTTTATCTATCCTGCCCCGTTAGCATAAGGAAAAGAGCTGCCACAGCAACTCCTATTCTTTCACTATAGCAACCGTTCGTTAACTCTTTTTTATGTTTACCCTTTTTCATTCGTATTGTTTTAAATGAAAATAGCCGCATTTAGCGCAGCGAATAGAGCCGGTTACATACATTATTATATATGGCTTTTCTTTTTCGCATTGAGGACAAAATTTTAAATTCGTTTGTGCTATTTTTCCAGTTATTTTATTCATGTATAAACCACCTTTACATATAATGTTAATTTTAATTTTATGCTGTAGAAAATAAGAATAGACACGTTCTATTAAAAGTAATTTATTGTAAAAACAGTATAATTAATGCTGATTTTAGGAAGAAGCATTTCCTATTATAAAAAAGGTGTTAAAGAAGTCATTTATAAGATAATGGGAGATACCATATGACTATATAGGGATCAAAGTTAGTTGA
>JBNJJO010000197.1:0-581 GCA_051750265.1 Bacillota bacterium | reverse complement strand
AGAGTGTAAAGGCACAAGGGAGCTTGACTGCGAGACCTACAAGTCGAGCAGGGACGAAAGTCGGGCTTAGTGATCCGGTGGTTCCGCATGGAAGGGCCATCGCTCAACGGATAAAAGCTACCCCGGGGATAACAGGCTTATCTCCCCCAAGAGTCCACATCGACGGGGAGGTTTGGCACCTCGATGTCGGCTCATCGCATCCTGGGGCTGTAGTCGGTCCCAAGGGTTGGGCTGTTCGCCCATTAAAGCGGTACGCGAGCTGGGTTCAGAACGTCGTGAGACAGTTCGGTCCCTATCCGTCGTGGGCGCAGGAAATTTGAGAGGAGCTGTCCTTAGTACGAGAGGACCGGGATGGACGCACCGCTGGTGTACCAGTTGTCTTGCCAAAGGCATAGCTGGGTAGCTATGTGCGGAAGGGATAAGTGCTGAAAGCATCTAAGCATGAAGCCCCCCTCAAGATGAGATTTCCCTGTCACTTAGTGACGTAAGATCCCTGAAAGATGATCAGGTTGATAGGTCTGAGGTGGAAGCGCGGTGACGTGTGGAGCTGACAGATACTAATCGATCGAGGACTTAACCTA
>JBNJJO010000196.1:0-581 GCA_051750265.1 Bacillota bacterium | reverse complement strand
AAAAAACCTCTCAGTTCATAAAGGGTTCCTTGCCAAACAGTAAGATTATTTTCTTCTCCAAGTAGATTGAATCTTAATAAAGTTTGTATCCTTTAAAATGTTGAATACTGGGCATCTTGAATCTGTTTTTTCTTTAAGCTCTTGAATTCTTTCGTCAGACTCGTCAGTATCAACAAGTGCTTCAATCGTAAGGGTTTGGAAGTATTGCTTTACGGATGCATCTCCCATTAAGCCTTTTGGATCTAAAGCTCCTTCAATTTTGAAGTCGATTCCATTTAAATTAAACTTCATTTCCTTTGCCACCATGTTGGCAATGGCGTTTTCACAGCCTGCAAGAGAGCCTAATAGTGTATTTAATGGATTTGCACCCTTATCATTTCCACCTAAGTTTTTTGGCTCGTCTACAAAAAATGTATGAGCTCTTGCCTTCACTTCAGTTGTTACCTTTTGAGATGTAGATTCGATATTGAAATTCACTAATGCCATGATTAGTTCCTCCTCTAAAATGTTTTTTTAAAACTTACACTTAGGAGTATACTTGGAATCCTCTTAAAAAAATGTTAGGTGCCTTACATATTTAA
>JBNJJO010000195.1:0-582 GCA_051750265.1 Bacillota bacterium | reverse complement strand
ACCTGATTGCTTATATCCACCAAACGGAGACGCAGCATCAAAGGCGTTATAGCAGTTCACCCAAACTGTACCCGCTTTAATGCGATTTGCGACATAATGTGCATTTTTCACATTTTCCGTCCATAGTCCAGCTGCTAATCCATATTCGGAACGGTTTGCACGATCTATTACTTCATCTAGGTCTTCAAATGGCATTGCCGCAACAACTGGACCGAAGATTTCTTCTTTCGCGATGGTCATTTCATCATTTACATCGGCAAAAATAGTAGGTGTTACAAAATATCCTTTATCATAAGGATTTGTTCCTCCAGTTAATAATTCGGCACCTTCTAATTTTCCTTTTTCGATGTAACTTAACACTCGGTTGTGCTGCTCTTCAGAAACTAACGGTCCCATTTCAGTGTCAGGACTAAGACCTTCACCTTGCTTAATCTTCTCAGAGTGGGACACTAAGTCCGCCACGACATTATCAAACGACTTCTTCTGAATGAACAACCGTGAACCTGCGCAACACACCTGACCTTGGTTAAACATAATCCCGCCCAATGCTCCAGGAATAGCTTTGGACATATCTGCATCTGA
>JBNJJO010000194.1:0-582 GCA_051750265.1 Bacillota bacterium | reverse complement strand
GCCTGATTGCTTATATCCACCAAACGGAGACGCAGCATCAAAGGCGTTATAGCAGTTCACCCAAACTGTACCCGCTTTAATGCGATTTGCGACATAATGTGCATTTTTTACATTTTCCGTCCATAGTCCAGCTGCTAATCCATACTCGGAACGGTTTGCACGATCTATTACTTCATCTAGGTCTTCAAATGGCATTGCCGCAACAACTGGTCCGAAGATTTCTTCTTTCGCGATGGTCATTTCATCATTTACATCGGCAAAAATAGTAGGTGTTACAAAATATCCTTTATTATAAGGATTTGTTCCTCCAGTTAATAATTCGGCACCTTCTAATTTTCCTTTTTCTATGTAACTTAGCACTCGGTTATGCTGCTCTTCAGAAACTAACGGTCCCATTTCAGTGTCAGGACTAAGACCTTCACCTTGCTTAATTTTCTCAGAGTGGGACACTAAGTCCGCCACGACATTATCAAACGACTTCTTCTGAATAAACAACCTGGAACCTGCGCAACACACCTGACCTTGGTTAAACATAATCCCGCCCAATGCTCCAGGAATAGCTTTGGACATATCTGCATCTGG
>JBNJJO010000193.1:0-592 GCA_051750265.1 Bacillota bacterium | reverse complement strand
GGAGTACGGTTAAACATAACACCCATTCGGTCTAATAGGTGAATGATAGCAGGGGCTGCTTCAGTCATTGCTTTTACTGGTGGTTGATTCGCTAAGAAGTCTCCACCGTATACAGTGTCATCAAAATGCTCCCAAGGTGAATCCCCTTCACCTTTTGTATTTACAGCACCGTTAATTCCTCCCTGTGCACACACAGAGTGAGAACGTTTTACAGGTACTAATGAAAACAAATCTACTTGAACGCCAGCTTCAGCGGCTTTAATAGTAGCCATTAAACCGGCTAGTCCGCCTCCGACAACGATAATTTTACTTTTACTCATAAAGCCCACTCCCTTTAATAGCTATTGCTGGATTAGACGAATGCAAGAATTGCACGAACACCCACGAATGAAAGTGCTAAAAATATAGCAAGCGTTACATATGTGGAGATAACTTGTGAGCGTGGAGTAACTGTAATTCCCCAGCTTACTGCAAATGACCATAACCCATTAGCAAAATGGAATACGGTAGAAATAACACCAATTAAATAGAATGCTAGCATAAAAGGACTACTTAAAATTGAAGCCATCATGTCGTAGTTTACTTCTGCACC
>JBNJJO010000192.1:0-605 GCA_051750265.1 Bacillota bacterium | reverse complement strand
TATAATGAGTATTTCTATATTGTGCTACTCTTGTACTTGACGCCCAAATTTCAGAAGGCTAATTCAAGGAGCGGCTCAATTTGTGCGCTGTAGTATCGCTTCGATGCTTATTCGATCGTGCTCTACCAACTGAGCTAATGGCTCATCTTATAATGAGTTTTACGATTAAAGCAAGTGGTGCCGGCAAGAGGACTTGAACCCCCAACCTACTGATTACAAGTCAGTTGCTCTACCAATTGAGCTACACCGGCAAATTTAGTGTAATATATGGTGGAGGATGACGGGATCGAACCGCCGACCCCCTGCTTGTAAGGCAGGTGCTCTCCCAGCTGAGCTAATCCTCCATTGTAAGTTCTTTTTAAATATTAATTCTTGAAGCAGCCTGGCGACGTCCTACTCTCACAGGGGGAAACCCCCAACTACCATCGGCGCTGAAGAGCTTAACTTCCGTGTTCGGCATGGGAACGGGTGTGACCTCTTCGCCATCATCACCAGACATTAGCGACAAGAACTATTATACTATTTTAAAAGAATATTTCAAGTGTTTTTTTAAAAAACTTTCATATTCCTTCAAAACTAGATAACGATTCACAATTCAATTCACT
>JBNJJO010000191.1:0-609 GCA_051750265.1 Bacillota bacterium | reverse complement strand
CGGTACCCCGAGAAGAGAAAAATAATAAATGGTCTTGGACTTAATGAACAGATCGAACACAATATGCAATATTAGAGTAGCTTCTTCAATAATCGGACGCTTTAATGAAGATTAAGGTTAATATTAAGGTTAATATTAATAATAATGAAAAGTTAAGTAATTATGAAGACATCTGGTGGGTATTAGCATGAAATCATCTTTGTTATAAAAGCCATACTTGAAAGGTTAGGCGCTTAATATGCCCTTCTACAGACTTTCTGTTTCTAGCGCACTACGTTTGCTTACCTTAAAGAACCTGAAAGGTTACTAACTATCAACTTAAACCTTGACTCTCAAATGAGTCCTAACCAATAAATACAATGGCGAAAGCCCTTGGCACGATTTTAGTTTTGTTCCAATGGGGTACACCCTTTTGGAACAAAATAAATACTTGTCATTTTTGGAGTTATTTTGCGCTTATTTTAAGTGTTATTTTGCACATCCAAATTTAAAACCCAGCTACCTTTCATGAGAAGATTAGCTGGGTTTCTTCATTATTTACTATCTTTCTAAATAGCGATAAATCGTCGTGCGAGACACGCCCCACTTTTTAGCAACATCTTTAATCGT
>JBNJJO010000190.1:0-610 GCA_051750265.1 Bacillota bacterium | reverse complement strand
TCAGTAAAGGCTTTGATTGGGTTTGCTGGGATAATATTTAGTAACGTATCAGCTGTTGAAGGTGCCTCAGCAGCTTCAAACTCAATACCCTCTGTATTGAAGCTTCCTACATTACCTGGTTGAATAATACTTGCAAGTGCTAAACCAATAATAATTGCAATAGCAGTCGTCACCAAAAAGAATGAAATTGTTTTAAGTCCGATTCTACCAAGCTTTTTAGGATCCCCTAAACCTGTTACTCCGAGCGTTATTGAAAAAAATACAATTGGTACAACAAGCATTTTAATTAAGTTTAAGAATATTTGTCCTAACGGGATAAATAAATACGTATTAAGTATTGTAAATAAATCAGGAGAAAAAATGTTTAAAATTAATCCAACAATTGCACCTAATACCAATCCGATAATTATTTTCGTTGCCAGCTTCATGCTAACCACCTCTATTTCTAAATTTTCTAATCTTTTCCCTTTTACCTATTTTACCTATTTAAGCAAACTCTTAAAATATTATTTATTTGTTAATTGAATAAATTCTTCAACATCACTAACAGCGATATTTACCGCCTTTTCCCAAAAATCTTTTTTTGTTAAGTCTACTGACAAATGCTTTG
>JBNJJO010000189.1:0-615 GCA_051750265.1 Bacillota bacterium | reverse complement strand
AACAATTGTATCTCCTTCACGTACATACTGAAGTGCTTGCTCTAAACCGGGACGTTGTTTTTTTGTCCCACTCATCTTATCGTGAAAAATTTTCGTACAACCATGTAGCGTTAACGCATCTGTTTGTAAATCCAAATTTTGTAATCCTGTTGACACACGTGCATATCCAATTAACACCTATTATCACTCTTTCTAATTTTTACTCTAATTCCATTGTAACATAAGATAAAAACAAATAGGTTATTGAACACAGAATAATGAACAGGGTTTTATTACATTTAAGACAATAAAAAACGCCCCTTTCAAATCAAAAAGAAGCGTGTTCAGAAAAGGACGAGTTTTGTAACAAATAATAGCATCTATGATTATCAAAAGATTGCTTTTTGATAAAGTTGATTTTAGCAGCATAAATGTCTGTTTTATGGAACCTTTTATGAACTGAAATAACAGATAGCCAATGAGTGCTTTTTTAACTTTGTTCAGCAATCGGGCCATTTAATGGAGTACAGGGCAGGAATATTTTGTGGGGAAGTCGAAGTTGTTTTATCGAATAGCAACTACGGTATCGAATTTTTGAAACTATTTGAACATGATGGCATTCACGAAATAAGGTTC
>JBNJJO010000188.1:0-635 GCA_051750265.1 Bacillota bacterium | reverse complement strand
TATAATATACTACAATTAAAAATTAGGAGTTGTAATATTTATGGATTTTTATATTGTTGATGTATTCGCAGAAGAAAAATATCAAGGTAACCAATTAGCTGTACTTATTCCCTCGAGAACAATATCTACTGAAGAAATGCAAAAGATTGCAAGAGAGATAAACTTTAATGAAACAACATTTATTTTATCTGGCAAACAAGACAACGGAGGATACGATGTTCGAATATTTACTCCTGATGTAGAGGTTCCTTTTGCTGGTCATCCAACATTAGGAACAGCATTTATCATTCAGAAAGTTTTAGAAAACAATGAAAGTAAACAAATAACTCTAAACCTTAAAGTAGGACAAATACCTGTAAATATTGAAGGTGAACAATTAATAATGAAGCAAAACCCACCCGAATTAGGAACGATTATTCCTGATCAAGATATTTTCACCGAAATATTACAGATACCAAATGAAGATATTGATTCCCGTTTTCCAATTCAAATTGTATCAACTGGATTACCAGCAGTAATTGTTCCTCTTTGTTCATTGGATGCTGTAAATCGTTGCAAGATCAATCATAATAATTATCAAAATTTCATTGATAACGTTATAAAAGCAAATATCCTTGTCTTTACTCCTGAAACCA
>JBNJJO010000187.1:0-637 GCA_051750265.1 Bacillota bacterium | reverse complement strand
AGCAGCTCGTAAGGCATTCGACGAAGGACCTTGGTCGAAGATGAGTGCCGCACAGAGAAGTAGATTGATTTACAAGCTAGCAGATTTAATGGAAGAAAATAAAGAAGAATTAGCACAATTAGATACGTTAGATAATGGTAAGCCGATCCGTGAAACTACGAATGCCGATGTGCCGTTAGCCATCGAACATTTCAGATATTATGCAGGGTGGTCAACAAAAATCGTGGGACAAACGATTCCTGTTCAAGGAAACTTCTTCAACTATACACGCCACGAAGGACTTGGAGTTGTTGGACAAATCATTCCTTGGAACTTCCCGTTATTAATGGCAGCGTGGAAGCTTGGAGCAGCTCTTGCCACAGGTTGTACAATTGTATTAAAGCCAGCAGAACAAACACCTCTTTCTGCTATATATTTAGCTGAACTCATGCAAGAGGCAGGATTCCCTGATGGGGTTGTCAATGTAGTTCCTGGTTACGGTGAAACAGCTGGTGGACCTTTAGTGGATCACCCTCAAGTAGACAAGATTGCCTTTACAGGTTCGACAGAAGTAGGGAAATTAATTATGCGTAACGCTTCGAATTCATTAAAGCGTGTTACCCTAGAGCTAGGTGGTAAATCACCAAATATTATTCTT
>JBNJJO010000186.1:0-637 GCA_051750265.1 Bacillota bacterium | reverse complement strand
GAAGTCACGTAGATTCCGGGCAGCAGCGTACAAGAAGTATACGGTGTATAACAAGCCAATCATCCACCCCAGGTATTTTCCGAAAATTTTTCTAGCATAGCCAGTAAACGGCAGGTTGGGATATTGACGATATAAAAAGTAGTAAATGAAAAATAAGACTATTCCACCACACAACCCTAAAAGAATCGTAAGCCAGGCATCTTTTTTAGCATCTATGCCAAGACTTACGACCAGTGCACTACCAAGTTCAAATAAAAACATCATGGCAAAAAGTTGAATAACACTCACTTTGGCTTTCTCCATCGTCTGTAATCCCCCCTTTTTCGTAATTTGCTATGACTAGACTTTTCTCTTATTTTATCCCATTCTTAACTGGCAGTAAGACTACTACATCAAGATTCAAGGTTCATAAAGAAGCAAAGAAGATAAGTGGGGGTAAACTGCCCGTAAAGATCCGATAAGTTTCGCTACCATTCAGTGGGGGATAAAAAACCCCCACTGAATGAAGTCTCACTTTATATATGGTTTTGTTCTTAGACCTGAACGGCGAATAAACGCTTCAACGTTTACGTTGACTTCTGTCTCGGGAAAGATTTCATCATCCCATTTTTTCTTAATCTTCTTCCACAATTTTGGA
>JBNJJO010000185.1:0-660 GCA_051750265.1 Bacillota bacterium | reverse complement strand
GGATAGAGCGTTTGACTACGGATCAAAAGGTTAGGGGTTCGACTCCTCTCGGGCGCGCCATATCTCGGGAAGTAGCTCAGCTTGGTAGAGCACTTGGTTTGGGACCAAGGGGTCGCAGGTTCGAATCCTGTCTTCCCGACCATTACCTAAAAAATTTCTTTGGGGCCTTAGCTCAGCTGGGAGAGCGCCTGCCTTGCACGCAGGAGGTCAGCGGTTCGATCCCGCTAGGCTCCACCATATAGTTTAATTATAATTTTCCATTTTGGCGGTGTAGCTCAGCTGGCTAGAGCGTACGGTTCATACCCGTGAGGTCGTGGGTTCGACTCCCTCCGCCGCTATTAGAACGTAACATTAATGCCTTATATTAATAATGGTGGACCCAAAGATTAAGCTGGTTAGAGCAGACGGCTCATAACCGTCCGGTCGTAGGTTCGAGTCCTACAGGGTCCATTTATTTGGAGCAATACCCAAGTCCGGCTGAAGGGATCGGTCTTGAAAACCGACAGGGGTGTCAAAACCCGCGGGGGTTCGAATCCCCCTTCCTCCTCCATGTTCATTGATTAACATCAGCGTACCGATTGAGCAACATCTTGAATTAACTTACTGAAATCGGGACGGTCCGTACAAGCAGAAACATTATGCATAGAATAAACTTAATTA
>JBNJJO010000184.1:0-662 GCA_051750265.1 Bacillota bacterium | reverse complement strand
AGTGAATTGAATTGTGAATCGTTATCTAGTTTTGAAGGAATATAAAAAGTTTTTTAGAAAAACACTTGAAATATTCTTTCAAAATAGTATAATAGTCTTTGTCACAAATGTCTGGTGATGATGGCGAAGAGGTCACACCCGTTCCCATGCCGAACACGGAAGTTAAGCTCTTCAGCGCCGATGGTAGTTGGGGGTTTCCCCCTGTGAGAGTAGGACGTCGCCAGGCTGTTTATATTATTCCGCAGTAGCTCAGTGGTAGAGCTATCGGCTGTTAACCGATCGGTCGCAGGTTCGAGTCCTGCCTGCGGAGCCATTTTGGAGAGCTGTCCGAGTGGCCGAAGGAGCACGATTGGAAATCGTGTAGGCGGTGAAAGCTGTCTCAAGGGTTCAAATCCCTTGCTCTCCGCCACTATTTATATAAACATTGGCCCGTTGGTCAAGCGGTTAAGACACCGCCCTTTCACGGCGGTAACACGGGTTCGAATCCCGTACGGGTCACCAAGTAATGATGGTATGTTAAATGCGCGACGTTAATCGCCACACATACACTTGCACATCTAGTGCTTCGGAGGATTAGCTCAGCTGGGAGAGCACCTGCCTTACAAGCAGGGGGTCGGCGGTTCGATCCCGTCATCCTCCACCATTAAATTTAAATATTATTG
>JBNJJO010000183.1:0-663 GCA_051750265.1 Bacillota bacterium | reverse complement strand
TGGGGGAACCAATTTTGTGACACTGTCACTCGGGGTGAATCCTTTATAAGGTAGGGCTACTCTCATGGCCCGAATCCGACAGCTAACCTCGTAAGCGTTAGGAGAGAAGGTATTACCATTGGTTAAAAACCCACTGTGTAATACAGAGGGTTTCTTTGTGGTTTTTTAGTGGTGAATTATCCCATTTTTAAGGAGGGAATAATATGCTACGCCTGAGTTGTCTAGAAATAAAAATGATCGAAAACAACCTTCTTTCTTGAACAAAAAGCAAAAAAGAAGCCTTCGAAAGTCACTGTAGAAGTTGCAAAACGACATTTTATCACTCAAATTTTATTAGGACAATCTTCTAGAACGAGATAGGAAGAAATCAAAAGGGGATCAATTGTAAATGAGAGCATGAGAGATACCAAGAATATTGAAATTCACATTGTTGCTGACAGCAAGCCAATAAAGGAGGATTAATCCATTATGAATGTTGCCTTTTTCTTAATTCCAAAGAATGAAGTAATTTATGATTGGACGATGAGACAAGCAATGGAAAAAATGGAGTATCACCGATATACTGCCGTCCCTATATTAGATAAAAATGGCCACTATTTGGGTACATTAACAGAAGGAGATTTTCTATGGAAGTTAAAAAACTCTGAATGCCTTGATTTTCAA
>JBNJJO010000182.1:0-672 GCA_051750265.1 Bacillota bacterium | reverse complement strand
CTGAAAATCAAGGCATTCAGAGTTTTTTAACTTCCATAGAAGATCTCCTTCTGTTAATATACCCAAATAGTGGCCATTTTCATCTAAAATAGGGACGGCAGTATATCGGTGATACTCCATTTTTTCCATTGCTTGTCTCATCGTCCAATGTTCATAGACATAAATTACTTCATTCTTTGGAATTAAGAAAAAGGCAACATTCATAATGGATTAATCCTCCTTTATTGGCTTGCTGTCAGCAACAATGTGAATTTCAATATTCATGGTATCTCTCATGATCTCATTTACAATTGATACCCTTTTGATTTCTTACCATCTCGTTCTAGCAGATTGTCCTAATAAAATTTCAGTGATAAAATGTCGTTTTGCAACTTCTACAATGACTTTCGAAGGCTTTCTTTTTGCTTTTTGTTCAAGAAGGAAGGTTGTTTTCGATCATTTTTATTTCTAGACAACTCAGGCTTGGCATATTATTTCCTCCTTAAAAATGGGATAATTTACCACTAAAAAACCACAAAGAAACCCTCTGTATTACACAGTGGGTTTTTAACCAATGGTAATACCTTCTCTCCTAACGCTTACGAGGTTAGCTGTCGGATTCGGACCATGAGAGTAGCCCTACCTTATAAAGGATTCGCCCCGAGTGACAGTGTCACAAAATTGGTTCCCCCG
>JBNJJO010000181.1:0-673 GCA_051750265.1 Bacillota bacterium | reverse complement strand
GTCTTACTTTAGGAAGTATAAACTAACTTGAAACATAAAAATGTTAGATGGCTCACATTAAAGATGGTTTATTTTATAAACAAAAAAAGATGTTAAAACTATTGCTTGTAAACATATCTAGTTATTTCATAACATCATACAAGTGGGGTACGAAGGTTGATTTTGTACATATAAATGAAACCATTCTTCAGCATATAAGAAATGCAGAAGTCGAGAATGAGAAGCTTGCGAAGGGTATTCAGCAATTGAAAGAAATAGGAGAAACTTCCTAATAAAAGAGAATATTTCGATGTGTAAGCCAGATTACAGAATACATAGTGGTTATCTCGTATCATGTTGTTGTGTAAGATAACTGAACACTTATGGAAAGGAAGATAAATATGAAGAAAAGAATAAAAAATCAACCGGATTTCAATCAAATTATTGACTCAAAGGAGCCAGTTGTCATCAAGTTTGACACGAACTGGTGTCCAGACTGCAAACGCATGGATGCTTTTATGGGAGAGGTATTAGAAGAGTTCAATCCGTTTCCTCTTTATGAAATGGATCGAGACGAATTTCAAGATATTTCGTCCACGTATGAAGTGATGGGAATTCCAAGCCTTCTCGTTTTTAAAGACGGCGAGAAGATTGGTCACCTGCACAGTGCAAATGCCAAAACACCTGAAAGTGT
>JBNJJO010000180.1:0-676 GCA_051750265.1 Bacillota bacterium | reverse complement strand
ATGTCGCAACATATGCACTTGCACGTCCTGTGCTACGGAGGATTAGCTCAGCTGGGAGAGCACCTGCCTTACAAGCAGGGGGTCGGCGGTTCGATCCCGTCATCCTCCACCATTTGCCGGTGTAGCTCAATTGGTAGAGCATGTTCGAATAAGCCTCGAAGCTGTGCTACAGCACACAAATCGAGCTGCTTCTTGATTAATCTTCCTGAGATTTGGGTGACAGGTAAGAAAGTAAAACTTAATTATACAATACACTAAATATGCCGGTGTAGCTCAATTGGTAGAGCAACTGACTTGTAATCAGTAGGTTGGGGGTTCAAGTCCTCTCGCCGGCACCACTCGACTCATAATATATGAGCTATTTGCTCAGCTTGGGAGAGCGCCTGCCTTGCACGCAGGAGGTCAGCGGTTCGATCCCGCTAGGCTCCACCATTTACTTAAATTAAACGTTTCCATTTCGGCGGTGTAGCTCAGCTAGCTAGAGAGTACGGTTCATACCCGTGAGGTCGTAGGTTCGAGTCCTACAGGGTCCATTTATTTGGAGGAATACCCAAGTCCGGCTGAAGGGATCGGTCTTGAAAACCGACAGGGGTGTCAAAACCCGCGGGGGTTCGAATCCCCCTTCCTCCTCCATGTTACTTTAAGTAATGGATATTTTGATTTAGATCTTTTACAA
>JBNJJO010000179.1:0-678 GCA_051750265.1 Bacillota bacterium | reverse complement strand
CAAGATTCCTACGAGAAAGCCCATAAAGTTCTACTCGAAGAAGCCTGTCAAAGAGCCATCGAAAAAGCCAAGCTTCAAAAGGAGCAAATTCAGTTTTTCCTTGGAGGAGACCTTATCAATCAGATTACTCCAACAAGCTTTGCTTGCCGAACACTAGGGACCCCTTATCTAGGATTGTTTAGTGCCTGTTCAACCTCAATGGAGGGACTGGCGCTTGGTGCCTATCTTATAAACACAAAAGGAGCCAATTATTTGTTAACGGGAGCTTCAAGTCATAACACTTCGGTTGAAAAACAGTTCCGTTATCCGACTGAGTACGGTGGTCAGAAACCACCTACAGCACAATGGATGGTGACAGGTGCTGATGCACGAACAAAAAAATGGTATTACTTTTTCAGTATGCCTAAGTCAAAAACTACAAAAAATAAACAATGGAAGAACGTTTTCTTTCAAATAAATACCAAAGAGGTGCTCACAAAATGAACAACTTACGTTGGTTAACTTCTTTATTCAATGGTCGAAATAATAGATGGATGTTTGGAAATAGACGTAATAACAGAGGCATGATGCTTTCGTTATTAGGTTTAGGCGTGGGGGCTGCTACGACTTATGGAATGACAAGAGGACGGGCTAATAGAATGACACAAACAACCCATTCTAAATAGGTTTATGAGGTTT
>JBNJJO010000178.1:0-681 GCA_051750265.1 Bacillota bacterium | reverse complement strand
TACCTGCCGCGAGTACAGAACCTATTTCTTGGCTAGACGCACTATTTACTGCGACATCTGCCATGACGGTAACGGGGCTGGTTGTAGTGGATACGGGTACTGCATACACCTTATTTGGTGAGCTAGTGATTGTAGGTCTTATACAAGTTGGCGGGCTTGGGATTATGTCTTTTGCTGTACTGATTTATATTATGTTAGGTAAAAAAATCGGGATGAAAGAAAGGATCCTTATTCAGCAAGCACTAAATCAAACATCTTTAGGGGGAGTCATTAATCTCGTACGAAATTTATTTATTTTTTCATTTACTATTGAATTTATTGCAATGTTTCTTCTATCTTTCAGATGGGTTCCTGAGTTTGGATGGTCAAAAGGAATTTATTTTAGTTTTTTTCACTCCATTTCAGCTTTCAATAACGCAGGTTTTGGGTTATTGCCTGATAGTCTAATGCAATATGTAGGGGATCCAATCATTAATATTGTGATAAGTTTCTTATTCATCATCGGTGGAATAGGTTTCACAGTACTTGTAGATATAAAGCACAAGAGGAGTTTTAAAAAATTATCTTTACATACAAAGTTAATGCTTGTCGGTTCATTTGTAATAAATATTATCGCGATGTTATTTATCTTCTTTGTTGAATACTCCAATCCAAAAACACTTGGTGGATTAGATTGGGCAG
>JBNJJO010000177.1:0-684 GCA_051750265.1 Bacillota bacterium | reverse complement strand
ATTGGTGCGGGTGAAGGGACTTGAACCCCCACGTCACAAGGACACTAGATCCTAAGTCTAGCGCGTCTGCCAATTCCGCCACACCCGCAAGGTGTGTAAAATGGTGAGCCATGAAGGACTCGAACCTTCGACCCTCTGATTAAAAGTCAGATGCTCTACCAACTGAGCTAATGGCTCATCTTATAATGAGTATTTTCTATATTAAAGTAAGTGGTGCCGGCGAGAGGACTTGAACCCCCAACCTACTGATTACAAGTCAGTTGCTCTACCAATTGAGCTACACCGGCATATTCAGTGTATTATTTATAAAAATTATGGTGGAGGATGACGGGATCGAACCGCCGACCCCCTGCTTGTAAGGCAGGTGCTCTCCCAGCTGAGCTAATCCTCCGAATAAAGGTTGTACAAAATTCAAATCTTAAAAACTTAATATAAACCTGGCGACGTCCTACTCTCACAGGGGGAAACCCCCAACTACCATCGGCGCTGAAGAGCTTAACTTCCGTGTTCGGCATGGGAACGGGTGTGACCTCTTCGCCATCATCACCAGATATTAGTGAATGCTGTTTTATAGCGACAAATACTATTATATTAAGTTCTTGTAAAAAATCAAGAGATTTTTTAATTTATTTTCAAAGGAAATATTCCTTCAAAACTAGATAACGATTCACAATTCAATTCACT
>JBNJJO010000176.1:0-696 GCA_051750265.1 Bacillota bacterium | reverse complement strand
CGCAATGAATATTACTATAATACGTTGACTTTACGCTTAAATAAAATGGCTGGGCTAGCTGGATTCGAACCAACGCATGTCGCAGTCAAAGTGCGATGCCTTACCGCTTGGCTATAGCCCATTGAATAATCTGCATGAGATCACTTCCACGAATATGCTTCATGAGTAATCACCGCAAGAGGATATTTTGTGTTATTTCTGAAGGAAATAATGCGAAATATCGTCGACTACTAAGTACACTTAGAAACTAGATAAAAACTACTGGCGATGTATTACACTTTCATTTAAAACTAATTTTGTCTGCAAACTCAGTGAATATACATTTCAACTTGTTAAAAACAACAAGAATTTAATATTATCATATCTCATTCATCATTTCAAGTTTTATTTTTTACCAATAACTTGAAAATGGCGGTCCGGACGGGACTCGAACCCGCGACCTCCTGCGTGACAGGCAGGCATTCTAACCAACTGAACTACCGGACCAGCTAATGAATTTCAGAGAAATAAATAGGAGGTGGACATTTTACCAATTCGCAAGTGTGTCCACTTCCTACTTTCCCACAGTATGATAATGACCCGTACGGGATTCGAACCCGTGTAACCGCCGTGAAAGGGCGGTGTCTTAACCGCTTGACCAACGGGCCATATTTATATGGCGGAGAAGGAGGGATTTGAACCCTCGCGCCGCTCACG
>JBNJJO010000175.1:0-697 GCA_051750265.1 Bacillota bacterium | reverse complement strand
CTCTTAGATACCCACCTTTTTTGTTAGTCTCCTTATCAAACCTTCTCTGATTCGTCTCTTTCTCATTTTAACTTTTATGTAGTTGGACTGAATGGTACGAGCACGTAACGATCTACCTTGCACTATTATAAATAGTTGATTACCTAAATATAATCTTTCGACTATACAAAAGCAGTTCACCACCCATAATAATGGTTCGTTCAACCGTATAAAATACCTGTACACCCATATATAACCTCTCGGCTATATATGAACGTTAACTTCATTGAGCCGTTTACTCAACTAAGTCTGCGGCACTTGATACGATCTTAGCTCGACCCTATACGATAAATTGGAGCCTTATTACAATAATATCTTCTAGAGATACGACTGTAATAAAACCTTTCTTTACCGTATAAAATCTTCCCTCCGACTATATACAAACCATTGTGATATGACCTGTATATAATCTTTGGCCGACCTATATACACCCTAAAGAGCATATATAAATCTTGGCTCAACCGTTACGTACCCGATACTGATATCATGAGCAAATTCATTCAAATATATGCGCAACTAGAATTTAACAGAGTTGGTAAAAGTACTTCATTTTAACAATTAAACATATTATTTTTATTTCTACACATAATAATTTTCGGGGGTTACCCCTCATTTAAACTTACTATACTTTATAGAACATTAAATGGCAGATTATCCG
>JBNJJO010000174.1:0-712 GCA_051750265.1 Bacillota bacterium | reverse complement strand
TGCTTTCTTTGATTTCTTTCGATTCTTCCTTCTCAAACTTATCCGGTGGGAACGGCTTTTTTCCATGATCTTCACGGTCTTGGTTGATTTCTTCTTGAAGACGTTCTTGATAAGCACGTGTTTCTTTGCGGACAACTTTCTTTTCGAATTTATGTTTATTCGCACTCGCTTTCACATGCGTTGAATCCACAAAAACGTGTTCTGCACTAATCAGTTTCTTTTCAGCTGCCGTTTTTAAAATGCGGTAAAAAATCTGTTCAAATAAGTCTGTATCCTTGAAGCGACGCTCGTAGTTTTTTCCAAACGTCGAAAAGTGAGGCACTTTATCATGGAAGCCGTAGCCTAAAAACCAACGATAGGCCATATTCGTTTCAACTTCTTCTATTGTTTTACGCATCGATCGAATACCGAATGTATATTGAATGAAAGTCAGCTTAATTAAAATTACAGGGTCAATACTTGGGCGGCCTACTTCTGAATACATATCTTTCACCAAGTCATAAACGAAAGAGAAGTCAATCGCTGCCTCTATTTTGCGGACTAAATGGTTCGCAGGCACCAATTCATCTAAAGCAATCATTTCAATTTGATCTCGTTGAATAGAATTATGTTTCGAAAGCATCGTCATCACCTCAAGATTTTTCTTACTTTTAGTTTAAAACAAAAAAGACCGTAGGCAAACTCAATTTTCATCGAGTTTGTCTACAGTCTG
>JBNJJO010000173.1:0-713 GCA_051750265.1 Bacillota bacterium | reverse complement strand
AATATTAAGTTGGGAAAATCCGGCATTAAAAAGATTGAATTTAGTGGATATGAAGAGAAATCCACTAAAATTGGAGGATTTATTGATGATTTTGATCCCAAGGAATACTTTGATATTAAAGTACTGGGGAAATATGATTTATTCGTGCAATATGCATATGCTGCATCTAGGCATTAAATCAAGCAAAACTTGATCCAGCCAGTACTGACACTCATCGACTAGGCGTTTATATTGGCTCAGAAATCGGAGGGCTAAATAGGTATTAGAGAACCATAAATCCCTATTAGAGAAAGGGTCGAGAAGCATAGAGGCAGCCTATACTATACCTTTGGAGATAAGAGTGAATTATTTATGACCTGCTTGGATCGTTTTCGTCAAATTGCCAAAAATCATCTATTTCGTATTCTAGAGGAACCAGGTGATCCCAGAGAGGTATTGGAACTTTTTTTTTGAAAAAGTTATCGACAATGTAATGACTGAGAATAGCCATCCGCAGGGATGTCTTATCGCCAATACGGCTATGGATCTAGTTGCGTTTGATTCCAATATCGCCAGCCGCGTTTGAAGCGTACACACTTGATATGGAAACCTGGTTCTATGACTTTTTGTTGCGGGCGCAAAAAAATGGCAGCATCAAGAGTAAGCATACGATTCGTGAACTTTCCCGATTTTTGGTGAAAGAGATGATTTCTTTTCTGAAATATTGGAACAAG
>JBNJJO010000172.1:0-736 GCA_051750265.1 Bacillota bacterium | reverse complement strand
ACACTAACAAAAGAACCCATTGCCATACCAATTCCAGCGATTAAACCTTTCGGTTTTTGCTGTTCACTAATTTTCTTATCTGCGCTATACTTAGGTTGATTACTTTTTTCAATTTTCTCTTCCTCAGCATTGGATGTTTGAGGTGTTGCCGCACCTTCATACAACTCAATGTTTGCAGGTTTCACTCCAGAGACGTAAATGTCTTCAGTAATGTGTTTTGCCATTGGACCACTTTGTCCTGTTGGCATCACGTTAATCGTCATGATTCGTTTTTGTGGATATAAACCGCATCGTAATGTACCGCCACAATCAATAATGACACAAGCCATTTCGCTCTCTGGAACACTTGTTTTGAAGCCATCGACTAATTCACAGCCTGTTAGCTCTGAAATTTTATCTGCGATATCAGGTCTAGCTCCACCAGTGATATAAACTACTTTATTTTTCTCTTCTGTTGGTGTAATGATTAATGGTCCTCCGAATCCTCCCGGACCAGCATTTACACGTATTGAGTTGTAACTCATTTGTTTTCCCCTCCTTAAAGCTCAACCGTATCTTTTAATTTCACATTTTGCTGTTTTGCTACAAAAGCTGTTGTTAAGTCAGTTACCCAACCTCTAAAGAAGTTCGTTACAATTCCTACTAAGAAATAACGAAGGGCTAGCTCTGTCGTCTCATGACCTAGTGCTGTAATACCTGCGGCAATTCCTAAAAATACGAATAATTCCCCTGGATT
>JBNJJO010000171.1:0-739 GCA_051750265.1 Bacillota bacterium | reverse complement strand
AATGGCAACCTTTTAGCCTTTAAGGCAGTAACGAAATTGCAAAACAAGAGACGAATTGCTGTTAACATAGAGAGTGAGAAGGAACAACTTTTTAAAAGTAACTTTATGCCTTGATATATATGGTTTTTTATGTTTTTTATAGTTGGTGATTTTACAAACAAGCAGCAAAAAAGGATCTTCGACTTGTTATTATCCCCTTATGGTGGACAGTAAAAAGAAAGGATTGTACTGTCTTCTATGGAGGGGATTTTTTCATGGGGAAAATTAGAACAACCTATACAAAAGAAATTAAGCTAAAAGCGATTAATTTATACCAAAAGGAAGATATGGGTATTAGATCAATTTCCAAAGAGTTAGGGATTGGATTTACAACTGTCCAAAGATGGATAGCTCACTATAAAAGAGAAGGAATTCAAGGGTTAGAGGAAAAGAGAGGAACATCTCGTAACCCACTTAAAGGTAGAGCTAAAAAAGACTACGAAAGTGATACAGAAAAAATAAATCGATTAGAAGCAGAGAATGCCTATTTAAAAAAGCTCTTAGCTGCGAAAAGGGGGATGATGATACCGGAAAAGAAAAATCGTTAAAATACAAAATAATTTATGAGCTTACGGATCAATTTACCATCATCATGTTATGTAAGATAGCCGATGTTTCAAAAAGTGGCTATTACAAATGGCTAAAACGCCAAGATAACCCAACAGATAAGGATTTGGATGATCAATCAATCGTAACTAAG
>JBNJJO010000170.1:0-770 GCA_051750265.1 Bacillota bacterium | reverse complement strand
GCGAACGTATCTATGTAGAAAAAATTACTGGCACGACCACTAAAGATAGAAAAGAGCTAAAGAAGTTATTAGAAAATGTGAGACCTGGAGATACAGTGATGGTGACAAAAATAGATCGTTTGGCCAGATCGATTATTGATTTAAATAAAATTATAGAAATACTGCAAGAAAAACAAGTCGATATCTATTTTATCAAAGATAATTTATCGTTTAAGGTCAATGAAACAACAAACCCTCTACAATCTTTATTATTCAATGTTTTAGGTTCTTTTGCGCAGTTTGAAAGAGATATAATAGTTGAACGAACATCCGAAGGTAGAGAAAGAGCAAAATCAAGAGGTAAACACATGGGTCGCCCTTCGCAACCAAGGAAAAATATAGAAGAAGCCCTACAATTATATAATAGTAGAAACACGAATGGATTAAGTGTAAAAGACATTGTGAAACTCACTGGTGTTCCTAAAGCAACTTTATATGTAGAAATTAGAAAGAAACGTGCGAACAATCTAGAATAGTTGTTGCATGTTTCTTTCTAATTTCTCAATTACATCATTAAGGGTAGTGTCAACATATGCGAATATTATACGATAAGCTATACTAGCGTATCCTTATCTCATTATGTATGACCCCCTTTTTGTATATTATTTATGGCACTATATTATGACACTATTCGATACGTTGATATTTGTACACTATCAAAACAGTGTCAATTCTTTTTGCTGCTTATTCAATTAACGCGCCTTTTGTAGAAGATCATCTTGTATAGAACG
>JBNJJO010000169.1:0-777 GCA_051750265.1 Bacillota bacterium | reverse complement strand
ATTATTGCATTTTCCATCTTTGTAGGTTTTGGTATTACAATGCTAGGAAAAAAGGCAAACACTTTATTAACCATTGTTGAGCAGGGAAATAACTTAATGATGTACTTAGTTAATTTGGTGATGAAATTTGCTCCTTATGGAACATTTGGATTAATTGCAACAGCCGTTGGTAGTCAAGGATACTCAGCAATTAAGGCAATGGGATTATACATGATGGTAGTTGTTTTGGCTCTTGTGATTCATGCAATTGTCACATACGGATCAGCTATTTTCTTTTTTGCAAAATACAATCCAATAACATTTTTTAAGAAATTTGCTCCAGCAATGACTGTTGCGTTTAGTACATCTAGTAGTAATGCAACATTACCTATTTCAATGGAAACGGCTCAGAAGGAGTTAAAAGTACCAGAATCCATTAGTAGCTTTGTTCAACCTCTAGGTGCAACAATTAATATGGACGGTACAGCAATCATGCAAGGTGTAGCAACAATTTTTATTGCTCAAGTTTATGGAGAACATTTAACTACTATGGAACTTGTTACGGTTGTATTAACAGCTGTATTAGCAAGTATTGGTACTGCTGGAGTGCCAGGAGTTGGCTTAATCTTATTAGCGATGGTTTTAGGCTCTGTAGGCTTACCGGTAGCTGGTATTGGCTTAATTATAGGGATTGACCGTTTATTAGACATGGCCCGTACAGCGATTAATATTACTGGTGATGCAGCATGTGCATTAATTGTATCTGAGACAGAGAAGAAGCATATGGATGTAAAAGAG
>JBNJJO010000168.1:0-786 GCA_051750265.1 Bacillota bacterium | reverse complement strand
CTCCCGGACCGCCCGCGGAAAGCGAACGCCTGCAGCGGAAATCAACAACCAAGTTTAACAGAGCCAAAAAATAAGTAATGAAGGAGCTTGTATCTAAGCTTCTTTTTTTATCGTGTTAAAGCTCGTATACATTAGGATTTAAACATGATGATTAAAGAAATTATTAGCGTAAATCAAGCTGTAAAAACTTAAGCAGCCTGAGTTCTATATTGATAAGGACTTAGGTTATGTAGCCTAACACATCAATCCCACTTCAAAAGGCAAATCAAAATCTATCATTATGACGGCCACGCGTGCTATCCAACCCATTAATATCATATATGAAAACGCTTACTTTCATAAAGATTAATAGAACCAAAGTTTCAAATGGGTAAGTTAACAATCGAAAAATTACATTTTTACTCCTACACTTAACTTAATGTCGTTTTCCTTTCCCAGTTTCAGTCTATTTGAGAGCTGCACTATTCTGTAGTTATGTATCTGAAATAATAGAAGAGAATTACGATCAAAGGGGTTTTATTGGTTTATTACTGGATGACTTTTTGTTCCAAGCAAGAAGAAGGCGTGATCCTTATGACTTGTTGCATGAATAAACGAGACCAACTGAAATTAAAAGATATATGAGACCGTTATAACTGAGGACTTCTTTGGGAATAAAAAGTTAAAGCATATAGAATGTACGATTAAAAGAAAAGAGGCTTTTAAGATTACTTGTAAATTTCGTCGTTATTTTTTAGTATTTATTTCTCAAGCATATCATCTTGCTGTGTTGTTTATAACTTCTAA
>JBNJJO010000167.1:0-816 GCA_051750265.1 Bacillota bacterium | reverse complement strand
GTCCATTAAGTTTTTATTTAATACATCTTTACTATCCATTGACTCCATTTGCATCATTTTTTTGTTATATATAATGGTTTTTCTTGTTTCGTCTACTGCATGGAGACCAACATCTACTTCGTTCATAATTTTTTCATACATGCGGTTTAGAGATTGTAAGGATTGTATCGTTTGTTTCAATTTTTCCACCATGATTTGATTCTCCTTTATCCAGGACCCACCCTTAAATTTAACTTAATATATGTTTTTTCTGTAAGTAATGCATAAAAAACAAGTAAAGCAAAATATTATGGCCAAAATTGATGCTTATATTTATATAATTGCAAAAAATAATGGCATATTCAATACTAAACTTCTGGTAAAACTGCAAAAATTTTTTTAAAAATAAAAATATTCATCCTAAAAATTAAACGAGCGCTTCTTTTATTTGCAAATTTTTTTGCGATTAATACGCAAAAAAACAAGTAAAGCAAAATATTATTGCATAAATTGATGCTTACACTTTATATAATTGCAAAAAAAATGGGCGATATTCAATGCTGATATCAGAAAATTAAAGTTGGCACAGAACTTGCATTATAGGTTGGTGAAGATAAAAAAACCTGGGAGGTATACACTATGTCTTTACCATACATTCATGAACCATTTACTGATTTTACGAAAGAAGAAAATAAAAAAGCATTTCAAGAAGCGCTATTCTATGTCAACTCACAGCTTGGGAAAGAGTATCCGCTTGTTATCGGAGGAGAACGCATTACGACTGATAAAAAGAGTGTGTCGATAAACCCTGCTAATAAAGAAGAAATCGTCGGTACG
>JBNJJO010000166.1:0-818 GCA_051750265.1 Bacillota bacterium | reverse complement strand
TTCAACTCCCTCAGTTAGATACATTTATCTCTCGAATGCTCACTTATTCGCAGGATTTCAAACCACTTGATCGAACAATAACGTGTGAATGGATGAGTTTTGATACTTTTGGCTACATGAAGGCATGCGGAAATAGAGGAGGTAGAAATTACTCCAATTATTACCATATGATGCACGCATTCTCCACGCCGCCCCTGGAGGCTATCCCTCCCATGTCTCAACGGGTCTAAGCCCTTTCATTCCTTCGTCATGCCTATCCAAGGGGTGGAGGCCGGTTTTGCTAAAAGAACGGGTCGGTGCCCTTTGGTTGAACACATCCAGTACTCCGTGCTTTCTTTGAGATCCTACGAATAAGGCAACATTCGAAAAAATACTAATCTAAATATTAACTGTTAGTTATTTTTTGATATGAACTCTTTTAATAAAGTCTTAGTTATGCTGCTATTGGGGGTGTTAAAGGTTGTACTTTTTCAGGACAATAAGATTCATTACGTCGGGCAATACCTACTAATATTCTTGCAAGCTTACCAATCAGTTTCATAATTGATTTCATTTTCTTCATTTTTTTCACTTTAACATTGTTGGAGTGAAGCTCCTTGAACTCGGGATTGTTCATGACAAGACTCATTGTCGCTAAATACAAGAAACGTCGCAGTCTGGATCTCCCACGTTTAGAGATGACGATTTGTCCTTTCCATTTACCCGAGCTAGCCTCTGCTAGATGTAATCCTCCATGTCGTAATAGAGAGTTACCATGGGCGAATCCACTTAAATCTCCAGCTTCCCCTAAAATTCCAGCTAAAGAGATTTCACTTATC
>JBNJJO010000165.1:0-827 GCA_051750265.1 Bacillota bacterium | reverse complement strand
AGTACCGACGATTTCTTCTTTATTAGCAGGGTTTATGGACACACTCTTTTTATCAGTCTTAATGCGGTCTCCTCGGATAACAAGCGGATACTCTTTCCCAAGCTGTGAGTTGACATAAAATAGCGCTTCTTGAAATGCTTTTTTATTTTCTTCTTTCGTAAAATCAGTAAATGGTTCATGAATGTATGGTAAAGACATAGTGTATACCTCCCAGGTTTTTTTTATCTTCACCAACCTATAACGCAAGTTCTGTGCCAACTTTAATTTCCTGAAAATTTACACCTTTATAGAGTTTAAGCATTGAATATCGCCCATTTTTTTTGCGATTATATAAAGTGCCAGCATCAATTTATGCAATAATATTTTGCTTCACTTGTTTTTTTTGCGTATATACTGCAAAAAAATTAGCAAGTAAAGAAGCGTTTTTAGGATGAATATTTTTACCCCTTAAAAAAGTTTGCAGTTTTACAAAATTTTTGTATTGAATATGCCAATTTTTTTTGCGATTATATAAATATAAGCATCAATTTTTGCCATAATATTTTGCTTTACTTGTTTTTTATGCATTGCTTACAGAAAAAACATATATTTAGTTAGATTCAAGGGTGGGTGCCTGGATAAAGGAGAATCAAATCATGGTGGAAAAATTGAAACAAACGATACAATCCTTACAATCTCTAAACAGCATGTATGAAAAAATTATGAACGAAGTAGATGTTGGTCTCCATGCAGTAGACGAAACAAGAAAAACCATTATATATAACAAAAAAATGATGCAAATAGAGTCAATGGATAGTAAAGATGTATTAAATAAAAACTTAATGGAA
>JBNJJO010000164.1:0-830 GCA_051750265.1 Bacillota bacterium | reverse complement strand
CTAAATGAACCTCAATCCAATGTGAAATAAGCAATAATGAATGTGATGCTACTGTTAGAAGAGTACATAAAAAGGCTGCCCAAAATGTTTAATAGATCTTTTGATTAATATTTGTCTAAATAACTACAGAATCACCCTGTTACTCTAGAAGTAAAAGGTAATATATGTGAACCGCGTGAAGAAAGAAGGGAAAAACCCCCTAAATATCAAAAAAATCATCCATTGTCTTATTCGAATCTACTTTTCTAACAGTGTTTATTATTTTTTTCATTACCTTTGGACTTGGAATGTATTCTTTATCATTGCAGAGTTTTGAAATAGTATTACGTGAAACCTTACTATCCCTTGAGAACTCCTCTTGTTCTATTCCTTGTCGATCTAGCCAGCTACCAAATTTAGATCTAGGTTTTTTAAATCCCCAAACCATGCTATTACCTCCTACACAAATTCTATGTATCAAGCATTCTTGACCAATTTTCACAAAATTATTCACCTCTTTGTGAATCTTTGAAAATAATGGATAAGCAGTGCTTATCATAAATAAGATTCTAATTTTATAGAGATTTTTATTTGTTACAAAACTCGTCCTTTTCTGAACACGCTTCTTTTTGATTTGAAAGGGGTGTTTTTTATTGTCTTAAATGTAATAAAACCCTGTTCATTATTCTATGTTCAATAACCTATTTATTTTTATCTTATGTTACAATAAAATTAGAGTAAAAATTAGAAAGAGTGATAATAGGTGTTAATTGGATATGCACGTGTGTCAACAGGTTTACAAAATTTGGATTTACAAACAGATGCGTTAACGCTACATGGTTGTACGAAAA
>JBNJJO010000163.1:0-839 GCA_051750265.1 Bacillota bacterium | reverse complement strand
GTCGGGTAGAAAACAGGCGCGCGCATTCAATAGAATCACGTTTCCTGTAGCCCCCCTACGATCCCGGACAGTCGGATTTCCCGAGTCCGGTTCTGACCTTGGATAAGTCACCTACAAGCCTTCCCATACAACCGCAGGATTAAATGTCGGTACACATATTCCCCCATCGTTTTGTAGGTTTACTTGTAGACTAGTCTAAACATACTGTATAGCTCAGAGTCTATAATGCTCAGACTTTCCAAGTGCCCAGAGGTCCTTTGCCCTATCAAAGGCGTTACCTAGATTAGGAGTATAATTTGCTTATACTTAAGAAGTCATTACTCTTCCTTCATAGCTACTACGACCTCATGCGCCAGTCCTAAATCTTCCTACCAATTTCTATTAGCCTCATATATGATAGGTCTTTATTGGTTTGTACCATTCCAATTTGAAGTAGGACCTTCCCTTCGTTATCTCTGAGAATCTTTCCCTAGATGCCAGAACCCTTATCCCGGCTGCTCTTACAGTGCTTTTGACCGTTTCTTCCCGTAAGACATCGGTCTTCCCCCGTTAGGCAAAGGTCGACGCTAAGCAAAACATCCCTCGAAACAGTTTCTTTGAGGGGCGTAGATTTCGGGACTGCAGTATTCGTTAAATCCTTCTGGCCTCTAGGTTTGCTCGCCACACAGACTGTTCCGACCTTATTCTCTCAGTGTAGAATAGGCCGCCGTGACTTTTACTTCCAAGCAGAACGTGGTTTGTTACCTCCCCACGCATTGGATATGCTAGTCATCCGAATTCGGCCAATTGATGACAGGAGACTTTCACTCCATGAGATTCTCAGCCTTGACGGCTGCTCC
>JBNJJO010000162.1:0-847 GCA_051750265.1 Bacillota bacterium | reverse complement strand
TCAGATTGTCGACAAAAGGGGTTCGGAATGGTTTCATTCCGAACCTCTTTTGCGATTTTCTTTGAAATTCACCTCAAATGAATGAGGATAGACCTCTCTTAGCTCACTTTATTATGCCATTTCTGGACCTCGCCATGTCCAGTTAGCCATCTTCTTCAAATTCATGGCAGCGAAAGTAAGCATCGCCTGCATCGACAATTTTTTAAGTCCCCTTAACGTTGTCCAACGCATGCCATGCTTTTCTTTTGCATCTGCGAATACACGTTCAATCGTTTCTTTGCGTTTCGCATAGATTGGTTTTACATCTTTGTGATGACGAAGATGATCAGCTTCCTCCACGTACTCTTGCCAAATATGACGTGTCACCACTTTTTGATGATCTTTACTTTCTGTACATTTCGCTAAAAATGGGCAAGTGGCGCAAATGTGCTTCGGTGATTTGTACTCACGATAGCCTTCTTTATTCGTTGTCGAATATTTCAAGACTTCACCTGCTGGGCAAAGGTAACAGTCAAAGTGTTCATCATAAACGTATTCATGTTTTCGGAAGAACCCTTCTTTTGTGCGTGGTCGTGTATATGGTAATGCCGGAGTCATTTCATTTTCAAATAAGTATTTCGTAATTGCAGGTGTTTTATAAGCTGCATCTGCCGCAATAGCTCTAGGTTTTCCAATTTTCTCAATTACCTGTTCGACTAATGGTTCTAGGATATGACTGTCGTGTGTGTTTCCGGGTGTTACAATCGCGTCTAGCACAAAACCGTTACGATCTGAGGCTGCATGGAAAGAATAGGCGAACTGTTTTGTACGCTCATCTTTTACATAGTAGCCACTCTCTGAATCGGTT
>JBNJJO010000161.1:0-861 GCA_051750265.1 Bacillota bacterium | reverse complement strand
TCCTATAGGAATCTGACCAAAACGAAACCCCCTGGCGCCCAAGGGGTTTCGTTTTGGTCAGATTTATCATTTATACAGGATTTTATACTTTTGTTCTTCAATTCCATTCAAATTTACTGGGACAATTTCCCATTCAAACTGTTACAACAATAAGATACATCATCAGTATTATTAGATTATTAGGATTTGATCCAATGAATAACTTTATTCCAGTTCCTGTATATCCTGTATATAATGGGTGGACATATTCTGCTGAGAACTATCCTGTTCAACAAACGCCAGAGACAATGTACAGACAAACTACACGGGATCAAGAGTTTAATCCCAACGCAGCACAGTCAGCTGCTCATGGAAAAGGTTTTAAACTTTACACGTGGACCTTTACACTAAACCCTAACGAATACTTGGTGTGTCGACTGCTTGGAAAAACCAATGAAAGGGTTATGAGTGGAGGATTCGCAACTGGCAAAATAGCAGACGTATATGCCGTCGAAAACTTCCCTAGATATCCGTATGGTTGGGTTATAACACTCAAAAATAATTCGGGAAGTTCCCAAACTTTATATCTTTATTTAATTGTTAAGGAGTAGCATACACCATTTCACGATCATGAAAGAATGAAAGAAAGCATGCAAGATCTATGAAAGAATCATGGATCTTGCATGCTTCTTGCAAAGGATAAACATTGATAAATGCAGTATTATTTAAGGTTGATTTTTTATCCTAACCGATTCATTTAAATGCTTAAGTAAACTAAAAGACGATTAAATGTTACTAATCCGTTTTCTTCTTAAACTAACCTGCCACGTAGTTCAACAAGATCCCAAAGTCTTTAATGTATATCATATACAAATCTAGTTA
>JBNJJO010000160.1:0-863 GCA_051750265.1 Bacillota bacterium | reverse complement strand
TAGGAATGAAAATCCAGTCATAACAAGTAACAAAGGGAGACTTCTAAGACGATGGAAAAAGCCAAAATTAGTGCCATTCAATTATTTGTCCTGATGTTTATGTTTGAGATGGGGACTGCATTGGTCATACCTTATGGAATAGATGCCAAAAAAGACGCTTGGCTTGCCATTCTTATAGGAATGTGCGAGGGAATTATCTTATTTTTCATTTATTCCTTTTTATTTCGTCAATATCCAAATCTACCACTTACCGGATATGCCAGAAAGGTATTTGGTAAATACCTGGGGTGGGTCATTGGCCTGTTATACATTCTCTACTTTTTTAATACTACTACCCATAATATTCGTAGTTTCGGGGAATTGCTGCTTTCATCGACCATGCCCAAAACACCGTTATTGGCTCTCATTATCTTGATTTGTCTAGCCATTTTTTATGTACTTTATCTAGGGATCGAAGTATTAGCGAGAACAGCAGAAGTCTTCATTGTCATTCTGGTCTTTATGGGCTTCATAGGAAATCTTTTAGTATTTCTTTCAGGTAATGTCGATCTTCATAATTTGCAGCCGTTTCTTGAAAATGGATGGAAACCAATCTTAACGACGGCCCTTCTGGAGACTAGCAATTTTCCTTTTGGTCAAATGGTTGTCTTTATGATGCTGCTTCCTTATTTAAATCGTCCTGGATTATTGAAAAAAGTATGGTTGTCTGCCTTAATTTCAAGTGGGCTCGTCTTAAGTTATACAATAAGTTTAAATATCGCTGTTCTTGGTGTTGAGGAAGTAGAGAGATCTACTTTTCCTTTGTTATCAACAATTGGAAAAGTCAACCTTTTCGAATTTATCCAACGAATGGATGCTATTGT
>JBNJJO010000159.1:0-863 GCA_051750265.1 Bacillota bacterium | reverse complement strand
GCAATAGCATCAAGTCGTTGGATAAACTCGAAAAGGTTTACTTTTCCGATGGTTGATAACAAAGGAAACGTAGATCTCTCTACTTCCTCAACACCAAGTACAGCTATATTTAAACTTATTGTATAACTCAAGACGAGCCCACTTGAAATTAAGGCAGACAACCATACTCTTTTCAATAATCCAGGACGATTTAAATGAGGAAGCAGCATCAGAAAGAGAATCATTTGACCAAAAGGAAAATTACTAGTCTCCAGAAGAGCCGTCGTTAAGATTGGTTTCCATCCATGTTCAAGAAACGGCTGCAAATTATGGAGATCGATATTACCTGATAAATAGACGAAAAGATTTCCTGTGAGTCCCAAAATGATCAGAATGACAATAAAAACTTCTGCTGTTCTCGCTAATACTTCAATCCCTAGATAAAGTACATAACAAATGACAAGAACGAATAAGATAATGAGAGCTAATAACGGTGTTTTGGGCATGGTCGATGAAAGCAGCAACTCCCCGAAACTACGAATATTATGGGTAGTAGTATTGAAAAAGTAGAGAATGTATAACAGGCCAATTATCCACCCTAGGTATTTACCAAATACTTTTTTGGCATATCCGGTAAGTGGTAGATTTGGATATTGACGAAATAAATAGTAATAAATGAAAAATAAGATAATTCCCACGCACATTCCTATAAGAATGGCAAGCCAGGCGTCTTTTTTGGTATCTATTCCATAAGGTATGACCAATGCAGTCCCCATCTCAAACATAAACATCAGGGCAAATAGTTGAATGACACTAATCTTGGCTTTTTCCATCGTCTTAGAAGTCTCCCTTTGTTACTTGTTATGACTGGATTTTCATTCCTT
>JBNJJO010000158.1:0-897 GCA_051750265.1 Bacillota bacterium | reverse complement strand
CTAGACAACATAACCGCATTCAGAAAGTGCTTGAAGGCGCAAACATTAAGTTAGGTTCAGTGGTCTCTGACATTATGGGGGTTTCAGCTAAAAATATGCTTCAAGCTATTGCCAATGGGGAAGATAATCCTGAAATTCTATCAAACTTTGCTCAACGAACAATGAAAAAGAAGAAAGATGAACTAAAACTTGCTCTTCATGGTTCAATCAGTAAACATCAACGCATGATGTTAAAAACCATTTTAAAACACATTGATTTTTTAACAGAACAAATCGAAATGTTAGATCAAGAAGTAGCTGAAAGAGTAAGTCCCTTTCATGAAGATGTAGAAATATTGGATTCAATCCCTGGAATTGCAACACGAATGGCTGAACAAATGCTATCTGAAATTGGAACAGAGGTTAAAGAACAGTTTCCAAGTGCTGCTCACATGTGTTCTTGGGCGGGAATAGTTCCTGGTAATAACGAAAGTGCAGGAAAAAGGAAATCATCTAAAACCAAAAAAGGGAACAAATATCTAAAGTCCGCCTTAATTGAAGCAGCTCATTCCGTAAAAGGATCTAAAAACTATCTTGGCGCTCTGTACCGTCGAACAGCATCACGAAAAGGCAAAAAACGAGCAGGAATTGTCGTCGCTCATGCCATGTTGCGTATTGCTTATTACCTCTTAACTCGAAAGGAAATGTATGTAGACTTGGGTGAAGACTACTTTGATAAACAGAAGCAACAATCGATTGTCCGTCATTCATTACGAAGACTTGAAAGTCTTGGTTATACAGTAACATTGACTGAATCAGAAGCCTCTTAATCCAGTAAATTACGATTTTCAATACCTTTTCAGGATCAGGCGCTCTCCCCTTTTTAAAAAATGAATGAGCTGCGTCCTATTTAGTGTT
>JBNJJO010000157.1:0-897 GCA_051750265.1 Bacillota bacterium | reverse complement strand
GGATTATCGGAACCAAAAAACACCTTGACCTAGTAGTGATCAAGGTGTTTTCAGTTTAACAAAATAAGCATTTTGTTAAACTCGTCATTCTGAAAAACTATTCATGAATCTAATAGTTTTTGTTTTTGAATCTGAAGCTCTTCTTCCGTAAGAATTCCTTGGTCTTTTAACTTGGCTAATTCTTTCAATTGCTCAATCGTTTGTTCTTTTAGCTTTGCTAATTCTTTCAGCTGTTCGATAGATTTTTCTTTTAAATTTATTAACTTTTCCATTCCTTCTACTGATTGTTGATCACTTGCGAGCTGTTTCAGTTGTTCGATATTAGTAGTTTCTAATGTTAAATTTAGTAAAACTAATATTTGATTCTCTCCTGTACGTTTCATCACACGATACCCTTTATTGGAAGCTGTTGCAATGCCTTCGACATTAGGTTTACAATATCCGCCTACTTTGCAAGTTCCATCGTCTCGAACAAGAAGTTTTCCTAATAGACCAACCGCAACCCATTCCGGTCTTTCCAAACGTGGAATGTACTCTCTCGTATGGTCCCAGTCAGGATTTAAAATGGGTTGCTTCTCTGTACGTTCAGGCATGATAACATTCCCATCTTTATCTTTTTCCGCTGGAATGACAATATCGTGATATTGTACTCTTCCCCATTCATCGGTTACATATTTATCTTTCCACCTTAATTCCCTACTGTCTGCTAGGACGGCCGGATCAGCACTTACAATTCCTAAGATATAATCGTCAGTAGTAGTGGCTTTTCGTATTTTCTCACTCTCATCATCAAAAGTAACGAAGTAACCGACATCAATCGGGTTCCCGTCTGTGGTTTCAAACATCTCCGCATAGTCGGCGCCTCCGGGAACAAACATTCCATCTACAAACATGCTG
>JBNJJO010000156.1:0-909 GCA_051750265.1 Bacillota bacterium | reverse complement strand
TTAGGAGAAACAAAAATAAAGATACCTCCAAATTAATATCAGAAGGTATCTTTAAAAGGAAAGCCATGAACTTTCGGTTTCTCATGCGTTAATTAGTTTGTTCATTACCTATTGAAGATATTCTGATTGTTTATAATTTAATAGCTGACTTCAAAGTCTGTATACTCTATACAAGATTAGTTTACATAAAGCCAATTATAGGCAATGAAAAAAGGATCTTCCAGTCGAAGATCTTTTTTATTTTTAAACGGACATATATTTTAAAAGGGGGTGTTGTTAATTATTAAAATAAGTGACTTTTTTTCAGGTATTGGGGGTTCTTTAGTTGCACTTGCAGTTCTTGCTTTTGGTGACATTTAGGTCTCTTAGAAAAAATTTATCGGGACAGCATTAATTAAGTTTACTCAAGAGGGTCTGGGTGAAGTGAGTCTGTCCACTCCTTAATACTCCCTACGGTCCACTTACCATGGACAGACGCCATACGGGGCGTTCTAAGCGATTGTAAAGTATCTCCCCTAGTTAAAAACCTTTCCGTTGCCTTCATGTCAACAGAAACACCTTAAAGGCGTTCATTTAAAATATGTGCTTACACATTCAATAATTATTAGATACCAAGGATAGAGTAAGTGTCTTTCATAGCTTGCTTTCCAGCAATAGAGTTACGATAAATTTGAAGGGCAGCAATTCCATTACCAATTAGAGCTAAAAAAGTCCAAGCTCCAAGAGTTGCTAAGTTATTAGTAATCAATTGAGCAGAAAAGAAACGAATATCACTTCTTGCAAGCGCAACAGCTTTTGCCTCGTATTTGAAATCACTAAATTTATAATTACCATATAAGTATCTAATTCTAGGTAGACTGGTTCCGTTATCTAAAAATATGTTACTTGGACCAGAATGAGATTTCATAT
>JBNJJO010000155.1:0-909 GCA_051750265.1 Bacillota bacterium | reverse complement strand
CGCTATCCGGATGTGGGAAAATAATCAGATCATTTGATGGTTCCGAATGTCTATGATTTGTATCGATTTATTAAAGATCTGCATGTTTTTTACCCAATTTAGAAAAAGGAAGAGGGGGCTAGTTTATGAACATTCTTGTGATGGGCGGTACGAAATTTTTTGGTCGTCGTTTAGTGTATTTATTACTTGAAGATGATCATAATGTCACCATCGCCACCCGGGGACAAACAACGGATGATTTTGGGGCCAAGGTCCAAAGAATTCAAATAGACCGTACCGATCAGGACTCGATGATCAAGGCTTTTGCAGATCAGCACTATGACTTGGTTTATGATCAAATTTGTTTTAATCCGAGAGAGGCCAAAATCGCTGTTGAAGCGTTCGGCAATCGGGTAAAACGTTATATCTTTACATCGAGCATGGCTGTTTATGGGCATAAAGAGGATGAAACGACGGAAAGCGATTTTCGTCCTGAAAATTATTCATATGATCTAGAAGCCAATGAATATGCTTATGATGAAGGTAAACGTCAGGCAGAGGCTTATTTATTCCAACACGCTGCATTTCCTGTGGTTGCAGTTCGTGTGGCGATGGTGGTATCGGGAGATGATGATTATACAGGACGATTTGACTTTTATGTAAGCCATGTGGCAAATGGTGAATCCATTGAAGTCGTCGTGCGGCGCTATCCAAATCCCGAAGCGTTTAAAATTAATGTGTAAAATAATGTTGACCATATAGACAAATTGTTTGCTGCAACTTTAGAGGATAAGACAACTAATGAAGAAGAGGAAGAGTGAGGGGGAAATGGTTTTATATATATTACCAAGCTGTTGTAAATACCAAGAAGTCATCAAGCTATTTACCAAGCTAGAGATAGATGTGAAAGTAATCAATATTTTTGATACG
>JBNJJO010000154.1:0-925 GCA_051750265.1 Bacillota bacterium | reverse complement strand
TATCGTCGACTACTAAGTACACCTAGTAACTCAGTAAAAATTGATAACAATGTATTACGTTTCCACCTAAAACTATCCTAGTGTACAAACCCAGCAAGAGGATATTGTATGATATTTCCACAGGAAATAACGCGAAATATCGTCGACTACTAAGTACACTTTTAGATAAAAAAAAACCGATAACATTATATTATTCAGTCCAACTAATCTTGTGTGTTATCCCAGCTTAAGAATATTCTTAATATTTCAACCTTATAAAACATAATGGGGCGACTGATGGGAATCGAACCCACGAATGCCTGAACCACAATCAGGTGCGTTAACCACTTCGCCACAATCGCCACTATATATTAAATTGGCAGGGGCAGTAGGAATCGAACCCACATCAAAGGTTTTGGAGACCTCTATTCTACCGTTAAACTATGCCCCTATTAAAATGGTGGAGGGGGGCAGATTCGAACTGCCGAACCCTAAGGAGCGGATTTACAGTCCGCCGCGTTTAGCCACTTCGCTACCCCTCCGTGTTGTTTTAAAGGACTAGGGAATATTAAGCTTAATGGTGGCTCAGGACGGAATCGAACCGCCGACACATGGATTTTCAGTCCATTGCTCTACCAACTGAGCTACTGAGCCATAAATTAGTGGAGTATTTTGCGCTTTAAATCTATTTCATTGGTTGACGTACTTTGTTACTACTTCTTATTTGTTCAGCATGAATGTTCTAATACTTAGTCATCGTCCTCATTTCAGTAAGCTTATTCAAGGAGCTGCTCAATGAGTACGCTGATGCTTATGCTTCGTAGCTTATTCGTTCGTGCTCTACCAACTGAGCTACTGAGCCTCATAGTTTACGGCTTCCGCTAAGCTTCAAATCTCTTCGTCAGCTCACTCACATCCTCACGTATTGACATACGCTCCGGTGTTC
>JBNJJO010000153.1:0-929 GCA_051750265.1 Bacillota bacterium | reverse complement strand
GGGAAACCGTGTCTTTATAGAAGAGATAATAAAATTGTTAGAGTAACAATAAGGATATGAAGTAAAATATGAATCGATGATGCTCTCAAGATTTTTCCACCAATTTAAATAACATTAGTCCAATGAATCAGTGACAAGGAGGAATTTTTAGATGAACCAACAAATGCACATTATCAAGAACGATAAAATAATAAAAGCATTGAAAAATACAACAAGACAGTACTTTGTAGGTAAATTAACAAGACCTCAAGAACTAAATTATATAGAGGATGATAAGTTAGAAATCGGTATAACTCATACAATGAATTTCATAGTGAAACACCACATTATCATACACAAGCATATGAATATCAATATATAGTTAGAGGTATGACGGAATATCTAGATGTGGAAACGGGTCAACAGTACACCTTTCGCCAAGGTGACTTTTATGTAACTCCACCTGGAATTAAATATGCACAACGTTCACAACCTGGTACCGATATTTTATTTATAAAAACACCTCCAGAGGTAATGATAAAAAGGTTATTGAGGCAACAGATGAAGTCAAAAAATGGTTAAGTGCAGAATAATAAACTAATTTTTTTTCCTTACATATCTTTCAGTTTATTGTTTAGCCATTTTAATTAACCACTTATATCCAAGATATCATCTCAGCAATAGGCTGCTCTAACATATGCGGCTTTTTTATATGGGGTACCGCCAACTCCCCCAACTAAAATTATGAACATGCCTATTTTTCTTATATTCTGTTTAGAGTTTAAAAAAGGAAAAAAGGTTTTTTGTTCTTTTGCAGCTTCTATTGCCATCAACACTTCCTCTTTTATTTCCTTCTCCAGCTGCTCAGTCGTTTATTGATTTGAGATGGTCATGAATGGTTTGTTCTCTTATCCATTGTTGCACTTTAAACAATCGGAGGTTGAAGGCCA
>JBNJJO010000152.1:0-952 GCA_051750265.1 Bacillota bacterium | reverse complement strand
TTTGACCAGTTGCAAAGAAAATGGTTATGAAGCCCAAAACGGCTGGTACTAGATAAGGAAGAGAGCGTTCTACTGCCATCGCTTGGACAAGAACCATGAGACCTCCAATGGAAAAACCAAATAAAATTGCCGAAGCCATAAAACTTATTATGTGATCATTGACGACTGGAATAATACCTCCCATGACACACAAAGCCAAAGCCACGAGTAAAGATTTTTTTCTCCCTACTTTATCTGAAACGATTCCCCAAATTGGACCTCCAAGAATTGTAAATAAGCCAGAAATTGAAAATAAACTACCGGCCACTCTTTCGCTGATCCCAGAGTGTATCATAAATGATGTTTGGAAAAGGATTGGGATAAGATAAGCCGATCCAATTAAAAAGTAAATAATACCTACCCTAAGGATTTTTCGGTTTTTGTAAACATGAGCGACTCCTTGATTCCTATCATCTTTGTTAGTCACACTCTTTCCTGGTTCTTTCAATACGATCCATGAGAGTAGTGTGAATAAAATAGAGGTAATGGAAAAAATTAGCCAAATAGCCCTCCATTCCCATACCGGAAAATACCTAATCAAATAGGTGGTCATGAGACCACTAAGAAGCATTCCTGAACCCACCCCACTTAATAATACACCGAGTACTAATCCCTTTTTCTTTTGGAATTGGATGACTAGTAAAGACATTATGGGGGAAAAGGCTAAAGCACTTCCTGCCCCGCAAAAAAACATAATAAGCATGTATAAATAAAAGGAGTTCGAGAATGAAAGAAAAAGGAAGCTAACTGTGACGAGAAAGCCACCTGCCATAATGACTTGTTTCATTCCAAACTTGAGTGCTAATAAGCCAGCTAAGGGGGAAATTGCAAGAAAGCCAAGCGAGATCGTTGTTGCTAATAATCCTGCCTGTGTGTAGTTCATATTTAAGTCGGCTTGCATAAAAGGCATTAG
>JBNJJO010000151.1:0-952 GCA_051750265.1 Bacillota bacterium | reverse complement strand
ATTGACCAGTTGCAAAGAAAATGGTTATGAAGCCCAAAACGGCTGGTACTAGATAAGGAAGAGAGCGTTCTGCTGCCATCGCTTGGACAAGAACCATGAGACCTCCAATGGAAAAACCAAATAAAATTGCCGAAGCTATAAAACTTATTATGTGATCATTGACGACTGGAATAATACCTCCCATGACACAAAAAGCCAAAGCAACGAGTAAAGATTTTTTTCTCCCTACTTTATCTGAAACGATTCCCCAAATTGGACCTCCAATAATTGTAAATAAGCCAGAAATTGAAAATAAACTACCGGCCACTCTTTCGCTGATCCCAGAGTGTATCATAAATGATGTTTGGAAAAGGATTGGGATAAGATAAGCCAATCCAATTAAAAAGTAAATAATACCTACCCTAAGGATTTTTCGGTTTTTGTAGGCATGAGCGACTCCTTGATTCCTATCATCTTTGTTAGTCAGACTCTTTCCTGGTTCTTTCAATACGATCCATGAGAGTAGTGTGAATAAAATAGAGGTAATGGAAAAAATTAGCCAAATAGCCCTCCATTCCCATACAGGAAAATAGCTAATCAAATAGGTGGTCATGAGACCACTAAGAAGCATTCCTGAACCCACCCCACTTAATAAGACACCGAGTACTAATCCCTTTTTCTTTTGGAATTGGATGACTAGTAAAGACATTATGGGGGAAAAGGCTAAAGCACTTCCTGCCCCGCAAAAAAACATAATAAGCATGTATAGATAAAAGGAGTTCGAGAATGAAAGAAAAAGGAAGCTAACTGTGACGAGAAAGCCACCTGCCATAATGACTTGTTTCATTCCAAATTTGAGTGCTAATAACCCAGCTAAGGGGGAAATTGCTAGAAAGCCAAGCGAGATCGTTGTTGCTAATAATCCTGCCTGTGTGAAGTTCATATTTAAGTCGGCTTGCATAAAAGGCATTAA
>JBNJJO010000150.1:0-959 GCA_051750265.1 Bacillota bacterium | reverse complement strand
TTCTAAGAGTTTCTGCATTCTTAATCACCCTTTTTGGACCGGCCCTTTTTATTGCATTTATTGCATATCATCCTGAATTGATTCCAACACCTTTATTAGTTAGCCTGACAGCACAGCGACAAGGAATTCCATTTCCGGTATTTGTAGAGGCTATGTTAATGGAGTTTACATTTGAGGTTTTGCGGGAAGCAGGTGTACGGATGCCCCGTCCGATTGGGCAGGCTGTTTCAATCGTTGGTGCACTTGTATTGGGAGAAGCAGCTGTTGCGGCAGGAATTGTTTCAAGTTCCATGGTCATTGTGGTGGCAGGGACAGCAATTGCCAGTTTTACCATCCCCCATTATGCGATGATGGATGTGACGCGTTTACTTCGATTTTTGATGATGACTTTGGCAGCTTCTTTTGGGCTTTACGGAATTGGACTCGGAGCCATTGTTTTAGTCGCACACACTTGTAGCGTGCGCTCTTTTGGTATTCCTTATTTGGCTCCCTTTGCTCCACTCATTATTTCTGATTGGAAAGATACCATCATTCGTTTTCCAAAGCCGTTTTTGTCAACACGTCCTCGTTTAATTAACCAAAAGAAAATAACGAGGACAGGTAATACCCAAAATCTTGGGCCGTCACCGAGAGAAAATCAAATAAAGGACAACGAATCAGAGAGGGATTCCAATGAAACATAGACCATTTATCATTCTTTTTATGCTTTTATCTTCTGTATTGCTCTCAGGATGTTGGGATCGTGCTGAATTACAAGATCTTGACATCGTAAGCGCTATCGGCATTGATGAAGGCGGAGATGATGTGGAAAACAGATATCTCGTTACGGTTCAAGTAATAAATGAAGGACAAATAGCCGGTGTGGCAGGGCAAGGAGGGACATCAGAAGTGTCTCCTGTTATGACCTATTCGGCTACAGGAAGCACCGTTGAGGAGGCACTCAGAAAAATCGCACCAAA
>JBNJJO010000149.1:0-961 GCA_051750265.1 Bacillota bacterium | reverse complement strand
CTCTTTGGAAATTGATCTAATACCCATATCTTTCTTTTGGTATAAATAAAACTGCCAATACAGTTCCTGTAACAATACGTTCTTTCATATGTTACACCTCCTTAAATTACCAATTTATCAACTGAAATTGATTGTACTATAAAAAGGTAATCAGAAGTGTATAAACAAACAACCTTTTTCTATTTAATAGACCAATACAAAAGGACGCCTTCTTTTTAAAGAAGCGCGCCCGATTGTTGAAGATCATTGCTTAAACCTTATTCAAGATAAGCACCCCAATACTTGAATAGAAACTTAATTTAAGGACCTCTTATCCACTACTCCCAATAATTCGCCATTAACTCAGAAGACCATTGAGGTTGTTTTGTTTCTCTTTTTGGTAAAAATTCTTTCATAACAGGTTTTATATCTATTATTGGTGTACCATCTATTGCGTCTAATCCTTTAACTATTAAGGAATTTCCTTCTTTATTGATTAACTCAACAATTGTTACCCCTATTTTATTTGGGCGGTTCTTTCCTCGTTGTGCAAAAATTCCTACTTTAGGAAACTTTTCATTATTTCTGGGGTGTCTTGAAGTATATTGAATGTTTTCATCTGGAACAAGGTGAAATAGGTATAATATTTCTAAATGACTAAATGATTCAATACCATCTAGACAACTCATATCCCAATCTTTTTCTAACTTTATTTCTGAAAGAACTTTCCCCCAAAAATCATCTTCTGGTGCTTTACGTTCGTTGTAAACTACTCCAATAGAATTTATGGTAAACATACTCATACTCACCACTCCCTTTATAAGAAAATAATAACACTTCCTTTTTTGATGTAGTATTACAAATTATTTAATAAAACTAATAACTTTTCCTTATCTTTTTATTGACTACCTTCCCATTTAGCTCAATAAGCCTTTTTCAATTAAATGGCCCTTTACCAAAAGACAGAGCGCAATTCTTATTC
>JBNJJO010000148.1:0-963 GCA_051750265.1 Bacillota bacterium | reverse complement strand
TAAAGTGTACCCCTTGTAAAGGACATTTTTAAAAAAGGTTAGGCAGTCTTAAGAAGATGATCTCTGTATTGAACAGGGGTCATCTTTTTTAGGTTCCATTGATACCTATAATGATTATAGTAAGTAATATATTTGTCTATTTCCCGTTTTAACTCATTTAAGGTTTTACATGATTTTATATTGGCCTCGTCTTTAAGGTGACCAAAGAAAGATTCTATCGGTGCATTGTCCCAACAGTTCCCACGTCTGGACATGGACTGACGCAACCCTAGTTTCTTGACGAGTTTTTGGAAATCAGGGTGAGTATAGTGAGTCCCTTGGTCTGAATGGATTAAGGCATCTTTTGCCTTCTTAAAGTTTCGATTTTTCTTTAGCTTGTATAAGGTGTTAGTAGCTAGTTCCATGGTAATACGATCTGATAAATGTTTAGATAGGATTTGCCCCGTTGAACCATCTTTAATGACTGATAAGTAAGCTCTTTGTCCATTCTGGTAATTTAGATATGTGATATCTGTAAGTAGTACTTTACCAGGAATCTCTAGCTTAAATTGACGGTTTAACAGGTTTGGCACTACACGATGTTCTTGTGTTGCTTTCATCATTCTTCTGTATGGATTTGCTTTTCTAATAGGGCAGAAAATGCCGTATTTTTTCATTATTCTTCTGATCCGTTTCAAATTGTAGACACACTTAAATTGACCCGCCAATGTCATTTTGATTTGACGTGCCCCTTTCATACGACCTTTGAAGCGAAAGGCCTTTAAAATTAATTCTTTTGCCACTTCATCCTTTTCATCTTTGCGTTTTCTTTGTTCCTCAGACTTTTGCGAGAAATAGTTATAATAACCACTACGTGAAACACCGGATATCACACAAAGGTATTTCACCATATGTTTTAGATTGTACTTTTCAATAACTGATCGAATTAGAAGGAATTTCTGGCTAGCTGGGACTTTTACTTCT
>JBNJJO010000147.1:0-975 GCA_051750265.1 Bacillota bacterium | reverse complement strand
GAGTTATGACACCAATAAGCTGTTTTATATAATTTCCAGAAAAGTATTTTGCTGAACATTTGCCATGTATCAAAAATAAAGAAAAAACCTTAAACCACACATAACCCCGTTCTAAGTAAGGACGGGGTTATGTGTGGTTTATTTTTTGATGTAAAATACTTCACCGTACTTGAAAATATAACAATAAAGTCGTTAAATCTAAAGGATCTTCAACAATCGCGCCCGATTGCTGAAGATCATTATTAGAAAATGGTCATCTAAAATTTAAAAAGGAAACTTCCATTAAAGCCCCCGTTTGTTTACGAGCTGGTTATTCAAATTCCTTAATAATAATTCCATCTTTATCATAATACTTATAGTTCCGAAATGTATATTCGTTTTTATCGGTTTGTGGTAAATCAGCCCAAGTTACAGTTGCTTTATTCGGGATAAATTCCCGTTCAAATTTTTGCTCATTTATATCTACTTGCATTTTAGCTATTTCATTTTCATTATTGGTTACAAAAATTATTTTACGAGGAAAAAGGTGGAAAGAACTAAATGTCTCATTCTCTTTAACTTCTAAATGTCTCCATACATAGTTACCTTTCTTATTTTCTGTAAACTCTATATAGCCTGGTCTATTATTAGCTAAAAACGCTACAATTCTTAGATCATCAAAATCTTTTATCTCCAAGATTTCAATTGATTTATGTTCATATCCCTCAATAGAATTAATTACTTTAACTATAGAGGCTTCATCATTCCCGTATAACTGTTTGGTACCATTAAAATAAAAAGTTAAAATTGCAACAACCAATATTCCAAAAGTAACAAACAATAGTTTCCTCCTTTTCATCAAGCACCTCCTCTCTGTTAAGCATCCTTATTTATAGACTTATTCAATAATCCTGCCCTATTTCTTAATTCCAATTATTTCAAAATCAAGCGATTAACACAATCCTCTATTACATTAAAAAACACGCTATCCTTGTT
>JBNJJO010000146.1:0-977 GCA_051750265.1 Bacillota bacterium | reverse complement strand
CATCCATGCAGCAGAAATAACGTCGCTGCACCACAGAGAATGAAAACATGTTGAACTGTCCATACTGGTTCTTAATCCAGTCAACCCCAATCCATAGATCAATGAATTGCGGCTCTCTCCATTTTTTTTTAACGAATGAGATGGGTCTTCTTTGGTATTGTCGTTTTTCGGAGTTACAGAAGTTTATTTTCATGGTAATTGAAAAGAAAATATAAAAGTTTAACAGTTAATCTTTCTCTTGTTTATTTAGGCTTTGTTAAGGCTTAGGGTTGATATTGTTTAGATTCCGGAGAATTGTGCCATCCTGATCGTAAGAATATTACGAAAGAGGTAAGGCAGATGACGACTTTAGCGAATATCCTAGCTGACGTTTCCGATTTAACAAACAAGGATAAAGAAATTCTATTTGATTTTCTTAAACGTATTTTTACCCCTGAAGCTTCTCAACAAGGTAACTTGATTGGTGAGCTTAGAGAACGTAAATTTACTAGTGGTTATCATTGTCGACATTGCGGAAGTGTGTCCGTTGTTCGCTTCGGTAAGCGTAATGGTCGTCAAAGGTATAAATGTAAGGATTGCTTTAAAATCAGCAATGACCTAACAAATACTCCACTTTATCGGTCCAAAAAAGCTAATAAGTGGATTACGTTTATTGAATGTATGCTTAAGGGACTATCTCTTCGCGAATCTGCTAAAATTGTCGGTGTTCATTTCACAACTTGTTTCTACTGGCGGCACAAGATCCTATCTGCTTTGTCAAGGCAACAAACACCTACTTTTAAAGGAATAGTAGAAACTGATGAAACCTATTTTTTAGAGAGCCGAAAAGGAAGAAATGTTATCACAGATAGAAAGCCTCGAAAACGTGGCGGTTCTGCAACTAAACGAGGCATTTCCTCTGAACAAGTATGCGTACTAGTCGCAAGAGACCGAAATAAAACTACATTATCAAAAGTAGTTGGAATAGGACGTATACT
>JBNJJO010000145.1:0-996 GCA_051750265.1 Bacillota bacterium | reverse complement strand
TGGTTTTTCAGGCGTGTTTGCGTTTGATCATCTGTTAAACGATGGATAATGACACGTGCTGGAAGCTTCTGATTTTGGCCAATGTATGCCTCGGGGATTTCGATCGTTTCACCAGGGGTTAGACCAGACATCATTTGTGTCATATCAAGCTGGATGTATTCTGTTTGCTTTTTTAACGTGCCATTGTTGAAGTATTCTGGCTCAGGGTTCTTGATATAAATGCGTGTATTCAGCTTCAACCGCGAGATATAGTAAGCCTCTTTATCATGAATCGCTTGTAAGTCTCCTAAATCGAAGTAACCAAGATCACGCAAACACAAATCGCCCGCCTCTACGGTTTCAAGGCAGATGGTACCGTATGTTTTATCATTATTCTTTCCTGGTCCAAGCTGCACGTTAAGAAATTGACCACTAAGTAAATCATATTCCAATTGGATTTTCACGCCTGCCGTATTACTACTCCCACCTGAACCTTGATAGTCAGTGGCGAAATGATCAGGCAGTTGAAACACTGTCGCATCTAAAATACGGATACGATTGAAAGTAGAGATCATGTGTGCAGAAAGCGATTGATTTGAACAGAGTTTTTGTGTGAGAAGAGAAGTAAAGACTTCTCGAAGAAATGCGACAGCTGCTGGATTAAAGCGTTGATTCAGTCCTTCTGAGCTCATCAGTACCCCAGTGGAAGCTTCTAACTGACTGCACAATTGTGTAAGTGATGTGCTAGCGATTTCTTGACTAAGCCATACGCAAAGGGCAATGAGTTCGTTTGCTTGATACTTACTAGATCGCTGTACAAAGCCAACTTGTTTGGCGATATCTTGTAGGACTACTGGAGATAAAAAGTATTGTAGTTCTTGTGCGAAAAGATTCAGTTCATTTGAAATGATAGGATTCATTAAAAACGCCATCCTTTCTCGTAAACTTCTTACGATAAGCATAGCGTTTTTTCATTTTGAGGGTATGATTTTAACTTCGCTTGATGGGTATGGGGTA
>JBNJJO010000144.1:0-999 GCA_051750265.1 Bacillota bacterium | reverse complement strand
CAACTTTAATGATTGAAAGAGGAGTGCCTGGTGGACAAATGGCCAATACAGAAGAGGTTGAAAACTATCCTGGATTTGATCATATTCTAGGTCCTGATCTTTCTAACAAGATGTTTGAGCATGCAAAGAAGTTTGGTGCTGAATATGCATATGGAGATATTAAAGGCATTGAAGATGGTGTGGAATATAAAACGGTCAAAACCACTTCAAAGGAATATAAAGCTCGCGCCGTGATCATTACAACCGGTGCTGAGTATAAAAAGCTGGGTGCACCTGGTGAAAAAGAGCTAGCTGGACGTGGTGTATCTTATTGTGCAGTCTGTGATGGAGCCTTTTTTAAAGGCAAGGACCTTGTGGTAGTGGGGGGAGGAGACTCTGCTGTTGAAGAGGGTGTATACTTAACTCGCTTCGCAAATAAGGTGACAATTGTTCATCGACGTGATGAATTCAGAGCGCAGAAAATTCTACAGCAACGTGCGTTTGATAATGAAAAAATTGAGGTTATGTTTAATACAACCGTTAAAACCATTAATGAGCAAAATGGAAAAGTAGGGTCAGTGACGCTTGTATCGACGGAAAATGGCGCTGAAAAAGAGTTTACTATAGACGGTGTATTTATCTATGTCGGAATGGTTCCACTAACAGCACCATTTAGGAAACTTGGAATCACGAATTCAATGGGCTACATTGAGACAAATGATCGAATGGAAACAAAGGTGGAAGGTATCTTTGCTTCAGGGGATGTTCGTGAAAAAACATTACGTCAAATTGTAACCGCAACTGGTGATGGTAGCATTGCCGCACAAAGTGCCCAGCATTATGTAGAAGAGCTCTTGGAAAAATTAAAAAGCTAAATGAGAAAACGAACATCTCTTCGAACGGAGGAGATGTTTTTTTGTATTGATAAAATTTTGCCACCAATAATTCTTAAATATAATGACTAAATGTTAGCCATCTAACATTTTTAAATACAGAAAAAAACTATACTCGTAAGTGTAA
>JBNJJO010000143.1:0-1027 GCA_051750265.1 Bacillota bacterium | reverse complement strand
CCCTCTGCATTAACAGGATTTCGACGAATTTCCATTAGCGCCGAAATAACGTTCATATTCGGACGATAAGGAATTTCAAATTTTTCCTGATAAGTGGCTCCTTCCGGTGCATCTTGTCGGGTAATAATAAACTGAACTACTTTATTCTCGCTCATTATTTATCCCCCTTTTTGCTTTTTGAATAGTCACGTTTACGTGGTTCAATTAAAGATACATCTACATCATCGTATCTAAATTCAGGAGCTGTACGATCACCTGTATGTTTTACCATCGTTGTTTTTAAGAAATCCTCGTCATTACGGTCAGGGAATTCTGGTTTATAATGAGCTCCACGACTTTCATTACGATTGTATGCACCAAGTGTTACAACACGAGATAATTGAAGCATATTCTTAAGTTGGCGGGTGAATGCTGCACCTTGATTGCTCCATTTTGCTGTGTCGTTAATATTAATATGATCGAATCTTTCAATAAGCTCTTGAATCTTTTCGTCTGTTTTTAGAAGCTTATCATTATGTCTTACAACTGTTACGTTATCAGTCATCCATTCCCCTAATTCCTTATGAAGAACGTAAGCATTTTCTTTTCCATCTAAATTCATGATGTTATTCCATTTATCCTCTTCTTGTTTAACATGTCCGTCAAACACTGATGTTGAAAGGTCATCTGCACTCTTTTCAAGACCATTGATATACTTAACAGCATTCGGTCCTGCAACCATACCACCGTAAATCGCTGATAGTAATGAGTTTGCACCTAAACGGTTTGCACCGTGCATTGAGTAATCACACTCACCAGCTGCAAATAAACCTGGGATGTTTGTCATTTGATCATAGTCCACCCAAAGTCCACCCATTGAATAGTGAACAGCAGGGAAGATTTTCATTGGAACTTTACGTGGATCATCACCCATGAATTTTTCATAGATTTCAATAATTCCACCTAGTTTAATATCAAGCTCTTTTGGATCTTTATGTGATAAATCTAGATACACCATGTTTTCGCCGTTTATACCTAGCTTCTGTTC
>JBNJJO010000142.1:0-1041 GCA_051750265.1 Bacillota bacterium | reverse complement strand
TGGGGGCAATATTATGACTACTACAAAGGTTTTAAAGAAATTATCCGAGGAACAGAAGCAAGAAAAAGAAGCACTTAATTTATTCCTTTCCACACAAACAATTATAAAAGAAGCATTGAATAAATTAGGTTATTCAAATGATGTATTTAATTTATTAAAAGAACCTATCCGAATGCTGACAGTTCGGATACCTGTGAAAATGGACGATGGTTCGGTCAATGTGTTTACCGGTTTTCGTTCCCAACATAACGATGCAGTGGGTCCTACAAAAGGAGGTGTACGATTCCATCCTGAAGTGAATGAAGATGAGGTAAAAGCATTGTCCATTTGGATGAGTTTAAAATGCGGCATTGCCAATCTTCCTTACGGTGGTGGAAAAGGCGGTATTATTTGTGATCCAAGGAATATGTCGTTTGGAGAACTGGAGAGATTAAGTCGTGGCTATGTTCGAGCCATCAGCCAAATAGTTGGCCCGACAAAAGATATTCCGGCACCTGATGTGTATACAAATTCGCAAATTATGGCATGGATGATGGATGAGTACAGCCGTCTTCGTGAATTCGATTCTCCTGGCTTTATAACAGGGAAGCCGCTTGTTTTAGGAGGATCACAAGGTCGTGAAACGGCAACAGCTCGTGGTGTAACAATTTGTATTGAAGAATCGGTAAAGAAAAAACACATTGATTTACAAGGCGCACGTATCATTGTTCAAGGCTTTGGAAATGCAGGAAGCTTTCTAGCCAAATTCATGCATGAGGCAGGAGCAAAAGTAGTTGGTATTTCAGATGCGAATGGTGCACTTTATGATCCAGAAGGGCTTGATATTAACTATTTGCTTGATCGACGAGATAGCTTTGGCACAGTAACGACGTTATTTACCGATGTCATCACGAATCAAGAATTACTTGAAAAAGAATGTGACATACTTGTACCGGCAGCCATTTCAAACCAAATTACGGCACAAAATGCTCAGCGTATTAAAGCTACAATTGTGGTGGAGGCAGCAAATGGACCAACAACCATTGAAGCAACCAAAATTTT
>JBNJJO010000140.1:0-1180 GCA_051750265.1 Bacillota bacterium | reverse complement strand
TTGCTCGAAGCATTTCCATAGAGGAAACACCCTTGATTTGTGAAAGTAATGAAACGCTACATTTTCTTCGAGTATTCGATATTCACGTTATCTCCCCAATCTATCATTCAATTAATGGCATATTATACCGTAATTACATTGAAAAGGAGAATGATTGATGTCTGATCAGAACGAGATGAAGTCTAGTGAAAATCAGGAGGAAGCGAATACAGAACAGGAAGTAGGGATTTTGCAAGTAGAAGCTTGTTGTGATAACGGTTGTATTTTAACTGATTTTGCAAATGGATGTTCTGTAGCGGAAGGAACGGGTAATACGGCCAGTGGATTTTCTTCCCATGCAGAGGGTGTTGGCAACACAGCTAGTGGAAGAGCCTCTCACGCGGAAGGAGGAGGATCGGTTTCAGTAGGCGATCAACCTAACCAAGCGGTTGGGGAGAGCTCTCACGCCGAAGGGCTCAATACGAGAGCATTTGCAGATTTTTCCCATGCAGAAGGTAGAAATACGAGAGCTGGTGTATCAGGGAACCCGACATTGGGTTCAAATTCGCATGCGGAAGGAGAGAGTACAAATGCGATTGGATTTGCTTCCCATGCGGAAGGTTTCGCTACAAATGCGAGTGGACAAAGTTCCCATGCGGAAGGAGAAAATACAAATGCGAGTGGAATTGATTCCCATGCGGAAGGTTTCGCTACAAATGCGAGTGGACAAAGTTCCCATGCGGAAGGAGAAATCTTTGGTGGTACTAGGACCCAAGCCATTGGCAGAGCCTCTCACGCCGAAGGTCAAGCGACAATAGCAAATGGAGAGGCCTCGCATACGGAAGGAAGAAACACGACTACATTTGGTAATTTTTCTCATGCGGAAGGGATAAATACAACTGCAGGTATTTCCGGAGACCCGACATTCGGTGAAGCTTCCCATGCGGAAGGATTTGGTACCACCGCCAGTGGAGATGTTTCCCATGCGGAAGGGTCAAGTACCACCGCCAGTAACTTCGCGGCCCATGCGGAAGGAAATGCTACCACCGCCAGTGGAACTGCTTCCCATGCGGAAGGACAAAGTACCACTGCCAGTGGATTTACGGCCCATGCGGAGGGCATTGGCAACACCGCTAGTGGAAGAGCCGCTCACGCAGAGGGAGGAGGATCGGATACAGTAGGAGATCAACCGAACATAGCA
>JBNJJO010000139.1:0-1181 GCA_051750265.1 Bacillota bacterium | reverse complement strand
GGGGTACCGCCAACATTTCGGAAATTTTGTACGCTAACTGAGCAAAAAAAAGTCGTATTCCTCTAATGCTAAGGAATCGACTTTTTAATTTAGCTTGTACAGCTAACGTCCCCTTTTAGTTTACTTTAGCTTGAGAATTATTTTCCCTTTAGCTTTTCCATTCTCTGAATATACCAATGCTTCGTTCGCTTTGTCAAAAGCGAAAACACGATCTATTATCGGTTTAATTTTCTCGGTTTCAAGTAGTTCAGATAGAATCTTTAATTGCTTTCCACTATGTTGCATAAAAAGAAATGTGTATTCTATATCATGTTTCTTTTCTAATTTCGTTATTTTAGAACTGGCTAAGGATAAGAGGATCTTTTTGAATAAACCTAAATTCATGTTATCTGCAAATTGAACGTTAGGTGTTCCAGAGATGGAAACGATTTTACCTCCCTTTTTTACAGAATGAAAAGACTTTTCCAATGTCACTCCACCGATACTATCAATTATGGCATCATAATTCTTTATAATTTCTTCAAAATTCTCTTTCTTATAATTGATGACTTTATCTGCTCCTAGTGACTTAACTAAATCACTACCATCGCTAGCTGTTGTGGCAACAATTGCCCCCATTTCTTTTGCTAATTGGATCGCAAATGTTCCTACTCCACCAGAACCAGCGTGAATGAGGATTTTTTGCCCTTTTTTTATACTCAATATGTCATGAAGAGCTTGGTAGGATGTTAGTCCAACTAGTGGAATTGAAGCAGCTTCTTCAAATGTAAGATTTTTAGGTTTCAAGGCAATATCTTCTTCATGAACAGAAAAGTACTCCGTAAATGTCCCCATGTTCTCCGCACGAGGACGACCGTACACTTCATCCCCTACCTTAAACTTATTTACATCTTTTCCTACTTTGGTTATTATCCCACTGAAATCATTTCCCAACGTCAAAGGCATATTGTATTTTAACAATAATTTTAGTTCTCCCTTCCGCACCTTTGTATCAAGTGGATTAATGCTTGCTGCATGAACTTCAACTAGAACTTCGCTGTTTCCAACTAGTGGTATAGGTCGTTCAATAAAGGTAGGGGATTCATTATATCCTTTTATTGCAAATGCTCTCATTATAAAACACCTCATTATTAAATTTCGATAATCAAAATTGTTTATCTAATTTCTCTTTATTCGTTAAT
>JBNJJO010000138.1:0-1215 GCA_051750265.1 Bacillota bacterium | reverse complement strand
TGGAATGTCAACACTAAACTAGACAACTTTTTTAAGGTGTTCAAGTTTGAATTCAATAGGACTTAGATACCCCAGTGTTCCATGAATGCGAATGTGATTAAACCAGTGAACATAGTCATTTAATTCTCTTGTAAACTCTTCCAAACTATCAAAATGACGACCTTTGATAAACTCTGTCTTAATAATTTTAAATGTAGCCTCAGCTACTGCATTATCATAGGGACATCCTTTCATACTTAATGACCGTTCAATGTTAAATGCCTTTAACGCTTCATCAATGAGCTTGTTTTTAAACTCACTTCCTCGATCCGTATGAAAAAGATGGATATGATTAAGGTCTTCTTTGATTGATGCCAATGATCGATAAACCAGTAATGCGTCTTTATTTGGACCGGCGCTGTGACCGATGATTTCTCGGTTAAAGAGATCAACAAATACACATATGTAGTGCCATTTTTTATTGACTCTTACATATGTCAAATCACTTACAACGACTGACAATGCTGTATCTTGATCAAATTTACGATCCAATTCATTTTTCTGTTCTGATTCATTCGTTCCGTTGGAATATGGTTTAAACTGAGCCACTGTGTAGGCAGAAACCAGGCCCTGCTCGTTCATGATTCGACCGATACGACGTCTAGATACGATCTTTCCAAGCTTCTTTAATTCATGTTTAATCTTACGCGTCCCATAGTTTTGACGGTTGGCATGAAAAATCTCAAGAATATCGGACGTAATATCATCCTCGGCCTGGCGTTCTTTGGCTTCATAATAATAGGTGCTTCTTGGTAGATGTAGGACTTTGCACATTGCTGATATCGAGTACTTGTGTTGGTTATTCTTGATCACATTTACTTTCGTCCTAGTATCAGCGCGGCTTGCTTTAAAATATCATTTTCCATTTCTAGTTGCTTATTTCGCTTTCGGAGTTCCATCAGTTCCTTTTGTTCATCCGTTACATTGTCTTTTTCCTTAAAAGAACCAGAGTTCTGACTCTGACTCACCCACTTATCTAAAGAAGAAGGAGTAAGGTCATACTCACGAATAATCTCTTTTCTTGGTTTACCATTTTGGTATAGCTGCACGATCTGTTGTTTGAAATCTTCAGTAAATGTTCGACGTTCTCTTTTAGTCATGTAGATTCTCCTCAAATGTATTATCTGTAGTCTACTTGACCTTAAAAATTATGTCCAACTAAGTGTAGCCTATCCA
>JBNJJO010000137.1:0-1216 GCA_051750265.1 Bacillota bacterium | reverse complement strand
GGGCCTTCAACCTCCGATTGTTTAAAGTGCAACAATGGATAAGAGAACAAATCATTCATGACCATCTCAAACAATAAACGACTGAGTAAGGGGTACGGAAACGATTCGAGGAATAAGAAACTGTATGGGAAATTCATTCGAATATGGATTGTTATCCTAAATGTATAAAAAACTGGAAAATACATATTCTAAATAACTAGGGAAGACATCGAACACTTCTTTCGGTGACACTATAAACTTGGAGTGTTATGAAAAATGAACAGTGCATGGAATCGGTTAACAAAACCAAAAAAAAAGAAGCAGACACTACAGTTTAAGGAAAAAGAAATAAACCCAAACAAACTAGAAATCAGTCAACAATTAGATGTAAACCTTAAAAATATTAAGGAAGCTTTAGGGAACAGCGGTGACTTAGGTATCCGTGAATTTAAAATGGGAAAACCTTCTTTGCATAAAGTTGCACTTATTTATATAAATGGGTTAGCAGATAAGGAGATCATTGGCAGTTTTATCATAGAAAGACTAATGGATAACGTTAACAATACTGAAAGTGTTGATCCCCAGTCACCGAGCCAATTATTTACATACATTAAAGAGAATATCTTAACAGTTGGTACAGTTGAGGACATAACGGACTGGAACAAGATGTTGCTTTCCCTCTTATCTGGACAAACCATTCTTCTAATTGATGGCTGGAATCAAGCCTTTAGCTGTGCTGCAGAAGGCGGAGATTTAAGAGCCATTACAGAACCTACGACAGAACCTGCTGTCCGAGGTCCTAAAGAGAGCTTTGTTGAGGCGCTTATTACCAATACAGCCATGGTTCGCCGCAGAATTAAAAGCCCTAATCTGTGGGTTGAAACCATGCAGCTAGGGAAGATCACACAAACAGATGTGGCCATTTTGTACGTAAAAGGAATTGTCAATGACAAGCTTATTACCGAAGTCAAAGAGCGGCTGGGTAAAATTGAAGCAGATGAGATTGCCGGATCCAATACAATTGAAGAATGGATTAATGACGACACATGGACACCCTGGCCAACCATGTTTATAACGGAACGTCCGGATGTAGTAGCCGGAAATTTAATGGAAGGACGTATTGCTATTTTTGTTAATGGGACACCGATTCCTTTACTTTTACCAGCGACATGGAATATGTTTTTTCAAACAGCCGAAGATTATTATTTGCGTTGGCAAATTGCCAGTTTTTTGAGAA
>JBNJJO010000136.1:0-1232 GCA_051750265.1 Bacillota bacterium | reverse complement strand
TGTATTAAAAGAATTTGAGGTTTGAACAAAAAGATAAGAAGAATCAACTAGGTAAAAGGGAAAAGATTAGAAATTTTAGAAATAGAGGTGGTTAGCATGAAACTCGCAACGAAAATTATTATTGGATTAGTTATAGGTGCGATTGTAGGATTAGTACTTAATCTAACTTCACCAAATTTATTTAACACGCTTAATTCATTCTTATTTACCCCACTAGGAAAAATATTTCTTAACTTAATTAAGATGCTTGTTGTTCCAATTGTATTTTTCTCGATTACCTTGGGTGTTGCAGGTTTGGGAGATCCAAAAAAATTAGGAAGAATTGGTGCTAAAACGATTTCCTATTTTCTATGTACAACAGCAATTGCAATAATCATTGGACTGATACTCGCTTCTGTAATTCAACCAGGTACAATTGGGGAATATGATACTTCGAATGTTGAATACGAGGCGGAAGAAGCACCTTCTGTAACAGAAACATTGCTTAACATTATCCCAACAAATCCAATTCAAGCACTGGCTGAAGGGAATATGCTACAAATTATCGCCTTTTCAATCTTTGTAGGATTAGGTATTACAATGCTTGGGAAAAAGGCAGACACCTTGTTAAGAGTGATTGAGCAGGGAAATGAACTAATGATGTATCTTGTAAATCTTGTTATGAAATTTGCTCCATATGGGACATTTGGTCTTATTGCAACCGCAGTAGGTAGCCAAGGTTATGATGCAATTAAAGCGATGGGATTGTATATGTTAGTCGTTCTATTAGCATTATTCGTTCATGCCGTATTAACGTATGGTTCGACAATTGCTATTTTTACTAAACAAAATCCATTTGCGTTTTTTAAAAATTTCGCACCAGCTATGGGTGTTGCTTTTAGTACCTCAAGTAGTAATGCAACTTTGCCAGTTTCAATGGAAACTGCTCAAAAGCGATTAGGTGTTCCAGAATCAATTAGTAGCTTTGTTCAGCCTCTTGGAGCAACCATCAACATGGATGGAACCGCGATTATGCAAGGTGTTGCAACGATCTTTATCGCTCAAGTATATGGGATAGAATTATCATTTACACAGCTAGTTACAGTTGTTTTAACGGCTGTTTTAGCTAGTATTGGAACAGCTGGAGTACCAGGAGTTGGTCTCATTATGCTTGCAATGGTACTTGATTCTGTTGGGCTACCAGTTGCGGGTATTGCATTAATCATCGGAATTGATCGTCTTCTTGATATGAC
>JBNJJO010000135.1:0-1246 GCA_051750265.1 Bacillota bacterium | reverse complement strand
AAATAGTAGAATAAAACTTTCCGATAATATCCCTTGTTTTCTTTTCTATGCTTATTAAGAAAGTACTTTGCGAATTTTTTCAATGGCCCAATCAAGTTCTTCCTGCGAAATCACAAGTGGCGGTGCAAATCGAATCACCGTATCATGCGTTTCTTTACATAACAATCCTTCTTCTTTTAATTTTTCACAAAATGGACGGGCAGCTTCCTCTAGCTCCACTCCAATAAACAACCCTCTTCCTCTTACTTCTTTAATGAGAGGATTGCTGATTTCTGATAATTTTTGTTTAAAGTATTGACCCAATTGAAGCGAGCGACCCTCTAAGTTTTCTTCCTCAATCACATCAAGTGCAGCTATTGACACCGCACAAGCAAGCGGATTTCCGCCAAATGTGGAACCATGTGAACCCGGGTTAAAAACGCCCAAAATGTCTTGATCCGCCACAATACAAGAAATGGGGAATACTCCGCCTCCAAGTGCTTTTCCTAAAATCAACATATCTGGGTTCACGTTTTCCCATTCGCAGGCAAACATTTTTCCTGTACGCGCTAAGCCGACTTGAATTTCGTCCGCGATAAATAATACATTATTTTCTTTACATACGTCAGAAGCTGCTTTTAAGAATCCTTGCGGCGGCAGCACAATTCCCGCTTCTCCCTGAATCGGCTCGATTAGAAATGCTACTGTGTTTGGTGTAATGGCTGCTTTTAATGCTGTAATGTCTCCATACGGAATTAATTTAATTCCCGGTAACATCGGGCCAAATCCTCTTTTATATTCAGCTTCTGAAGATAACGAAACGGCTGTCATCGTACGACCATGAAAGTTTCCTACGCACGCGATGATTTCTGCCTGATTTTCCTCAATTCCTTTTATTTCATACCCCCAGCGTCGTGATGCTTTAACCGCTGTTTCGACCGCTTCTGCACCAGTGTTCATTGGAAGGGCCATATTTTTGTTTGTTAACTTGCAAATTTTCTCATACCATGGGCCAAGCTGATCATTATGAAAAGCGCGGGATGTTAATGTTACTCGTTCTGCTTGATCTTTTAACGCCTGAATAATTTTAGGGTGACAGTGTCCCTGGTTCACAGCTGAATAAGCACTTAGCATATCCATATACTTGTTGCCTTCAGGATCTTTTACCCATACACCTTCCGCTTCAGAAATAACGATTGGCAGCGGATGATAGTTATTCGCTCCGTATTGTTCTGTTTGCTTAATAACTTTCTTTGTTTTTGTTAGG
>JBNJJO010000134.1:0-1323 GCA_051750265.1 Bacillota bacterium | reverse complement strand
CAAAATTGAGGCGGCGATTGATTTCTCTTTCATTTATGACTTGGTTAAAGATATGTATTCAGAAGTAGGTCGCCCAAGTATTGATCCGTTTATTTTGATTAAACTGACTTTCATTCAATATACCTTTGGTATTCGCTCAATGCGTAAGACGATTGAAGAAGTAGAAACGAACATGGCCTATCGTTGGTTCTTAGGTTACGGCTTCCATGATAAAGTGCCGCACTTCTCAACGTTCGGGAAAAATTACGAGCGTCGCTTTAAAGATACAGACCTGTTTGAACAGATTTTCTATCGTATATTAAAGACAGCTACCGAGAAAAAGTTAATTAGTGCAGAGCACGTTTTCGTTGATTCCACACATGTGAAAGCGAGTGCGAATAAGCATAAATTCGAAAAGAAAGTCGTTCGCAAAGAAACAAGAGCTTATCAAGAACGCCTTCAAGAAGAGATTAATCAAGATCGTGAAGACCATGGAAAAAAGCCCTTTCTACCAGATAAACTTGAGAAGGAAGAATCGAAAGAAATCAAAGAAAGTACAACCGATCCAGAGAGTGGCTACTATGTGAAAGATGAACGTACAAAACAGTTTTCCTATTCATTTCATGCGGCCGCAGACCGCAATGGTTTTGTGCTTGGTACGATTGTAACACCAGGTAACACGCATGACAGTCATATGTTAGAGCCATTAGTTGAGCAAGTAGTTGAGGAAGCAAAGACCTAAAGGTCATATATAAAAATTAGAAAGGAGAATTGCCATGAATAAAAAATGGTTTCTCATGCTAACCAGTTTATTTTTATCCGCGATGATGTTAGTGGGATGTAACATTGATCCGGATCCTGCACCTCCTGAAGAAAAGCAAAATATTGATCAAAATCAGGTAGAGGAAGATTTGAATGATACAAATAACCTCAATGGTGACACAGAGCCTGAAAACGAAATGCCTGGCGATGATGAAAATGATACTATAAAATAAAGATGATGAAAAAGATGCTGATCCAGATCCAGAAGATGTAATAGAAGATGCTGAGGATATAGGAGACGCTGATAATAAAGACGAATAAGTATCCTTGTTAGGAATCATTGCATCGGTGCTATAATCAGCTGAAATCATGTTTTATTATAAATGCGTAAAAAAACCTTCTATTACTAAGGTTTTTTTATGCATTTTTCTTTTGTTTATTCGTAAGCAAAATCTAGAAGCCTTAATGTAATAATATCCAAGTAAGAAATTGTTATTATTGGATAATAAATAAAAAGAGTTAGGTCAATATATAGAAGTAACTTATTTCAAAGATTAAAAAGGAGAGATACTAATGACCCAA
>JBNJJO010000133.1:0-1334 GCA_051750265.1 Bacillota bacterium | reverse complement strand
ATTGTTGAACAACACAGACAGAAAATGATCAAACATTTTTATAAAAGAATGATTCAATTGAATATATTAAGAGCTTGTTTTGATCAATCTTTTTTTCAAAACACGCTCTTTCTTTTTGTTCGTTTATCAAGGTTATTAGTATCAATTTGATCAAACATTATTCTAAAGCAACAGTTGTCTATTTTACTTTGTGTCGGGGGTGCGACAAAGTCCACGTTTAGCAATAGTTCATTCCATTATTTTACATTCATCTTATATACATCTTTGTTAAAACTAACAAGGGTGATGAAATGTACAATACAGTTTTATAGGAGAAAATTAAATGCATTTAATCCTTTTAATCATGGTTATCATTTTTTCTTTAATAAAGGGTGATTGGAGAAATTGGGAAAAATACTATCCCACAATGCTATACACGTCTTTATCAACTTTCCTTTATGAATTTTTAGCACATAGTCATTACCATTTGTGGGAACTTGAAAAAGATTCTCATTTTAACCTTATGAATGTTCATTTTGTACATACATAAACACTCTAATAGCCTTTGTTTTTTTGTCTAATTATCCCAATAATCTTAAGAAACAAATTACATACACAATAAAATGGATACTTATATTCGCTTTCTTGGAGTGGATAGGGGTTTGGTTAGGAATGATTACACACCATAACGGTTGGCATATGGGATGGTCAATATTATTTACTTGTGTAACGTTTCCTATGATAAGACTTCATTTCGTTAATCCCCTTTTAGCGTTAATTTTATCAGTATTCTGTACTTTGTTTTATTTGTTTGTATTTGATTATTTATAACCTTGATTACAGCTACATCTAGTGACAGCAAAGGATTGTATAAATTCCCAAAATAAGTAAATAATTATGATCTACTAGTAATAAAAGGAGTATGAACATGTCTAAAAAAATCCTAGATTTGCACTGCGACTTATTGATATTATTTGGAATATTGTTTGCCATTCGCTTTATCTACACAAAAGAAATATACATACAGGCATACGGATACACGATAAATACGCTTGCCTTGCTTATACACACAATTGTAGTTGTTGGACTATATAGATCAATGGACAAGAAAACTAACGAAATGATAAGGTCAAATAAGAGTTAGATAAATCAACATGTGTGTGAACCCGTTTCAACGACCTGAGTAATTCCAGAAAAGGGCGCTTTTCTTTAATAAGAACAGTGTCCTTTTTTATGAATAGGGCCATTTTCTGGAATAAACCTCAATAAGAAAACTGGATATTTATGTTAAACTATACTGAGAAGATTGAGAAGAAATGTACTGAAGGTAACGGGGCAGTTTAGCTCAATAATAA
>JBNJJO010000132.1:0-1427 GCA_051750265.1 Bacillota bacterium | reverse complement strand
ATAGCGTAACTTCCATTGGATTTATATGTTTTACGATATATAATGCCAAGTTCTTCTTCCATTCCATGAAGTGCGATATTTGCTAACAGAGGAGATGCGATACCTCCCTGGGGAGTGCCTTCCTGTGTTTCGGAGAACACGTGTTGATCTACATATCCCATCTTTAACCATCTTTTAATGAGTGCTTTTCCTGGAAACCGAGAGGTTTGTTTCTCTATCCATTCATGACTCAGACGATCAAAACAACTCTTAAAGTCCCCTTCGAATATCCATTTTTTCTTACTATTGGTGTTAATCTTCGTAAAGATGTTGCTAATCGCATCATGGGTGCTTCTCTTTGGTCGGAATCCATAAGAGGAGGGCTCGAAACTTGCTTCCCATTGAGGTTCCAACACGTTTTTCACCATATTCTGATAGACTCTATCTTTAATAGTCGGAATACCAAGTGGTCTTAGTTTCCCGTTTTTCTTCGCAATATAAGTTCGTTTTGCAGGTCTCGGACGATGTTGAAATATATTTTGTTTCTTTAACTGCTGATATAATTCATTACGTCTGCCGAAGTGCAGTGCTGTGTAACCATCTACACCAGAGGTGCGTTTCCCTTTATTCTGTTGTGTCACTTTTCGAATGGACAACAGTAGGTTAGCTTCACTCCGTAGGAGTAGTCGTTGAAGTTTTCGTACTTTCCTTTGTTGATTGAGTTGTTCGGCACGATAAATTCTTTGTCGTAGCTTCGTCACATACTTTTGAATTTCATTCCAGTTTACTGAATTCCAATTTGTATACGAGGCGTGCGCCGACGCTCGTTTCGAGGTGTTCATAACTGCACGCTCCTTTTCGTTAGAAGTTAGCCACAAATTTATTTTCGTGTTGAAGACCTATGAGAAGTGGGCCCTCTTTCGAGTCTGTTATTGATTTGTCCAGAAGGACGACAGTATCCGTCCAGTTATACAGTTATCTGTTTTCCTGTTCCCTTTCAGGTGACGGCTTTTGCTTTCTCTCATATCCTGTACCCTCTGCCACATCGTTTAACCTTACGGTCTCCCTACTGCTTAAGCAGATGACATAGGGCTTACCAAGTTCCACATTCCACAGATACGACAGGGTTAGGTGGGTTCTTTACTCCGGGTAAGATGTGGGACACAGCACAGTAGCATTATGAATCTACTTTTCCTCTTACCAATACCCAAGCGAAACTATGCATTATCTCGAGCTAATTGTAACGAAGCTTACAAACCTTCACTTTTGTTCACCATATCTGTCTTCTCCTAGCAGTATTCCGGACCAAGCACTTGTCCTCTGTTTCCGCATTTCCTCATGCAACCTACAAACTCGTTACCAAGCATGCAGTTTCGGATGGAGATCATCTTTATGTCTAGATGAGTAGCGTAAGCTACACTGTGTGAATGCGACTTCTTGTCGCACCA
>JBNJJO010000131.1:0-1432 GCA_051750265.1 Bacillota bacterium | reverse complement strand
CCGGTTCCTGTACGTTAAGGAACAGTTTTTTTTGTTTTTATAATAAACGAAAGTAATTTATTTTTTATATTTAACGGGCAAATGTATTGGTTTATAAAAATGTTTGATCAAAAGTACGTAATATAACATTGATTTTTCAAATTTTTCAAATATAAAAAAGACTGTTATTGAAAAAAAGATTGATCAAAATAGGCTCTTAATATATTTTATAAGGACGCTTTTTATAAAAAAGTTTGATCATTTTCTGTCTGTGTTGTTAAGCAATCGCGCCCGATTGTTGAAGATCAAAAGCTATTGAAGCTGACTGTACTTATGGAACTATAGCACCTGTTACTTGAAGAAGTATTTTATTTTTCAAAAAACTGATTTACATTACTCATCTTCTAAATATTTCTGTGTGAGTTTTATTAGGTCTTCTTTGCTCGTATATTCACATAATTCTTCTCCATACCAACTTTCTAAGCCTTCTTTTGTTATTTTGTACTCTTGGTCATCAAAATTAAATGTATCTTTGAAAATAACGAAGAAGGTTTTACTACTCTCTTTAATTGTGATTACAATGCTAAAATTCAAAAAAATAGAACGTCAGAATAGATTTATCCATTCGTTCTATTTTCAATTGTCCTTTTAAAGAACACTTGGATTAATAGATGATACTAGATAACATTTCTAAAAAGGGTACTTAAATTGTTTTAGAAGATAATACATCTGTGGTTTTTGGAATTTCCGAACTAACCTTAGTTTTCGGACCAAACAGCGCGAGAGTTATGGCTCCAACCGCCCAACAAGATGCAATAAAGAAGAACACGACCTGATATCCGTAACCCATATAAAGAAAGCTAATAAAAATTGGACCGATCATATTGGATAAACGCCCCACTCCATATGAAAAACCTGTTCCAACAGCTCTAGCCTCCACTGGAAATAACTCTGGCGAGTATGCGTAGGCTAATGAAGTAAAGGTTCTTTCAAAAATATTGAGCAAAAGCCCAAAAAAACGATTAATAGTGGTTGAAAAGTTCGGGCGGTAATTTTACCATCCCTTTGATTGTTCGATAGCGCATATTTGCAAATGATGTGGATAGTGTTAATATCTTCAAATTTAAATTAGTAAGAACAGCTGATTGCGATACAACTTTAATTAAAGCGATTACTAAAAATTTAAAATAAAAAATATTCAGAAATTTTAAAATTGTTGTTGTGAATAGATTTTAATCCTGCTAGAATGAAAAAATATTAGAATGAACTTTTTTATATCAAGTGGGATGCATTATGTCTGATAGGGACAGATTATGTCCACTCGGGACCAATTTTGTCCCCGGTAGTTTTTGTTTACCACTTGCTCATTCAATAGACTGATTATTCACTTTATTTAGATTTGATTGACGTTCACAATTAAAGGAGGGTTTTTTTTGGCGACAAATGTATTAAT
>JBNJJO010000130.1:0-1453 GCA_051750265.1 Bacillota bacterium | reverse complement strand
ATGGTTTGGATATTCCAGTAGGTGATCTATTCGAATTTGTGCAGGATGATTATATGACGCATGATGACGTTGCTGAATTAAAGGAACGCGAGATGAACGTCAAAGCATACACAAATATGCGAAAAAGGAACGCTAAGAAAAATAAGGAGGAATAAGCGATGAAGTGGGAATATAAGTCGATTAAGATAGAGGGGACAGGCAAAAGCTTATTCGGAGGTAAAGGCTTGGATCTGGACGATAAGTTTAATGAGTTAGGTATTGATGGCTGGGAACTAGTTAGTGTGATGGGTTTGGCTGCTGGAGGTAGCGCACAAACAGGCGTCCAAGCTATTTTCAAGCGTCCGAAACAATAGTCGTTCAAAAACGGCTTCTCAGACTGCCCTGTACGGGTTTTTACATAGGTAGGTAAGGGTATAGTAACCCCAAAAATAACGACGGGAGAGATAGTATGTACGTATTAATCGACTCAGTTCGAATAAAATGTCCAATTAAAAGATCAGTTTAATAGATCGGAAAATAAAAAAGTATTGGCTCCTCCTTCGCCAAATACCATGATAGCCACTCACGCTATCCCCACTAATATATATATTAACGCTGTATTGTTAATAAAATACGTCTTAAATATTATAGACTTGTAAATGAATTATTAAATAAACACGAAATTGAGAAAAAGGTGAAACAAGAGATGTATTAACACTCATTATAGTAATGAGGTGTAATTGAGAGATTCAAACCGTGCAACAACTATTCTAGGTTGTTCGCAGGTTTCTTTCTAATTTCCACATAAAGAGTTGCTTTAGGCACACCAGTAAGTGTCACAATGTCTTTCACACTTAATCCATTCGTGTTTCTACTATTATATAGTCGTAGAGCTTCTTCTATATTTTTTCTCGGTTGTGAAGGGCGACCCATGTGTTTCCCTCTTGATTTTGCTCTTTCTCTACCTTCAGATGTTCGTTCAACGATTATATCTCTTTCAAACTGTGCAAAAGAACCTAAAACATTGAATAATAAAGATTGTAGAGGGTTTGCAGTTTCATTGACCTTAAAAGATAAATTATCTTTGATAAAATGGATATCGACTTTTTTTTCTTGCAGTGTTTCTATAATTTTATTTAAATCAATAATCGATCTGGCCAAACGATCTATTTTTGTCACCATCAATGTATCTCCAGGTCTCACATTTTCTAATAACTTCTTTAGCTCTTTTCTATCTTTAGTAGTCGTGCCAGTAATTTTTTCTACATAGATACGTTCGCAACCATTTTCTTTTAAGGTTTCTTCTTGAGTTGCTAAATCTTGGCCAACTGTACTGACTCTCGCATAACCAATTTTCATTATTAAGCTCCTTTTGTCTATAAACTAACAATCTTTTATACTTTTCATTATAGACTATGTTTTAGACTGATTTCTACTGAAAAACACATAAAAAATAACTTCTAAACATAAGTGT
>JBNJJO010000129.1:0-1463 GCA_051750265.1 Bacillota bacterium | reverse complement strand
TAAACTGTCCCCTTTGTAAAGGACATTTTAAAAAAGGCTAGGCCGTTTTCAATAGATGTTCCCTGTATTGTGCAGGGGACATTTTTTTTAAATTCCATTGATATCTATAATTATTGTAATAAGTCATATATTGCTTAATTTCCTTTCTCAGTTCATCTATATTTGTACATGTTTTAATAGAGGCTTCATCTTTAAAGTGTCCAAAGAAAGACTCTTGAGGTGCGTTATCCCAACAGTTCCCCCGTCTAGACATAGATTGGCGTAAACCTAGTTTCTTCACAAGCTTTTGAAAGCCAGGATGTGTATAATGAGTTCCTTGGTCCGAATGGATTAATGCATCTTTAGTTTTCTTAAAGTTGCGGTTCTTTTTTAACTTTAGAAGTGTTTTTGTAGCTAACTCCATAGTAATCCGGTTTGAGACGTGGTAAGCCAATATTTCATTTGTTGATCCATCCTTAATAGTTGATAAAAAGGCTTTTTGACCTTTACCATAAAAGAGATAAGTAATATCTGTGAGGAGGACTTTTCCTGGAACACCCTGCTTAAATTGGCGATTCAATAGATTAGGTACTATGTGGTGTCCTTGTGTTGCTTTTATCATTCGTTTGTATGGATTTGCCCTTCTAATCGAACATATAATAGAGTACTTTTTCATAATTCGTCGTATTCTTTTCAAATTGTAGACAATCTTAAATTGGCCCGCCAAAGTCATTTTAATTTGACGTGCTCCTTTTTTACGGCCTTTGAAGAGAAAGGCTTTCAAAATAATCTCTTTTACAATTTCATCCTTTTTATCTTTTCGTTTTCTGTTCTCTTGGGACTTCGCTGAGAAGTAATTATAGTATCCACTTCGTGATACACCGATTATTGCGCACAAATGCCTAACCATATGTTTCAACTTATATTTTTCTATTACCGACCGGATAAGAGTATATTTTTGACTAGGAGAAAGGACTACTTCTTCATCCCCCTTTCTGCAAAACGAATCTTTTTTAAAAGTTCATTTTCCGCCTTTAATAGATTAATTTCTGCTTCTAAGCGAGCATTCTTTTCCTCTAAAGTAAGTTCTCTGCATCTAGGACGTCCTGAACTTCCATTCCTAGCGTCACACAATCCACTCAACCCTTTTTCTCTGTATGCTTCTTGCCATCTTCTACTCGCTGCCCTTATTCGTTCTCTCCCCAAGACATCTCCATCAAAACCACATTCTTCAAATATTTTTCTAGCAAATTTGCCTTTCTTTTTTTCAGAAACAAATATCTGCTTAAATTCATCAGTATATGTAATGGCATTTTTACTCACAGATTTAACATATTGATTGGCCGATAATTGTTTAATTTCTTTCTCTGAAAATTCTTTTTTACTCATAGTCACTTTCCCCAAATCCTGTATTTTTCTTAATTATACAAAAAAGTACCCTATAGGTGACTTTTTTGAGTGTCTACTCTATAGGGTACAGTTTA
>JBNJJO010000128.1:0-1466 GCA_051750265.1 Bacillota bacterium | reverse complement strand
TTAGCGTAACTTCCATTGGATTTATATGTTTTACGATATATAATACCAAGTTCTTCTTCCATTCCATGAAGTGCGATATTTGCTAACAGAGGGGATGCGATACCTCCCTGGGGAGTGCCTTCCTGTGTTTCGGAGAACACGTGTTGATCTACATATCCCATTTTTAACCATCTTTTAATGAGTGCTTTTCCTTGAAACCGAGAGGTTTGTTTCTCTATCCATTCATGACTCAGACGATCAAAACAACTCTTAAAGTCCCCTTCGAATATCCATTTTTTCTTACTATTGGTGTTAATCTTAGTAAAGATGTTGCTAATCGCATCATGGGTGCTTCGCTTTGGACGGAATCCATAAGAGGAGGGCTCGAATCTTGCTTCCCATTGAGGTTCCAACGCGTTTTTCACCATATTTTGATAGACTCTATCTTTAATAGTCGGAATACCAAGTGGTCTTAGTTTTCCGTTTTTCTTCGCAATATACGTTCGTTTTGCAGGTCTCGGACGATGTTGAAATATATTTTGTTTCTTTAACTGCTGATATAATTCATTACGTCTGCCGACGTGCAGTGCTGTGTAACCATCTACACCAGAGGTGCGTTTTCCTTTATTCTGTTGTGTCACTTTTCGAATGGACAACAGTAGGTTCGCTTCACTCCGTAGGAGTAGTCGTTGAAGTTTTCGTACTTTCCTTTGTTGTTTGAGTTGTTCGGCACGATAAATTCTTTGTCGTAGCTTCGTCACATACTTTTGAATTTCATTCCAGTTTACTGAATTCCAATTTGTATACGAGGCGTGCGCCGACGCTCGTTCCGAGGTGTTCATAACTGCACGCTCCTTTTCGTCAGAAATTAACCACAAATTTATTTTCGTGTTGAAGACCTATTGGAAGTCAGCTCTCTTTCGAGCCTGTCATGGGTTTGCCAGAGTTGGCGACAGTATCCGTCCAGTTATACAGCTTCCTGTTTTCCTGTTACCTTTCGGTGTAACGGCTTTTGCTTTCTCCAATATCCCGTACCCTCTACCACATCGATTGGTTTTACAACCTCTCTACTGTTGTTACAGATGACATAGGGCTTACCAAGTTCCACATTCCACAGATACGACAGGGTTAGGTGGGTTCTTTACTCCGGGCAAGATATGGACACATCTCAGTAGCTTTATGAATCTACTTTTCCCCTTACCAATACCCAAGTGAAACTATGCATTATCTCGAGCTAAGTCTTACGAAGCTTACAAACCTTCACTTCCGTTCACCATATCTGCCTTCTCCTAGCAGTATTCCGGACCATGCATTTGTCCTCTGTTTCCGCATTTCCTCATGCAACCTACAAACTCGTTACCAAGCATGCAGTTTCGGATGGAGATCATCTTTGTGTCTAGATTAGTAGCGTAAGCTACACTGTGTGAATGCGACTTCTTGTCGCACCATAAAGCTACTTATCGGCAGCATAAAAAGGATCTTTGATT
>JBNJJO010000127.1:0-1532 GCA_051750265.1 Bacillota bacterium | reverse complement strand
TTTTAGTCATCTTTTTTCCTCCTCTTAAGCAAGTTCATTCTATGTTTCTTTTTTTAACAGTTGATTTATCAGAAAGTCTCTAAAACTGACATTTTCACCTTTGAGACATCTCCACGCCTTCTACCAAATGGAAAACAAGTCACTAGTGGATGAAAAGACACCCAAAATATATAACTAAGAAATTAAAGTGTTTCAGATGTTGTTTTTGCCTGCATATGAAGAAGCAAATAGTCAGGGCTGCCTGCTTTTGAGTCTGTTCCGGACATGTTAAATCCACCAAACGGCTGGTATCCGACAATGGCACCCGTACATCCGCGATTGAAGTAAAGATTTCCGACATGGAATTCTTCACGAGCGCGTTCAATATGTTCACGGTTATTAGAGATGAAGGCACCCGTAAGTCCATACTCGGTATTGTTAGCAATGTCCATCATATGATCAAAGTCGCGTGCTTTACAGAAAGCAACAACCGGTCCGAAAATTTCTTCCTGCATTAAGCGGGACTTTTCATCGACATCCGCAAAAATAGTAGGTTGAATGAAATATCCTTTGGAGTCGTCCCCTTCTCCACCTGTCATCAGCTTACCCTCTTGTTTTCCGATTTCAATATATTTCATAATCTTGTTGTAAGATCTTTCGTCAATGACAGGACCCATGTACGTATTCGCATTTTCAGGATTCCCAAACATCAATGTTTTGGTTAACGCTACCGCTTTTTCAAGTACTTCGTCATATACATCCTGATGTACAACCGCACGGGAACCAGCTGAACACTTCTGACCAGAGAAACCGAATGCAGAGTAAACGATAGATGAGACGGCTACATCTAAATCTGCGTCTTTATCAACGACAACTGTATCTTTACCACCCATTTCTGCAATGACTCGCTTTAACCAAATTTGTCCCGAATTCACTTTTGATGCGCGTTCATAAATGCGGCATCCTACTGCACGAGAACCTGTGAACGAGATAAAACGAGTTTTCGGATGGTCGACAAGATATTCACCAATTTCAGCACCGACTCCCTGAACGAAGTTCAAAACGCCTGCCGGAAGTCCAGCTTCCTCCATTAACTCTACAAACTTAGCCGCAATGATCGGCGTCGAATCCGCAGGCTTCAGTATCACGGTGTTTCCAGAAACAATTGCCGCTACCGTTGTTCCAGCCATAATGGCTAACGGGAAGTTAAATGGAGAAATAATAATGCCTACTCCAAGTGGGATATAAGTAAATGTATTGATTTCTCCCGAGCGGCTGTTTACTGGTACCCCTTGCTTTAACCTCACCATTTGGTGAGCATAGTACTCTAAAAAGTCAATCGCTTCAGCCGTATCAGCATCCGCTTCCTTCCATGGCTTTCCTGCTTCTTTTACAAGGTAGGCGGAAAATTCATGCTTACGGCGGCGAAGAATGGCAGCAGCACGGAACAAGATATTAGCACGATGCTGTGGATCCCATTTTTTCCAAGTTTTAAAGGTAGTCAATGCAGCTTGCATCGCTTTTTCTGCTATCTCTTGATCAGCCATTGCAAC
>JBNJJO010000125.1:0-1665 GCA_051750265.1 Bacillota bacterium | reverse complement strand
GTACAAGAATTGCGCCCTTTTCTTGAAGATCGATATCAGTAAATGGTGACTTAAAATTCAAACGGGCGGTGCTTCAATTGAATCGCCCATTTGTTTAAAAATAATACAGCCTATGGTAAGACTATTCATAACTAATTTTTCCTTTTAAAAAACAATGTAAACATTGTAATTAAACAATCTTTCAGTTAAAATTTTATTTGAAAATTTAATAATAAAATCTTTATGAAATTGTGGATTTTTCTAGAGGTAACTCTATTTTTCGCCACACGATTGTCTTATGACAGTTGTGTGGCTATTTGTATTTTTTAATTCAATGAAAGAGGGTATTTTTAATGAAGACTTGGCATTATGCATTAGTCGTATTTATCGGTGGATGCTGTCTTGGGATACTATCTACGTTTGTGAAGCTTGCTTACTCTGCTGGTTATTTAATGGTAGAGGTAACTGGGAGTCAAGTTTTGTTTGGTACATTGATTATTTGGATTGTAACTATTTTTGCAAAAAAGACAAGAACTAATTTCATTCAAACACTTAAAATTATTTTAGCCGGGATACCGATGGGATTAACAGGGTTGCTTTATTATCAATCTTTACAAACGCTCGATGCCTCACTGGCCATTATTTTTTTATTTCAATTTATCTGGATTGGCACATTGATCGAATGGATTTTTTATAAAAAGAGGCCATCATCAGGTAAGATTCTTTCTATTGTGATTCTTCTTTCAGGATCCATTTTAGCAGCCGGACTTTTTGTAGAAAGTGTAAAATCTGTATCTTGGCAAGGGGTCGTTTGGGGAATGCTTGCTGCTTCTACTTTTTCAATATTTATACTTTTCAGCAGCATAATCGGCAAAAATGTGCCCGCTATTCAAAAAAGTGCTCTTCTTTCAACTGGGAGCATGATTGTTACTTTTTTAGTATTTCCTCCAGTATTTCTATTTGATTTACCCACCTTAATAGGAGTAACCCCTTATGGCTTGATTCTAGGTATATTCGGTGTGGTTTTGCCACCGTTATGCTTTTCAATTGGAATGCCGTATGTTGGACCAGGACTTGGAACGATACTTACGGCTTCCGAACTCCCTGTTGCAGTTATCATGTCAGCATTTGTATTATCAGAAGATGTAAGTCTTTTACAGTGGACTGGAGTTGCTCTTATTTTAGGAGGAATTATAATTAGTAATACAAACCAGATGAAAGAAACAGTTTTTAAAACCTCATAGCAAACACAGAAAATAAAAATGAAAACAATCACTTATTAAATGGGGAATATAGCCAAAAATCTTCAGCTATTTCTAACTTGGAATATCTTTTGTATTTCACATATGATTTTCAAAATAAAGGATGACTGTAAAATTAAAAAGCCTACATCATCACTTGCAATAGTGAAAATGTAGGCTTTGTTTACTTTAACAAAAGCGCCCTATAATGGAATAACTCATAAGTTTCTATTAGTTGGTTTTGTAGAAAATCATTGCTTAACCTATTCAAGATATGCACCTCGTTAGCCATTCATGCAGCGCAAGATCGGCGCTGCACCACAGAGAATGAAAATGGTTTACTGCGTCGATACTGATTCTACGGCTGGGAGAGGAAGGTCGATCAACTATGGTGCGTTAGAGCCCATCCGTTAGTCTGACTCCTTCGACCACGGTGCATCACTGA
>JBNJJO010000124.1:0-1699 GCA_051750265.1 Bacillota bacterium | reverse complement strand
TTCCTCATCTATGCAAAACTATCAAACCGGGGATTCAAATAAAAAGGACTTTCTTAAATCAAGTCTAGAAGAAAATATTCAACAGGTAAAAGAAACCCTAGGAAACAGCAGGGATATCATTATTCGAGAGATTGTGATTGGAAAAGAAGGGAAAATTAAAGCAGGGATTTTCTATACAGATGGATTGGTAGATACAAAGTCTATTCAAAACTTTATCATGGAATCTCTCATGTTGGATATCCGAGGACTTGAATTAGAACAAAAGGTTTCTTCTGGGCAGGATACTTTACATATCATAAAAGATTTAGTTCTTGCTGTAGGAGACATTCAAGATGTGATGGATTTTGATACTCTTTTTAACTCGCTTTTATCAGGGAATACCATCCTATTGCTAGATGGATATGTACAAGGTTTTTCGATCGGAATGAGTGAATGGGAAAACAGAGGGGTGACGGAGCCTTCTTCTCAAACGGTGATAAGAGGGCCGAAGGAAGGTTTCTCTGAATCCTTACGTACCAATACCGCGTTGATCCGTCGGAAAATTAAAGATCCCCGTCTTTGGTTAGAAAACCGGAAAATAGGGAGAGTCACTAAAACGGATGTTGCGATCATGTATATCAAAGGGATTGTAAATGACAAAGTGGTAGAAGAAGTACGCTCTCGTCTAGATCGAATTGATATCGATTCGATTTTGGAAAGTGGCAATATTGAGGAGTTAATTCAGGATGAAACATACACTCCTTTTCCTACCATATATAATACCGAACGACCGGATGTTGTAGCTGCCGGACTATTAGAGGGGCGTGTCGCAATTCTAGTAGATGGTACTCCTTTTGTTCTCTTAGTTCCTGTCATTTTTGGACAATTCTTTCAGGCTGCAGAAGACTACTATCAACGTGCGGATTTTGGAACGCTTATTCGTTGTCTAAGATATTTATGTTTCTTCATTGCCTTATTGGGTCCTTCTTTATACATTGCCATTACAACTTTTCACCATGAGATGTTACCCACTCCTCTTCTGATCAGTTTGGCAGCTCAACGAGAAGGTGTTCCCTTTCCTGCTTTTATTGAAGCGCTCATGATGGAATTGGCCTTTGAAATTTTGCGAGAAGCAGGGATTCGAATGCCGAGGGCAGTAGGGCAAGCGATATCTATTGTAGGAGCCTTGGTTATTGGACAAGCTGCAGTAGAGGCTGGAATCGTATCTGCTGCGATGGTTATTGTGGTATCTATCACGGCGATTTCTAGTTTCGTTTTTCCTGCTTTTAATATGGCGATTACCATAAGAATGTTGCGCTTTATCATGATGGGGCTGGCGGCTTCCTTTGGTTTATTTGGAATTACAGTAGGGGTAATTGCACTTATTCTTCACCTGTGCAGTTTGCGTTCTTTTGGGGTTCCTTATATGAGCCCTTTTGCTCCTTTTATTCTGTCTGACCAAAAAGACTCCATTTTCCGGTTACCCCTGTGGAGATTGTCTTCCCGACCTCGTTTAATCAGTCAGAAAAACGTGACTCGAGAGCAAAATCCTCCAACGACAAAACCGGAACCACGAAAACTAAAATAGGGAGATCGGAAAGGAGGGAGTATCACCTATGAAACAAAAGTTCTTTATGTTATGTATTCTAATTGCCCTTCTCATTGTGAGTACTGGTTGTTGGAACCGACGAGAATTGAATGAGCTAGCTATTGAAGTAGC
>JBNJJO010000123.1:0-1739 GCA_051750265.1 Bacillota bacterium | reverse complement strand
CACGCACACGGCTCCTCCTAGTCACCTTTCACAAAATATAGCTAATCTCTTTTCTTAAGTCATATATATTTACCTTAACTCTTGGTGAAGGTAGTGGATATTTATCAAGAAATAGTCTGTATTTATCCCAAGTAAAGGATTTTCTTTGACTTCTTCTATTGAGCCATTTAAATAGTAGGTATTGGATTTTGTCTTTAAAGTTGTTAACACTTTGGGTGTTATCTGTGATGCAGTAATAGTTGTAATACCCTATTAGTGAGCGTTTAAATCTATCCATAATAATATGAATATCTTTATTTCTATTACTCTTTAACCATTCTTTTGTTTCCTTAAGTTTGCCTTGGATTTTCTTCCTGCTTGATTTCCTCTTTACTCGGAAATTTCCTTGTTTACTCTTACCGCAGTAGTGTGTAAAACCTAAGAAATCAAAGGTTGCTGGTTTACCTTCTCCCATTTGTTTTGCATTTTTCTCCGCAAATCTCCCGAAGGGAATAATTTTGGTTTTATCCTCAGCTATTTCCAAGTTAAACTTCTTTAATCTCATCTTTAAGGAACGGAAGAAATCCTGAGCTTCGCTCTTATATTGAAAACAACATACAAAATCATCTGCATATCTTACCATGTATGCTTGTCCCTTACACTGTTTCCTAACCCTTTTCTCAAACCATAGATCGAGTACATAGTGTAGGTAAACATTAGCTAGTATAGGAGATATGACTCCACCTTGCGGTGTTCCACTATCTGTCTTGTATTTCTTACCTTCCTCCATGTACCCACTTTTAAGAAACCTACCGATTATTCTTAGTAAGTTAGGGTCAGCGATTCGCAGTTTTAAGAACTCCATCATCCATTTGTGGTCAACATTGTCGAAGAATCCTTTAATATCTACATCTACTACATAATTTACTGATTTCTTCTCAATATAATAATTCAATATCTTCAGAGCATCATGACAGTTGCGATTTGGACGAAATCCAAAGGAACAGTCTAGAAAATCATTTTCATAGATGGAATTTAGTATTTTCGTAATGCCTTTCTGTACAATCTTATCTTCATGTTCCGGTATCCCTAATGGTCTTTTCTTGTCAGAGTTAAGTTTCGGGATATACATTCTCCTTACTGGAACAGGACGATAACCTTTGCTTTTAAGTCTACTTACTAAGTCTGCTATATTTTCATCTAGATTTTCACTGTATTGTTCTTTGGTTGTACCGTTAACCCCAGTTGCCTTTTTATTCGGAAGTTCGAGATGACATTGAACTAGTGATTGCCCATCTAGTAAATGTGCAAGCGACGTAAATTTCATATTAGGATCAGATTTTGCTAATTCTGCTATCCTTAGTAGTTTTGTTTCCATTTAAAATACCTACCTCTGCGTGTAGTAAATGTTTCCCTAGTAAGGGTGATAACTGGTAGCTAGCCTTCCCTCCATCGGCATTACCCAACTTCATTGGTACTACGCTGCTATCCGACTCCCTACCTGGCGTTTGGCTTCCTCACTTATTATCGCTTGTACACCATACTCTTCTAAAAAAAAGAAAAGACCGGTAGGGTCTCCCGAGTTGCCGTATCATATCGATGTGTAACGTGCCAAGGTCTCTGACCCCAGAGAGGTTTCATTCTTCTTGCCGTTTACGAAGGATGAAATGTTGCTTTCTGCCGCAGTTAAGGCATCAGCCCTCTCGATTTACTAACATTATGGAGCTCAATCCCTTCAACCATATGGCTTTCGGCCCGTA
>JBNJJO010000122.1:0-1761 GCA_051750265.1 Bacillota bacterium | reverse complement strand
TCAGTTAGTCGCTCTCAACGACTAGGTTATTATCATACCATCTCTACTTTTTTAAGTCAACACTTTATTTGAAATTGTTTTTCTAAAACAGTAAAGTTTCTTTCTGTCTTTGGGACAGAAGTTAATAATAACTTATATTCAGATAAAAGTCAACACGTTTTAATATATTATCTTGAAGATATACTTTGTTAAATAAATAGATGATGAAGTTCACCATAATCCCTGGTATGAGGGCTAATGACTCCTACTAAAGTATAGATATACCTATAACTTTAGCAGGGATTTTTCATTTGAATAACAAATGATTTAAGTAACCTAACCAACAATTGATTTCATGTAAATCGGCACTGGTTTTACAAGCTCTTTGTTGGACATACCACGTTTTAAACTATTTGATAGGCTCTGTTAAATAACTCTGTTGATATTCAAAAAGCCGAACAATAATTCTACAAAGTGAGATAAGGTCGAAAGCGAGTTGTATCGAATGGCATGAAGGATATTATTAAAGAGATTGAAAAATTAAGTGCGGCAGACCAATATCGTTTGAAAGTATTTTTCGCCAAATATCTTTCTTCATTCTTCAAGTGAACTGCATTTAAAGAGATACATACATAAATAAGGGTATACTTATACTTATTTCCATTCGAATAATGCTGTTCGGTTCTGAAAATAATACTGTCAAAGTCGGTATGTAAACAATAGACCGACAGCGGTTATCGTTGAAAAGATTAGCTAAAGACGATTACAGATGTTACCAATACACCGGTATATCGCACTCACTTCCCTCATAAGTAATTAGATTCGTCCAGTGTATGATTGAGGGTTATTCTATGATTGAGTACACTTTGTAATCTCTTTTATTGGAGACACAAGTTACTTTCAGCCCTAAAGGCAAATGGATTTCAAACAGTTCTCAGGTATAGTGTAGATGGACGAGACCTATTTTCTTTACCCTGAAAAGGGAAAGCCTTTTCATTGGTATTACGACTTCCATTTTACCTTTTATACTTTTATAATACGGATTTACTTTAAAAGATTTATTTTAGAGCAAACGTACAACATTGGAACCGAAATAGGCAGTCAAATGTTGAAGCTATAAATTTTAAAAGTTTTTATCCATAGCCACTAACGTACATTCTTTTATGCAAAATTATTATTGTCAGCAGATTTATACCAATCTACGGAGTTCTAATTATTTTTAGAATCGATGCTTTTAGCTTTTTTCCGTACGCAGTTATTGAAGTTATACCTATTATGTACAGCATTCCATTGGTTTTTATATAAATATAATATTGTTAAGGAAATATATCGTAAAAAAAAAACACTTAAACTAAAAAATATGCTTTCAAATTCTTCGTAGTTACTTAATAGTGATTATCCCTTTCTTTTTACTAGCTTCATTAGTCGAGTCAGATTTAACTACTATCTTATTAATAAATGGCTTTAGATAAAGGTTAAACCATAAAGAACTTCTATCTTGTAGTTCATTTTCTACAATAAAGAAGCCTTTGGAAAATAGCGTTATTACACTTAAAAAAAATGAACAAGGCACTATTGTATGTATTAACATCAGTTATATTAGGATGCAATCTGCCAACTTGTTTTAAAAATATATAGTTATTTTTAAGCTGAGTATTATTAGGAGTAGATTAAAAATGCTTCCGTGTTCGGATATCGGCTTACAATATGCGGTGAATCTCTTCGTCATCTCATTTACCGCCCGAAAAGTCTCCTTCCAAGTCTCAGGCTAGTAGTTTTACG
>JBNJJO010000121.1:0-1771 GCA_051750265.1 Bacillota bacterium | reverse complement strand
AAATAAGGATTTTTTCTTTTACATTAATATTATTCTTACCTATATGTATAGAAATACTGTTTCATTATTTCCTCGTCTTCAATAAATTCCTCTATTACATGCCCATTCGAAAGAAGATGCTCCTTTAACTCATCCAATTTATCGGAATTTGGACTCTTTTTTCCCTTTACCATGATTTGATAGCCAAAATTGGTCTTGGAATGGATTTTAATATGACAAGGAGTTTTTAACTTGGATACTTCCTTGATGATCCCGATAATAATGGCTCGATTAGAAGAAGTATCAAGAAATTGTGGAGACGGATTTACCTTAATGGACTTGTTCGTCTTTTCATCGATTAAGATAGAGCGATAAAACCCTAATGGGTTTTGATGACAGTTAATAACCAGTTTTACCTTTCTTAACTCTTGGTGTTTTTCGTTATTAGCTTGAAAGACAATATCCTGGGCTTTTTCACGTTCAAATTCCAATGCTTTTTTCGCCTGTTCTTTCTCTTCCCTTTTCTTCTTATTAATAGCCTCTCGCTCCAGTTGTTCTTTCCGAATTGCTTCCTTTCGTTCCTTCTTATGGGAAGGCTTTGCTGGAACACTCAAATACTTTTCAGCTTCTTCTCTTGTATTAAATCCTTTATATTGAGGATTGGAAAAACCCTTGATATATTTCTTTTCAATCTCTTTCCAATTGCCAGTAAAAATGCCAGTTTTCTTCCCACTTTTAATGGCATAAAACTTCTTCGACATCTTTTTTTCACTCCTGTACATACATCAATCATCTATCAGTTTATTCATATCTACTTATTTACTATTGTAATACTCCACTTATTGCACTAGTCGAGTAGAAGAGAACCTCTCTACCTTACAGTTGATTGTGTTCTCCCCCCTCACAGAACCGTGCTTGCGCTATTGTCTGGATAGAATTCAGGCGCGCGCACACTAATTAAAGCCACGTTTCCTGAAGCCCCCCTGCGATCCCGGACAGTCGGATTTCCCGAGTCCGGTTCTGACCTTGGATATATAATACATGAGCCTTCCCTTGCTATCCTAAGTTTAAATGGCGACATCCATATTCCCCAATCAATAACAAGGTTTACTTCACAATTAGCCATATTCGGGACAAATAACTGTTGTTATTATAAAATTACTAAGGCTCTGTGTCCTATTTCATAATCCCATGGCATCCAAGTGCCCAGAGGTCCTTTGCTCAACTTTGGTGTTACCATTGTTGAAATATGTTTCCACATATTTAGAAAGGCATTACCCTTTCCTCTTAGCTACTACGACCTCATCCGTCAGTCCTAAATCCTCCTATCATTTTCGGTGATACCTTATATGACGGGTCTTTGCTGGTTGTTGTCGTCCCAGCTGGAAGTAGGACCTTCCCGTCGTTATCTCCGAAAATCTTTCCCTAGATGCTAGAACCCATATCCCGGCTTCCCCTATAGTGCATATAACCGTTTCTTCCTATAGGGCTTCGGCCTTCCCCAATGCGCGAATGGGTCGGCGAATCGCAACATTCCCTTCAACAGTTTCTGAAGGGGGAGCCATTTCGAGACTGCAGTATTCGTTAAATCCTTCTGGCCTCTAGGTTTGCTCGCCATACTGACTGTTCCTACCTTATATTCTCTGAGTAATATAGGCAGCTACGGCTTTTACGTCCGAGCAGAACGTGATTTGTTACCTCCTCACGCATCGGATATGCTAGTTGTCTGAATCGGTCAATTGACAACAGGAGACTTTCACTCCATTAGATTTTCAGCCTTGACGGCTGCTCC
>JBNJJO010000120.1:0-2010 GCA_051750265.1 Bacillota bacterium | reverse complement strand
AGAGATACCCACCTTTTTTTACCGATAATTGCAATTATGTTGACTAGATTTGTATTAAGTATGCATTTGATATTTTTGGATCTCGTTCAACTAAGATAATCTTATTTTTTTGTTAGTTATTCAGCAGTGAATGTAAACGTTTCTTTTAAAGGTCTGCCTGAACTATCTTCAGTCCAAATGATTTCCACTTCTAATTCAGTTGCTTTTTCAGCCAAAAGGAAATTTGCACCATGATAAGGGAATCCATTATTCATTCGTTTTGCTGAAGATTTCGCTATTTCATAGTGGTTGTTATTGCACTCATGCCCATCAGGACAACCAAAAAGTGAGAATTTCGTCTTAGAATTAGGTTCATTTCTAAACATATTAATTTCCACAGAAAATACATCCTTACCAATGTTATTAACATCTATAGAGTAAGTATGAAATTTCCCTTTTTCAGGTTTTGCTAACCCTTTACCTTGATCAGCTTTATCTATCTGAACTGACCATTGTTTCGATGTTTGTTTTACTGGTAATTCCTCGAAGGTTAAAGCTTTTGTTTCTATAGTTGATGGGACTAAGATCAAAAGAAATAATGTACATATAGCAAGTACCGTTTTCTTAAACATGACTACCTCCCATATTTTAATTACAGATATTTTGCCCTAAATGGAATGGAGATATGTAGTTCTTATCCCTCTTAATTGGCTATAACATCGCTTATGTTGACTAGAATTGTATTCATACTCCTTTGGGATCTTATTCAAATAACTGGGGAGGGTAGTTCAATGACAACGGTATAAATTAACATTGCTTCTTCATAATAAAAAGGAACATTTACTCAATTAGAAGGAGTAATGAATTTGTTCCCAAAATGGTTATGCGTGCTTATCATTTGTTTATGTTTCTCCACTTCAACCGTAAGCGCTTCTCCAATGGATGTTGCAAATAACAAACATATAGAAAATAACACTGACATAATAAAACTCAATGAAAAACTTGACCAATTGTACGCAAAGAGAGAAGCCCTAAGCGAAGCATATTTTGAAATTGACCAAAAGATTTTTGAACTACAAAAGGAAATTTTAGAAGTGCTAAAAAAGTAATAGTAGATAAGATTGTTATTACTAACTAATGCTTTAATTTCAACAAGCAGTAAAAAAGGATCTTCCAGTTGTTCAAAGATCCTTTTTTCAATACCTATAACATCTGATTATGTTGACTAGATTTGTATAAAGTATTCATTAGAGAATTTGTGATATTGTTAAACGAAAGTGATCAGGTTAGCTTTAGAAGGAATTTTTGATTCAGCACCAATTATGAGGGCTAGTATTACAAATCTAATTGCTTTAAAGACGCCATTCTTAGGGAATGACGTCTCTTCAGGCTAAATTTATTTCATAAAAGAGAACAATTTTAATAAAGGATTTTTATTCTTATCTACAATCTTTAACTCATCCATTAGTTTCTCTTGATTGTCTGAAATCCATTTCTTTAGGTCTTGATGATTTTGACAATGGGTAAAGTATGTTTCTCCACCTTTTCCTACAGCACTAACAATATACCTACAAGGAGTATGCCCCATATTTTACCCACCCTTTTAATAATATGATTTTACATATTATTGATTATAACAAGCTTAAAAAGATAATCCATATTATTTTAATATAATTTATTTTTTGTATTAGTTGACTTATTGTCAAAGTAATAATTTTTTACCAATGGGTAAGTACATTGAATAGTTGTGTTAATAAAAATTAACATTAATTTTACAATGCAACTAATGTTTAGAAAATGTGATTCAATGGATAATTTAATAATGAAATTCATTAAAAAATAGAGAAAAACAAAGAATGATAGAGAATTTGTTAAATATTGTTGAACAAATGGTCTATTAAAACTAATATTTAGGATTTTTAGAGTAATTTGAGGTTTTTACACTCTTTACAACTAGAAATTACCGGCGTAATATAACTCTCATGAAAATTAAATCATTCTTATTCGCTGAGTCTATAAAGAGCGGGGGAT
>JBNJJO010000119.1:0-2085 GCA_051750265.1 Bacillota bacterium | reverse complement strand
TTAAATCCACAGTATAGATAGGGAGCAAAAAAGTGAGTGGGAACAATCTAAATAACATAATAGTTATAGGTTGGAACAGTTGTTCATTTGAGGTAATAAATTTCATAAATACAGTAAATAACAATGCGAAGATTACTTTAATAGATAACGTAATCGAGGAGTATCCACTTGCCTTTGTAAAATTAATAAAAGGAAATCCCATTGATAGAAAAAATTTAATTGATACAAATATACATTCTGTAGATTGTATTGTTATTACAGCTAACCAACAAAAGACTGAAAGAGAAGCTGATGAACAAACTCTTATTAATCTTTTAACAATAAGAACCATGAACGAGAAAGCCTATTGCATAGTACAAACATTGTTAAGGAAAAGTATTCAACATGCTAAAAATGCAGGTGCTGATGAAGTGATATTTACGAATGATCTTATCGGTAGAAGGTTTAGTATCTTAACAAAGCAAAAATAATAGTTATTCTAATCAACAAATTAGATTACTAAAAGGCGGTAGTGATATGAAAATCAATAATAATATGCCCGAAATGTATATTTTTCTATTATTTATAGCTTTTGGAATGATTGCTAGTGGATTAGTTGGTATTTATGAACTTTTTTATATAACGAGATTATTACAATGGGAACTTATTTTCAGTATCATTAAAATTTCAGGTCTAGTAATAGGATTTGTATTATTAAAAATCTACTTTAAAGAAGAGAGGAAAAGGAAGCTTGATAATAAAGAGAAAAAGGGACAAAACTCTGTTTGAATTATAATTGAAGACAACGTTAACATATTAATACGATAAGGCTTTTTATGATCGGCAATTAAAATCACAACATTAATTAGAATTTATGCAGACCTAAAATGGAGGAATTAATATGTCAAAACAATTTGTGGTATTTGGTTTAGGTCGCTTCGGAGGAAGTCTAGTTAAAGAATTTTATGAAATGGGCGTTGATGTGCTTGCTATCGACAAAAGTCAAGATAAAGTAAACGAATTTGCGAAGTATGCTACTCATGTTGTTGTTGCTAATGCTATTGATGAGCCTACGTTAAAACAATTAGGTGTAAGAAATTTTGATCATGCCTTTGTATCCTTTGGAGATGATGTTGAAGCCAGTATTCTTACTAGTTTGCTTCTTAAAGAGTACGGAATTAGTCAAGTATGGGCAAAAGCTCAAAATGAATACCATCAAAAAGTCTTAGAAAAAATAGGAGTGGACAAGGTCATCCATCCAGAGAGAGATATGGCAAAAAGAATTGCCCATCATATTGTCTCAGATAAAATTATTGATTATATTGAGTTGTCCAAAGACTATAGTGTTGTTGAAATCATTGCTACTGATAAAATACATAATAAATCTTTATTGGAGTTAGATATAAGAGCAAAATTTGGTTGTAATGTTGTTGGTATTCAAAGAGGAGAGGAAATTAAGGTTTCTCCTTCTGCTGAAGAAAATATTTTAAAAGGGGATGTTCTAATAGTAATGGGACATAACAAAGATATAACAACCTTTGAAGAAGAAGGGGTTTAAGATGTGATAATCTTACATTATCAGTTATTTGTAATAATTAGAGGTATTGATGGATTAAGAATACAAGATCCTTTTTCATTGCCTATAACATCTAATTATGTTAACTAGATTTGTATAGAGTATACAATGCTGAGAAAGTGAAAAAACTACCTTTTTCCAATATCAAGGTAGTTTTTTCATGGGTTCTTTGAGTGTTGTAACTTAAAACTAAAGATGAATGTTTTATACAATTAATAGGGTTTTAATTTTTGTAATATTTTGATACCTTTTGTAGAAAGGGTTTTCATTTTGTCTCATCTTTCTCATAATATATTTTGTTGTCTCTATACTTTATTATGGACCTACTACATACCTTAGAGATCAAAAAATTTCGATGAGATGGGGAGAAAAAGTGTCGATTATAGTCAATGCAGTAGGTCAAACAGAAGACTTACTAGAGTGTATTATAAAAAAAAGAAAAGAAATGATTGATCTAGGTATGAATTACGGACTTTTAGATGAAAAAACAATCCAGTGTAGTCAATATCTTGATGAACTTATAAATTTGC
>JBNJJO010000118.1:0-2338 GCA_051750265.1 Bacillota bacterium | reverse complement strand
ATCCCGAGAATTCGTCTCGTGAAGTCTAGTCTTTGTGTTACATTACCATGGATAATTAAATCTACACCACTATTAATATTTCTTTCAATATATTCTCCTTTAACTACTTTCAATGCGGTTTCAACACTTAAATATCCCATATCATAAGGGTTTTGTGCTACTGTACTAGATAATGTTCCCTCTTCTATTAACTTAAGCATTTCAGTCAGTCCATCTGCTCCAATAACTGGAATGTTAAACCCATTTTTCTCTATTATTTCAATAGCACTTAATGCAAGAATATCAGATGTTGCATATACACCTTTAACATCTGGATGATCATTTAAAATCGTCTCCGTGACGCTTTTTCCCAATTCAGTATCATTTGCTATTATTTTATGAGTCGCTATTTTAATCCCTACAGTCTCTAAACTAGTTTTAGCCCCTTTTATCCTTTCACGTAATTCTGGACTACTTTCATCTCCAGTAATTAAAGCGACTTTATCGCCAGGTTGAAGTTCTGAACCCAATAAAGCACCACCTCTCCAACCTAATTCAAAATTATTGGTACCAATAAAAGATGTTTTATTTTCCCATAGCATATCCGTATCTATCAGCAATACAGGAATATTATTTTTATCAAACTCTTTTAAAATAGAAATTCTAGATGTATCTATAAGAGAGACAATTAATACATCTGGTTTTTCTTCAAGGACATTTTTGAGAATTTTTTCCTGTTCATCAATTTTGTACTCATTACTGGGGGCGATAACTTTTCCATCAATATCAAAATCTCGAAACCCTTTTTCTGCTCCCACTTTAACAATATCCCAAAATTGATTTTTGGTGTTTAATTCTTTTAAAACAACTACTACTTTTGGTTTTTCATTTTCAAATTGGTTTAATATAAACGCTATTAAAATTGTAGAAAAAACAAAGACAAAAAGATATATTGTTCTTTGTTTCAACGTGTATCCTCCTTCGCTTATCAAATACATTACGGAATATTCAGACTTTTCATTTTTAAATATTTCTCATCTTCATAGTCTGCTATAAAAACTGGACTTTTTAATATTTTCTAGGGCTTCTTTATTTTTATACTTGAACTTTTTGTTCATTTACGCACTGTTTTTGTTCATTTTTAATAGTAGCTTGAGCCGCTGCAAGGCGTGCAAGAGGCACACGGTATGGTGAGCAGCTTACGTAATCCAATCCTACATCATGGCAGAATTGGATTGAGCTTTTTTCTCCTCCATGTTCTCCGCAAATTCCTATTTTTAACCCTGGCTTTGTTTGTCTACCAAGTTTTACGCCAGTTTCTACAAGTTTGCCTACACCCTCTTGATCAAGAGTAGCGAATGGATTTTCTGGCAGAACTTTATTTTCAATATAGCTTTGAAGGAATTTACCCTCCGCGTCATCACGGCTATATCCAAAAGTAGTTTGAGTTAAATCATTTGTCCCAAAGGAGAAAAAGTCTGCCTCATTAGCAATTTGGTCAGCTGTTAATGCCGCTCGCGGAATCTCAATCATAGTACCAATGAGATATTCGTATTCCTGTCCTGTTTTTTTCGTAACTTGCATTCCAGCATCGATAACCAATTGTCGCATTTCCTTTAACTCATTTACATGACCAACCAAAGGAATCATTATCTCTGGCTTTACGTCAATTCCTTTTTGCATTACTTTCGCAATGGCATAAAAGATTGCTTTTGCCTGCATAACGTAGATTTCAGGATGAATCATTCCCAATCGACAGCCACGGTGCCCAAGCATTGGATTAAATTCATCTAATTGACGCACTTTTCTTAAAAGATGTTCCTTCTCCTTTAATTTTTTAGAATTTGGATCTGTCATTTGGAGCTTTGTAACTTCAACTAGCAGTTCTTCCTTATCCGGCAAGAATTCGTGAAGAGGCGGATCTAATAAACGAATGGTTACCGGATACCCCTGCATCGCTTGGAAAATCCCTTCAAAATCATCCTGTTGCATTGGTAACAGCTTATTAAGAGCGTCTGTACGTTCCTCATATGTTTCAGCAAGTATCATATCCTGAACAATCGGGATTCTGTATGCATCCATAAACATATGTTCTGTCCGGCACAATCCAATTCCACCCGCTCCAAATTCAAGAGCTTTTTTAGCATCCTCTGAATTGTCAGCATTTGCTCTTACGCCAAGTTTTCTCTCCTTATCTGCCCAAGTAAGCAACAATTGAAACTCGTCCGAGAGCTGTGGCTCGATCATTGGAATCTCACCTAACATGATTTCACCGGTAGAACCATCAATCGTAATAATATCACCTTGGTTCACGATCGTATCTCCTACTTTAAACTGCTTTGATTTTAAATCAATTTTC
>JBNJJO010000117.1:0-2449 GCA_051750265.1 Bacillota bacterium | reverse complement strand
TCCCAACATTCAATGTTTTCATGATTCTTAATAGTATCTTTATAAAATACAGGATTTTTACCATCTTTTTTCTGGTTTATGTAATCGTTTAATGCAGCAATAGCCACTTTTGATAATAAAAGAATGGCAATTAAGTTTACGATAACCATGAAGCCCATAAATAAATCAGCCAGATCCCATACAAGCTGAACCTTGGCAACTGAACCGAATACAACCATGGCTAAAACACTCATTTTATAAAGCATTAACAATGCTTTACTTTTGGTTAAAAATTCGATATTAGTTTCTCCGTAGTAATAATTACCAATTAACGTACTAAAAGCAAATAATAAAATCATAATGGCGAGGAAGCCTGATGCCCAAGAACCAATGTGCGTGCTTAGTGCAGCTTGTGTAAGCTCAATACCACTTAGTCCTGGTTGTTTATAAGCAGAGGATAATAAAATAATAAATGCTGTACTCGTACAAATAACTAAAGTATCTGTTAATACACCAAAGGCCTGAATAAGTCCTTGCTTTACCGGGTGACTTGTTACTGCAGTTGCCGCAGCATTTGGTGCACTACCCATACCTGCTTCATTTGAGAATAAGCCACGTTTAACGCCATTAATTAATGCAGCACCAAGTGAGCCGCCTACAGCCTGTTCAATACCAAAGGCATTTTTCACGATAAGAGAAAGTACTTCTGGGATTTGTGTAATGTTTGTAAGAACGATGAATAAAGCTACCCCAATGTATACCACTGCTAGAATTATAACAATGTATTCAGACATTTTTGCAATACGCTTTACACCACCAAAAATAATGGCAGCGAAAACAATTGTCATTATAATTCCTAAGGTTATGCGGTCTGTACCAAATGAGTTTTCAAATGCAATCGTAATCGTGTTTGATTGTACAGCATTAAATACAAGACCGAAAGACAGGGTAATTAAAATGGCAAATAGAGCACCCATCCAACGTTTATTTAACCCTTTTTCCATATAATACGCGGGACCGCCACGGAAACCATCTTTATCTTTCACTTTATAAACTTGTGCCAACGTACTTTCAATAAAGCTAGACGCTGAACCAATTATCGCAATAATCCACATCCAGAATATCGCCCCTGGTCCACCTAATGCAATCGCAATCGCAATACCCGTAATATTACCTGTCCCAACACGGGCTGCCATACTAATACAAAACGCTTGGAACGGTGAAATGCCGTCTTTAGAACCCGTTGTACCTTCCTTTAAAACACGAACCATTTCTTTTAACATACGAAATTGTAAAAATCTCGATTTAAATGTGAAATAAAGACCAAAAGAAACAAGCATAATAATTAATAAGTTTGACCAAAAAAAATCGTTTGTTACGCTAATAACTTCCTGCAGTAATTGTTGCATGTCCATCACCTCTCGTAGTTTAGTAGCTTGATAGAAAATCTAAAGATATAGCTCTTTATTGTCTTCCTTTATTACTTTCATCAGAAGTGAAATTTCTACATTATGCTTTTTAGAAAATACTCAGATCCCATTCTTGTGCTATATGTTTCAATAACATACCACCTGTTATGCTATTCCCATATTCATCAATAGCGGGTCCATATATACCAATACCACATCCATCTTGAAAAGGAAGTTCTCTTCTGACGCTTGGAGGAACTAGTGTCAGAATGCCTCCAGATACACCACTTTTAGCTGGCAAACCAACAAATGCTGCAAATTTCCCCGAAGCATTGTACATTCCACAAGTAAGCATTAAGGCTTTGGCTAATTTAGCTACTTTTTTAGGCAGGACTTGTTCTTTACGAATAGGATGATATCCATCATGTGCAAGAATCAGTCCAATCAAGGCTATGTCTTCTGTGTTTACTTCTATCGAACATTGTTTCAAGTAAACCTCTAAAGCAACCTCTACATCCGATTCTAAATAATTCGTCTCCTTTAAATAGTAAGCTAAAGCTCTATTTCGATGAGATGTTTTCCACTCAGATTGATATACTTCCTCATTGATGGTCGGGCGTTTTCCTATCAATTTTTCGATTAGTGTATAAAGAACTTCTAATTTTTCTTGTGAAGTTTCTCCTGGGAGGAGTGAAACGATGGTAATAGCTCCAGCATTGATCATGGGATTAAACGGCTTTCCTGGTTTATGCATTTCTAAACGAATAATTGAATTGAAGGCATCCCCAGTTGGTTCCACATCAACTCTCTCTAACACATAAGAAATACCATAACTCAAGCATGCGGCTATAAAGCTTATCACTTTTGATATACTTTGCAAAGTGAAAGGGATTTCACAATCCCCTGACTTTATCATTGTTCCATCTGGTCCTATTATGCAAATACCTAACTGAGATGAGTTTATCTTACTTAAAGCAGGAATATAATCGGCGGTTTGTCCCATAGTAGCATAGGATTTATAATGTGTTATCCATTCATCTAAGTAAGCTTTTTTACTATAC
>JBNJJO010000116.1:0-2473 GCA_051750265.1 Bacillota bacterium | reverse complement strand
TACTGAGTTTTTAGCTACCTATTTTAAATAGGATGTTTTTGTTATAAATTGTTGTTTTTGTTAAAATCCCAAAAGCCGGATTTTTTCCTTAGTAACAAGAAGCTACCATGCAAGAAAAAAGCCGCTCTTTTCTACTTTATACCTCATTCATTAAATAAAATTAAGCGAAGGGATCAAGCGCTGGCTTGATCCCTTGTTTTATCTATCATGCCTCATCATTATCTTCATGATGTTTCTTGATGCCTACCATATATTGATTAAGTAATTCATCAAGCTCCTGACTTAATTGAATGATTGTAGGTGATTGTAGATGATTGCTCATGTTAAATGATTCGGCTAACTCATGTCTCCTTTTCTCGATCATGTACCGCAGAAAATAGATAGGGATATTAGGATTACAGGGCTTCTTCTCCATAGCAGGTTCACCTCAGCTTAGTAGATTGTGCAGAAGGACGATTTAATAGCTCTGTCGCTATTTCCTCCCCACTTTGAATGTCAAAGATAGGCTGCTCAAATGTGTTAATATCGCCTGTTTTTAAAGTCATGTCTATTTCTTGCATTAAGGTTGAGCAGTTTATTTCAATTACTTGATCTTTATTCTTTAAAAGCATATCATGGCTCCTCTCAAAATTTTTAGATTAGTGTAAAGAAAGGATTACCTTTAAGATAATCCTCTTTCCAAGAAATTATGAAGAAAGTACCTCTAAAACTTCAGTCGGTTCAGCTCTCTTTCGATAGTCGGTATCGACAAAAGCATAAATAATTTCAGCCTGTTGATTGATGACGAAGGTTGCAGCAAGTGGTAGTTCCCAGCTATCCTCTCCATTATAATCAGGCAGGTCAAGTGCTAGTTTCTGATACGATTCAATAAGAGCTTCTTGCATTTTAAAGGTTAGATTGTATTGGTTTGATACTTGGTTTCCTTGGTCACTAAGCAAGTGAAAATCTAGTTCATTTTTTTCCTTCATGGTCAAAGAAGAATCTGGGGTTTGAGGACTTATGGCCAATAGCTGTGCACCTTTTTGCTTAATTTGAGGAAGCAGCTCCTGGTAAGCCTTGAGTTCAAGGTTACAATAGGGACACCAAGCCCCTCGGTAAAAGGTTAAGATAACAGGACCTTTTTCAAGTTCACGGTAAAAAGATATATGTTCACCCGTCGCGTTTGGAAGTGTAAAGTCTGGAGCTATATGCCCGACCGATATTCCTTTAGGCGCATGCTTCTCTAAGTCCTCTGCTGCTTCTCTAAATATATCTTGTATTGCCTGAGGGCGATTATTAACAACCTGATTTATTTTCGCTTCTAACTGTTCACGTAATGTCATAAAGCTTGCCTCCATATATTCACTTTACTTCTCATTTTATAGAAAAACAATTGTTCATACTGTTACCTAGCTTACAGTTTTGCCTTGTAATGAAAAAGTCCTTGGAGAAGCCTCCAAGAACTCTAGATTTCTATTGGAACAAACCAAGATATTCCCCGTAGCCCTCTTCCTGCAGTTTATCTTTTGGAATAAATTTGAGGGCCGCAGAGTTGATACAATATCGAAGCGCACCTTTATCACGTGGACCATCATCAAATACGTGTCCTAAATGAGAATCTGCCGACGTGCTTCTTACTTCTATCCGTCTCATTCCATGGGACGTATCTAGTTTTTCAAGTACCTCTTGATGCTTGATTGGCTTCGTGAAGCTCGGCCATCCACAGCCAGAATCAAATTTATCAAGAGAGCTAAATAATGGTTTGCCAGAGACAATCTCGACATAAATCCCTTCATCTTTATGATCCCAGAATTCATTTTGAAAGGGTGGTTCCGTTCCGTTTTCTTGTGTGACACGATACTGAATAGGAGTAAGCTTCTTGATGTTTTCAGCCTGATGCTTTTTCCAGTTTTCTCGAATAAATCCTGCTCGTCCTGACCCTTCCTTATAAAGGTTATAATGAAAGGAATTCTTTTTATAATAGTGCTGATGATATTCTTCTGCCGGATAAAACACAGACGCCTCTTTAATTTCTGTCACGATTGGCTTTGAAAACCTTTTACTTTCTTGTAATTTCTGCTTAGATTCTTCGGCTAGTCGCTTTTGCTCCTCTGTATGATAAAAAATGGCCGTTTTGTAGGACTCTCCTCGATCACCAAACTGACCATGAGCATCGGTAGGATCAATTTGCTTCCAGAAAAGCTCTAACAGCTTCTCATACGGAAAAACGGTTGGGTCGAACGTAATTTGAACTACCTCATAATGACCCGTTGTATTAGAGCACACTTCATGATAAGTTGGGGTCTCTTTATGCCCACCTGTATAGCCTGACACTACTTTTATAATACCTGGTAATTCATCAAAGGGTTGAACCATACACCAAAAACATCCACCAGCAAACGTAGCTAATTCATATTGTGCTGACATAAAAAGACCTCCAGTATAGTCAATATATCCCTAGTTTACCCAAACCTTATTTATTCTTCATTTTAAG
>JBNJJO010000115.1:0-2489 GCA_051750265.1 Bacillota bacterium | reverse complement strand
AATAATAAATTCCATGTCCTTTCACCTCAAAATGCTATTTTTTTGCTGGTATAAGATAATCGATCCAGCCCTTTTTGACCTTTAACTCACCTCCTTTAGAGATAATGTGATAGTTGTTCAAAGCATCCTTAATCGCAAATCGCGTTAATTTATTAACTTTCTTAAAATCATTTTCATCTAATTTCAATAAGTTTTTACCTTCAAACCCCTTTAGGTCTCTAACTCGTGAGAAGACCGTTACCCCTTGCATTTTGCTCGCTCTTAAGATCGTATTTTTACGGTCAATGGCAAACATTACAACTGTTCCTGCCTTTAAACGTGCTGTTTTTCTCCCAATCGCCACTCTTCCTAATGCTCTCATCTCAGCATATTTTTTATTGAAGTGCCTAATTTGTTGAAATCCTAAGATACTTTGGAGAAGCCATGAAAGTCCTATTAAAATAATGATGTACCATAACATATGATTCCCTCCTTTCCTGAATAGAATTATATTTTTTTCCATTTCAAAACTTATTTATAAGCATTTTTTTCTTTTCAACTATTATTAAACTTTCAATCTTTTTCCCCTAACTTTCTGTTATTCTCAATATTTCATTGGCGGTTTCCTCTGTTGTAATGAGAGTATTGATGTACTTACCTCTTAGACCTCCAATGATTGAAGGAGCTTTTTCAACCGATTCTGCTATTCCGACGGAATAGGGGATTTTTTTGAGTTTTTCTAATTCAATGGCAATTGTTCGGTCAGATAGGTCAGAATTTATGAGATTTCCATTTATATCATAGAAACGAGAACAAATATCTCCTATGGCACCACGTTGATTTAAATCAGCAATTTCTTGATCCCCTGAAAAACCTGCCCATATAAGATTAGAGGATTTAACTGGATTACCGATTCCAACTACAGCTATACTTAAATCATTCCACAAATCTGATATTTTTTTAAAATAGTGAGATTGAACAATGTCATCCTTCGTTTCCTTTTTCTCTACCACAGCTGCAGCATCAATAAAGTATGCGGTTCCACTAAAGTCATTAGCAACGTTATATACAATAGTATTAACATGATACTTAGTAGCCATTAGTCCAGGACCACCTACTAAAGGAACAAAATGAGCTTCCTTTTTTCCACAATTGGAGAATTCACCTACCATGCTGGCCAACGTGCTTCCCCAAGCAAACCCCACTACATCACCATCTTTAATGATACGTTTAAGCAATTCAGAGCCTGCCCTTGCGATTACTGTCTTTTTATCCGCCTCTGATTGATCACTTTTAACAGGAATAATGATCGCCTCTTTTAAGCCAAATAACTTTTCTATTCGACGTTCTAGATCAAAGGTTTCATCAATATTACTACTAATCGTAATTTTAACGATTCCTTCCTCGCGTGCTTTCTTAAGCAATCTGCTAATAGATGTGCGATATATATTTAATTCTTTTGAAATGGCACTTTGTGTCATATCCTCCTCATAGTACATTCGAGCTACTTTGACTAAGAGTCTTCTTTCTTCCCTATTGTCCATCTCAATCCTCACCTTTACTAAAATTAGATTAAAATAGGTTTTGAACATTTGTGCTGTTCGATGTCATTTGTGCTTAACTTAAACCTAGTATACGTTTGCATTTTTGTTTAGTCAATAAAAAAATTGAAAAACTACAATTTTCTTCATTTTTCTTAATTGTTTTTTAAATTATTTCAAAGGACTGAATTTTGGTTTAACCCTGAATGTTTAGAGAATGAGAAAAGAGGTTGTTTGAGTTTAGAACTTGTGCTCAAACTTAACAAATAAATCCATTTTGTTTCACTTACATTTTTAATATTTTTTCCCTTATATTTAAATCCCTTTTTACTATTTTGTCACAGTTGATAAAATGAATACTATGAACTGAACTTTCGGTAGTGAACTATTGTCAAAACTAAAAAGTCCTTGAATTCTAACCAGAATTCAAGGACTTCTCTACGCATGTTTCATATGATTAATAAGAATGACCAAATATAAAGTAATGACTTTTATTCATACATTCCAAAGCTTGCTAGCCATGCAATAAATACGGTTGGTGCCCCTGTTAAGAAACGAGAATATAGAACAGAAGGAACCCCTACTTCAATTGTCTCCACTTCTGCTTCTGCTAACCCCAACCCAACTGGAACAAAATCTGCTGCCGCTTGAGAGTTAATCGCGAAAAGCGCAGGTAATGCTAAATGAGGAGGAATATTGCCTTTTCCAATCTCTACTCCAATTAAAGTACCGATAACTTGCGAAATAACTGCCCCAGGTCCTAAGAACGGGGATAGTAATGGGAATGAACAGATTAGAGAAATCAAAAGCAATCCAGGTAAGGAACCTGCAAATGGTGATAAATATTTTGCAAATACATCACCCAATCCAGAAGCCTTAATAACTCCAATTAACATCGCCACAAATGCCATAAACGGCAGAATGGTTTTAATTACTGTATCAATGGCTTCTCGTCCGGCTTGATAAAAT
>JBNJJO010000114.1:0-2518 GCA_051750265.1 Bacillota bacterium | reverse complement strand
GAAAGATGGCAAGGTTGTAGATACTTTGGTTGGTTTTAAGCCTAAGGAAGACTTGAGGAAGCATTAAATAAGCATATCTAAGCCTAAAAAAGCATTGAGAAGTGACCACCGTTTCGGGAGGTCACTTTTCCTATAATGTGTATGATGTTCAAGCGATGTTATAGCTAATCTGTAATGCAACTGACATTTTTCTTTTAAATTTTCCACTATACTCTTACTTGTAAGGAGTAGTAAGTAAAATAAAAGAGTGGGAGGAAATAAAATGAAGAATCAGATTAACGTGACGGAGCAAATTAGAACAGTTTTAAAAGAAGGAAAGATAGAATTATACATGAAAGAAGAACTGATTGGAAGGGTTTCTATTACTCCAGAAAAACAGGGTAAGTTAGAACTGATTCAAGGCTTTACAGAAGAAGACTGAAAGATATTTAGATTTATAGAGCATTTACAAGATGATCATCCTAAAGCCTATGTGGAGGGCTGTGACCTTGGCTGGTGCTAAATTTGGAAGAAAGGAGGACAACATCATGAACGTTCTATTTACAGAAAGAGCAATGGAAAGACTTAGTCAGGAGCCCGCACAGGCGTATCAGTTAAATCCTAGCCTGGGTGGATGCTCCATTGGAGCAGATTGGGTAACGTTTGTTGGGATGAAGGAACTGAGTGCAGAAATAAACGAACAATTCCTTTCAACCAACTTTAAACCAGTCCTACTGGGACATAAGTCAGACCATTTATTTGATGAAGATCTAAAAGTGGACTATAATCCAAATACATCCACGTTTATTCTAAAAAGCAACAGTCAAATTTATACGGCGTATATGAAGCTAGAATATAAAAATTAAGGATGATACAAATCAGGCATCTTGTAATCGATTTGCCCTGATTTGTATTCTTTTTGAGGTGATGAGATTGGATACCGTAACATTTGGAATGGGTTGCTTTTGGGGGCCTGAGGCGCGTTTTGGGTACCATTCAGGGATTCTTAGAACGAGAGTCGGGTACGCAGGTGGAAAAGAAGGTCAACCGACCTCGAAAAACACGTTGGACTACACGGAGGTTTTACAAGTCCAGTTTAACGCAGAGCTTTTAAGCTTAGAGCAAATCGTAAATCAATTTTTTAAGCAACATAATACAACGAGAGCACCTCGTTCCATGAAGTATCGATCTTTATTGTTGTTTGAAAACGAAGAGCAGAAGAGTGAAATGCTTCAAAAACTAGAAGAGATTAAGCATATCCATGGGAACAGCTATACCTCTGTAGAGCCCCTACATTCATTTTACGAAGCAGACCTTCGTCATCAAAAGTATTACCTTCAGAGGTGGAAACCGGTCTATGAGAAGTGGCAGGAGCTACATGTGGAAAAGGAGTCACTAGTTGAATCAACCTTAGCTGCTAGGCTAAATGGTCTTTCAAAGGGTTGTGGTTCACTAGAAGAACTGATGCAAGAGTTTCCGGATTCAGCCTACGATTCCCTTTGGTCGGTTATCCGAGAAGTGAGGGAGAATTCGAAAGAGCAGTCAGAGGATATGTGTGGGTTAGATTAATAGAAAAAAATGAAAAGCAGCCCTGTTATTAGGGCTGCTATAACTTATAGGTTTCTTAAAGCACGTAAAATGTCATAAGGCTCCAAACGAGACATGAAGTTAGGATTGACGTACTTAAAGCGAATTTCACCTGTTTCATCAATCATAAACGTAGCAGGCACTGGTAAAATCCAATTTGCTTTCCCATTAAAGGATTCTAGATCTAAGCCAATTTTTTCATAGGCACCTTTTAAATAATCAGGTACATCAAAAAGGACATTATACTTAGCTGAAACGATTCCTCTAGGATCACTCAATACCTGGAATTCTAATTCGTTTTTTTCTTGCATGGATAATGTATTATCCGGTGTTTGGGGGCTAATCGCTATTAGTTGTGCGCCAAGCTCCTGTATATCCGATAAGATTTCTTAGTATGCTTTAATTGACGGTTACAAAAAGGGCACCATGAGCCACGATAAAAGGTTAACACAACCGGCCCCTTTTCTAACTCTTCATAAAGATTAATGTCCCCGCCTACATGGTTTTTCAAAGTGAAATCCTTGGCTTTCTCACCTTCTCTTGTACCTGTGACTAAACCTGATTCTTGTGTTTCTCTAATGGAACGTTCAAAAGCCTGCAAGGCCTCAAATGGGGTTATTTGATTTAATTCACTTGATATTTTATTTAATTCAACATTTAAACTCATGTTCATGACTCCTCTCTAAGTGGATGCTCTTATTATGTATCTTTATCATGAAATATGATGTAAGGTATCTTACATTTACATTTAAAATAAATGTGTAAAATAATGTTGACCATATAGACAAATTGTTTGCTGCAACTTTAGAGGATAAGACAACTAATGAAGAAGAGGAAGAGTGAGGGGGAAATGGTATTATATATATTACCAAGCTGTTGTAAATGCCAAGAAGTCATCAAGCTATTTACCAAGCTAGAGATAGATGTGAAAGTAATCAATATTTTTGATACC
>JBNJJO010000113.1:0-2542 GCA_051750265.1 Bacillota bacterium | reverse complement strand
TTAACGTTGGCACGCTTGGTTTTGTTTAGTTTTCAAAGATCAGTTAGTCGCTCTCAACGACTAGGTTATTATCATACCATCTCTACTTTATTAAGTCAACAACTTATTAAAAAATTGTTTTTCTGAAATAGTAAAGTTGTTTTCTGCCTTTTGGACAGAAGTTAATAATAACCCATATTTTTAAATACGTCAACTATTCTAGTAAACTATTTTTAAAAAAGTATTATATCCCTCATAAACTACGTAAAGATCTATAGCTCACTTCTTTGGTAAACAGGGGTTAAAGTGTCTTCTTTTCATCTTCAGTAAACACCCTCGACCTCGTTAATAACCTCAGCCCCTCTGGCCCCTCTAAAGAAAACATTCCACCGCGACTTTCTACAACATCAATAATTAATTGAGTATGCTTCCAATATTCATATTGAGCGTTACCTATATAAAATGGACAACCTTCTAGGTAACCAAGTAAAATATCTTGCTCGCCAATTAAGAATTCACCTTCTAGGAAGCACATTGGTGAACTACCATCACAACATCCTCCTGATTGATGGAACATTAATAGTCCATGTTTATGCTTTAGTACATCAATTAACTCAGTTGCTCTTTTAGTCCCAATAACTTTTTGAACTTTCCCTATCTACTTTCCCCCCTAAAAAACTGACTCCCGCAGTTATATTTGCATGGAAGTAAGTTCCTATTTTAGATATTAAAAGAATACTAATTTGGTTGGACTATAGCTAACTAACATATTTTTCGTTTGTTGGTAATGACTTAGCATCAATTTGTGATTTTCTCTTCCTATTCCTGACATCTTATAACCACCTAATGCTGCATGTGCAGGATAAGCATGATAGCAGTTTGTCCAAACTCGTCCAGCTTCTATTCCACTACCGGTTAAGACTTGGGCTCCTTCTTGTTGACCTATATCAATTCTAACTGCTCTGTAGATACCTGCGCACCTATCATTGTCTCTGTATCTAATGGATTACCTTGTTTAATATCACTAACACGCTTTAAAGCTTTTTCCATAAAGTCATCATAGATAGACTCTTGAATTAAAGCACGAGATGGACATGTACAAACCTCTCCTTGATTAAGAGCAAACATGACAAAACCCTCTATTGCTTTATCAAATAAGTCATCATCCTTTTCCATTACATTTTCAAAGAAAACATTTGGTGATTTACCACCAAGTTCAAGTGTAACTGGTAAAATTCTGTGATGACTGCATAATAAGACGCCCTGTCGTCGTTTCACCTGCGAAAGCAACCTTAGTAACTCGGTTTGGGGAAAGGTCGGCCATTTAAAAAATCTAACACTCGAAGAAGAAAATGTGATGTTAAATGCGGAGAATTTGTATTTAAAAAAGCTATTAGATCAGAAAAGGGGGTGTTAACGAAACAGGAAGTTTAAGAACCCACTCATTGATTAGTTTCTTAGTTGGAATATTGAGTTTTTCAGAAAGGTATCAAAGTCAGGTTACTATAAGTGGAAAAAACATAAAAGTTTCTACATCCGACCAATCCGGGACCAGGAACTCTTTCATCTTATCTTTGAGATATTTGATAAATCAAAAGGAACTTATGGGAAAGAGAGAATTTGCTTGGTCTTACAAAAGCTCCATGGTCTTGTAGTCAACCTTAAATGCATAAACCGAATCATGCGAAAGTATGGATTGGTCTGTAAATGGCGTTAACCTAGGTTTAAAAGGAGAAAGCAACCACATGGTTCCATCCCAAACGTGTTGGATCACCAATTTTACTCTGATGCCCCGGGTAAGAAATTTTGTATTGAAATTACTTACATAGAAGTAAAAAAACCAAGGAAAAGATGGATCTTTCTATGTGCAATAAAAGACTTGTTTAACAACGAGGTTGTTTCCTATAGTATCAGCCAACACCAGAAGGATTTGAGAAAGGGACCCTCCTGCATAGCGATCAGGGACACCATTTCACAAATCCTTCTTACATAAGTACCTTGGCCAATATGGGCTTAACGCAATCCATGTCCCGCAGAGGCAACTGCTAGGACAATGCGAGTATCGAGAACTTCTTGGGCATCTCAAAAGTGAAATGCCATGCTTCAGTTCACCACAAACTGCAGAAGAAGTACAAGCAGCCCTAATTGAGTACATTACCTAAGAGAGAATACAAAATAAACACGGCATGAGTCCTCTAGAATTCAGGATTCATGGCGCGTATTAGCCAGCTTTTTAAACATGTCTACTTGACGGGTACGGTTATTTTTGTATAAGCCCTTTACACTTAGGACATTCGTATAGAATTCCAATCACACCATAACTTCTTTGAAGTATTTCAACCATTGAAATGTTACATCTAGGGCAGTTCAGTTTTTTGCTTTGTCCTTTTTTAAATGACAAACCATAACACCTCCCTAATGTATTTGTATTCAGTATAAATACATTAGGTTCTTAACCTACAGAGTAAATATTAGATTTAGATTTTTTTCTCTGCGATTTCTCACTACACTATATCTCTCTTCGTATATAACTTTATGGTCTTTATTACAATAAAAACAAACA
>JBNJJO010000112.1:0-2871 GCA_051750265.1 Bacillota bacterium | reverse complement strand
ACAAACGGGCCATATTCTTGAATAACGTATAACCCCAAGATATCTGTAATCTCTACATTTAAACCTTAGCGGAAATAATAAAATCCTTTTTTGTTAGAGGACATTAGAACCTTTAATTCCTGGTGTTAATGTCCTCTATCCTTTTTTATCGAACATCAGAAAACCGTTGCTAAAAAATATTTTTAATATTCCTTGACATGAATATTCCTTTTTAGGTATATTTAATTCATGAAAACAACTTTGAATGCTCTTGCTGAGCCCAACCGGCTACACATTGTCGAACTCTTGCGTGACGGCCCTCTCACTGTAGGGGAAATTGCTGACCGACTTGGGCTAAACCAGCCTCAAGCTTCCAAACATCTTCGTGTACTTAGTAATGCAGGACTCGTCGAGGTAAATGCAATCGCCAATCGACGGATCTACAAGCTGAGGGCCGAGCCGTTCAAAGAACTTGATGCCTGGTTGGAGTCCTATCGCCAAATTTGGAACGAAAGATTCGACCGCTTGGACGATTACCTGCAGGACCTACAAAGAAAGGATATGAACCATGACGACAAGTAGGAGTCCTGCCAAAGATTATTTAAAAAACGATATTGGAGGAATGAGATCATGGCAAACCTTTTGACGTCTATAGAAGATCGGAAACTCATTAGTAATGACCAAACAAAAGAAGGAAATAAGGTATCTCTGAAGAAAATAACAATCGGATACTGGTTTTTTACGGGGCTGTTGATAGCATTAATGCTTTTAGGTTCTATTGGTGATATAATGTCCGCCCCTGAAGCCGTTGCTTTATTCAAACATTTAGGGTACCCTGCATACCTTCTTCCCTTTATTGGCGTTGCCAAATTGTTAGGTGTAATAGCGATACTGATACCTGGCTTTCCTCGAATTAAGGAATGGGCTTATGCCGGATTTGTCATCGATTTGACGGGTGCTATGTATTCAACTATAGCAGTGGACGATCCTTGGGTATTTTTCATTATTGGGTACATTTTGATTGCTGGATCCTATGTTTTCTACCATAGAAAACGAAAAGCCGTTTCATTAAGTCATGCGAATTAACTTAACAAAGATTGATTGGGAGGAATGGAAATGTCAAACGAAACTTCAACAAACAGCATTACAACGAACGCCGAGAAATGCGAATTGGTTATCAGGCGTACCTTCGATGCACCACGCAAGCTTGTGTTCAAGGCGTGGACTGAGGCTGAGCATATAAAGCACTGGTGGGGGCCGAAAGGCTTCACGATTACGGTTCAAGAAATAAATGTAAAGCCAGGTGGTGTATGGACTTATGTCATGCATGGACCCGATGGAGTTGATTATAACAATAAAATTAACTTCATAGAGGTCGTGAGTCCTGAGCGACTTGTTTACTCCCATGGCGACGGAAAGGAAGAACATTTTCGAGTAACGGTAACATTCGCCGATCAAGGAAATAAGACCGAACTCACCATGCGGATGCTCTTTAAGTCAGCAGAGGAACTTGATAAAGCGGTTAAGGAGTATGGAGCCATTGAGGGTGCAAAATCAACGCTTGATCGTCTCGAGGAAGAATTAGCTAAGATTTGAGGACACAACATATACAAAAATTCGACAACCTGGACGAATACTTGCGGGAACTGCAAAACAAGGGAAAATCTTAGGATCTATCATTTATCTGAGGAGGAATTACAAATGTCCAACAACGCTATGATTTCGAGAGTGGAGAACGATCGGGTACTTGTGCTGGAGCGTATTTTCGACGCGCCGCGCGACCTCGTATTCAAGATGTTTAAAGATCCCGAGCATCTCAAACGCTGGTGGGGTCCCAGAGGCTGGGAGCTTCCTGTCTGCAACGTCGATTTCCGGCCGGGCGGCGTTTGGCACTACTGTATGAAGTGCGTCGATCAAAACCAAGGTGAATTTTACGGTATGGAATCTTGGGGCAAAGGGGTTTATAAGGAGATCATCGAGCCTGAAAAGATCGTCTACGTCGATTCCTTCTCAGATGCCGAAGGCAATACGAATGACACCATGCCATCGACTGATATTACATTGGAATTCATCGATCTGGGCAGCAAGACGAAGCTGATCAACCGTGCTGAATATGCGTCGACGGAGGGCCTCAAGACTGTCATGGATATGGGGATGCTGCAAGGAATCACTGAAACTTGGAACCGCCTGGAAGAGGTTCTTCAGCAGCTGAAATAAGGAAATATCACGAACGGCCGCCTGGCTGACTGGTTCAGTAAAGTTTGGTAATTACTTATACAAGGGAGTGGAAAAATCAATGATTAGTAAAGTCGGTCAAATCATGTTGTATGTAAATAACCAAGATAAGGCAGTAGATTTTTGGACAGAAAAAGTAGGATTTAGTGTAATTTCTGAAGAAAATAACGGTCAAGGAATGAGATGGATTGAAATTGCTCCAACAAAGGGAGCAGAAACAAGCATCATTCTGCACAATAAGGAATTCGTTGCTAAAATGTCACCTGGATTAAATCTTGGTACACCTTCGTTAATGTTTTTCTCGGAAAACTTTGATGAATTATATACCGATTTATCCAATAAAAATATCAAAGTCGGTGAAATTGTAAATATGCCTTCTGGTAGGGTATTTAACTTTGCCGATAATGAAGAAAATTACTTTGCAGTCATGGAAAAAAAGTAAACCACAATGAAAAAATAATAAAGTAATTCATACACCGTTCATTGTTGGACGGTGTTTTGGATTTATAGTAATAAAGTTAAACTAATCCTATATATTATTTTTCTATCCTCCTAAATTAATATTAAGCCTCTTATTTCTTATTGAACAAACGGGGGCTTTTCAGGAATAAAAGTACAGCCAACATTCAGTAAAACGATCTTCCGCAATCGGGCGCG
>JBNJJO010000111.1:0-3456 GCA_051750265.1 Bacillota bacterium | reverse complement strand
CTATAACACCTATTTAATTAAAGATAGATGGATCACTGATGGTGAGATCGATGGCCTATTGTGTTTAGAAACAGGGGAATTTGCAGGAGATGGGGCAAATATAGCTCGAAAAACCGCCTTCAGCACCTGACCGAAAAGATTTGGCAAAGGCTTAGAAGAATGTGGCCAATGAAAAGGAAACGTATTGCCATTCCAGGCTTAGGGCAATTTTTAAACGGTAAACTGATAAGTCTGATGTGTTGCATATAGCATTATCCGACTTTCTAGAAAAGTATGAAAAGTAATCAAAGATTAGTTGAGGAGGAATTAGTGAAACAACAGGAAACTTTTTGAATAGTATAATATCCAAAGTGCAATTCTCCTTTCCTAGGTCTTAACCTTGATCAAAAAGAACGATGATAAAGCGTTCTTTTTGATAGGGTAATTATTCTTCTTATGAGAAGAATATGAACAGTCATACCTATAGGAACATTGATATTTATAAAGAAAGGGATTTTGGAATGGGCGAAGAAACCAGTTGTGATCTATACGGAATTGATAAAGAAATTTTGCAACAAATGGAACTAAAAAGAAGGGAAATTCTTACAAATATTTCAGGTTTGCCTCCATCGAAAAAAGAAATCGTAATTAAAAACCTCGATGAATTAATTATATTAGCAAATAAATCCGTCTTGTGAAGTCAAAGAAATGTTGATATAATCACATTTCTTTTTTTAGCTTTCTGAAATTATGTTTATGTTAACTGGGAATGCATACAATATACACCAATATGTTAAATAGAGTGAGTGGTATACATTTCCCTCCTAGTCAACTGTTCCATCATTTAAGTAATTCCACTTTTTTATTATCTGCATAATTTATTAATCAAAGCTTTATATTTTTGCAAGAGCAAGAGCTGTCTTGATGGATGGTATATCTTTAGTCAAATTTAATCAAAAATATTAGTAAATCAAAACATGTTTTTTTCCGCAATATCAACTAATAGAAGTTATGTTGATTATTCAAGAATAGGGCGCACTTCTAAAGAAGTACGTCTTTTTGAATTGGGCCAGTACGGAGTAAAGACCTTTTATTATTAATTAATGGTAAACCTCGCTGAATCTCAACGAGGTTTTTGACTTTAGCTTTGTTAATAACCGTAATTTATGAGTTTACCGAATTTATTTTTTCCTTCCGTTTACCCCATGGCTTCAAAACAGAAATAACTATGATAAATACCAATAATGAGGTCTGAATGGCTGCACTGATTATTAGCATATTGCGGTCATGAAGATATATTGGATCATGAAGTGCATTCAATCCTTTTTCAGTAGTAATTTTAATTGAACCTTGAACCCAGATATTTAAAATACTTCCTATCCCTAAAGTAATTAAAGTTATGATTTCTTTAGTAATAATCCAATAATGTTTAACAATGCCCCAGTGTGTCTTGAGGGACAGGAGTATCCCGGTAATAATGACTCCTAAAAGACCTGGTATTATCAGTGATAGATCCACTATATGCATTAGATGATGGGAAACCTTTAGAACTTCAGGCGTATTTGCTGTTAAAGCTGAAATAAGAAGAAGCCATTGAGTAAAGCTGCCTCCAACAAATAGAACGGTTGAAATTAAATGAAAAATAAGAAGCAAATTTCTTTGATTTAATTTGTTTTTCTTATTATGCCCTTTCAATAATAATCACCCCTTTAATTTAACACTGTTAATCTGTTGTTTAACAGTGTTAAGTTTAAGGTGTAAATGTTATTATTGTCAATAGGCAAAGGAGGTATATAAATGGCTAGAAAAAAACAAAATACAGAACATGAATCACTGGATCAAAGTAAAATTATTCATACAGCGATCGACTTGATTAATAAAGATGGCTTAAAAAAACTATCTATGAGAAATGTGGCGAACGCCCTTAATACAAGTGCTGCATCTTTATATTGGCACATCGAAAATAAATATGAATTATTACAGTTATTATCTGAACAGATCTCTAAAAAAATCTCTTTTCCAGATTCGTCTAAAGAATGGTATGAGCAGCTCATTGAACTTGGGAATGAGTTTCGGCAAGCATTGCAATCTATTCGAGATTCAGTTGAGATAATGACTGAGACAGTGCCAATGACTCCTGACAGACTTCAATTAATTGAAAATATATACCAGGTTCTTATTAAAGCAGGTTTTATGTCAGAGGATGTGCCAGCTGCGGCAAGTTTATTTAATAATTATGTTCTCTCATTTGTAAGAGATGAAATGATGCAGGTTCACATAGCTAAAACCCAAGGGTTACAAGTCGGAAAAGCCTTAGAACAGGCAAGAGATATGTTTCAATCTTTGCCTGTTAATAAATATCCAGCCATAGTGGAACTTGCTGAATATTCAGTAGCAATTAATTATGACAAACAATTTGAATTTGGTCTTCAAGTTTTGTTAGATGGTCTTAATAAACGATTAACTAATTAAAAATATTTAATAAATATATATATATAAAAGTTATCTTATTCAACTAAACCAAATTTTATAGTTCAATAAGTGTGACCGGTTCCAACAGCCTTTAATAATATTATCGATCTTGAGCAATCGGGCGCATTTGATGATTGACGAATTTATGCTCTTACCAAAGCGCCTTTGCTCTTTCACGTCCTTCTGCTGTTCTCACGGCTATTAGGTCACGTTCAAATTCTGCAATAGCACCTAACATAGTAAACAATCGTTTAGCCGCCAATTTAAATTTATACTAATGGTAACTCTGCCAATAATTCACTAATGTGATACCCTTGTAAACCTGTTAGCCTTGTAGATGGGCCTGTTTTTATTCTAAAAAAACAAACAGGAGGTTTACAAAATGAAAAAATTATTTACATTAGTGATTACAATTACACTAGTAATTGGTTCTTATACTGTTTTTCCCACAACTCAAATAAATGCTGAAGCAAAAGATTCTATTCAGACTGGTGACACTTTAAAATTATTAAGCAAAAAATATGGTATCGACAACAATGAACCTGAATTAATAGACTTGCGTTTTTTTAATGAGCAAGAAAAAGTCAATTCTCCAATGACCTTGATCGGAAAAAAAGATAATTCTCTAACAATCTCAAAAAAAGAAAAGAATTTGCTTGCTCGTCTTGTCCACTCAGAAGCAAAAGGTGAGCCATATGTTGGTAAAGTAGCAGTTGCAACAGTTGTGTTGAATCGTGTTGAACACAAACAATTCCCTGATACAATAAAGGAAGTTATTTATGAAAAGAATGCATTTGAACCTGTTCTAAACGGTTCAATTAACGAACCTGCTGATAAGGAAGCGTTTAAAGCTGTTCAGGAAGCTTTGGCGGATCAAGGAAATGACGATGAGTTACTCTACTTTTATAACCCTGAAACGGCAACAAGTGATTGGATTTTAACTCGTGAAGTTATTAAGACAATCGGCAATCACTCATTCGCTATTTAAAAAGCGCGTACAGCATG
>JBNJJO010000110.1:0-3683 GCA_051750265.1 Bacillota bacterium | reverse complement strand
TCCAGCTATGTTGGATTTTAAAAACCCAGGCGGAGGGGAAAATCAATAATAATATAAATCGGGAACCCTAATAAAGATGAAATGATTATCCTTTTGTTCAGGTTTTTGTAGGAAAACTTTTTCAATATTCCGTAATCGGGCGCTATTGTGGAGCAACATAGGTAGAAAATGATCAGACTTTTTTATAAAACCGAAACTCAAATCTGCTGGATAAGAATCCATTTTGATCAAACTTTATTTCAAAGCAACATCTGAAGAATAAAAAAAGACGAGCTTAAGCTCATCTTGAATGTTAACTTCAACCAGTTTGGATTGGTTAATTTCGAGTTGCTCAATACGTTGACATAGCTGTTCAATTGGTGCTTTAGGCTGTTTTTCTATGGTAGCAGTGGTTGCTACCTCATTTTCGGAATTAAGCTCTACTGCAAGCTTTATTGCTTGCTCTAGTGACATGTTTTGTTTTGTATAACTGATATGGCGGATTTTTAGTTTGATTGGCAGCTGCACTTACCTTTTATCATTCGGGCTTGATTTTTAGGTACCGCCAAGCAAAACGCGTATTTACAACGTTAAGGATATTCCAGTATTAAAAATCCCAATCTTTCAGTGATATAAATGAGAAATTGGGATTTAATTGTTCAATAATAGCGCCCAATTACGGAATAAGAATAACATATTTCTTTGTCTACCTATTTTACATAAAGCTTCTTCTAGGAAGTTTCAACTATATTATTTTCCAATTTTCACTGGTATAATATGGTTGATTTTGTTAATGAGAGGGGAGAAAAAGATGGATCAACTTGTATTCAAGCAATTTGAAATGACAAGGGAATACTTCAGTAAGGTTGTAGAGTCCGTTTCTAAGGAGCAAGCTGATGTGCAGCCAGATGGTTTTAATAACACAATTCATTGGCATACAGGTCACATTTTAACAATTACTGAACAAACTATGTTTGGTTTCCCTCATGTAACAACTCACCTTCCTACGAATTATATGGAACTGTTTGGAACTGGTAAAAAACCAGCTGATTGGATAGGGGATATACCTGCTATGGATCAGCTTATTGAACAGTTGAAAGATCAATTAACTCGTTTAAAGCAAATTCCTATTGAACAGCTAGATCAAGATTTGGATACGCCATTCCTAGGGTGTAAGACTGTTGGAGAGCTTGCAGGTTTAACATTAATGCATGAAGCAGCTCATACGGGGCAAATTCAAGCAATGAAGCGTATGATTGAACATGTAAGTGTTAAAAACTGAATTTAAACAAAGTGTTATATTAACTTTTTATGTTGAACAATCAAAGAATACCTCTAAATAAAAAACGACCATATCATTTTTCAGATATGGTCTAAAATCCTTTATAAAAGATTTAGTTTTTTGCATCTTTTGAATATTTATCAAACACTTTAAAAATAAAGTTTGCACTTAGAAAAAGTACTGGAATTCCTACAAGAAAATAAAGAACACCTTTCGGCATAAACATATCATAGAAATATAAAAATAAAACTACCCAAAGAAATAGGACAATATATTTGTTTAGTTTTTTCATTATTGATTATCATCCTTTAAATTTAGTAGAGGTCTATCCATCCATTATTAGGCCTCTTGTCTCTTTTATCAAGTTGTTTTGCAATCTGGGTTCCAACATCTAAATAATTTAATGCAACAGTTACGCAAGCACCAACAGCTAAAGCTAATTTTGGTGCTCCCCATGCATTTAATCGACTAACTACAGTTCTTGTAAATAACTTTTCAGCTTCTTTTTTACCTTTTTTAATAATAAATGATTGAATAGCTCCTACTCCACCACCTATAGCAAAACCAATAGCTCCATTAAATACAGCGCCAGCAAATTTCACACCAACTTTTACTTGAAAAGCATGTGCCGTTTCAATTCCAAATGTTTTGTTTATAACATCTTTTACTGAAACTTCATCAATTTCCTCAATTTGTTCTTCTAATTCAGTTTGTGCCGATGTTAAATCATTATATGTTTCTGAATTTTCATCAAAAAAATCAACCATGGCTTCGGCAAATAATTTTTCTTCTTCTTCATTTTCTAACCCAGCTAAAGCTACTTGTTCTTCTATTATTGAATCAAATAATTCTGTCTCTTCTGTAGTCATTTCATCTACTGATGGCATATTAGCAACTTTTTCTTCAAGGTCAAAATCTTCAGATAAAACATTTTCATTTAACTCAACATCCGTTGAAATTCCTTCAATTTCTTCTGAAGCTAATACATTTTCAAGCTTTGATTCTTGAACCTCTTCTGCATCTGCAAAACTACTTAAAGATGCAAAGGAACTACATAATAATGCTAAAATAGTTAGTACAGATACTTTCTTAAATAATGATCTTTTTACCATATTTTCCTCCGACTTATTCCGACTTAACTAGAAATGAATACAATATACAAATAATTTGTCGTATAAAAGAATGTAAATCCAGGAGGGTTTTGAGGTAATGAGAGGGAATAAGTATTAACTAGAATCATAAAAGTTCACATCCACTTTGAAAGGAGATGAACCATATGACACAAAGCGTATTATGTGAGGTAAATAGCTGTAAAAACTGGGAACAAGGAAACAAATGTACTGCTAATTTAATTTATGTAGTGAGCCTTGAGAGTAAACAACCTTCTGAAATTAAAGAAACAGGCTGTAAAACCTTTGAACCTTCTGCTTCATAAAAATGCCTCTAAGATTTTGCTAGAAACAACAACTTTGCTTTCTACATAACAAAAATTCTCTATGTTACATTCCATAAAAAAGAGGTTGGGTACCTAAATAGGCACCCAACCTCTTTAATTGCTGATAATTGGCATTATGTTAACTAGGGATGTATACCATATACAATTAAGATCTATAACGTGTTTTATTTAATTACTAATTTGAACTGAATGACTTATGGCAACTAACATTTTTCGTGCATAGCATAATACTATTCTCCTTTCCTTATGTTCGTCTCGTAAAACACACTGGAATTTATCGAGGGCACTGAAAAAGTTCACTTTTTTCAGAACAACAATATAGTTATAAAAAAACGGGCCTCTAGAATCGCTTCTAAGGCCCGTTACTTGCTGAGGATACATTTAAAGTACCCCAAAAATTTTTAGTTTTTTGCGAAAGACCACTTTTTCAGCAGTCTCGAATTTATCCAGTGTGTTTTTTACTACTCATAAGCACGATTATGTAAACTAGATTTGTATAAAGCATTCATGTGATACTTTAGGATCTTGTTCAAGGGGAAGTTTAGTTGAATCAAAAAACCACCTATACGGTGGTTTCAGAATTATAACAAGCTTAAAAAGATAATCCATATTATTTTTTGTATTAGTTGACTTATTGTCAAAGTAATAATTTTTTACCAATGGGTAAGTACATTGAATAGTTGTATTAATAAAAATTAACATTAATTTTACAATGCAACTAATGTTTAGAAAATGTGATTCAATGGATATTTTAATAATGAAATTCATTAAAAAATAGAGAAAAACAAAGAATGATAGAGAATTTGTTAAATATTGTTGAACAAATGGTCTATTAAAACTAATATTGGGGATTTTTAGAGTTATTTGAGGTTTTTACACTCTTTACAACTAGAAATTACCGGAGTAATATAACTCTCATGAAAATTAAATCATTCTTATTCGCTGAGTCTATAAAGAGCGGGGGAA
>JBNJJO010000109.1:0-3691 GCA_051750265.1 Bacillota bacterium | reverse complement strand
TATGTCTGAAGGAGCGGGTGTTTTATTCCTGGAAGAATATGAACATGCGAGAGAAAGAGGAGCGACAATTTTAGGAGAAATCGTAGGTTATGGTTCCACAACAGATGCCTATCATATTACTTCCCCTGATTACAATGGGGCCGCAAATGCAATGAAATTGGCTTTAGATATGGGAAAGATTCGATTGACTGATGTGGATTATATAAATGCACATGGTACAAGTACCCCTGAAGGAGATAAATCAGAGACCAAAGCGATTAAAAGTGTTTTTGGTGCTCATGCTTATAACTTAAAGGTAAGTTCCACTAAATCGATGACTGGGCACCTTTTTGGAGCAGCAGGTGGGATTGAGGCTGTTATAACCCTTAAAAGTATCATGGAAGATATAGCTCCTCCAACTATTAATTATGATATACCGGATGAAGAGTGTGATTTAGATTATGTTCCAAACCATGCAGTTAACATGAAAATAAACTATGCTATTTCTAATGGTTTTGGTTTTGGAGGACATAATGCAGTGTTGGCATTTAAGAAATTTTCGATATAGATAGGACTGAAGAAAAGGAATAAAGGTTATATATTATTCTATTGATTAAATGCTCACTAACTCGATGCTTTCTTAAAATAACTGAGACGCCATTTTTACAGCTCCTTCACATTTTTCGATATGCGTAAAATCTCAAGTAGCCAAAGTGATCGATTTTGGTACTGACTTTCGATTGAAAAACAAAGAGGATTGGAACGGGTATACGGCAAAACGCATAGTCAATGGAATTTGGTATCAGAAGCGGTCTATGGAATAACCGAACTATATCGAAATGACATTAAGGGTACGAGAATTGTCGCAAATCCTGGGTTTTTCTCTTCATCTACAATCCTTGCACTTGCACCAATGGTGAGGGAAGGGCTCATTGATTTAGATAAAATTGTTGTAGATGGTATGTCAGGAACGGTTGGAGCAGGAAATAAGCTAGTTCGTGCTCTGCATCAACCCGAAATACATAACAATATTTTATCCTACAACGTTGTGAACCATCGGCATACCTATGAAATGGAACAGGAATTATCCGTAATTGCAGGACAATCCGTCCAGTCAATAATATGTAGCTTTGAAAAAAAGTTGCACCGTTTTGAAAAAAGTCCATCCGTTTAAAATAAAGTTTAACCGTTTGTAAAAAAGTTTGATCAAAATCCTGTACTGAAAGTATAGGATTTTTCTTGTTCAGCAATCGGGCCATTTAATGGAGTAAGACTCCCAAACAAAAATGGATATTTATGTTAATATTGATATGAGATAAATCTAAATCAAAATTAACTTTACTGGAGATACTTAAATGAAACATAATATTTTCTATTTATTTGCTCTAATTTTTCTTTCAATTTTAATTTTCATAACAGTAGGAAGTTCACTTGGTAGTATAAATCCTACAACTGATTTTTTATTATCAATGATTGTAAGTCATTTAATCCTGGATAAAAATCTATGGATTACAAAGATATTTAAAGATATTTATTCTCAAAATAATTCTAGAGATTGAAAAAAATGATGATGTATAAAACTGTATGGTGTGCAACTAAAGGGCGCATTTCTGGAATAGGAAAAGCGTCTTTATTACTTTTCCCATGGGTTTTAAGACTATCAAACCAGGAGCATTTAAATTAACATCTTTGTTAGTAAATCCTTGTAGTGGAGGACACTTTTCTGCTTCCAAAAAATTTGAAGTTGCTTTTTAAGTAGAAAAGGATAGTAAGGATCCCTTGTGGAATGGAATGTAGGATAAATGAAAACAAAAAGGAGAAATTTATGTGCCGAAACATTAGAACATTATTTAATTTCGACCCACCAGCTACCGATGAAGAGATTCATGCAGCAGCTATTCAGTACGTCAGAAAGATAACGGGCTATAACAAGCCCTCAAAGGTCAACGAGGAGGCGTTTAATCGCGCAGTCAATGAAGTAGCAATGATTACTAGGAATCTATTGGACACTCTGGAAACCAGTGCAGAACCTCGCAATCGTGAGGTCGAAGCTGAGCGTGCTCGTGTCAGAGCAGCTAAAAGGTTTGGTACAAGTTAGCGAGGAATAAAGAATAGAAAAGAGTTAAAGCAATTGTGTTAATCTTAATAATATTGTTGATCTTCTGCAATAGGGCGCAAGAATTGAACAACGATGGACTGTTAGCTACGGGTGCGTTAGTTGAAGAAGAATTAAGTGATTTTGGGATTGAGACATATTAGTTATTCCATTAAAGGGCGCTTTTTTGAAATAAGGAGAGCGTCTTTCCTTATGAAAAGGGCCATTTTCTTGAATAAAGCAATTGTTCAAACTACAAATTTTTGAGTGAAGTTACGGTAAAATAGGAACTTACTTCTTTTCTGATCGTAAATTATAAGTAGAGGTGGTGTATATGTTAGAATTTGTTGCGCTCCTAGTAGGAGTTACTTTTATAGTACAGGGAATTGTACTTTTTAAGAGAACTAATAATATTATCTCTAAGTCAGTATTATTCAATGGGAAAATTATTGAATTAAAAAAGAGAAGAATAATTGTAGGAAGTGGAATTGTATCATTTATACCTATTATTAAACATGTGGAAGGTGATGGAACAGTAAAGATATTCGAATCAAACTCAGGGTTTAGAGAAGGTAAGTATTCATTAGGTGACCATATTGAGTTTTGGTATAACCCTAATGATGATGGAACTAAGGTTATTATTAACAATTGGTTAACAAAATGGATTGGAGTAATCATTTCATTCATAGGAATCGTTTCTATTATTATATGGGGATTAGTTTTTTTCTATAAATAAATACCTTTTATTAAGGTCTTCAACTATCGGGCGGTTTCTGAAATAAGAAAAGCGACTATTCTTTATGAAAAATCCAGATTGTTTTAACAATGGTTTTTATTTTTTGAAGGGTATTGAACCAAAAATAAAAAGGTAATCGGTTTATTATATAGAATACTACTTTGTGTTTCAGCAAATTTTCCGAAAGGTGTGTTCAAATTTGACAATTAACCAGAAGTTATTAGGAAAAATTAAAGGTGCATCTATTATTTTTTTGGTCTCTGATTTAAAAAAGTCTTCAGAATTTTATCGGGATGTATTAGGATTTGATTACGAAGAAATTGGTTTAGAAAACATTAAACACGTCCACGTTACAAGAGATAATCTAACTTTTATTTTACATCCTGCAAGTAATTCAACAGATGTTCGCCCTTTGTCATCCCTTTATGGTGGTCCACAGTGGGATGCTTTTGCCTATTCAGATACGGTTGATTTATTGTTTGAAGAATTTAAATCAAATGGTGTTGAAATTGCGTATGGTTTAAATCAAGACACCAATTGGAACGAATTTGCGATAAAAGATGTAGATGGGTATATTATTGCATTTGGTGGAGGAGTAAGTAAGAAAAATTAATGGTCTTTTTCAACCAAACCATCTAAACGAAAAATGTTAATATGTTTTTTTAGTTGTTACTCGTTGTAGTAACAACTTAATTTGTTCAATTAAAAAATGGTCAACCAGAAATATTTTCTGGCTGACCTTATAATACGAACGGGTGCGATTGTTTAAAAGCAGCATAAAAGGATCTACCAAATTGGGAGATCCTTTTTCAATGCCGATAACATCGCTTATGTTGACTTGATTTTTATAAAGTATGCATACAATCCTTTGAGATCTTTTT
>JBNJJO010000108.1:0-3833 GCA_051750265.1 Bacillota bacterium | reverse complement strand
TAATAAGGATTGCGCCTATAAAATTTCATTGCTCCTTGTCCTTCGCTTACATCTTTTTGAATTTCTTGTTTTACTTTTTGTGCATCAGTTCCGGCAAATTCTGGTTTCATGATAGAACCCAAATTTTCTTTAGCTTGTTGATTCTGTTGCATACGAGTCCTCCTCAATTATTGTTTAACAATCTTATTATTTACAAAAAAACACTCGTTATGTCCCGAGGATTTGAGCGAATTTAGGGGGCTTTCGTTGAACAATCGGGTTGCGGCAACCCTTTTTTTGTTTGAACTCGTTTATTAGGCAGACCGAATACAAGCGTAGTGGGAACTTGTTGTAGTGCATTACACTAACGGTTAGGTTGAATTTTAAAAGTTCGAAAAGAAATAGGTTGTTACCCAACTAATGGTGGCTAAAATATTTATATTTGTGAGGTTTTTCACTTAAACTAATGGGTGCTTTAAAATGGCTATGTTAGCAGCAACAAACTTAGTAGCCGGATTACGGGGGGAAACCCCGCCAACTTTGATTAATTGGGACGGTTCTTTAGTTTTTTGTTTTATTTTTTCTTTTTCATAAGTTTTGAAAGTAGGATGCTAAAAAAGTTCTTTTTTGGTGATTCGTCCTGTGGTTTGACCGTTAACTCAATCGATGTTTTGACTGATGATTCAATTGGTAATTCCGCGGCTGTTTCAGTTGGTGTTTGGACAGGTGGATTGACTGGCAGCTCAACTGGTGCCGAGATTGGTTCTTTGGCCGGAGTCTCGATCAGATTTTCTTCCGGCTGTTGTTGATGTTTACTGAAAAAATTCCATATAATTTCTGTTGCATTTGGACCCAAAGGGTCCGTGTAAGAACCATTCGGGCTTCCACCAGACCAGGTATGCCCCATTTTATCGATCATCCAAAGTTCCAATAATGGTTCGCCGTCCCCATCATTATATACATGCTGGGTATAGCTTTTTCCATTTATTATATCTGATTTGACCAGGGCAGGGGTAACATCAGCAAGGCCTATACCGCCTTCAACGAGAAAATTGGTTTGAGCCCATTGGGTGATAACCTGCTGGCAGTTAATGGGGTGGACCGTTGTATCACAGATCCCATGGAAAACAATCACCCGTATTTTTTTCTTATACTCTCCCATCTCTTGAAATGCACTGTTTCCGCATGCATATGGGTCAGGCACGCCTTTCTCCATACTTTTTTTAGCTTCCTCAGCCATCGGGTCGGTTAGAAAAAATACATTGGCAGCGTCATAGGCTAGTCCCGAACAAATTCCGATACCGTTAAAGACATCTGGATACGTAACGCCAAGAATACAGGCTAGTGAACCGCCTGCTGATAAGCCCGCAGCGTACACTTTATTTGAGTCAATCTTGTATTTACTTTTGACCTTATTAATAATCTCATAAATTAGCTTGGGATGTCCTTTCCCGCGGTGTTGATTTTTATCTAAAAACCAGTTCCAGCAGCCAAAGGGGTTATACCCGGCCAGATCTGAAGGATTTAACAGATGGTTCATATCAGGATAGAGGACAAGGAATTTTTCCTTTTCAGCAAGTGTGTTCATGTTTGTGCCTGCAGCAAAATCATCCGGATCTTGTCCACATCCATGAAGCATCACCAACAACGGAGACTCTTTATCTGAATTATATTCACCAGGGACATATAGCTTGTATTTAAAATCGTGATAAATAAAATCGAGAAATTCTCCCAAATCACTTAACCTCCGTTTTTATACTCTATTTTCCTATCTTATTCCGGTGGTTGTCACAACATAAGTATTTATTTTACTATTTTTAAAAAAATAAATGATTTAGAGAGTAAAAAGTAGAGGGAAAAGCACAATGTTAGGACTAGAGTGGAAAACAGAGGAAGGAGTGACTGAATTGCCTTCATTCGCTGTTTGTATTTTTGGAAGATAAGAAATAACGTAGAGAACTGTCTAGCTCCACAAGAGTAAGCTTCGGAAGCGTTGCCTCGCACAAAGAAAAAGCGTTAGCTTTTTCGAGGAGCGCCCAGCGACTAGTGTACTTCGATAGAAGAAATATCAGATCTAATGCTATTTTTAGCGTCAGAGAAGGCCTCATTTATTAGTGGAGCATATTACAGAATAGATGGTGGACAAGCTACTACATCTGCTTAATATGATAGACTTAAAATTATAAATCCTAAATATGTTAATTATTTCATTAGAGACCCCAAGGTCTCTTTTGTTAGGCAAAATTGTGAAGAATTACACTTAAACTATCGGGTGCTTTTCTACAATAAGTAAGAGATGTTTTTTCTTATTCAAATGAACAGTGGGGGTTGCGGCGATCCCTTTTTATTATTATTTTGAGTTCACGGAAACAACAAAGAAGTACCAGTTTTTATCCATCTTGTCTATTTCATCTAATTGAACATCATATTCAAAGAATTTTTGTTGAAGGATATTGTTTTTTTAAGGTTTGGACGAAACCAGAAAAGTCATCCAGTGTTTGAGGTAAAGAAGAGAACATTATAACCCATGTTGTTTTTTAATTTACCCATTGTTTCAGAACTTGTTCTTTTGCAATTTGATAAACTTCTTCTTCTGATTGTTTTTTGTTAGCTATTACATTGGTTTGATAAATTGTCCCCTTGAATGTTACGTAAATTGTATACTCGTACATCTTGTTCTTTCTCCTTCCTTTATATCTATATTATAAAAGCGATTTTTTAAGTTCTGATGGATTTTATGTAAATGTTTTATTAAAATCTGTAACTAAATTAGGGAATGTTGTTGAAGGAGATGGAAGGAAATTCCTGAAGTTTTTCGATTTATATGGAAATATGCTTGTGGCACATACAGATAATAAAAAAATATTAAACCGATAGCTTGTTAAAGAAATTATCATAACAACTTTTTAATAAACAGGGGCATATAAATAAGGTGTTTGTGAAGAAATGTACTTAAAGTAACGGGTGCTTTACTTTAATAAAGAGTAAAGCATTTTTACTTATTCAAGTAACGGGAGGATAGTTGAATAAGAACTATAATTTGAACAACAAAACAAGATGTATCGGGACGTTTATGGAAGGGATTGGAATTTTAATGAAAAGTTGGTTTAAAAAAATTGTAAGAGATATCACTGGAATTACGAAAAGAGAGAGCAGTAGTATGACTTGGCAATTAGATAATGTCTATGAAAGAAACAAGGAATCTCCTTATACCTTTTACAAACCGAGCGAAGAGGTAATCAATAGTTTAGAAGTAGGAGACTTAGTGAAACTGATTTTTTTTGTTGAATCAGATGAAAATGGATATAGAGGAGAAAGAATGTGGGTTGAAATTATCGAAAGAAATGGTAATGATTTTGTTGGGAAACTTGAAAATGAACCTTATCGTTTAAAAGATTTGAATAGTGGACAGGAGATACATTTTCGAACTGAACATATTTGTGAAACAGAGTATGAAGATGAAGAGTCAATAAAATTGGACTATTACTTTAATACATTGATAACAGTTAGTATCGATGTCCTCGACAAAAATGAGTTTAACTTTTTGTTGAGGGATCAACCAAGTGATGACAGTGATTCTGGGTGGGTAGTACTTAGTGGATATGAAGAAGAAGAATTTAGCAACAATCCTGACAACTTTCAAATTGTCGCACTTGGAGTTATGTTAAATATTGATGAATCAATATTGTCTTTCATAAACGAACAACCACTTTGTGCTTATGAAAGAAATGAAAATGGTCAATTTGAAGAAATTGAAGATTATGACTGGGAAGGATATCTCAATGACTAATGTTTTTACTAACGGGTGCTTTACTTCAATAAGGGAGTAAAGCCTTTTTCTTATTCAACTAAAG
>JBNJJO010000107.1:0-3871 GCA_051750265.1 Bacillota bacterium | reverse complement strand
CTGTTCCTTAACGTACAGGAACCGGGTTTTTGTGTGTCTAAAATGTGTCTAAACATAAAATTTTCTTTTTTTGATATGGTGACCCCTAAGAGGATATCAAACAATAACGGTGAATTATAGAAAAGGCAAACATTCAATTAAAATTAGAAAGGAAGATAACCAATGAGACGTTCATTATTAAGTGTTGTTGTTCTGCTTCTTGGCGCATTCTCTATTTTTACGGCGAATCCTGCCCATGCTTCTGGTAATACCTGTTTATATGTCTTTGGTACGGTTGCAGGGAAAACGGTCACCACTCCAGCTGTACTCATTACCGTTCCGGATAATGGAGCAGCAGTCGATCCGGTCCGTGTGCATGTTGATCCAGCAAACCATGAAATTCTTGGCTATTCGCTATCAACATTAGGAGCTGATGCAGAAACTGAAGCTCAAACCTTTTATGTTCCTGGTATCTCTCAGGAAATCCCTTCTTATTCTGCTACGTTAAATGATTTGAATATCGAGAATAAAACTTGCGTCTCTTTTGGAGTTACCACTCCGGCAGTCCCGATTTACGTTCCTGAATCTTCCTTGCAGATCCCAGGTACAGTGGTCAATGTTCCTGCCGTTCATTTAAACATATTGGGCGAAAAAAGGGTGGTTAACGGCCACGTGATCAGCATCGAAGGAAAAACTATTGTTGTTCCTGGAGTGAATGAGGTTGTGCCACCGCAAACCGTTGAAACGCCAGACCAAAGCGTAATAGTTGATTTAAATGGTCAACTGACCAATGCTCACTATTTAACTCCCCGCTAAAACGGGCAACATGATGTTTTTTGAAAGGTTAAAAATGTGAGAAGGCCCCTATGTTTGCTGAAAATGGCATCAGGGGCATTTTTTTCCCTGTGTGTTAGTTGTGGAATCGGTCTTTCTTCCTTTTTTTGCTGGTTTTGGGCCATTAACCTAGATAAAGTAACTAGCTAAAAAATCTTCGTCCATATATTAAATGAATAAATCCAAAATAAAAGAGTTGAGTTCCCTTTTCCTTAGGTACGGGAAATCGGCTTTTCCATGAGATCGAGTCCTTAGCACACGATTTTTAAAATGTTAAAGCATTTTTAGTAGTAATTATTCACGAAAGAAACGCCTACAATAATCAACAATATAAACAGGACAACGATTAACGCAAAATTGTTGTCTTTTTTCTTGTCAAAACCATCTTTATAATCACTCATTTAAGATTCCTCCCTCCCAATATAGCTACTACTAAATTATGCGGAAAGGTTGAGATTGTTTAGACAAACACTCAAGGCATAACATAAAAATAGCTTAACTTACTTGAAGGTCATACGTATTTCACATTGAATAATACATATATGAGTTTGAGTGAAATGAGGGTGAACAATCTATGAGTGTAGATCAAAAAGCATCCATACGAAGCATTTTAGAAGTATTGGCCCAAGAAGGAGTAAAGACAGGTGATGTAGCTAAACAAATACCTGGCATAAGTGAAAAACCATTTAGAAACGCATTAAGAGAGGCTGGATATGAATTTAGAAACTCTGGTCAAAAGGGTTGGTTTTTTATTGGAGAAGGTGAAGAACCCCTTGGTAATAGTATTTTTGATTATGTGAAACCAAGTTCACCTAAAGTTCATACACCTTTCACACAAAGTAATAAGAAGTTCATAGAGAGTAATAAGGAATTCACAATTAATTCACCTATTGTTCATGAGCAGTTCACCCAAGATGAAATCCATATGATTAAAGAAATGCTTAAATCGTAGCAAGAGGTTGCCTCAACTACACAAACCAATGAGCCAAGTCTTTATGACCGCGTCAAACAGTTGCCACAAAGTGACAAAACAAGAAAGACTATTGTTATTGATCGTGTCATTGGTAAACGTTTAGATGGTTTTTGCGAAACTGAGAGGATCAATAAATCTGATGTGTTGCATTTAGCATTAGCCGACTTTCTAGATAAGTATGAAAAGTGACCAAGGAAACACAAAAAGGGAATAATTTTTATTCAAAGACACACAATAATCCTGTCCAATATATCCAAAGGCTATCGACAACCTTACCGAACATGATGGTTTCCATGAAAAAAGGAAGGGGATATTCCCTTCCTTTTTTTTGCCAATAATTGCGATTATGTTAACTAAGAGTGTATAGATTATACAAAGTAGAAGGTTCTAGTGCGAAAATAATTCGATAGAAACATAACTTGTATTTTTAGTTGTTATCTTGAGATTTGTGAAGCAATTCTAAACAAATTATATATGAATTTGACTTTATTTTGGGTAGATACATAAACTGTTTGAATTAGCTTCTTAATCCTCGAATTCGAAAGAAATAAAATGGATCTATGCTTCTAGTGAATGTTTTTGCATCAGAACCCTACTTTGTTTCGTACTTTATAGTCTCTTTATTAGACAACAAGTTACCAGAAAGATCAGCTACGTTATTGATAATTAAAGGCATGCTCATGTCAGGATGAAGTGCTCGAGCTAATGTTAATGTAGCTGTCTTCTTATCGTTACTTAAGGCAACAGTAGACAATTCGTGAGTATGAGGTATATCAGCGTTAGAGTGATCAACGTAAAAATGTCTCTCAGTAATGTTAGTTGTGTTGTTAGCTACAGATTCATTAAAAGTCACTTTAATAGTAGTTTCGTTAATAACATTAACGGAAACTATTCTAGGATCTTCTGTATCAATATTAGAATCATGTGCAAATACAACGGAAGTAGAACTAATGGTTGTCACCAATCCTGCAAGTAGTAACGAATTCTTGATAAACTTTGATTTAATCATATAAATTCCCCTTTTTAAGATAGTTATTTTATAACTATCAATATTAGTACGTCCAAGTTTGATAGTTTTTTGCACTGAAACTCGTTTTTAGAAGTTTACCCTAAGAAACTTCTGATTGACTATAATTAATTGTTTTTCCGATCTTTTGTCTATTTAAGTTAAAGTGTTCTTCAATTCCAAGGTAACGATCTAAACTTAAAACATAACTACGTTCTAAAAAAAGCAATATTCCAAAGACACTTGTATAAAGGGTAAGACTTTGCGGGTTGCTATATTGGATTACTACGATGCTAATAGATATAGTTAACTAGTAGCGCGATTTAAGAGTTACTAAGCAACTTTTCTTTGTTAGATGGCCTGGAGATACTTATTTGTCTTTTGTTTGTAAACAGAGTATCTAAATTAAAATACTTATCAAGGCTGAAGTGATAAATATTCGTTCTGAAGATGATTAACGAAAACGCACTTGTATAAAGGACAATGCTCATTAAATTCATATTCCCAGAAAGGATGAAGTTAATGTGCATGAAGAGACAGACTAAGATAGATGGTATAGTAATGAATCCTATTATAATAAATACACCAAGAATAATTTGAACGACAGGAATGACAAAATTTAAAGTCATTACATGTTCTAATGCTACATTTTCAATGAAAACTTTATAAAACAATGAGACATCAGGATTTTCTAATGAACTGGTGAAATAGTGATTCAGAAATACCCCAGGTTCTTTAAACCATAATTTTTCAGTGATTTTGGTTACTCCAGCTAATAACCAACCAATTCCAAAGAGAACACGCATTAAAACAATAAGAGATGGAAATAACCTTATTTTTGTTTGAATCTTCATTCAAATACTCCTCCTAATTATTTAGTCTGTTTAGTTTTTCCTTAAGGTAATTTTTTTCTTAAGGAAACATTTGAACAAAAATTTTACTGACAGATGGCTGTTTAATTTTAAATTTTAAACTGTTTATTTAAATATTTTATTAAATGAATTATATGCTTTATCGCCTAAAAAGTTTCCCTTATGCAAAATATTTTACCAAATCAAAAAAATATTGTAAATATTTTT
>JBNJJO010000106.1:0-4035 GCA_051750265.1 Bacillota bacterium | reverse complement strand
AGCTCAAGGGGCTGTTCTTTTTTGTTTTCTATAATGCCTGCAAAAAAGCAAATTCGAATACGATTAAGCAATTTAGTTTCTTAAAGGGGATGCCTTGCATTTATGAAAAGAAATTAAGCGAGTATTCGTGAGAAAATCGTATTAAACTGAGGGAGTTTAAGAAGAAGCTAAAAGGATCTTCCAGTTGTTATTATCCCCTTATAGTGGACAGTAAAAAGAATATGGAGGGGATTTTTTCATGGGGAAAATTACACCGTTCCATTCCTTTTCGATTAAAGAATTCTAAGTGATTTTTAATCAAACTTTTTATAAATTGGAATGTTCATTCAAAAAGAGGGCTTACCTTATTTCGGATAAGCGCCCGATTGCGTAAGCTCGTTTTATTAGTAAATGATCCAATAATATTCCAATAGGAAACTTCGTTTAAAGAACTCCGTTATTGTTGTAATAATATGGAATTGTCACAACAACAATTCCTTCCTTGTTTCAATAAACTATCCTCGAATAATGCTTGAAGGTATTGATGATCTTAATGAATTGGCGCAAGATTGAGAAATCATCATTACTGATAATGAGACTGTATATGAAACTGACGATTCTAGTTTTGATGTCCAAGGTGGAGTTAATAAAATCGTATGGACTTGGTACGGAAGAAAAAGCTATATGAGTACTTCGCGAGCGAATAGTTTTGCATATACCGCAAGACAAGTGTCATATGGTGCTGGGACAGTTAGTGCGGTTGCTGCATATTTCAGTTTCGGAACATCTGCTCTTTTTGGTGGTTTAACAGCCGTTTATTTTTCTAAGTTAGCATATGACGTTGCGACTAGAAATACCTGAGTAACTTCCAAGCCTCCGTTTGAATTTGTCAGTGGTAGAAACCACTCTACCATTATTACCCATGATTGTATTTTATAAAAAGAACATATGTTCGTCAATAATAATTAATTGATGAAACAATTTTTCAAGTGACAATCTCGTTTATAATAAAATATAAGGGATATACAGAGCTAAAATGTCAACTTATAGAGGTAACTTCAGGAGAACGCGATTTACAACGTAAAGAATACCTCAATTTTAAAAATCTGAATTTCTCGCTGTTTCGCCCTATTGTTGAAGAAGGAAAAGCAGTATCCCCCCTTGTAACCCTGAAAAATAATACACAGGAACAAAAAAAACGCCCCTGCATGCCATTTTATACACAGGGGCGTTACTTACACTTTTTACCTTTCAAAAAAACTATTTTAGCCGGTTTAACGGGGAGTTAAATAGTGAGCACCGGTCAGTTCACCATTTAAATCAACTATCACGCTTTGGTCTGGCGTTTCAACGGTTAGCGGTGGCACAACCTCATTCACTCCAGGAACAATAATATTTTTCCCTTCAATGTTGATCACTTGACCATTAACTACTCGTTTTTCGCCCAATATATTTAAATAAATGGCAGGAACATTGACCACTGTACCTGGCGTCTGTAAAGAAGATTCGGGAACATAAATCGGGACTGCCGGAGTAGTAACTCCAAAAGAGACGCAAGTTTTATTCTCGATATTCAAATCATTTAACGTAGCAGAATAAGCAGGGATTTCCTGAGAGATACTTGAAACATAAAATGTTTGAGGTTCCGTTTCTGCATCTGCTCCTGGTATTGATAGCGAATAGCCAAGAATCTCTTGGTTAGTGGGATCAACATTCACACGAACAGGATCTATTGTTGCACCATTATCCGGAACAGTAATGAGTACAGCTGGAGTAGTAACCGTTTTCCCTTCAACCGTACCAAAGACATATACACAGGTATTACCAGAAGTATCGGCGGAAACTGGATTCACCGTAAAAATAGAGAATACGCCAAAAAACAGAACAACAACACTTAATATCGAACGTCTCATTGGTTATCTTCCTTTCTAATTTTAACTAAATGTTTGCCTTTTCTATAATTCACCGTTATTTTTTGATATCCTCTTAGGGGTCACCATATAAAAAAAAAAATTGTACGTTTAGACACAATTTAGACACAAAAAAATGGTTCCTGTACGTTAAGGAACCATTTTAAAAGTCGATTGCAAGGATTCCTCCTGTAGGTAAAAGAACTTGCTAGTGGTTTTTTAGTTTAAACAAATCGGTTAGTCCCATCACGGCTCCATATAAATAAATAGAAGCTTTAAAAAATACCGTGATTAACAACGTAAAAACAACAAGAGCATCAAGTCTTTGGATAAAGTCTAACAGATTAAAAAGAAGAGGATGAATCAACAGAGTAAATTCCGAAAAGGACCTGTCATGAAAATCCAGTAAAATTAAGGGTTCCGTGACGGTCCTTCTTTATAAAGTTCATGTTTATGAGCGGTTCAGAACAAGCGTATTTGAATCTAGTTTGAAAAATTGAAATATTCCGTCAAAAGAGTCGACAATGAGCTCCTATTGTTGCGAGTGTTAAGATTACATCACTGTTTGTTCTTTAAGGAAAGAAGCAACTTGTCCATTAAACAGCTCAGGATTTTTATGGACGGTTCCGATTACTTCAATTCGGCTTATTTCGTGGAAAGTGAAATGCTTATCTTCATGCAGGCTTTGAATGACAAATCCTTTTGTTTGGTGAACGACGATTCCAATTTCCTCTTCATCCAGTTCGACGTAATGATTATCCGAAGCGGATTGGAACCCGTCCCAACTTGGAATATACATTTGTTTAAAGCCTTTTATAATATCTCCCTCGTAAATTTCGTTCCCCTTATGGTCTGTTATGCCGATAAATTGCATTTTTATGTAATTATGATCATTCCAGACTGCTTGTCCAATCTCCATACTTGCTGCATCCTCCAGCATTCCTGGAGTGCCATTGTACATTCCATTTGTGTCCCAAATTCTAAATTTATTCTTTTTCATGATCCATACCGCCTCCGTCCCCATATTGTAAACAATTCCCATGTACAACCCATTTTAACATTAGCATGAGAGACCTGTCACTAGCCGAAGATTGTCGAATAAATCGACAAAAACCGAGTTGCGGATGTTTGCATTCTTTCATCTACACAACAAGTTCCAACTAGTATTGTGGAAAATGAAATAAATTTTTATAAATTTCAGTTTAAGACTTATCAGTTATTTGAGCTACTTTTAGTCTATAATTTTAATAATCATGACTTTAACAGACCCTTTTTTTCTTGGTGGAAGCAGCATCCGATGTTTTAGATTTAAGCTTTCCAAGGCATCTTCAATATAAAACTGTAGGTCACAATCGGTAATAAGTATTTCTACCTCTCCCTTTTCCTTTAGCTCCGTTACCTTTTCCTCATAATTAGCTTTTATCATGATTCTCACCCCATTTAATAAAGCTTCTAAAAACCGTAATAACCTAAATATACGATAAGCAAAGCAAAACTCCTTGCAGTGAAGTACTGTTATTTAGAAAAAACTTATATTTCTCTAAGAGTTAATCTCGGCATGCATCTGCAGAAAAAACAGAATTCTCATTGGAGCGATTTGTCGCAACAATGAAGAGATTTTGCAATACGTAAAAACGCCTTAGAAATAAAAATAAGGCGTTTCAGAGTTAGTTACAATGCATAATTATCAATATAAGCAGATAATTAAATTCTATTTTAAAATTTTATTAATTCTTTTGGTTACTGATTAATTATTTAATTAATAATGGATTTCTTTCTGACCACTCAATGATATATCTTCGAATCTCTTCGACCCTATAGTCGGGCGGTAATTTTACCATCCCTTTGATTGTTCGGTAGCGCATATTTTGGTAAATGATGCGGATAGTGTTAATATCTTCAAATTAAAACAGCTGATTACGATACAACTTTAATGAAAGCGATTACTAAAAAATTAAAATAAAAAATATTCAGAAATATTAAAATTGTTGTTGTGAATAGATTTTAATCCTGCTAGAATTGAAAAATATTGAATGAACTTTTTTATATCAAGTGGGATGCATTATGTCTGATAGGGACAGATTATGTCCATTCGGGACTAATTTTGTCCCTCGTAGTTTTTGTTTACCACTTGCTCATTCAATAG
>JBNJJO010000105.1:0-4086 GCA_051750265.1 Bacillota bacterium | reverse complement strand
GTATGTTTTTAGTGTTATAAAATCATAAGGTTTTTCGAGAATGAAGACTACTTAAAACAACTAGAAAGACCGGAATGTGTGTTCTTTGGGCACGTGAGGATCTGAGTGAACGAGCTGACTTGCTCTTTCAGTTCTTTCGATTCCATGCACCGCGCTGATCATCAAAGGATTCTCCGCTTTGTACTTTCTTTACCCAATATGCAATTTGAGCATTACTCTTGATTCCAAATCGTTCACGAAGCTGACGATAAGACCAGCCATCCTCCACTTCAAACGAACAACTTCTCTCATTAATCCTTCTGTGTAAGTACTAAATGGTTGTCCCTTTTTCTCCATAGAAAAATCCCTTACAGGTAAACTGGTAAGAATATCATATCAAATGTTCTCTTTTTTTTACTGTCTACCTGTAGGGGACAATACCACAGAGATGTTGGTCTTTTTTTACGATTATTAACCATAAGGCTTTATAAGAAGGATTGAAGACAATACAAGATAAAACTGCTAGTAAGAGGTTTGAAGAAGAGAAGGTACTTATAGCAATTGACGGATTTTTAAAAGTTTCACCAATAAAGGTCAGCAAAAGCTGGCTTTATTTTTTATTCCTGCTAAATAAACTATATTTTAACGTATTTTTCTTCTGTTTATGCAAATGTTATATAGTAGCGTTACATGTAATGTTTGATTTTAGAGGTGTAAATATTGTTTTTAAATTGCTTTAAATCAGAAAAGAATTTAATCATTTTTGCATTACTAATCCTATGTATTTATTTATTGCCACTTTATATATTAGGAGAAAATGCTCATATCCGTGTACATGATAATCTTGATTCAAATATAGCATGGTATAAGGTTTTGAGTGAGAGTAAGCAAATTCTTGCTGATACTAATGCTACCATTCCACAAGTGATAAATGGGTTACCAAGAAATGCATATGGGACTGAATTTAGCCTTATTGTTTGGCTATATGCTATCTTTCCAACGATGATAGCTTATGCCTTAAGTCAGTCAATTACAAGAATTTTTGCTTTTATAGGAATGTACTTTTTACTAAAAGATCATTTTTTATCGAATAAGGAATTCGGAGTCATAAATGTAGGTGTAGCATTAGCGTTTTCCCTAACCCCCTTTTGGCCATCAGGAATGTTAAGTACCTTAGGTATGCCATTGGCGCTCTGGGCATTTTTACATATTAGAAAGGGAAAGAGGTCTTGGAAACAATATCTGGTTTTAACTTTACTTCCACTATATTCGAGTATAGTACTAGGTTTTTTCTTTTTTTTATTTGCGATGGGGTTATTTTGGTTAGTTGATTTCTTTAGAGGAAGACGAAATCTTCATTTTCTAATAGCAATTATATATATGACACTGTTATATATAGCTGTTGAGTATCGATTGGTTTTTTCCCTTTTATTTGATGATGAGCCAAACAGCAGAGATGAATACTTCCATGCTAGGCTTTCTTTATGGAGGGTCATTCGTTTAACTTTTAAGAATTTTGTTTTAGGACATACCCATGTAATGACTGTGCACGGACTTTTTATTCTCACAGTCATTCTAATTGCTTTATATCTTGTAATAGTTAAAAAGAGATGGAGACAGGAAAGTGGATTTGTAATCTTACTTATTCTTAATTTTGTTTTGTCGACATGGTATGCATTTTGGTTTTATAAAGGTTGGCTTCCTTTAACGAAGAAATTTCATTTTCTGGATACATTTAATTTTGCTAGGTTTCAATTTTTAAGACCACTTGTTATATATGTTGGATTTGCGCTAGGACTAAAAATTCTTTGGGACCATATGAAAAGCTGGAAGCCATATGCAGCATTCTTCTTAATTGCTCAAATAATATTATTATGTTGTTTTAATGATGAGATTATCTATCGAAATAAACCATCTGTAAAAGAGTTTTATTCTGAAGAAGTTTTTGATGAAATAAAATCACATATTGGCCTGCCCTTAGAAGATTATAGAGTTGCTAGTATTGGGATGCATCCTTCGATTGCTCAATATAACGGATTTTACACCCTTGATACATATAATAATTTTTATCCTTTGTCTTACAAGTACGAGTTTAGAAAGATTATTGAAAAAGAACTTTCTAAAAATAAAACGATTAGAACCTATTTCGATGAGTGGGGAGGTCGTTGTTATATATTTACTGCAGAACTAGGTAAACATTATATGTTCAAGAAGAATTCTAAGAAAACTTTGAAGGATCTTGACTTAAATATGGAAGCTTTTAAAAAGATGGGTGGATCATACATCTTTTCAGCTGTTCCTATAGAAAATGCATTAGATAATCAATTAATTTTAGAAAGAACGTTTCAATCGGAATCATCAGCTTGGAAAATCTATTTATATAAAGTTTTGTAAATTTCTGTGGAGGTTATGTGATGGATGAGCCTATTCTTACAATTGTTGTGCCGTGTTATAACGAAGAAGACGTGTTGACTGAAACCATATTTCAGCTTAATGAGAGCTTAAACAATTTAATAGTAGAAAAACTAATTTCTTATCAAAGCAAAATTTTATTTGTTGATGATGGAAGTAAAGATAAAACGTGGTCCATTATTTATAAAGAGAGCTTAAACAATAAAAAAGTCCATGGACTAAAGTTAGCTAGAAATGTTGGTCACCAAAATGCTCTATTAGCTGGTTTAGTAACAGCAAAAGATACTTCTGATTGTATAGTGTCTATCGATGCAGATTTACAAGATGATGTAAACATAATTAGGGAGTTTATATTAAAGTTTAACGAGGGTTTTGATATTGTTTACGGTGTACGAGGAAAACGTGATACAGATGGTGTGTTTAAAAGAACGACTGCAGAAGCATTTTATAAATTAATGCAAAAGTTAGGAGTTAATCTTATCTATAACCATGCTGACTACCGCTTAATGAGCAAGAGAGCAATTGGAGAATTAGAGAGGTTTGAAGAGGTGAATTTGTTTTTAAGAGGTATTGTGCCATTAATAGGTTTTCCTTCGACATCAGTTTATTATGATCGCAAAGAAAGGTTTGCTGGTGACACAAAGTATCCTTTTAAAAAAATGATCTCCTTTGCATTTGAAGGTATTACCTCATTTTCGGTTACTCCAATACGTTTTGTGTTGTTATTAGGTTTTTTATCCTTTTTTACAAGTTTATTATTTGGGTCCTATTTCATTACTCTAAAATTTATTGGGAATACGGAAACTGGATGGACTTCTTTGATCACTTCAATTTGGTTAATTGGAGGATTGCAATTAATTGCTATTGGATTGATCGGAGAATATATTGGTAAAATTTATAAGGAATCTAAGCGGCGTCCTAAATATATCGTAGACATTGATACGTTAAGTCTTACTCAAAAGCTCTACCAAAATAACATTGAAAGGAATAATCAAGTTGATTATCATGGCCTTGATATTAGAGAATTACCTGAATCGAACTAATACATTCATTCGTTTTCTTTTAGTTGGATTTGTAAACACAAGCATTGGATTTTCTTTGATACTTGTATTGTTAAATATATTCGGGTTATCGTACTGGTTTTCAACGTTTATAGGTAATAGTTTGGGTGCTTTAGTCAGTTATACTCTTAACAAAAATTTCACGTTCAAGAGTGAAGTAGACAATAAAAGAGGCTTTACTTTATTTATTCTTGTTATTTTAGGATGTTATATTATTTCATATCAGCTTGGGTATAAAATAATCTACGAAAGTAACTTAATCAATCTTAAATTATATAGAGATGAACTGTCAGTATTTATAGCTGCTGTGATCTATACAATTTTAAATTATTTCGGGCAAAGATATCTCACGTTTAGAACATAAGAATAGATATAATGGTTAACTGGTACTAGTAATATCACATACTATAAAGAATAGTTGAAGCTACTTAATTAATTGATATAATATAAACCCATTCAGATACTACTAACTAAAAAAAATAGTTGACATTGATTAAGGTACGGGTTATTATATATTTCTGTCCCAACAGAATTTAATCTTTTATTAAAAAATATTTCAAAATAAATGTTGATATTTCATTCATGAAATGTTATGATTAATATCTGGTCGCGATAAGCGGTTGGACAAGCTTTA
>JBNJJO010000104.1:0-4332 GCA_051750265.1 Bacillota bacterium | reverse complement strand
CGCGATTTTATGAAATAGTCGAACAATTGGATCAAGCCGTCTTGCAATTTATACCGGAGCAAAGCGTTGTCGAAAACCTTGTTCAGGGACCGTTAGCGGACGCGACCAGTCATTTCGTCATTATTCTGGCCCGGACTCCGCTGGATATGAGATATGACTCCGCCTACCTGAAGGAGCAGCAGTCCAAAGAAGTTCCGAAGGAACAGCTGACAAGGCGGCTTGAATTGCTTGAAGAGTTCCAGAGACATGATTTCAAGCTCCTGGATCATGAACGCTTTCTTACCGATTGGGCCGTCAAGCAGACGTACGTACCGCTTGCGAACATGATGACGGCTGCGGCGCAAATCGGCATTGACTCATGTCCGATCGAAGGCTTTGACATTGAGAAAATGAATCAGCTGTTGGACGAGGAAGGGCTGCTGGAGGACGGACACTTTACCATCTCGGTCATGATTGCCTTCGGTTATCGCAAAAAAGAGCCGGGACCGAAAACACGCAGACCGTTTGATGATGTTGTGAAGTGGGTCAAATAAATATAATATGGCGGCATGTGTATGGTTCGCAAGCAAGTCCGACAAGACCCATTTCGAGCTGCTTATGAATGTGGTCGAAGCGGAGTCCCTTTCATGTCGTTTGTGAGCGGTTCATACTAATCTAAGGGGTCTACCATTTTTTGTATCCGATTTTGCTCATTTATAGCAATTAATCAAGGGTGAGGTGAGTGCGATGGTAACATTCCAAATCGTGATCAACAAACGAATAACGGACGCTGTAGCCGCGCCTCTACGGCAGCTCATCTGTCGTGTAAGACGCCGAGCGTTGACGGCACTAAATGCTTGCGGACCGACGTGTCGTGCAGGCGAAGACTATACATGGAGGTGTCCAAATGAAAGCAATTGTGGTGACAGATGAGGCCGCGGGAACGGCCGGGATGAAGCTGGTGGAGCGGCCGGAACCGAAGGCGGCGTCGAACGATGTCGTCGTTCAGGTTCATGCGTCGGGATTCACCCCCGGCGAGCTGACGTGGCCCGGAACCTGGACCGATCGCCTCGGCCGCGACCGCACACCGTCGATCCCCGGCCACGAGGTGGCCGGAGTGGTCAGCGCCCTCGGCTATGGCACGAGGGGGCTGTCGGTAGGACAACGGGTGTTCGGGCTCGCGGACTGGACGCGCGACGGCACCCTCGCGGAGTACGTGGCCGTCGAGGCACGCAACCTCGCGCCGCTGCCGGGCGATATCGACTTCACGGTGGGCGCGAGCCTACCGATCTCGGGTCTGACCGCGTGGCAGGGACTGTTCGTGCACGGCCGCTTCCAGGCGGGGCAGAGCGTCCTCGTGCACGGCTCGGCCGGTGGAGTCGGCTCGATGGTGACGCAGCTCGCCCGCGAGGCGGGAGCCTACGTCATCGGCACCGGACGTGCCGCCGACCGTCTGACGGCGCTCGACTTCGGCGCGCAGGAGTTCGTCGACCTTGACAACGACTCGCTGGAAGACGTCGGCGGCGTCGATCTGGTTTTCGACGTGATCGGTGGCGACATCGGGAAGAGGTCCGCGGGTCTGGTTCGCGCCGGCGGAATGCTGGTGACCATCGCCGGCCCGCCCGAGGCACAGCCGGCCGAGGGCTTGGCGGTTGATTTCGTCGTCGAGGCCGATCGCGCGCAACTGGGTGAGATCGTCCAGCGGGTCCGGGATGGTCGGCTGCGGACGAACATCGGCAACGTGGCGGCCCTCGACGATGCTGTCGCCGCCTTCAACCCGACTGAGCGGATCAAGGGAAAGACGATCATCCGCGTTCGTCCGTAAGGGCTCAGGGACAGTGACCAGTCCACGTTGGATACAGGCAAGGAACGGTTAGATGGATTGGAAGAGGGAGTTGATTGGGAACCAGAAAATCGAGGCAAAAAGAGATCGCGAGTGACTTTACCGTCGTGGAGGACCTGCTGATCGAGCTGCTTCCGCGATTTTCACCGCAGTTGAACGCCAAGTTGCTACAGCTTCGGGTGCTTGCTCCGGAACGCTCCGTAGCGGTTCGTATGCCCACGAGACACTTGATGCGTATACTGCAAAATTTGATTGAGAACACCGTAAAAAAAATGTCCGAATATTTTATCGTGTGGAGGAAGCAGAAGATCATGGGTATCGTGCTTGCAAACGATGCAGACCAGAGTGTGTGTCCGTAGCTGAATCCATTCCTACCCGCACCTCCGCTTCGCTTGTCGTTCATGTTGGGTACGCCCGCATCACGCTACAGAAGGACTTTGATCCGCAGTTGCTTCGTGAAGCCGTCGAGGCGTTAAGTGAAAGATGCCGACGCTTTTGGGTTCTCAGCGTGTCTACCTGGCAACGGGGGTTACGGATTTGCGCAAATCGATCGACGGTCTGGTAGCCCTTGTGCAAGAAAGTTGGGGTCTGGATCCATTCTCTCCGAGTCTGTTCGTATTCTGCAATCGCGAGCGCAACAAGCTCAAGATCCTCTATTGGGATGTCAACGGCTTCTGGCTCTTATACCGACGGCTGGAAAGGGGAACGTTTCAGTGGCCGATCGGCAGCGAACAGGTTGTCACGGTCTCTTCCCGAGAGCTTCGGTGGTTGCTCGACGGGCTTTCGCTTCACCAGCGGCAAGCTCATGCCAACGTGGCAGTGGAAGCGGTTGTTTAACCGCCAGCAGTCCAAATGTTCGCCATTTCGCCATATAATCGAACAGGACTCAGCCAAGGAGATAACGAAGACCTACATTATGGAAAATCGAACGGAAACCTCCCCTACAATTGAAGAACTGCAACTTTTTGTTATCGTTGTACATGGGGCAGCTATGCATCTATATTAAATGTAAGTTAAGAAGGAGAGAATATATCATGACAATGACCAAGGAAGAAATTTTGGAAGTTCATCGTTTTCGGCATGCAACCAAAGAATTCGATCCTAGCAAAACCATCTCCGACGACGACTTTGAATTTATTTTGGAAACGGGCCGGCTCTCGCCCAGCTCGTTTAGCACTGAGCCGTGGAGATTTGTTGTTGTTCAAAACGAACAGCTTCGGAACAAAATAAAAAACTCTTCGTATGGAGCGGCCAGCAAACTGCCGGAGGCCAGTCATTTCGTCATTATTATGGCCCGGACCCCGCTGGATACGAGATATGACTCCGCCTACCTGAAGGAGCAGCAGTTCAAAGACGTTCCGAAGGAACACCTGACAAGGCGGCTTGAATTGATTGAAGAGTTCCAGAGACATGATTTCAAGCTCCTGGAACATGAACGCTTTCTTACCGATTGGGCCGTCAAGCAGACGTACATACCGCTTGCGAACATGATGACGGCTGCGGCGCAAATCGGCATTGACTCATGTCCGATCGAAGGCTTTCACATTGAGAAAATGAATCAGCTGTTGGACGAGGAAGGGCTGCTGGAGGACGGACACTTTACCATCTCGGTCATGATTGCCTTCGGTTATCGCAAAAAAGAGCCGAGACCGAAAATACGCAGACCGTTTGATGATGTTGTGAAGTGGGTCAAATAAATATAATATGGCGGCATCTGTAGCGGCGTAGGGGAGATGAATCCTTGCGCCGCTTTTTTTTCATGCACAACGTTAGAATAATCGAAGCGAACGCTCGATTAAGCCGACTGTGATTGGAAGAAAAAACTTTCTGTTTAGCAACACGCCGCGCGGAGCCAAGGCAAGTGCGATCATTTACAGTATCGTGGAAAAGGCGAAGGCAAATGGTCTGAAACCGTTGGCTTACCTACAGCATCTGTTTGAACAGTTGCCACAGCTTGCAGATTCGACAGATCCCGAGGCCTTGAGCAAGCTGGCTTCCTAGTCGGCATCTTTGCCACTCATCTGCCGTTTATTCTCGAAATAACTTGAGCTAGTTACCCTCCCTTACATAACGGAGGGCTCTTTGGCATACCCGGCCTCTTTATCCGTATCTATTCTTCACGCGAGCGCTATATTCATATTCTCATGAAACTGGTCTTACTTCAATGTGTAGGGGATTTGACGCTTACATTGGTAGTCAGGATGAAGGGAAAATTGCTTTCTATGTTGAGAGCAAAGAAAATGAAATATTACCTACTAAGATGTATGTCCCTGTTCAATTAAAAGATGGCACAAAGGCGTATTTTAGAGACCATCGAAATGATGGCTGAGATGATGAATGTGCTATGAATATGACTACATTGCATTTTAATAAAAATAAGTCAAAGTACGTGATTTTGCTTATCACTAAAGAGATTGATACTCAGAATGCTAAGGAAAAATTGCAAAAAATTGCAAATTTAATTGGGTAATGATTTAACATATTAGAGCATAGGCAATTATTTAATAAAA
>JBNJJO010000103.1:0-4454 GCA_051750265.1 Bacillota bacterium | reverse complement strand
GGAAGTACTCGCTACTTTTTGACTTAACCACACGCACAGCGCTATTAAATCTTTGGCTTGGTACTTACTCATCCTTTGAACAAAGCCTACCTTTTTAGCCAACTGTTGGAGAGCTTGTGAAGACAAAGATCGTTGTAATTCCTGTGAAAAGAGAGTAAGTTCACCTGAAACCTCGTGACACATAAAAAAACACCATCCTTTCTACATATTACAGAAAGAATAGCGTTTTTTTCGTTTTTGGGGTAATGATTTGCCCTAGCTTGATGGGCATGGGGTACCGTCAGCAAAACGCGAATTTACAACGTTAAGGGGATCTGGATACAAAAATAGCCACTCCCTCCAAAAACTATTAATCTATGTCAAAAAGTATATCAACAATATGAAATGATTCAAAATGAAAAAACACACTAAATGAACATGTCATTAAGTATGATTTTTGACAGTAGCCACAACATGAAAAATACCTTATATTACTGTTGTTTAAAATCGTTAGTCATTTTATTCAACAATAGGGCCAGATTGTTTAACAATGGTTTTTATTTTTCGAAGGGCTTTGAACAAAAATAAAAAGGTAATCGGTTGATTATGTAGAATATTACTTTGTGTTTCATCAAATTTTCCGAAAGGTGTGTTCATATTTGACAATTAACCAGAAGTTACTAGGGAAAATTAAAGGTGCATCTATTATTTTTTTGGTCTCAGATTTAAAAAAGTCTTCAGAATTTTATCGAGATGTATTAGGATTTGATTACGAAGAAATTGGTTTAGAAAACATTAAACACGTCCACGTTACAAGAGATAATCTAACTTTTATTTTACATCCTGCGAGTAATTCAACAGATGTTCGCCCTTTGTCATCCCTTCATGGTGGTCCACAGTGGGATGCCTTTGCCTATTCAGATACGGTTGATTTATTGTTTGAAGAATTTAAATCAAATGGTGTAGAAATTGCGTATGGTTTAAATCAAGACACCAATTGGAACGAATTTGCGATAAAAGATGTAGATGGGTATATTATTGCATTTGGCGGAGGAGTAAGTAAGAAAAATTAATGGTCTTTCTCAACCAAACCAGCTAAAAGAAATTTGTTAATATGTTTTTTAATTAGGTGTTACTCGTTGTAGGGGCAATACCAGCGTAGCTGCCACCATCCGCAAATGCATGGGTAAAATGGACACAGAAAATCTCGAGGAGCTGTTTAATTATGATGAATGGAACAAATTTTAGTGTTGTGGAAGCGGGTTCTTTTGGCGGTCTTCTGAGTGTGACGGAGGGTCCTTCTGCAGGCAAGTACTTTCTGAAAGACAGGCTTGGACTAACTGGCATGGAAGTTTCTCTTAACCAACTGCCGGAGGGAGCGGCGGTCCCGTTCTACCACACACATCGCGAGAATGAGGAGCTATTCCTTTTCATTGGTGGCTGCGGTCAGTTTCAAGTGGATGGACAGATTTTTGAAGTCAAGGAAGGAACATCAGTTCGCGTAGGGCCTGAAGGCGAACGCACGCTCCGCAATAACGGTACTGGGGATTTGTATTTCATCGTTATTCAAGTCCAAGCGGACAGTCTCCGCCAATGGGTGATGACTGATGGCGTCATTCTGGATAAACCGGTGACCTGGCCGGAATAGTGATTATATGTTTGGAAAGCAAAACGAACAAGCTCAAATCGAATTAATAAGGAGGAATGTAAAATGTATCATACGATTGAAGAATTTGTGACGAATTGGAGTCATGAAGCAAACTCTACACAAAAGATTATGGATGTTTTAACAGATGATTCACTGAAGCAGGAGGTGGCTCAGGATCACCGGACATTAGGAAAACTCGCTTATCATATTGTTACTTCCCTTCACGAAATGATGTCTCAAACAGGGCTTGTCTTTGAAGCAGCAGAGCATGAAAGTGTTCCCACTTCAGCTAAAGAAATAGCAAACAGCTACCGTCAAGCAAGCGAGTCTATGGTTGCAGCCATAAAAGAACAATGGACAGACGCGTCGTTGAAGGAAGTAAAAGATATGTACGGAGAACATTGGCCAAATGGACTTACTCTATCAATACTAAACAGTCACCAAATTCATCATCGTGGGCAGATGTCGATTTTGATGCGCCAAGCAGGTTTAAAAGTACCTGGTATGTATGGCCCTTCACTTGAAGAATGGCAAGAATATGGGATGGAAACACCAACTGTTTAATGAAAGTGCCACAGCAATAAAGTCATTTAATTTTATAGCTGTAAATGCGAAAGCCAATGCTACTTTGTAGAATTGGCTTCTTTATGTTTTCCATTAAAGTGCGCTTCTGTTAAAAAACGAAATTCTTATTTTATCGTTGTCAAATCTTAATGTTGTTGTGGTAAATGAGGTCAAATTAGTACAAAAAGGGATAGATAAAGCTGATAAAGTTCTGCTTTTATCTATCCTTCTTTTTTACCTTATATAATGTGTGACATTATATATTACTTCTTTTTTATCAACTCATTTCATCATAACCTTGACTTTTAATAAAAAAAAGAAACCTTGCCATTTGATATTGCCCCGATCTCTAATCATACATCATTAATCCCCTTTCTATTCTTTTATTATAAGAACATTTGTTCTATTTATTCAAGTGAATTGTTTGAGTGTATATCAACAGGTTAGCCTTTAGGCTAGCTTTTTTTCTTTAGAAATAAGAACAGAACTTACTAATTCAAGATCATACTTCGGACGGCAGCACTACGGACTGATCAAAAAGGAAAGAGTATCTTTTTGTCATTCCGTACGTGTCGCTTCGGCATTAAATGGACCGATAACCACGGTCTTGTACGGCTATCGCCTACATTCCGTAGGTTCCTGTTCCATTGCGGCAAGCCGCCATACCGAACGAGCCGAAAATCTTTTGAACGTTATTCTAAGAAGAAATACGTAGATTCTTGTCTGAAGCCAAGAATCGTGTCGCTCGCTTCGCTAATTGCTCCTGATGATCAAAAGATCGGCTTGTTTAGGGCGTCGAACTCCAACCAAGCCGAACTATATCAACGCATTGCTTATGATATAGCACGCTCTTTTAGTCCTTTTTGATTCTTGACAAAACAAAAAGTTCTAAGAGCTTTTTGTTCCTTCTAGCGTTTAAGAGTTTAATAGCTTCAGGCATTGAGCCCTTCGCCATTAGGCGTTTACAGATCTCACGATCTGATTAAACGCCACGCTCTATCATAGTGAGCCTTCTTTGTTCTTTCAATTGTAATGAATGGGCTTATGACCGAGTGAAGGGCTGGCGTCAGGCAAACAAAATCGGCAAAGCCAAGTAGGCTAAGGGGTAGTAAGAAAGCAAAAAACACTTCCTAACTGCCCCTAAGTCATTGGGCTTCACTCGATTTTGAACGACAACAGGCAAAAATCAGGCCTGTTGCCTATGCCTGACTGGCAAGTTCGCTTCTTCGTAAGCGAACCCTTCACACGGTTTGCGCCCATCATTGGTTGTTAATCAAACAAAGAAAGGAAGTGTAATAAATGGAAAAAGTTTACGAAATTCAACGTATTAAACAAGTGATTCAGAGGTAGAAGGTGGAGAGAAATACATAGTTCGTTCACCTCAAGACGGAGCTAATATAGCATCAATGTTCATAGGAGATGAAGATCGAGAAGTATTCTTTGTCATGTGCTTGAATACGAAAAATCGAGTAGTTGCAGTACATCGTTGTCATGTCGGAGGTCTTAATGCAAGTCTAGTTGTGCCGCGAGAGGTGTTCAAGTCTGCAATCCTGAATAACAGTGCATCAATCATTGTGAGTCACCAGCACCCATCACAAGAAATAGATCCATCAAGAGAAGATATTGAGGTAACGAAACGATTAGTGGAGTGTGGTAGTATCCTAGGAATAGAGGTGCTAGATCACATAATCGTAAATGCTAGTGCCGATTATTACAGCATGAAAGAAAAAGGATACGTCTAAGATTCCGAAGGAGAGGGTTCGCCCTCTTCTTTCTTTATTTTGTTGTAAAAAGGGTACTGCCAGCGAAAAGAAAGAAAATCACACTAGGTAAAGTTCAAGATACAAAGAGGTAGTTTCAACAACGCTAAGTTGAATTTATGTATCAACATTGTTCCAATTATGGTTACATGAAATAATTATTCAGTGTTTTCATTACCATTCAGTTTGATCATTTTTACTAGTACTTAAATTTTAATAGTTTGTTTTTTTATATTTTGAAAGGGTTTTCTTGAAGATCGTAGAAGTAATAGTGTGGTTACGATTTTACCATTAGAAGGAGGAATAGAAATGGAAAAAGTGTTAAGCATTGAATTAAAACCGAAAGTGGCTCAGTTTTTGACCGGGACAAAAAAGCTTTTTATCAATGGCGAATGGGTGCCTTCAGCATCTGGAAAGACTTTTAACACTGTTAACCCTTCAACAGGTGAATTATTAGCAATCGTAAGTGAAGCTCAGAAAGAAGATATTGATCTTGCCGTAAG
>JBNJJO010000102.1:0-4688 GCA_051750265.1 Bacillota bacterium | reverse complement strand
ATGGGGAAATACTCAAGTGGCTGAAGAGGCGCCCCTGCTAAGGGTGTAGGTCGCGTAAGCGGCGCGAGAGTTCAAATCTCTCTTTCTCCGCCATATATAACATGCGCCTTTAGCTCAGCAGGATAGAGCAACGGCCTTCTAAGCCGTCGGTCAGAGGTTCGAATCCTCTAAGGCGCGTACTATTAAAACAATGGGATATATCCCAAAAAAGAGCCAACCTTTCAGGTTGGCTTTTCTGTTGGCTAAAACCAACTTTTTAATAAACTAGTTAATGAGTAAGAAAGCAATTTAACATAAAACTACTATTTAATAGTAGGGTGGATTAGGATCAGTGAAATTACTAGGTTGAGAATTTACTAGACGTCGTGAGTATAACGCAACTTATGATGAATTCCCGAATTTTACAACTCCTTAATTCATCCTTCCCAGGTCTATCAGCTTGTCCTATACAGGAGAAAATATTTTCATTCAATTCCTAAACTTTGGTTTAATCTATTCAATCCACCTAATATGTGGTAAAATTTTATAAAACCATAAATATTAAAGGGATAAGCCCATAATGTTCGAACGGTATTTTACCGTTTTGTTTGTTATGGGCTCTTTTGATTTTAAAGGAGAAGTTTATATGCAAACGTTTAGTCGTTGTCCTGAATGTAAAGCTGTTAGAATTCACATTGATGGTACATGTCAAATTTGTGGTTATATAAGCACTAAACGAGCATCTATTAATGCTTTATATCCCTCAAAAAAAACAAAAACATCTAGATCTATTTCCAACTCTTCTAGTAGATCAAGAATTTCTAGAAGTTCAAATTCATCAAATTATATTAATCCATCAGTTATTCCAGATAGTTCTTTTTCCGATGAATACAAATAACCGTACAACCTATTCTAAAAGGTTTAATAATAGATATACGACTCTATCAAATTCTTCCAGAAACTCTTGGTGAATTTTACATTGATAAAATTTTCTTTGTCTTTATATCCAAGGGATCCATATTTATGAGCAGTTTCATAAGAAATATGCGAAATGCTACCTCAATCGTTTCCAATACACGTGTAAATTTCTACTCTTATATAATTCTACTTGTTCTTTAAAAGTAGTAGGTGGTTTAACTTCGTTTTTTTTAGGATCCACTTTAGCAATTCTCCTTGAATAAAAAATTAACCCACCTTGGTCCGCATTAGTTAAGAGGCGTGGTGGGTTCTGTTATCTTAATAATAACTATTAGTCAAGAAAACACTACAGTAAATGAAACTTATAAAGATCGATATTACTTAATAAAATAGAAGTAAGGCATTATATTAAGAAAAGATAAGAAAAGGCGGTAATGAGGGTAATTTGAGTGTGAAAGGAAGGTTAGGATTAAAGGTCAGGAACTAATTAGGCGATTGTAGATAGTTAGGAGTAAGTATCTGGTCCAAAAAAAGACTAAATCAATTAGTCTTTTTATTTTGTATATGTTTGTATATCATCCATCTGAATAAAATAATCACGACTTTCATTCCAGCAGATTACTTTGTCTTCAAGTCATTCAAGAGTTGCATCGATCTCTAACAAACCGCCTGCATTCAATGCTTCGCATTGATACAGGAAAAAAATACATTGACAATGATTCTCATTATCCGTAAAATAACATTAGAACATTCAGAAACTTTCGGAGGGAAACAATATGCTTAACATGCTATATGGTTTGAAAGACATTCATACTGTTATTTCTAATCACCGTAAAATTGGCGGGGCTGCTGAAGCAAGCTTGATTAGATTATCTTCTGGTGAGTCATATCATAACCCAGTGTTTACGAATATTGACATTTCAAAAGGACAATATGTTTCCCTATGCTTTATTGATGAAAACGGAACGAACATTATTACACATGTTGACCATATTGCTGTCATAAAAGGATTGCAGCATAAATTGGTTTGCCAATTGAATAATGCTCATGTGAAACAATTAATGTTAAGAGATACCCTACAATACTTACAAAAATTATGTGAAATAAATGACGGATTTGTCACAAAAACTTTTAAAAAGGAAGCAATAAAGCTTGTCCGAGATATCAGCATAAAAGAACTAAAAAACCACAATATTTCACTTCCATTCCCACTGGAAGAAAAGATAATCCATTTAAATAAACGTATATTTGCTTAGTAAAACAAGGTCCCATCCAGGAACCTCGTTTTTTTTTAGCGAATTTCCGCCTGGCATGCCAAACGGCAGCCGTCATTCAACGCTTTGTTTAGTTTTTTTTGTTCTTTTTCATTTGGCTCCGACAACCCGGAACCGGCATCAACAATTTTAACCGTACACAATCCGCAGGTTCCTTTTCGGCATTTGTATTGCAAAGCCTTTCCCTGGTTTAAGGCAACATCAAGTAATTTCCCTTTATCAGGCTGGATTTCGAATCTCTTTTCATTTTGCAGCACAATAATTTTTTTAATATGGCCAGATTGTAAAGTGGATATATCAGGTTTTGAAACTTGTTTTTGAACTTGTTTTAGAATCATTTTTCCTTGAATAAGGGAGCCCACAGTCCATACTCGTTTAACCATTGACACCTTTAAGCCTCGGGATCTTCCAGTGTACAAATCGCGGACGGGCGTTTGATCCGCAAAACAACTGTTTCATAGACACGGAATGGGTGATTCATTCCTTCATCTCCCAAGTATGAGATATCAAAATCCTCTGAAACGGCAAGGTCTAAATTATTTCGCCCTGTATTGACAAGAACTCCCGTTTTACCTTTTAAAACAGAGGATTGAAACACCCCATCTGTAACAAGTTCACGGATATGTTCAATTTCAAGGACGTTTGTATCTTTATGTACTCGGTGTAACAGTGAGTATAACTCCGGAGACAGTACCAGTGCAAACGGTCCGTTCTGGTTCATTTCAAGTAATTTATTTCTTGCATCAACTACATCTTGAAAGGCATTACCTGATTCATACCAATTTCCAAGCAATTGTGTTAAACGGCCTTTTACATTCATAAGGCCCGGTATATCAAATTCCTTTGACCCGTGAAAAATCATCTGGTCTTCCAATGTAGCAACATCACGGGCAGCATTTGCGGCAGGTGAAAAATCAATTGGGATATCTAATACTTTTGCCTGCTCTAAATCACGCCAATATAACATGAAATCTTTATAAAGCATTGGGATTGTATAATTTACCCGTTTGCTTGATTCGATCTCCGTATCAAATGAGCCCTGGAAATCCATTTTTGCTTCGTAATTATCAATAAAAATGTCATTGAAAATGCTTTGCACTCCTCTGCCAAGTGGGCCGTACAATTCAATGAAGCGACGGCCAACTAATTGCCTTCGTGCGGCGTCAATTACTGTTTGATCTAATTGGTTGAATTCTTGATCTGTTAATGGTGAATCCGAATATAATTGTGACTTGTTCATTCTTCTTCTCTCCCTTATCAATCGTTAAATTAAACTTCCTACAGTAAATCTTTTTTTCTGTTTCGGCTCGTTTATTGTTATAGAAGAAGCAGGTTTGGCTAAATGATCATGATGCTCGTCATGATGGGCATGGGGGTCAACATAGTCATGGTCAAATCGTGCATTTATAACATTTAACATCTCTTTTACCTTCTGATAGTCCCTGTAAGATACTTCCCTCAGTTGATTTAGTAGCGTACTTCGTTCATTATCTGTAAAACGAAAAAGTGCTAAATCAAGGTGCTCGACAAAATTATGTAGCCCGAATTTTTCAAGGTTTAATTCCTGTAATAGGCGATTAAATTCATTATTGGCAGGAGTAAAATCTTCCTCACCTTTTTCTTTTTCAAATTTATTAATTAGCGGGATAAGCCCCACTAAACGGGATAGCCGCTGCTCCTCTTCTTCATAAATATGGTGATAATACAGGCGCTCATGGTCATCGCTTGCATTTTGAATGACAGGATCAAGCAGATTCATAAATTTTTCGATTGCATCCCGAGTTGTGGTGAAAATATCAAATAATATGTTCAGTTCTTCTTTCACCTTCTAGCACCTCCTAATTTTAAATAGTGCGGGAAAGTCCTCCGAATCACAAAGGAATTAACGCGCTATCTGCCATTATTGACGTTTTATTCCTTTTTTAGTACTCTTTTTACTATTTTTTAACTCTAAAAGGTATTCTAGAACCCAAAAATATAAAACGAAACCTCCATTAGTGGGGTTTTACTGCTGTTAAAATGTTGACTAAGAAGCAAGACTCAAAAGTAAATGAAGACAAGGTTATAAACTATAGATTAAAAAAGGTAGAAGAAAAGATTGCTAAAAAGAAAGTAGCACAACAGAAAAACGTTGAACTTGAGAAACTAAGAGAATTATAAAAACAACAAGAACAAAAAGAAATCCATTCTCTTCTGCCAAAGTTGTTGATGTTAAAGGGATGGATTACACCAATTATGAAGTTAAGTCAAATCAACAATTCTTTCAATCAAAATAGAGAGTATGCCGAATATTTAGTATAATCAATACATCGTGAATACCACTTTAAGTGACAACAGGAGTGGGATTTTTTAAATTCCATGAAGAAAGTGAACCAATATGAAATTACGTGGATTAAAGCAATTATCTCTATGATAATATTTGTTATTATTTCATATTTTTTATATTTATAATTTCTTTTCTTATTGTGCTATTGGGAGCTTAAGTTTAACAAAGAGTTACTGCAACTCTTTTTCTTC
>JBNJJO010000101.1:0-5228 GCA_051750265.1 Bacillota bacterium | reverse complement strand
AAGGGGTAAGTCTTCCCTTTTTACGAAAACTAAATTTTTGAATAGTGTCGGTAGTCATTAATCATTGTGAAACCAAGGCACTAGACTGTTGATTAAAACAAGTCTGAAACCCTTGGTTTTTATATTTGAAAGGTGGATGTATAAAATGAATGAATTAGAGTATAAAAACTTTTATGATAAGGTTGGAAAAATAAACGGTTGGAATTTTAGTGAATTGAAGTGTGCCTTAGAAGGAGTTAAATGGGATTTTTACGAAGAAGTAACCAAAAGGTGCAAAGGTTCAGATATACTGCTCGATATTGGTACGGGCGGAGGAGAAAATGTATTAAATATTGCTTCTTCAGTGTTTTTCTTGGTTGGAATAGAAATATCAAGTGGAATGATGGAAACAGCTCAATCTAATTTAAGGAAATCTGGATTATCAAATGTTCGATTTTTTCATATGCCCTCTGACGAATTACAATTTCCTGCTGACTTTTTTGATGTAGTTACAAGTCGCCACGCACCATTTAATTCAATAGAAGTTGCCAAAGTATTAAAAAAGAGTGGGACTTTTTTAACTCAACAAGTTAGTGAAGGTGACAAATTAAATATAAAAAGAGCATTTAATCGGGGGCAATCCGTTAAAGAAGTTGGGGCATTAAAAGAAAGATATATTCGAGAACTAAAAGAAGCAGGTTTTTCTGAAATCCAAGCTTTTGACTATGATGCTATTGATTATTATCAAAGACCTGAAGACCTTATATTCTTGCTTAAACATACACCTACCATTCCTAATTTTGGTGAAGAAAAGCAGGATTTTGATATATTGAACAATTTTATTAAAAATAATCGAAATGAAAAGGGGATTTACACAAATTCTAAAAGGTTCCTCATAATAGCTAAAAAGTGAGAATTTGTGCTTGTTTGAACTTAAATGCTAACAACACCTCTTTTTCCACTGACGAAGTAGGATACTTGAATAAGAAGTTTATAATAGATAAAGTAATCGTCCTTTATTTGGGCGATTATTTTATTTGCTGAAAAAATATAAAAAATTTTAAGCCAAAATAGATTTTAGTTTGTCTAATAAGTGTAATACAAAAAAAGAGAGGGTGAACTACCATTATACGTTTAGTAAAAAATGCTCAAAAAGGAAATGACAAAGCCTTTTTAAAAATTTTCCAACAATATGAAGAAGATATTTATCGAATGGCTTATGTCTATGTCAATAATAAAGATGATGCTTTAGATGTCGTTCAAGAGGTGGCATATCAGTCATTTAAAAAGATAGATTCATTGAAAAAACCAGAGTATTTTAAAACGTGGTTGATGAAAATTACAATCAACTGTGCAACCAATCTAGTTAAAAAGAATAAGAAAGTGGTTCAACTAAAACCAGAATATGAGGAATTTATAGGGACAGATAATGAAGATATACCTCTTTCTATATCGTTACAAGAGTTGATAGACGTATTGGAAGAGGATGAAAAAAGCATTGTTCTTTTAAGGTTTTATCACAACCATACATTTAAAGAAATATCTGAATTGTTAAATATACCGTTAGGAACGGCAAAATCAGTATTATACCGTTCGTTAGATAAACTTCGAAAAGGATTTAAGGAGGGTGATATTTGTGAGCGATAAAATAAAGCAAGAACTACAAAAAATAGAGATTCCGAAAGAATTAAATGAAAGGTCTAAAATAGGAATAAAAAAGGCGAAAGTAGAACAACCAAAAAGAAAATTTAAAAATCCAGTAATTGCGGCAGCTATTATTTTGGGATTATCTACGGCAACTGTTGGATTTGCATTTCCTAGTACTGCTAGTAACATCCCAATCATTGGTGATATTTTTAAATTGTTAGATAATGAATCGGGAGTTTATGATGAATATAAGGAATTTTCAACGGAAGTAAACATGATGGAGGAAAGCAATGGTATAAAAGTATCCGTTAATGATGCCATTTTTGATGGAGAAACGGTAACGATAACTTATTCAATTGTAAGTGAAAACGATTTAGGAGAGAATCCACATTTTTTTGACCGTTTTGACATTAAAGACACAGAAGGTATTGCAGGTACTTCGAAAATTGAAAAAATCGCTGAAAATGAGTATGTTGGTTTAATGACTGGTACTTATTTTAGTAAAGAAGATTTACAAAGTGCCAAAGTAAAGTGGGAAATTAAGAGCTTTACCGTTTTAAACGGAGAGCAAGAAAAAGAAATTAAAGGTGATTGGAATTTTTCCTTTAATTTAGATGCGACAGAAAGCCAAATAAAGTTAATTGGTCAGAGTGTAAAACAAGAAGGCATTCGATTAAACATTGAGAAGATGGCAACAACACCAATGTCCTTTATTCTTCACTATGAACAAGAAGTGTCTGAAGATGTTCAAGATAAGTGGCACCATGTATATGTCGATTTAGAAGTTAAAGACGACTTAGGGAATGTTTATTCTGGTGAAGTGAATGGTGGCTCTGGTAAAGATTCTTATATGAATTGGAGTAAAACATTTGAAAAGTTAAATCAAAATGCAACAAAGCTAATTGTTACTCCGCATGTGATGTTAAGAAACACAGAAAATTTCACATCGGTAGAACAAACAGAAGATGGTACTTACAAGGAGACAAAACTTCCTGAAAAATACGAAATAGGGCAAGAAGAATTCGTGTTAGAAGACATTATTATTGATTTAACGAACTAACGTATTAACTATAAAAGGACTGCCTACTTTATAGTTGCAGTCCTTTAAACTTTTGAGATGGCTTATTCAACTCCCTCAGTTAGATACATTTATCTCTCGAATACTAACGGGTGCTTTAGTGAAAGAAGAGATTGCATAAAATCCCCCTTTTTTAAGCAGTTACCAAGCTTCTTCAGAAGCCGAAAACGTTGATGGATCAACGATGTACAAAAACGTGTATAAACGATAAAAAACGAATAAACCATTGAAACATAAGGTTTTGCGTTTTTGTTACCTTCCTAAAATTGACTTTATATAAACGGACACTGTATATCATGTACAATTGTATTACTTTGATAATTTGATACACAAACTTATAAGTAAAAGTCCTGAAAACGAAAAAACTAAATTATAATAAAACTCTGAAATGTCACCAAAAGCAAGAACTGCAAGTGCAACTAAAGAAACCCCAATACCTGAAAATAAGCCCCTTATTTTAATAATTAACAACACCCCCCTTTTAAATATATGTCCGTTTAAAAATAAAAAGGATTTTCGACTGGAAGATCTTTTTTACATTGCCTATAACATCTGATTATATTAACTAGTTTTGAAGTGAACTTTAGGATCTTGTTTAACGAAGCATTAATTGAGGAAGGGAAATGACTCATTTATGTCGCTTTTGGCTGATACTGCGCAACAAAGACGGGTATGGGATATGGAGGTCTAGTACAGGTAAATAATAGCCTTGTTTCAATAAAAAAAATTATTTTTTTATAGCCAGATTTATAAAAATGTTGCTATTGAACGTATTGCTTATAGTGTAAACTAGTATTATATCGATCGCTTAAAAAATAAAAATTCCTAATGGAGGTTTTCACTTTATTATGTCTAATCACTATGAAGATTCTAATTTAAAAATATTTACGCTAAACTCTGACCCAGCTTTATCAAAAAAAATCGGTGAAATTCTTGGAGTTGATTTAGGGAAGAGTTCTGTTACTCGCTTCAGTGATGGAGAAATCCAAATTAATATCGAAGAAAGTATTCGTGGTTGTGAGGTATATATTATTCAATCGATAAGCAACCCTGTAAACGAACATTTAATGGAGCTATTAATTATGGTAGATGCTTTAAAGCGTGCTTCAGCAAAAACAATCAACCTGGTCATTCCATACTATGGTTATGCTAGACAAGATCGTAAAGCAAGAGCAAGGGAGCCAATCACAGCAAAGCTTATCGCGAATCTTCTTGAAACAGCTGGTTCAACTCGTGTTATTACACTAGACCTGCATGCACCACAAATTCAAGGATTCTTTGATATACCAATTGACCATCTTATGGGTGTTCCCATTTTGGGAGAATATTTCTTAAGTAAGAAATTAGATGATATTGTAATCGTTTCTCCAGATCACGGCGGTGTAACACGTGCTCGTAAATTGGCAGATAGGCTAAAGGCTCCTATTGCGATTATAGACAAAAGACGTCCAAGACCTAATGTTGTAGAAGTCATGAATATTGTAGGGAATATAGAAGGGAAAACAGCGATTCTAATTGATGATATTATTGACACAGCAGGAACAATTACTTTAGCAGCAAACGCTCTTGTAGAAAATGGTGCAAAAGAAGTTTATGCTTGCTGTACACATCCAGTTTTATCTGGACCAGCAATTGAGCGTATTCAAAACTCTAAAATTAAAGAACTAGTTGTAACAAATTCAATTACACTTCCTGAAGAGAAGCGTATTGATAAGTTAGTTGAGCTTTCAGTTGCTCCCTTAATTAGTGAAGCAATCAAACGTATACATGAAAAACAATCTGTGGATGAACTAGTTCAATAATTTTTATTTTCGATACGTTTTGCGTGCCTGTCAACACCCGAATAATCGTGTTTCACAATGATGTTCTATATGTCTACTTTTTTGTGAGCATTTGCGTTGTAATAACTTTATAGTGGGAAAATTGAATTCAAATTATACTTATTTAATCAGAGCGAGGAGAGTAAGCTCTGGTTTTTTTCTTTTTAGGTTTAGTGCATATTAGGAGAAAACAGCGCACTAGTGTGTATAAGTAAACATTAGTATGAAAATATTTGTGGATGTTGGGTAATATTTCCATATCTATTTAGAGGTGGTAATATTGGCTACAACAAAACATAATATCACCTTAGAGGAAGACGTTTACGAGGAATTTTACAAATATGCTGGTAAGTAGGGTATTAAAGTTTTTACCTGGCTATATATCCAAATGAAACAATTTATCAAAGAAGAAAAAATGATCGAGGAAATCAGGAAGAAGCGCTCATGATTATGGGTGCTTTTTATATTTTTCATTTTAATACACTCTATACATTTAATTGAAAATTTTACAGATACTAACAAAAAACAAGTGTGGAGTGTTATCTTTGAAAAAGCCAATGGAAAAAGAACAGTTAGAATTTTATGAAAAAGTAAGATCCCTAACAGAGGATACCACACAATTACGATTAGAATATTGGTATGCTTATTCAAATTTAAGTACATGGCAATTTTGGTTTATTTTAATATTTATGTTTATTGCTCCG
>JBNJJO010000100.1:0-5527 GCA_051750265.1 Bacillota bacterium | reverse complement strand
TCGTTAGTACAATAAGGGATAACTAAACAAGTTGCATAAAAATTAGTGGATATACAATATTTTAGTTAGTAATAACTCATAAAATTGAATAAGCATACTGCCAAAACATACATAAATTAAATGCCAGAAACACTTTATTAGATGGTAAAATAAGTTCTATCTTTGTTTTATTTAGGCTCTTTTCTAAAAGTTGTTGCTTTTAGACTTATAAAAATCGGCTTTTGGATTTTTATAGTAGAAACTATAAGCAATTTCAAGAGAGTATCACTTAGTAAATAAGCGAAAAGAGCACGAAGATAGGCTATATTCGTAAAGTATAGTTATTTACGAAAAGCAACAATCTTTGCGAAAACAGCCTTTATTTAATATGAAGTGCCCTTTGAAAGTTTTTACAAAGTACAATAAAATAGCCCAATGACAGATATTGCTTCAATCTTGCTCTTTCCATAAATGAATAACTGAAATTTGGGTAATCTAAAAAAGGAGGGCATGCTTATGATAGTTTATCATGGATCTATAAGAAAATTTGAACACTTTAATAAAGAAACGGTTGTTCAAAATTTAAGTAACGAGATCAATACTATTGGATTTTGGTTTACTTCTGATATCAATTCGGCGAAACCTTATGCAATAGGAACTGAGACCGTTATCGAAAAATCGGAAACGGAGTTTTGGGAGGATGGAGAACCTAAAGTAGTGCAATCTGACAGGCTAGTCAGTGGCTTTATCTATAAAGTATATATTGATGAACCAAATCTTAAGGAATACGAATCTAATACTGAGGATTCCTATGATTTGTTTATGAGGGAACGTGACACATATTGTGTTTATTTAAGAGCAAAAAAAAGAAACCTTACCTGGAAAGATAAGGCTATTCTTTTAAATAAAGAAGAAGCCAATACAGAATTTCGTAAAAATCTTATTAGTCAGGGATACGAAGGTTTTTTAATACGAAACACTAAGCTACATAGTGGTGTTACAGACTTGTATTGCATTTTTTCGGAAGATTCTCTCCACATTGCAGATGTCATGCCTGTAGATGTTTTAGACAAATAATAGCTCGAAGAAGGGTTTTGTGCATCACTATTAAGTTAAGAAATTGGTTGTTCCCCAAAATGGAAAAAATAAACTGAATTCTCATATTATCTTGATAGGTATGGATCGGTACCCCTAATAACACATCATTGGTTAATACCGTGTATCCCAGCATCCGCAAAATGGATCTACTGGATTCTGCCTTTAAACGGGGTTTAGCCCGCCAGCTTCATGTAAAGTTGATCTATTACACTGTCATTTGCATGATAACAGTTGACCATGACCGGGACTCTCGGAATATCGAAATAAATGATAGGGATTCGCCAACGAGTCGAAAATAGTAGTCACCTTTTGAATAAACCATGGCAGGTCTGCTGCAAACAGAGGGGACCATAGCAATCGTAAAGTCGGTTTCAAATTAGCAGAAGGAAGGTTTGCCAGATAAATAACGAGATCAAAATCCTTCTTCATTGTGTACGTCGGCCCTATGAACACACCCATAGGATTTTTCTTTGGATCATAGTGGGTTTCCTCAAATCCGTTTGTTTGCAGCTTATCCGCAAATCTTTCAGCATAGGAATCGAAATAAAACCCTTCCACCTTCAACTGAGACTTTGTATCCTCAATTGCAATCAATAATACTCTTCGATGCTGATTAACAGAGATTGGCATAACCATCTTGGAATCTTTTTCTAGTGTAATAGATTCGTTGCAGCTACAGATGCCCATTGCAAAACTTCAGGATAATTGCAAGTAATCTCTAACTCTTAGAGATGCTGATACTACTAAAGTAAAAAGCTTCGGTAACTTAATAGATAACAGACCTTTTTAGTTTAGTAATAGAATGTAAGTAGCTTCTTTAGAGGAATCAGCATAAAATTGTCGAAATGAATAGATGAAAAGACAACATGAAAGTAAACATCACATTTCTGAACTACTAAAATTATTTTAGATGGAGGTTATGTTCATGAGTAAAAAAGTGCTGATTGTTACCGGTGATGCGGTAGAGGCGCTAGAAATTTTTTATCCATATTATCGTTGTCTAGAAGAGGGATTTGACGTAACAATCGCTTCACCTTCTATTAAAAAACTACAGACAGTAAGTCACGACTTTATAGAAGGAATGGAAACATATGTAGAAAAACCTGCATATGGTATTGATTCTCATATAGCTTTTGCTAATGTTAATCCCTCGCAATATGATGGGTTGATTATTCCTGGAGGACGAGCACCCGAATATATTCGCTTAGAGGAAGCGCTACCTAAAATTGTCCGTCACTTCTTTGAAGAGAATAAGCCAGTCGGTGCTATCTGTCATGCAGCACAAGTGCTATCTATCGTACCGGATTTGATGAAAGACCGGGAGTATACAGCATATATTGCTTGTAAGCCTGATGTGTCTGCATGCGGTGCTACATATATTGCTGAACCATTACACACGCATCAAAATCTTGTTTCAGGTCATGCTTGGCCGGATCTACCTGGATTCATGCGTGAATTTATTAATTTACTAAAATAAGATGAGTTGTCCCTACGATATTCTAGGATCAAAAAATCTAGCAAATCAAAAGACTCTTCTTGAGAGTTTTAATGACTTTTTACTGACACTTCTCTCTCTGATTCTATTAAAATGTTCATAAAAGGGAATCCGAAACAACGACCATTAAAATTGAATGATTTTATAAATTAAAGAACCGTTCGTAAAAGTTACTTTTACGAACGGTGAGAATGACAACCATTATTTATTGTGTTATAAGTGTTTTTAAATAAGATAATTGTTTTACATCAGAACATAATCTTCTATTTATTTCTTGGTTTAATAACCCAATAAAATATGGATCAATCTTTAAATCTACTGCTTTAAGATAGGTATCAATTAAATATACATCACTTAACTCTTGAAGCATTTGTTTCTCCTTTCTATTTCTTTTTATTGACAAAATAAGTTCCCAGTATAAAACCGATCAAAAAACCTAATACCGTTCTCCTTATAATGGATTTAAAAGTAGGCCTGCGTGAAAAAGACCTTTATCTTTGTGAGGTTTCTCTGTTTTAGTTTTTCACCTTCAATTCGTGAGTGGCCTATGACCTTGATAGGCTAGGCGCTGGAGCTAGACACGTATTACCTTATAAAAAGATCCGTAATCAAGTCTAATTACTAATCTTTTTGTTTATCATTTGGTGTTGCCTTCTAAATGTTTTTGGTTTTTATTTTTCTTCGTTTATAAATGGAATTTTCTCGAAAATCATGAACTGCATGATCATAATTATGAGGCAAAACCATGGAGTTATTTTATTCGATGATAACCTTTCGGACGCAATTATGAGGTTAGAGACATTGGAAATGGCCTGTCGGGTGATCATTACACATTACATCAAAGTCAGCTGGGATTAAGTTAAGTAAAATACCTATTTTTTTCTTTATCATATTGACCTACTAATTTACCATCTGAAACGGAATAGTCTCCGTTTTCGTATTTTTGAAGTTCCTTGTTTCCTGATAAATAAGATGTAAGTCTTCTTCCTTCAGGGGATATTTCAACATCCATAAATGCTAATGTTGGGCATTTTATTTAGATTATCTTGCATAGCTATTTCCCGTCTACCAACTAGTTTAAGCACTGGATAGATTCCTCCACATACTACCAGCTCTTTTGATTTAACTTTGCTAATTTAGAATGTTGATCATTTCATCAAACAATCTGAGTGAATGCTGAGGGGCTCACTACTGTATGCCTGATATTAATTTATTGGTAAGGAGCGAATTTCACAGATTATCTTTTCTAACTTGATATTATCCTCATCTTATTTCTGGCTGATTTTTATGACATCAGGATCTGAGATTCTATTATTCCTTGCTAATTCGTACATATCCTGGCGATATTTAATGATACACTGATTTAAATCTAAGATATTCTTAAGAATCATTAATTTCATCTTCTTTCTATCTATCGGTTATACATGTCCAAGATTCATATAATCATAAGCTATATTGCTCCCAGGGATAATTTGCCGTTAAAAATGCGGATAACTCTTTGCTTTTTTGTTTCCTTTCTTTACGCATTCTTGCTCGCTCTGGTGCAGTTTCATGTAGTTTTTTCTCTTCTTCTGTTTGTGGAATGACTTGTGGAACACGTGTTGGATGTTTATGTTGATCAAGTGCGACAAATGTTAAGAGGGCAGTCGCTGCAATTTTACACTCACCGCTTTTTAAGTCTTCAGCAATGATTTTCACAAAAACCTCCATTGATGATGTGCCTGTCCATGTCACATATGACTCAAAACAGACAGAATCTGTTGTTCGAACGGGATGTAAAAAATCAACTGAATCTGCTGATGCAGGTACACATTCTCTTCGACTATGACGCGCTGCAGAAGTTGACGCAACTTGGTCCAAATTACTCATTAGCCGGCCACCAAATAATGTATGGTGATTATTTACATCGTTCGGGAATACACGGCTTGTTCGTATCACTCGTGATTCTTTGCAATATTTTGTTTCCATAACCACATCTCCCTAAAACATATCAATCTGTTGGCATTATATTTTTACATTATTCTCGGAGTTAGCTCCAATGTTCGTCAATTGGAATCCAAAATTTTTACCTCTTTAAGGAATTTTTAGGGTTCTCAGTATAAAGTTAGGACTCCTTCCTATTGACAAACCTCTTCTAAAAATCTATTAAGCTTTAACCTTTAAATAAGGCAGAAATTGCTTTAAGGCTGCCACTACGGCTTTTGTAAAGAACGACATGAAATCGAGACGAACATCCTGTTTTTAGAAAAACGCATCTTTGCGTTTTCTGCGTAAGTCCTTAACAGCAGACATATCTACTTCATTTAAATGTGGTTAACATCACCGCTGTATTGAACCTCCACCAGGCGTTTTGTGATCGTTTGACGACGGCGAGATCATTTTCACGCATTATGCCGGCTTATCGAACTTCGTTTCTACTTGTATGGATACAGGCTTCGGACTAACCTTTTCCACTTTTGATTCTTCTATTGCTACTGGTGCTTGCGCGTTTGCCTTCACAATATTTTGCCGCTCCAAGATAACAGATTTATTAATGACAATCACTTGCTACTAACCTACGTTCTCTAATATATTTTTGAAAAGGAATCATCTACAGTATCAACTGAAGATGATTCCTAATTATTATGATTCAACTAAACAATAATCATTAAAGTAAATTACTTCGGTAAGGATTTTATAACCTTGAATTCTCTCGAAAGCTTTTTTGGCTTCTTTTTCATTGTCAAACTCAAACATTTTAATGTTGTTCGTTGAATGGGCAGTAATGATCCACACGAAGAATTCCCTCCATTAAAAGATTTCTTTTGAATTCACACAGATTGATAGAAATCTGCATTTTATACCCAACCCCTGAAATGCGAAGCTTCAGCATGTTTTCTTATGCCAACCATATATGCCGCCAAACGCATATCAACTTGATGAGCCTGTGATGTTTGATAGATAGTTTCAAAGGAT
>JBNJJO010000099.1:0-5623 GCA_051750265.1 Bacillota bacterium | reverse complement strand
AGGAATGGCAAACAGTTGGGGTCAAAATCACCCAGCATGATATCGCAAGTATGATCGGGTCATCAAGAGAAACCGTTAGTTTATTTTTAGGAGTATTAGAAAAGGAACAAATCATTACAAGAAAGCCATTAAAAATTAATACAGTTCTGACTAAGGAACTATATGAGGTGGAGGAGGGGTAATCGATATCTACTTTCATATCATGTTCATAAAGAAAGACGCTGAGGTTAGCTTCTGCGTTTTCTTTTCATGTCAGATTTTATTGTAATTGTAATTTTAACATGCAATTCCGTATAAAAAACAAAATAGGAAGGTTGGTTCTACATGATAGGAACGGAGAGTAAAAAACAAGAAATTTTAAAAGCTTACCAGTTCAGACATGCTTGTAAGGCATTTGATAACAACAAAAAGATTTCGGATGAAGATTTTCACTTTATTTTGGAGACAGGAAGATTGTCTCCAAGTTCATTCGGCTTCGAACCGTGGAAGTTTGTCGTGATCCAGGATGCTGCACTTCGTGAAAAATTAAAACCTGTATCCCTCGGTGCCCAGGGACAACTGCCCACTGCCAGCCATTTTGTCGTTATATTGGCCAGAAGAGAAGAATGCATAAGGCATGATTCGGTTTACGTGACCAAAATGATGAAAGACATTCATCATATGCCTGAAGAAGTTATGCAAGATCATTTGGGTTTCTACAAATTCTTCGTCGAAACAGAACTCGAAGATAATGACCGTCTCATTTTTGAATGGTCAATCAAACAAACATATATAGCATTGGGTAACATGATGACAGCCGCGGCTCAAATCGGTATTGATTCCTGTCCGATCGAAGGTTTTGATAAAAAGCAGGGGACCTCTATTTTACAAAATGAGGGTATCATTAACGCTAACGATTTCGGCGTATCCTGTATGGTCGCTTTCGGATATCGGCAAAAGGATCCTAAACGTTCAAATACAAGACAAAATCTCGATGAAATTGTTGAGTGGCGCTAAACTTAAGATAAATTTCAGCATTAGAGGACATGTTTTGCTAATAAGCTGCTTCAAGATTGGCTACTAAATAAGAAACACTTCAATAGAAAGGAAATGTCAAATTAATCATTAATTTGTTTCCTCAATTTAACAAAAGGGGAGAGTTTGGTTTAACATGTCGAAACTTCTATACATTACTGCTAATCCAAAAACAGTTGAAAGCTCCGTTGGTTATAGAGTAGGACAGGCTTTTCTTAAAGCTTATTACGAATCTCATGCAAATGATGAGATTAAGGAAATAAATTTATATGAAGAGGAATTTCCAATAGTTGATCGGGATATCCTTAATGGCTGGGACAGAATGCGAAGAGGGGGAATTACATTTTCAGAGTTGAGTCAAGTAGAACAGCAAAAAATCAATGCTTTAAATAAATTTACAGATATGGTAGCGAGCGCTGACAAATACGTATTTGTATCTCCTATGTGGAACTGGGGAACTCCACCACGATTAAAAGCATTTATCGATTCCTTTGTAGTAGTAGGAAAAACATTTCATTACACCGAGAATGGTCCTGTTGGACATTTGAAAGATAAAAAAGCTATTCATATTCAAGTAAGTGGCGGAATTTACTCGCAAGGACCTTTTGCGAAAATGGATCATAGTCATCCGTATTTAAAACAAGTGCTTAATATCATAGGTATACATGATGTAGAAGTATTATATGTGGAGGGACATGACTTTGACCGAGAGAAAGCAGATGATATTATTCGCAAGGGTATATCAGATGCAGAAAAGCATGCGACGGCTTTTTAATAACTATGTTTGTTTGACTCACTCTTAGTTAGAAGTGAATTGTAAAATCAAAACAATTTTTCTCAAACCCCAGATTCTTCTTTGACTATGAAGGAAAAAAATGAACTAGATTTTCACTTGCTTAGTGACCAAGGAAACCAAGTATCAAACCAATACAAGAAGCCTTTTTGATTGGGCATCGAAACAAACCTACATTGCCTTAGGGAATATGATGACCGCTGCAGCACAAATTGGCATAGATTCGTGTCCAATCGAAGGCTTTGACATTCAAAAAATGAATCAATTACTTGACGAAGAAGGACTTTTAGAAACCGGTCATTTTGGCATTTCAGTAATGCTTGCATTTGGCTATCGAGTGAATGAACCAGCTCCGAAAACGAGAAGGCCTTTTGATGATATCGTTCAGTGGGTGAAATAATTAAAATGAAAGAGGTTGTTCATAATACAAGAGTGTCAAGAATCACAACTATTATCTATAGACTAACATAGTGATTCTAGCTCCCTTATTGGGCAGCCCCTTTTTTGGTTTCTATTTTGATCATAGGGCTGACGAGTGATAGTTTGATAGTTAAGATGAAAAGACAGAAGTTAGATATGTTAACTCAGGAAGCGATTTGCAAAGCGTGTTTTGAACCGTTGATTCTAGTTTATAAAAATAGAATGGCGGAGCAAAGTATTGGGGATAAGACAATGGTTAAAGAGCAGTTTTATAAAGAACTAACCCAAGGACAACGAGCGTTGTTCGTGTTTAAAGTGTATTATGATCACGCAAGTGAATCTCTAACTGAATTCTATTGGTGGAGTGCCTATTTTATGGCTCAAACAAAAATTTGGTCAGCAATTAAAAGATAAAATTATTGGTTATTTAATTTTAACATTTTTTTCCATCTGAAGGGCGTTTTTTGGACTTATCTCGGACTTACTCCGTAGAGAGCAGACGGGTACAGATATCCGAAAAGCAGGAGGGAAAGTAGAGCTTGTGCAGAGGGATTATCGAAATGCGACGAGCGTAAGAACTTGGCGAACCGGAAGTCGAACATTTGGCTACTGTGGATTATCTTCTTCAAAAAACGGAGTGGACAATCCAAAAAATATTGTTAAGATTGATTCGTTAAAATGGAATGGGCAATCCAAAAATCATGAAGTGAAACGAAGTTAATAAAAGAGGAATACATTTAGGAGAAGGAAATGTTTGTCACAAACGTACCTGAAGATGAAAAAATTAACTTTTGGACATATTAAGGAACAATAGCAGACCGTTATCGAATTTGGTTTAAAGAAGGGAATTGAATTGAATAAACTTTTTTAGGAGGAAATAAAATTGACACAAAGAATTGATTATTACAATGTAGCACCAGACGCACTTGACATCATTGGGAAATTGGATAAGTATACGGCAACTACAGGTATAGACCGTAAACTTCGTGAACTTATTAGACTTCGTGCTTCTCAAATTAACGGCTGTCCACTTTGTATGTATATGCACACAACAGATGCCCTGAAAATGGGTGAAACGGAAGAAAGAATATATTGTATTAGTGCTTGGGAAGAGTGTGAATTTTACACAGAAGCAGAAAAAGTAGCTTTAGAGTTGACAGAGCACGTAACGTTAATCCCGACAAAACGTGTGCCAGATCAGCTTTATCAACGAGTGCGTAACCACTATGACGAAAAACAGTATGTTGACCTTGTTCTAATAATTAATCAAATTAACACTTGGAATAGAATTGCTATTGCAATGGGGCAAACAGCAATTGAAAAATAATAACTCTCAGCGATCCTCTTATAGTTTTGTTTCGGATACATTTAATATTATTTTTATCTTCAGAAATCAGGCCTAAACGACAAGTTCTGTTAAAAGTGTTTTTCTACATGAAATATAGGGGATTATCGAACATTAATCATAACTTTACAACAGAGGGTGGGAATGACGGAACCATGTTTCCCGAAACCATCCAGTCAATACTCATGCATGGGTCATAACTGACAGGTTACGAGGGCTGAAGCCATTCTTTAATAAAAGGTATTCAAACGGATATGTTGCGCGCCTGAAAAACTAGATATGATGAGAATAGTTTCATTATATAGGAACTAACGAACTTCCGAAGGGTGCGAGACGTTGTTCTCAAAAGTAAGACTAAAAACTTTATGGGGAGAGAACGGCTCTGAGTAACTCAAATAAAAGTTACAAAGAGAACAACTTTTTCGTTGAGAGAACGAAAAGAAGGGTAACGCCTTGTAGCTTCTCCAGTAAGATACACTAACATAGGATGACTTCCAGTGCTGTATAGATCCCGGGAATAAAATGAACCTTAACCTCAATTGATAAAAGGACCGTCGGGTGTGTGTATGCCTACGGTCCTTTTTTGGTTTAATACGGACTTTTATTTTTCTTCAATTTCAGATCGATCCGGACGGATCAAGCTAATTGCATGCTTGAAATTCATGACTTCATCCTGTTTTACAGAAACAGCAATTGTATATTCATCGTATTCTGTATTCGCCCTTTAACCCTTACACCAGAAGTTATATGAATAACAACTGGTTGATTAAGAAGTTTTGTATATAATCGTTTTTGGACTTTGTGAGGTGGTATTTTCTTTGATTTTTGCGCTGTAGCAGGCATCTTCCATCCCCCTTGTGTACTGATATTTTAACTCTATCACGAATTTGAATTGTTTCAAAATAAACGTGAAAAGAATCTCTTCTTTTGCTGTGCAGCTGCGGCTTCAATTCGACCAACTTCTGGTATGGGCTGATTATGCTTCAAAACAAACAATCCGCATCATCTGTTCAAGATTTTTCGAACCGTCTTTCAAAAATTTCAATCGATCATTTTTATGACACACTTTTACCTTATAAGGATCGGGATACTGAGCCAATTAGAAAAGCGACAGCCACTGAACATCATCAAGGGGAATTATTCGAGAAGTATGTTACATATTTTGAAACTCACGAATATTTAGGTGGCTATGTTCATGAGCTTGGTCAGGAGTTCCTTCGAATTAATTAATTCGTGGTCACAAGGCGTTAGGGGGTGAACTCCGATTAAAATTGCTTAATCAGCTTCTAAAGGGACCGTTATCGCTTCAAGAGATGAGCGTGCAGTTTAATACTTCTAAAACAACACTACATCACCAGCTTTCTATATTAAAAGCAGCAAAATTTATTCGTGTTGATAAAGGGATCTATTCGGCAAATATAACGCAGATTAACGCTTTTTCATTGAATTTAGTTTTACTCATCTTGATGAAAAAATTCAAGAGCTCAAAAATGACTGCGTTAAAATCCCACATCTGGAATATCAATAACAAAGAAAATATAAGTATTAAGACAATTCGGAACAAAAAGCATTGACAGTATTGTGGAAGAAAAATTACGAAAGCAGAATAATCTTCTAAATAAATGTAACGGTTAACCTCATAAAAGTGAGATAGCTAACATTATTCATTTCCAATATCAGCTACAGTTAAATCAAAAAATAATGTGAACATTATGAGATAAAATGCGCTTATTCGGTGTAAGAATGGTAAAACAGTGAGGTAAACGGTTATGGAGAAGAAGTACAGTGATTCGATAGCACCTATTTACTTTTTGAGGTATATGATTGAGGTAAAACGGGAAGAATTGACAAAATTATTCAACGTTGATAAGGAACTTCAAAAATCTACTATCATACAATTAGTCAAGAACTTGACCAATTAATCAATCAATATTTGAAGTACATGAGGAGTCTTCAAAAAGAAAATGATGATTCATGAAGTTAAGAAAAGGGATCGAGCACAATGCTCGGTCCCTTGCTTTTATTTAAAATAAGTTGTTAGAAATTCAGTT
>JBNJJO010000098.1:0-5648 GCA_051750265.1 Bacillota bacterium | reverse complement strand
TGTTCAGCAATCGCGCCCTTTTCTTGAATAACTTATATTCTTTAATTAACCCGTATTATTCATTAACCAATAATTCTCTAGTAGACTTTGAGTAGCCTTTTCAAATGGCGATTTTGGATAGATGTTAATTTGCTATTGTTTATTTTAAATAAATCCTTTTAAGATAAAGGAACTTTCGTTTTTCACCAAGCGTTAAATTAAATTTGAAGTATAATTTTATAAAATTATATTGGAGATTTTAAATATATACTCGCTAGGAAGTTTATCAGCTTTTCTTGAAATTTCCGCCCTTAAACTGTCCCTTCCCTTTATTACAATCTCATCTTTTTTAATTAGAATTTTCCCAAAACTATAAGGAGCCCAATAAGTATCAATAAAGCCAATATGAGCAACACTTGATTTTCCCAATTTTAAATCCGTAACTTTAAGTTTATATTCAGCTTTTTCTAAATGATTTTTAGGAACCTTATATATTATCTCAACCAAATAATTCTTATTTTGTTTTGAAGTATAGATTAACTCCATATCTAACCCATTATTTTTAATAATATTAATAACTTCCTCGATTTTTTCCTTTTCTAAATGGTCAAATTTCGTTATTAATCTCAATCCATCGCAGAGGCTATCGAACATCATTTGAGATTTACCAGTATCATCAGCAGCTAAGTATTTAGATAAATCTAAGGTTGAATAAGTATATTTATGCCAAGTATCTAATGCTATTTCCTGTTTGGCAAGTTCCATTGTTTCTGCAATACTAACATATATTTCATCATAATTAGGTAGTAGAACCTTAGCCTTCCTTAATAAATTACTAAATAATTCTGAATAAATATAATCAAATGGAGCCAATGTACCTTTATCAAACTGGTCATAAATCCGAATTCCAATTATATTTCTAGTTAAAGGGCGAGGATTAATTGAATAGCTGTACATTAAACAATCCACCCTATTTGCCTGATTTTTAACCCTTATTTTTTGTTCATCTTTAGCATATTTAAAAAGTTCATCATTAGTTTTTGGAACGAATTTTATCGCCTTTTTATAATCATCAAGAAGTTTGTCTTCTTGAAAATCCATTGGTTCTTTAAGTTCTATCTGTGATACTTTTTTTATGACTTCCTCAACTTTAAATAATCCTTGTTGAAAATCCTTTAAATCTAACCCACTTGTGCAATTGGAATTTCCATTTAATTCAACTTCAGCAATGGTTTTATAAAGGGATTTTAACTTTAACTTTCTTGCTAGGGGAGCATTGTTAATAAATCGTATAAGAATACATTCAAAGGTTTGTCCATGAAATTTACCTATCAGATGTTCATTTAAAAAAGTCTCAAGCACTTGTAACGATGTGTTTTTTGTTTCTTTATTTTTAAAATCTTTATACTCAATTAGAAATCTCATAGAGGATTCCCTTTCATATAGTTTCTAAATAATGCTTCTTTATTTACTTATCATTATAATATTCCAAAATTTTCAACACAAATACTATTTATGGATTATGATTACACAATAATGTCAGCAATTTCTTCCTCAACAATCTGGCCCTTTTCATGAAGAAAGACGCTTTCCTTATTTCAGAAAAGCGCCCTTTAATTGAAAAAGACGCTCCAATAAGGATAGTCCATTAATATTATTAATTCTTTTTTTGTAACGAGTCCAACTTTTCTTCAATACGATTTAATTGTTCTTTTTTCTTTTTTAAAGAGCGCCAAAATAAAAATAGTATTACTATAAAAAATATTGGAACTCCTAAAGCAAATAATTGAAAAATAATATCCCCGACATTTACTCCTGCATTCATAATTTCTCCTCTTTCATATTATCTTTTAAAAATTTATAATCCCCTACATTTTACCATTTCTTGTTCCGCTATTGTCCGATACATAAAAAAGAGTGCTATCCTTGCTACGGAAAAGCGCCCGATTGTTGAAGATAAAAGGCTGAAGCTGGCTCACACTTATTGAACTCAAGTACCGTTAACTTAAAAATCAACTTTCAGATATTGGCATATATTTTATGAAATAAGCACCTAAAATCAACAAAATAACAGTAATAGACCAATTCAATATCCCCATAAAATTAAACCAATAAGCCAAAATGTTTGTTATAGCAATAAGATAAAAACAAATTGAGGTTAAAGCACTTTTTATCCCTGTTATCCCTGCTTTTTTTCTTTTCTGAACCACAATAGATATGGAAAAAATAAGGGCGATTAGTAGATTAGCAATAAAATAATTGGTACCAGTTTAATTACCTCCTTTTAAGCAATCGTATCCCACTTATTCTTTTCTAAATATACGTTTTGCAACTTATTAAGTTTCATTTCTTATTGAGTTAAACTGCTTCTTTAGTTGAAGAAGAAAAAAGCCTTACTCCTTATTGAAGTAAAGCAACCGTTAGTTCAAGAAGAACTTCTGGAAAATTTCGAGAGATGCTACGATTTAATCAATTACATTCATAAGGACCTCACAATCGCAAAAACCCCCTTGATTTTGCATTGCCCTTGTAACCTTAGACTTTTTACTCTTAGCTATGTTCTCGTCCAGCCATTCTTTTGTATGAGTAAGTGTATGATCACAGCCATAAGAATCTATTTTTTTCTCTAAATATGTGCCCAGAGACTCTAATTGTTCTGGAGACATATTTAATTCTTGCCACTGTCCCCCATATTCTTTTAACATAGCTAGTCTTTTTAAATCTTTTCGGTCTTTCCCTCCTAGTTCAATCACCTTTTGGAGACTGTATAAGGCAGCGTTATAATTCAACAAATATTCTTCTGCTTGTGATAATAAACGCCAAGCTAAAGTATTATCTGCATTCTGCTTTACATACTCGTTTAAACCATTTCGGGCACTTAAGAGATAGGGTATCGCTTTTTTTGCAGGGACCCTTCTCTGATAGGAACCTTGCATAGATAGCTTTTGTCCTTGTATAAGTTCATTTTGCAGGTCATTTAAATTATCCATTTATTACAACTCCTCTGGAAGATGAAACCTTTAAAGAATATCGCTTTTTAAAATAGTTTATTATTATCAATATTGTTCTGTAACGTTATTGCACTAACCTGCTTCTTTAGTTGAAGAACGATAAAGAAAAAAGGCTGCCGCAGCAACCCATTTTATTCTTCAACTCTTGCACCCGTTAGCTTAACAACAACATTGAAATTTACTTATTTATTTTTAATTAGCTTTTATCCCTGCACCACATAAAGGGATAACAATTTTTTCATCCGCTTTATGACGATATTTTAAATAACCTGCATAGTTTGCAGCTGTTGTAGGCTCTACATAAAAGCCTTTGCTGGCTAATGTAATACGCGCTTCTGCAATCTCTCTCTCTTTCGTTATGATAAATTGACCATTTGTTTCACGGATTGCCTCTAAAATTTGAGTGGATCTTGCTGGTGCAGCAATTGCTATACCTTCCGCCAATGTACCACTATTCTCAACTTGTTCTGCTACTTGTTGATTATTGGCAAATGCTTTTGCTAAAGGAGCACAGTTTTCTGCTTGAATGGCAACCAATTTAGGCAATCTATCTGTAAGTCCACGCTCCATTAATTCTTTAAACCCGTAATAGGTTCCTAATAACAAGGTACCATTGCCTACAGGAATAATAAGTGCGTCTGGAATAGATTGCATTTGTTCCCAGATTTCATATGCATATGTTTTAGTTCCTTCATAGAAAAAGGGATTGTATACATGACTTGCATAGAAAGTCTGTTCTTCTGTTACAGCTTTTTGTGCGGCAGCAGCAACATCTTCTCGACTTCCGTTGATTGCACGAACGTTCGCACCATGTGCTTTAATCTGGGCAATTTTTTTAGGAGAGGTTGATTCACTTAGAAAAATATCACAAGCAATTCCAGCTCTTTTTGAATAAGCAGCAATCGAAGTTCCTGCGTTACCACTACTATCAGCAATCACTTTCGTTACTCCTAATTCCTTTGCTTTAGCAATTAATACTGCTGCACCTCGATCTTTAAAAGATAAAGTCGGCATCATATAATCAACTTTGACAAGGGTATTTGGCTCCGATTCTTCTAATACTATCAATGGCGTATATCCTTCACCCATTGTAACGGTTTTCCATATGTTTGAATTTTTATCAAATGGCATAGTATCAATATATCTCCACATTGTTGAGGGATATCCCTGCAAACTAGAAATATCAATCTTTCCATTTTCTTTTACTAAATCTAACATCCCACCACAACTGCATTTCCACACAAATTCTGTTACATCATACGTAGTACCACATGAGTGACAAACGTATTGTTCTTTCATGGTTGTGTCCTCCTCTTTTATATAATTTTTTATACTTTGTATATTTTTTTATATGATAAAAACAAAAAAAATTACAACCTATCTATAAGCAATAGCTTCAATTTCTATTTTGAAACCAAAATGTAATTCATTGGTCGGTACTACAGAACGCGCTGGCTTATGTTCATCAAAGAATCCTTTATAAACACTGTCCACCCGTTCCCAAAGCTTGATATCAGGAATATAAAGTGTAATTCTCAAAATTTTTTTTTTTCACTACCTGCCGCTTTTAAAATATATTCGATATTTTTCAGTGCCTGTAAGGTTTCTTCTTCAATTGTGCCAAATTTCTTTTCTCGTGTTACAGGATCAATAGCAAATTGACCAGATACGTACACTGTGTCATTATGAATGGTCGCTATTGCATAGTGACCATTCGACTTCAAATTGCCAACTTCAAAAATACTCTCCATTTAGTCTGTTTCTCCCTGCTTCGTTAATTTTTTGTTTACTTCATCTAAGTAACTATATACGGTTACTTTTGATATCCCCAATTGTTTTGCAACTTTTTCAACCGAACCTTTCATTAAGAAGATTCCTTTTTCATCCATAAAACGAATTAATTCTATCTTTTCTTGGCGTTTCATAAATGGGTGTTTACTATTAGCAATAATCTGTTGAATTAATTGGTCTACAATGTCTTCAACATTTTGAGGAGAAGCTTCTTGTTTTGATGCATTCTCAGGTTGTGATTGCTTTTTCTTTGTATCACCAGGCATTAATGAATCTAACATATCTTTCATTTGAATCATTAAATTCATATCATAGTTGATACAAAATGCACCAATTACTTGTTCTTTGCTATTTCTAATAAGAGTGGTCGATGATTTAATGATTCTCTGATCATCTGTTTTGAATTCATACCCGGCTAAATAGTCCTCTTTAAATTCATCGGATAGTAGGACCTTTTTTACCAGATGGTCAAAAGATTGACCGACCTCACGACCTGTAACATGGTTGTTAATTGTGTAAATAACTGATGACTGAGGGAGTGTTAAATCATGAATTACTACCTCACAATTTGACCCAAACATTTCTCCAATTGTTTTAGCAAATGGAATATAACTATTTAATAATTTTCTTGTCTCCGTCAAAGCAAAATCACCCTTATACATCTAATTAGAACTTGATTTCTTAAATTATTGTATATTTTTTTATATATAATTACAATGTATATAATTTTTTATACGAAGTTTAGTCCTATCTAACATTCTTTCCGTGAATGTCGTTTTTATGATGCTTAACCATTTAATATAAACTAAGCCTTATTGAACTAGTCGAGTAGAAGAGAACCTCTCTACCTTACAGTTGATTGTGTTC
>JBNJJO010000097.1:0-5750 GCA_051750265.1 Bacillota bacterium | reverse complement strand
CCTAGCAACTTTGTGTGCATCAACATCGACGATTACTTATTCTGAGCTAATGGGATAATCATTTATCTTTTTAATCAACCAAGTCTATTTAATGCTTCCTTTTTTAAATTGTTACTTAATTTTTTTGCTTCATTGTTCTTCAAGCCACGCTTTTTCATTTCGCATTTTATTATAGATAAGTACTTTTTGATTTCAATACATTTATTGAGGTCATAAAATGATTTTCTTATTTTTGAAATTTTCAATTTTTGTTTATATATTAAGTACAAATTGGCTAGTTCTTTATTTGTTAGTACATTTAGTTCCATTACTTAATCACCTTCTAAAGAAGTTTTGATTTAGTATGTATGATTTTTTATTAAAATTCAATATTGTAATTCTTTTTTATTATAAACTCTTTGGGTAGTTAGTTGTGAACAAGGTATTTTTGGAATGAATATGTAGTAAATAAGAATTATGTGGTAAAATTAACTCAATAAAATATAGTATCCGGGGGGTAATTAATGGATTATGCATTTGTAATATACAAAGGTGAGAAGTTCTCCCTTCTTCATCAATACGATTCAGGTTATTGTGAAATTAAAAAAGATGGGGCCTCGTTTTACAACATTGAATTAGTACATATATCGGAGTTAACGGAAGTAAAAGAGAAATAGGACTAGATAATCTCCCCTGCTTAATTCAAGATATTTTTGTGGATTTTAACTCTTGAACTAAAGATTGCGTATAGTTTAATAAGGTGGTTAAAATTAAAAAAGTATTGGCCCCTCCTTCGCCAAATACCATGATAACCACTCGTGCTATCCTACCTATTTTTAGCTTAACAACAGTTTATTAATAAATTAGACAGTTTTTATTAAGAATTGTTTAAGTCTCTGTTAATAAATATTATTTTCCTCAAGTATTACTCCTTATTTAAAAAAGGAGTTAAGGCAATCTCTCCAAATGAAAAAAGGTAAAAGACAAAACAAATCTATTCATAAACATTCTAAAATTGTAGACAATTAAATAATCATTTAAACGCTATCAAATTTAGTTATAGATATAGTACTTGATGCAAAAAAAAGAGATGTGACTGAAACCCTTCTACATACATAGTATCCAGGTTATCAGTACATATCTCTCTATATTTATAGAATTATTCAATGTCTAATTCTTCTCGGATAACTTTTTCCATATTTTCATTCTTATATTTTCTAATAAAGCGTTCCTTTTCCGCGTAGTTTTCTTCCTTTTTAAAGAATCCTACCTTCCGAATTCTAATATGGTCTGGTTGTTTATTCCACTGATCTATTGCCTCTTCTTCTAATTTATTATTTAATTTCATTTGTAGTAAGGCGTGATTTAACCTTTCTGTACGGATTTCATCTTCTGTTTTAGGTTGTGGTAATAATGACGAAATTTTAGTCGTAGCAATCTGTTCAAGTGTATTTGCTAACTCCTTTTGTGAAGCAACCAACTGTTCTTGAATTCTAGTTGATACTTTTCGGATAATCGCTTCTTCAATTTCTGAATAACTTAATGTTGGAGTATTCTCCATTTCCCATTCTTCAGGAAATTGTCTAGTTTCAATGTAGCTAGATAAATTTTCAAATATAACGTCTAACCGCCATTTTTCTGCCCTTTTTTGGTATATAAAAACCCCAATTTTAAGATCTAATTCGTCATATATTTTTTCTCCAGCTGCACGGTTTACATAATGTACTCCCATAGTTTCCAACTTATTAAACCACTTCGCAACTGTATTATAATGAACTGAACCATCTATTTTTTCGGTTACTTTCTCTGCAAATTCAGTGATTTGCCAATATGTATTATTTACGGATTCATTCAACTTTGAGTCCCTCCCCAATGATGAATCACAGATGATGAATTATTCACTAGTTAAGATCACATGATGATTCACACATTCTACTAATCTAATAATACCTTCTTTTAAAGGCATTCATCAACATTTATATTTAAAAACAGTAAAAAATTCAACATAAACTATTAACAACTAGTTCCTCACAACTACTTAACAAGCTACTAAAGCTTGATCACTTGTTATTAATCTATTAAGCACATACTACTAATAGTTAATCATTAAAGAACAAAATAGTTTGTTGATCGGAATAGATTGCGATATATGTGCTTTTATGATTAATCACACTTGAGTCAACTGGGATTAATTGATAATCAATAGTTAATCACAACATGTCAACAAGTGAATGAATCATAATCGGTGGTGAATCACAAGTAATTATGAAGTTTGTGATAATCGATTTTTAATACGAGTGATTAATAACTTGTTAAACATTAATTACAAACATAACACTCATAGTTAATCACAAAGGTTTAATAGGTGAATTCTCTGCGACATGTGAAGTAGTTATTTTTAGTGACGAGTGACTCACACATCACTAATGATTAACAATATAGGGGTGATTTCGCGTAGTTGAAGTATAATAATGTCACAAATTGATAAAATTTGTATTAGAGTTTTTTTAAGAATGCTTTTGTGCCTATTAGTATGTACAGGGATGTTTATTTAAAGTGTATTGGGGAAAAATTGATGTTATAAATGGGCTCTAAGAGAGTTTAAGAGGGAATAAGGTAATAAAAAAGCACTGATAAACAGTGCTTCAATTTATTTAATCATCTAGCTTATCAAAATCTAAACTGTCTAAATCTACTTCATAGCTGTCAGTATCTTTTCCTTTTTCCTCTTTTGCAACAGCAACTTCATCTAATCCGAATTCTGATAGATCAATATCAAAGTCATCATCATCTACATCATTACTAATAGCATCAATAGAAGAGGACTTGTAAACAATAGCTTTTTGTCTTTCTTGGAACTCCTCAAATTCACTTACTAAACCTTTTGCCAATCTATTTGGTAGACCATCTGTTTTATAAAAAGTATAAACAGTAGAGGAATGATCATTTTTTTCTTCTAGATAACCGGTGAACACAGTTCCACTTAAAGAAAATGTATTATTTTCAATGATATCAACGCGTGCATCGTCAATAAAAGCTGAGCCAATTGATTTTTTCTCATCTAGAATAGCTAATAGGCCGATATGGTGAACTTTAGATGCCACCGTCTCACCAGTGTCTAACTTATTCATCAATTGGATAGGTTGGTGGAAACAGCTGCCATCCATGGCTTTTATAAACATTTCTTTAATATCATGGCCATTTGTAACATCCTGCATTGGTTTGCTTAATCTATTTACAACTAGAGTACCGGTATTTTCAAGTATTACCCGTCTAAAATCTTCAGAATCAAAGGTAACGCTTGTTCCACCTCCAGTTGTAGCTGTGTTCAATTCATGAAAAACCTCACAAATTCTTTTATTCGCAAAATCTCTATAGTTTTCTATATTGCCACGTTCATTTTCAGGCAGTTGTTTAAACTCATCATAGAAATACTGATTATCGGCAAATGTTACAAATGCGATCCCTTTAGTTTTATCTCTCGCAACTTTCCAGATTCGCTGAGCAAAATCATTCACCTGTCTAAGAGCATCTGGACCATCTGCACGAAGTGGAAGGGTGACAATAACACCAACTTTAATAAACTTACCTTCTGCACGTTGGACAGCTAATCGCATGTATTTTTTGATGTTTTCCTTAAATTCTTTTGGTGCAATCTCACTTTGTAATTTAACTAATTCCTGTTTAATAAGTGGCTTATTATTGAACTCATAAAATTCTTCAAGTGCCTTTACAATAGTTGATGTACCGGTACCTCCACCTAAGCCAGCAAAGAAAAGCACAAGGTCATCTGAAGGTCTAACACGCTCTTGTATAAAGCTTTTTAATCGATTATTCACTTCCTGATTTTCTTCTAATATTGTGATCGCTTTTTGAGGGTTTTTCCCCAATCCACCAAGATTTAATGATACTCGATTTGATTCATTGACGTGTCTTAGTCCTTTTAAATCACCGTCATTACTATTTAAAGCTAAACAGTTGTATATTGCTTTGCCACTACCATCTTTTAATGCTGCAAACTCATCAACCATACGTGTTCCAGCTTGTCCAAATCCAACTAGTGTCATGTTAATTGCTGGTGTGTTCTTAGTGAATGTTTTTGCCATTATTTATTCTCCTTTTTTCTGTTTATTATTTCTTCAGTAATTTGCCATCCACGGCTTGACATAAAGAGAAACTTGTAAGGTTTTACTGGGGTGTAGTAAAGAAGGGACATATCCAAAAGTTTATCTACAATTCTTTCTGCTGCTTTTCTATCAATATTGGTAATTGTTTTCTGATAGATAAATGTTTTACCTTTAGCGACTCTCTCTTTACGTTCAATTTTTAAATTCTCTACTATGTCATTTATAGTAATTCCTCTAATATGATTCACTGTTTTTTGTTGCTCTTTTAAGCTTCGACCAACATATATAAATACTTTCATAGAAACAGGATCACTAGTGATAATATCAGTAAATAATTGAATAACATCTTTTGGAAATACCACGTTTTTATGTATATCATGAAGTGTTGAATCCAAATTTACACCTCCTGTATTTTCTTACTTTACTATATTTTACCTCATCACAGTATCTATATCAAGAAACTATATATAGATACTAGTCAGTTTTTTTAAAAGATATTATTCATTAAGCCTTATAATTAAAGGGGAATTCATGGTGTCTATTAGTGTGGAAAATGAGGTTGTTTTCACTTTTTTAAAAAGTAATTCTTATAATAAATAAAGATAAATGGGTAAAAATGTAAATCTGATAAAATAAAATCAATATTCTCATAAAAAATAGAGTAAATTTACTTAACTGATCATATATAGTTTCTATTTATAGAGACTATATATGATCGCATGGGTATAAATACTTTTTTATAAAAAGTTAATATTAGATTTTTATAGTGTCTATAATTAAATACTATATATAGACGCTATATTTATAAGGGTTTAGTTCTATAATTTAGTCTTTCTATATTCTAAAGAGTTAGTATTTATCTCTTTAACTAGTTTTTTTATATTTTACATTAAGAAATTGGTGATCACAAGTTAATCACCGATCACAAGTGATCACTCTTTGTTAAAGATTACTTACTACTTTGTTCATCACATGTGCTCAATATTTATAATGGATCAATTTATAGAGTTATTGTGATTAATCATTTTGTTAAATGAGAAACTTGTGATTAATACTAATGTAGATTTAAACCTTTTATTCAGCTTGCGTGGGCAGGGTATGATTAAGAAGGAAAATTAGAACTTAGAATAGAAATAGTGATTAAAGTCACAGTTTTTCAAAGGGGATTGTTAAGAGGAATTCTTAAATGAGATACCAACTTTTGAAACAGACTTCTTTTACCTATGCTATCGGACTATCGATCCCAATAGTCCAATTAGGGGTACCGCCAGCGAAAAGGAAATAAACCACGCTAAGCAAATTTCGACATAAAATACGGGTAATTTTAACAACGTTAAGCCATATTTGTCCCACTTGAATCCTTCAGGCAATCGCAACGATTGCCAGCTGCATCAGCGTAGCGTACGCAGTCCGGAACTTCAACAAGACGCACGGTAAACGCAATGGAGGTAAGCACAGGAAGTAAGTAAACAAGAAGCCGGGGTGAGAAATTTCGCTCATCCCGGCTTCTTGGTGTTTCTAGATAAAACAAATTTGTGTTTAAACAGAGTGTATCTTAATTAAGAAAATGTTCTAAAATAAAAAGCAAAGATTTTCAACCATTTTTAGTAAAAGAACCCTTATCGTGGTAAATCCACGTTTTGC
>JBNJJO010000096.1:0-5862 GCA_051750265.1 Bacillota bacterium | reverse complement strand
AATCGAAGATTCTTTTTTCAATGCCGATAACATCGCTTATGGTGACTACATACCTCTTTGAGACATCTTCAACGTAAGCAAGTTAGCTTAATAAGGACTTTATGGTAAAATAAGGTATAAATAGTAAGGGAATACGGAGGGTAAAAGATTGTATTTAATCAACGGTAGATTATTTATTATGCTTGGAATTATATTTTATTTAGTTGGACGAGGTATTTTAATTGGAATTAGGTATAAAAAACAAAAACAAATATATTGGTTAAAAGAGATTATAAGATTTCTTTTTGTGTTATACATATGTATGGTCGTTTCTGTGACTTTATTTCCATTCTCAATAGGGTTTAATTCTGATATTGAAAATGCTTATCGTTCAATAAATGTAATACCCCTTAAATCAATTATTAATAATATTAGTCAAATAGGTATTGCTTATGATGGTGATGTTCAATTTATGATTGGACTAATTGCAAGAAATGTAGGTGGCAATATTTTATTATTAATGCCTCTAGGTTTTTTAGCACCAATGTTATGGAATAAATTTAAGCATTTTAAAAGTATTATGTTATTAGGTTTTGTTGTATCAATAAGCATTGAATTTTTACAATTTTTAGAGTCTCTAGCAGGTGGATGGGGACGAGTTACTGATATTGATGACGTAATTTGTAATGTATTAGGTGTTATTATTGGATACCTTATTTACAAATTAATTTTTAAGATAGTTGATAAATCTCAAATTAAAATATTACAAAAATTGAATCATGGAAATTCGAGACTGATTGATAACGATAATCAAGTTAAATTATAGTTTTTATAAAGTAACAGGTACGTAAATTTTATAAGCAGAAAAAAGGATCTTCAATCGAAGATCCTTTTCAATACCGATAATGTTTCATTATGTTAAGTTCATTTCAAAATCATCTCGATATATTATACAACATTTTAAGAAATATTTTTCAATTCCTCTGTTAGTCGTAGGAATTTTTCTTTGTTTCGATCCTGTAATGACTGGTCAATCTCTTTTCGGATTTGCTCTTTTCGTAAATTACGAAGGGCTTTATTTAACAACGTTTCAGCAAATTCAGAATCCATGACGTTTACTTCAGGTTGTGGTGGTGTATTAAGCAAATTCCTTTCCATAGGAAACCAACTCCTTGACCTTTTTTCTATTATACTAACGGTTTTCAGACTATTCAAATATTTTTCTTGGTAGTTCCATGGTATTTATAGCTAATGAGTTTACATCTGAAAGTGTAAACTCATTGGAACCTTCAGTTATAGTCTTTAAACAAGGATATTTTTAATTTCTTCTGCACTTGTACCATCAGGTTTTGCTTTCCAAAGAGTTCTGTCTTTATCGGTAATAGATGTTCCTCTTAACCACACAAGCTTTTCAATAGTTTCTACATATTGCGGGCTATAATCACCATAGCCTTCAAGTGGTTTTGTTATTTTAACTTGTTTATTTTTATCAATATTTATTGAATAAAGTGATGGTAATGGATGCTTACTAAAGTTGTTTGACCACTCTTTTTCTTCAATTCTTGACGTCACGATGGAGTTGTCTGTTACCCAATCAAAATCAAGATCAGCATAGTTAGGAGGTGTATATGTTCCTGATACAGGCATTTCTCGCACCTTTAAATCCTTATTTTTAAAACCAAAAACAATTCTTCCACCGCCAGCAATAAATGCTATTGTATCACTTGACGGTGCCCATTTAGGCTCACCAACTTCAAAAATAACCTCATCTAACACTTTAAAATTCTTACCATCACTAGATATCACACAGAGCATATTACTATCCATTGACCAAGAAGCAGTCGGTGAAACAATGAAGGAAATCCATTTTTTACTAGGTGAGAAGTTGAAATAGTCAGCATAAACTGCAATGATTTTTTTGTTGTTTATTCCAATTTCTCTCGGAAGGGTAAAGAAATGATCTACACCTCCGAATAAAATAATGTCATTATAATTATCATTTACTCTTTTCGTAAATAAAATTGCACTTGACCATCCATCTGGTCGAAGGACTCCTGCTGATGAAAGTAAGAATCCACTTCCATCAGGTAACCACGTATAACTGTTAACTCCAGTTGCAATGTTATAGAATTGTGTGAAATCTGAGATGTTTAAAATACCTCTGTCATTAAAAGCAATAACATTTTTGTTTGGTGCCCATGTTGGAGAATATCCATTGTAAAAGATTTTTTTCTTTTCCTTAGTTTCAATATTATAAGCCCATACTTCCACCTGTATCTGATTATCTTGGTATTCAGATGGTGCTTCATTTTGATATAAAAGCCACTTACCGTCACGTGACCACTTTAGTTTAGCAAAGGTTTTACCTGTGTTCGTAATTTGTTTTTCCTCGTTGTTTATAAAAGTAAATAAATTCCCATCTCTTATGAAGCCAGCTTTTACACTTTTTTCTCCAGTTGCTAATGAATTCAGTGGAAAAAGAATCAATAATATTATTGTTAACATAAAAATCCTATGCACTCTTGATACACCTCTCTTAACTGTTCTTATACTTAATATCTTTCTAAGCTTACATATTATGTAATTACAAACGAAAGTTATATCAGAGCAGATAAGACAGTTACTTTTAACATACGGGTGCATTCCTTTAGAAAGGAATAAGTATTGTTTTATAATATATAGTAAAGATCTTCAACAATCGGGCACATTACTTCAAAAAGTTATGCTGCCTTTTGAATAATAATATATTGAGCAGTTTAGTAAATTTAGATAACATTCATTGGAAATACTACCTATAAATACTGACAGAAATGAGGTAGTAAATTGAAATTGCTTTTACGTTTTTTAATTTTCTTCACTCTAACATCAAATATTGCACTCCACGTACAAGCAGAAGATATTAAATTAACCACAATAGTATTACAGTATCTGAAGTTAGGAAAAAAGTTGATTTTAAAGTTTTAAACCCTGAACATATACCTGATGATTGGACATTAGAAATCAAAACTTATCCTTGGGGAGAAAAAGACAATATTACTAATTTTAGTTTGCATTACATGGATAGAAATGATGAATATATGATGGTTAGTATTGACCAAGGTAAAAAGTCAAATAAAGAAACAGAAGAAATGGGTCCAAATGCTGAACTTATAGATGTAAATGGTAATAAAGGTTATTTTTAAGAATGGGGTAATAGTGGTGAATTGGATAGTAAAGGTAAAATAATTACAGGTGGTTTACTTTGTTGGATACAAGAAGGAACATATATTCAGATGCAAAGTTCCAGAATAATAAAAGGAAACATGTTGAAAATTGCAAGGTCAATAAAGTAATAATTTTTTCAACATCAAGGGCGCAATTCTTGTAATAGGAATTGCGCCTTTTTTAGTCATTATCGAGAACTTAATAAGCAATTGTTTAATAATACTTATTTGACACAAAATGTGCAACAGGATCAAAGGTATAAGCTGTCAGAGATGATCTTTATTCATTTAACACTAGTAGCGATAAGAATCGCTGTGTCTTTAATTAGTATAAATGCGAAGAAAGGGAAGAATATAGGTACTTGAAAAGAGAAAGGAGAGTAAATATTCAAATATGAAAAGGATTCTAATATATCTTGCTATTTTTATTTTAAGTATTCAACATTTTTCAATTGTTTCGGCAGCATCAAATAACGAATTGAAAGCAGCATTTGTAAAAAATGATGATTTGTGGATTAAAATCGATGATAAAGAAATGAGAATTACCAATGGTGAATATGTAAGATTACCAAAATGGTCTTTTGATGGCAATTGGATTGCATATATCATAGGATCAAAAGAAGACGAAATTACGCCCAATGAAGGTGAACTGTGGCTATATAATTTAAAATCAAACAAACATTTTAGAGTTTTTTCGAATGTAAGTACGAATTTTCAATGGGCACCAAATCAAAATACTCTTGGTTTTCAATCCGATAAAGTTTTAAATATTATAGATGTTCGATCATTAAAGCAATCTCATAAGATTGCTTCTGGAATTATCAACTTTTCTTGGTTACCTGATGGGAAAGGCTTAATAACTTCTTCTAAAGCAGGTGAAAATGTTTTTTCAGACATTATGTTATCTCAAATTTCACTTAGCCACAATAAGAATCAGCATCAGTCTCACCATTTTTACACAATACCCGTTGGAAAGAATGATTATTTTTATGGAACAAGTCAGTTTAAATGGTCTAATGATCATAGATGGATTGCTTTTCAGTTAGTTCCAACAGCATCTTTGTCTGCTGATAGTAATACTATAAGTGTTCTTTCTAATGATGGGCGGAGTTTCCATAAAATTGATAAGATGTTAAATTACGAAGAATGGTTTCAGTGGGCTCCAAGTAATAATTTCTTAGGGTATATTCAGGGATCCAATCGAATGGCTATAGAAAATAAGGAATTAAAGGTTACACAAATAGATAAAACTTCCCAATACACACCTAAAGGATATGTTGATCGAGATTTGACATGGCAGACTGATGATATAATCTTGGTCTCACGTTCCATAGAAAGTGAATGGGTTGATGTTGAGCAAAGACCAATGCCTTCCTTATATAAGATTGATATTCAAACAAAGACTCCAAAGAAAATAACTTCACCATCATCAAATGAAGGAGATTTTCGTCCCCAATACATAAATAATGAGAATAAATTGATCTGGATACGAACAAATAGAGAAAAAGCAAATGTTTGGATTGCCAATCCAAATGGTTTAAACCAGAAAATCTGGATTGAAAACATTAATCCTGGAACTTGGTATTATGAACATTGGAGTTGGGATGAGGTTTTTAGTTTATATCAATCGTAATTTATAGGTTAAAAAAAATAATTTAAGATGAAATTTGTATCATTCTTGAACTGTAACAGATTGCATGTTCAACAATCGGGCGCAATTGTGGAAGAACACTTAGTTTTTTAAAAATGACTTTATTGTTATTTATTTTGTGAAAAAGAGTATTGGATGAAGAAAATTAAACAACAATTTTTTTAACACCGTTCCATTTTCGAACGGTGTTTTGTGTGTTTGGAGCATTAAGAGTAAACGACTTTATTGTAACTTCACAGAATCGTTTATCATACATCAAACAGGTCGTTCATTTCACTAGTTTTTACTTCACAATCTTAACAATTAACTTAATAGAACAAGGAGTTTTTCTTTGCTTATCGTATATTTAGGTTATTACGGTTTTTAGAAGCTATATTAAATGGGGTGAGAATCATGATAAAAACTAATTATGAAGAAAAGGTAACTGAGTTAAAGGAAAAGGGAGAGGTAGAAATACCTATTACCGATTGTGACCTACAGTTTTATATTGAAGATATCTTGGAAAGCTTAAATCTAAAACATCGGATGCTGCTTCCACCAAGAAAAAAAGGGTCTGTTAAAGTCATGATTATTAAAATTATAGACTAAAAATAGCTCAAATAACTGATAAGTCTTAAACAAAATAAATTTATTTCATTTTCAAAAAAAAGTACGCTTTAATTAAAGAAGGATCAAAGAAATGATCAAACTTTATTATAAAGGAATGATCAATTGAATATATTAAGAGAGTGTTTTGTTCAATCTTTGGGTATATGCTTGTCACAATGACCATTTATTAAATGTGCTCTCTCACCGAATTTGCATTTAATAATTGCTATTTCTTTTGACCACTCATTGTAATTATGATATTTCATTATCGTATCGCCATATTCCTCAGTAAGGATACAACAATATTTAGAGTTTAAAGCAGAGGATGTTTCTATATTATCATCAGTAAACTTTAATATGTTTTCCATATCTCTTTAAGGATAAAAAAATCCCCTTCATCATTCACTGCACACCAGAACGAAAAAATGTTTTGTTTTTAAT
>JBNJJO010000095.1:0-6055 GCA_051750265.1 Bacillota bacterium | reverse complement strand
TCTAGTAATCGCTTTTTTTCTTTTTGTTGTTGTGATTGATTATCTGAATAGCGTTTATAGCTAATCATTTGCGAGAATTCATGATTTGATACGATTTTACTTACAGTCATTTTTGTTCTCCCTTTCTTTAAGGAAAACGAAAAAAGGTGTGTTTACCGTCATGAACGGTAAACACACCTTTTCTATACAGAAAATAGACTTCTCCCCTTGAAGTTTACGTTTATTTATCGTAAAATACAGGCATAAATAAGTAAACAAAAGGTTGAAGCAAGTGTTTACCGTGGTACGAGCACGGTGGACGGTTATAGGTGGTTGGCGCCACACTATAACACGCTTTAGCCTTTTTTCTTTTTCCGAACTATGTATTTGATTCATTTATACCAAACTTCGCCAATTTCTACAAGAGAGAGATTAATAGTAGGTTCAAATTACGCAAAAGAATTTTGCTTAAAACATGGAGAAAACCACTAAAAAGATCGAGAGCAAGGTCAAAACCTTGTGAAAGATCCTCCCTCCCTTTTCTCCAAAATTCATTTTGGGGAAGGGTGGCGGAGATAAACATGCTATCACGCATGGTAAAAGCCTTGCTACGCAAGGTCTAAAACGGCTATCATACCTTACTAGAATGATATCTATTGCTGTTTCTCCTATATGTAACAAGGGTTTAGGGTGCTATCACCCCTATTTTTCGCTTAGTTTCCATCTGGAGAACTCCCAATAGCTTCAAAATCAACGATTAATTGGTCCATCCATCTAACACCTGAAAATTCAGCTTGTTTAACATAAAGCTTCTTATAGGAAATCAAAAAAGACTTGGATTTAATAGAGTTCAAACCCTTTCTAATAGACATTATGTTTCGTTCGTTTGTCTTCTTAAAAACTTACAAAAATTTTCAAAACATGTAAAATTTGCAGAAAAAGAGAGAAATAAAGAGAAAAACACAGAAATCGCATATAAAACTGAATTTTTAGAATATTTACAATATAAAGATTATTCAGTATGATAAGGACAAGCAATACCCGATAACAGATTAGACCAAGAAGAAAGAAGGTGATTCCAATGAAATAAGTTAGGCGAAAGCGTGTTATACATACGCTGGGTATTAACACGATCACATTTTTTCTAAGCTAAACCATCTTCTTCTCCTAAATCGAGCGTTAATCATGTCCTTAAAATAAGCCGAAAGGGTTAGTAAAAAATAATGAATGAGGAAATAGTGTAAGCGACCTTGTGATTCCTAAGAGGATAAACAAGGTCGCTTACTGTCGTTGTAAACTCTTTTTTACTATTACCATAACGCTTTGTTTCTTTGATCACTTTTCATACTTCTCTAGAAAGTCGGCTAATGCTAAATGCAACACATCAGACTTATTGATCCTCTCAGCTTCACAAAACTCATCTAAACGTTTACCAATGATACGATCAATAACAATAGTCTTTCTTGTTTTGTCACTTTGTGGTAACTGTTTGACGCGGTTATAAAGACTTTCCTCATTAGTTCGTGTAGTTGAGGAAACCTCTTGCCATGATTTAAGCATTGCCTTAATCATATGGATTTCATCTTGGGTGAACTGCTCATGAACAATAGATGAATTATGCGTGAATTCCTTATTACTCTCTGTGAACTTCTTATTACTTTGCGTGAAAGGTGTATGAACTTTAGGTGAACTCGATTTCACATAATCAAAAATACTTTTATCAAGGGGTTCTTCACCTTCTCCAATAAAAAACCAACCTTTTTGACCAGAGTTTCTAAATTCATATCCAGCCTCTTTTAATGCGTTTCTAAATGGTTTTTCACTTATACCAGGTATTTGTTTAGCCACATCGCCTGTCTTTACGCCTTCTTGTGCCAATACTTCTAAAATGCTTCGTATGGATGCTTTTTGATCTACCTTCATAAATTGTTCACCCTCATTTCACTCAAACTCATATATGTATTATTCCATGTGAAATACGTATGACCTTCAAGTAAGTTTACATAATGAAGGTTTATCGGCATTAGAAAAGGATCTTCCAATTCGGAAGATCCTTTTCTAATAGTTGAACAAGACAATAAAATAACTTTTATAGTAAAATATTAGTATTTGCAAAAGGAGAAAAAGGAGCCTCATTCTTATGAATATTTTAATTTTAGGTGCAACTGGACGAGTTGGAAGTCAAATACTTACTTATGCCCTTCATGACAGACATCAAGTTACTGTATTAGTTCGTACTCCAGAGAAGATTCAAATAAATAATGAAAATTTAACCATTATTCAAGGGAATGTTTTAAATAAAGATGATATCGTACGTGCAATGTATGGGATTGATGTAGTTATTAGTGCACTAAATACTGATGGTACAACCACTCTATCAGAAAGTATGCTACTTATTATCGAAGCAATGGAAAACAAAGGTATAAAACGAATAATAACTATAGGAACTGCGGGTATTCTGCAAAGTAGAACCACGCCAAATTCTCTGCGTTATCAATCAAGTGAATCAAAGCAGAAGTCAACCCGTGCAGCGAAAGAACATCATAAAGTTTACGATATGCTCACACAATCAACCCTCGAATGGACGATTGTCTGTCCTACGTACTTGCCGGATGGAAAAAGGGTAGGCAAATATCGAATAGACCGAAATTTTTTGCCGGAGGGTGGAGCTGAAATATCCGTACCGGATACAGCAGAATTTTCATTTAAACAGATAAAAGCAAGCGATTATATAAAATCACGTGTAGGTATCGCCTACTAATAATATTCTTATACTACTTTCATATTGGATTAACCCGTTTGTTGAAGAAGATCTCAAAAGATTGTATGCATACTCTATACAATTCTAGTTAACATAAAACTAACTATCAGAAGTTAGCAAAAGAGCCAATCCCAGATATACCAAGGGATTGGCTTGTGTTCGTTTTTTATCGTTTATACACCTTTTTATACATCGTTGATCCATCAACGTTTTCGGCTTCTAAAGAAGCCTGGTGGTTGTATGAAAAAGGGGGATTTTATGCAATAAAAAACCAGTAAGCTACACTGTTGAAATGTAAACTTACTGGTTAATTTAATTGGTGAACGTACAATCTTGTATCTGCAATTTTTTCCGCCCAGTATTCCGTATCATGATTTACTACAAATTCCGGATCTATTTTTAACAATTTCAAAAATGCTGAATCAGCCACTAACTGATTGGATACCTCTTCGTCAATATTGTACATTTCTTGAAGATTTTCTATAACATCGTCAATGTAATCCCTTATAAAAACTTTATCCTCTACGCTCAATTGGTTTGGATGCTTCATCAACAAAAATCACCTCCTTAAGGATTAAACTATTAATTGCTATTTCAGTATGTATTGACATTTGATTTTCTGTAGGGAAACTATATGTTTGACTTATTTCTTTTAAAAATTCACTTTGTGTTATTTTTCCTCGCTCTACATCTCTTATAAGGCGTGGAATCTTCATTCCATCTGCTAATGGACCATAAACATAATCTATTCGTTGATCCTGGTTGTGAAAAACCCAATTATACTTTTCAGGATTTTTAGATCTATTACCCAAAATAAATTTAGCCCAATCATCGTTATTAGCAGTAAAAAAATATCCTTCGCATATGTTTAATGTTTCTATATCTAGCTCATACGCTAAAATCAAACTATCAGCATAATTTTGAACTTTTTCAAAATCGCAGAATAATTGATCTTGTTCTAAATTATAAGCTATGGCTTTTCTTTTAGCTTGCTTTGCAGCTTGTGATAAATTAGACGTTAGATAGAAACCTGGGCCAAAGTCTAAACGCCTTCTACTTTTCCCTAAATCAATTCCATTTTGCTTTATTTCAAGAGCAGCAAAATGAGTTGTTCCATGATACCACTTCGTTGGAAGCTCCTGTATGGTATTAGCTATTATCATAAGTATGGCCATCTTCCTCACATCATTATACTATTACTACATTTGAATGTTTACAGCTTGTAGGTTGGAATTTATTAACTTATATTCTTTATTTGAACTCAAAATACCTTCTCGACAATAAAAAAATAGTAGCAATCACTGCTACTTGAATAAACACATAACATTTTTATTTATTAAACCATCGTGAAAAAAAGGACTTTCTTTTATTTTTTTCTTCTACTGCAGCTGCAATCTCCAAGCGTTTTTCTTCCATTGTCTGATTTATACTTTGCATCAGCATCCGATCACGCTTCTCAATAGCATCACTCATTTTCAATTCAAAAGCTTTAAACATTGCTTCACGCTCTTGTTCAATAGCTTTCAATACAGACTCTTGTACGGTAGATTCAATCATTAATTTCAATTCACGCTTAGATAACGCTATTTTCTCATCATTTTTTTCATCATCGATAATAACGCTTAGCGTTTTTTCTGCATTTTTACGTTCCTTATGTTTTGTTGCAACAGACTTTGTCGCGTTTTCCATAGATTGACCCTTATCAAGAATTATTTTCAATTCTGATAACGCTTGAATATCGCGTTCATAATAAATTCTCTGATCCTTATTATTCCTTTCAAATATGTACCCATGTTTTTCTAATTCAAGCGACCAACGCCTTAATGTATTAGGATTTATATCTAAATGAATCGCCACTTCTTTTGATAACGTACCGAACTCATTTGCGTTTTCCATGCGTTCATTCACCTCTTATGTATCATTCTACCTTATTTAATCAAACTCCTGTAAGATAAGAAACAACCATTCAATTTAGCGTTTTCTTTAAATCTCTATTCGGATCAATTTCCCCTATACTGCAAATATTAAAAACACTGTCCATCTAATCTTCCTCACTAACTATTCATTTACTGATTTTACTGATCCTTAACATTTCTAACTCAAATCTCACACAAACACCACTTACACACCAATTTATCTCGGACCACCAGCACCCACTAACCTATAAATTTCATTAGAACTCACTATTCATAGAAGAATAACCTTTCTAACTAACTGGCGACAAATTTAGAAGTAATAGAAGACCTCGATCGCTCATCTACGATGTGGGGGCGAGGTCTTCTATTACTTACGAAGAAAGAGGAGCCAGCCTATTTCTTGATTTTATATAGGGAAATTGACTAAATAAATACGCAACTAAAAAGAAATTAAATCTCGGTTTTATTTGCGGTTACATTTCTATATCATTTGTGCTTCTTTGATTCTATTTATTTTAAATTCAAACCTTAATTTTGATTGCTTTAAGCAATCATTTCATGCCTTAAGGCATGAATGACCCTTAAAAGGTTTATATGAAATAGAAGGATAACCTGAATGATTTTTTATCCTTCTAAGAAGTTATATAGATATGTAGGTCTATCTGGTTGCATAAATACTTCACGGCGTTTTTCAACAGCAAACATACTTCTTAATGTTCCGAAGAAGTATCCTGTGAATGCTTTTTTAACTCGTTTTTGTTTATAGGCAAAGATCGATTCATTAAAAGATTGTATAGTTATGTCTACAAGGTCTTCTAACGGTGTGTTTAAGCCACTTATTTTGTGTGCTAGGCGTGTTTTACCCCATAATCGATAGATTTCATTAGCGTCATTAAAAAACGGCCTCGCAGCCTCTGTAAAAGCCGTAGGAACGATTGAAGGAACATATTGATAATTTAAACATGTATGACTCTCTTTACGTTTTTTATTTATAAAAGATTTATTAGTTAAATTAAAGGTAGAAACATTTTTTTGCCTTTCATCCTTACTCTCAGAAGCGATTTCAGCGTTTTCTGCTTGGAAATCTGCTTGGAAATGCCAATCTAGGAAGCTTGTCCAATATTTAAAATATGGATGATCGACAAATAGGTGAATAGGACACCCACGTCCATTGTGTTTAGTAGATTTACGATAAACCGTTACAATACGCCCCATTTTCCTGAGTTCTTTTGCTACATTACGTACAGTTCGATCAGATATATCATGACGATCTGCAAGATAGTCATCTCCAGCAAAGACAAAACCACGTTCAGCTGCAAACCAGCACATCATATCAATGGCTTGTTTTGTACCTTCCTTCAAACGATAATATTTGTCTCCAAATGACTCCTGTATTAAT
>JBNJJO010000094.1:0-6207 GCA_051750265.1 Bacillota bacterium | reverse complement strand
ATGGAGCAATGAAAAAAGCCTAATTTCTCAGCATTAAATTGAGAACTGAAATGCTTGAAAAACAATTACATAAGGCTGAGGAAGAAGCTAAAAAACAAGAAGAACAAGCTATGAGTTACTTTGCTCAAATGAATTCAGCTCCTATTGCTGGTTCATCAAAAGAAGGGAGTTCTTAAATTGAAAAAGATCGCTTTGTTAATGTCAGTAATTATAATTGGTATAATGCTAGCTTCATGTAATAGTAACGGTGAACAGTTTGATCCTGAAGTTGAGAAAGAGAAAGCTACTGAAGTTATGAATAGTGTTTTAACTTCATTCGATGACCAAGAGAAATTGTCTGAAGGAAAGAACCGTGATGAAGCCAATATATCAGCATGGGAGAAATTCAAAGAAAAAAATACTAAAGCAATTTCAAACGATTTAAGTGAAGAAGATCAAAAAAGATTATTATATCTTTTAACTATTAATATGGCTGAAGACTTAGATAATGGTGAAACCAAAGCAAATCTCTTGTTTTCACATGATACAGAGGTTAAAAATGTATCTCTTAACGAAACAGTAAAGACATTTACTTATGACATAGAGCGTAGTGGATTTGATCACACATTAATCACATTAGAAAAGCAAGAAGGTGACTGGAAAGTTACAAAGGTTAAAAATGCTCAATAAGAGGTGACTAGTCTTGTTTAATTTCAAAGAAAAAATCGTTGAAGCGATTCAAGGGATGTTAGAGGACTTTATTGAGTGGGCACTTCTAATGTGTAATGACTTGTTACTAAAGCAAAATGCTCAAATTGAATTCTTTTCCAAGGTTAATGATTTCTTAATCGCCATAACCTCTACTATTGCTGTAACTATTGTTTTATATAAAATTATCGAGGTTATGTCAAAGAATGCGGCAGGAGACGCTATTCCATACGGACCAGTTATTGTTAATACTTTAAAAAGTGCTTTATTGATACCTCTAATGCCTCTTATACAGAAAATAATGTTAGAAAAGGTAGCTTACAACATGGGAAACTGGATGATTAAAGAAGGTAGTGAAGTTAGCAAAGAGAAAATTGAATCAATGTTAGATCCAGGCAACTTTGCTGCACTTCATTTTCAGGGGGCTGCTCTTCTCATATTACTAGCTGTGCTTGCTTTAGCGTTTATTGCTTTCTTGTTTTCTGTTGCTATATTTCATGCAGATATCATGATCTTATACTTGCTTAGCCCTTTAGCTTGCGTTTCTGTAATTGCTGACGATAATGAATATCTAGGTGTCTGGTGGAGAGAATTATTAAGTCAAATCGTTACCATGCTTGTGAAAATCTTCTTATTCGTTGCTGCACTTAGTATCTTAATAAATGAGAACATTACATTCTTTAATTTTTTGTTACTTATAGGGTGTTGTATCCTTCTAATCAAGAGTCCTTCACTTCTTCGGAATATGTGGTATTCATCCGGTTCTGGAAGAGGAATGATGGGGGCTGTTGGTGGAACAACAAAACTTGCTGCTAGAAGATTTTTAATGAAAGGATAAAAAGAAAGGGAGGCCACTTTAAAGTGTACCCTATAGAGTAGACACCTTAAAAAAGGCTACTCTATAGGGCACTTTTATGTATAATGAGTAAAAATGGGATCGGAGAATAGTAAAATGAGTAAAAAACAATTTACGGAAAAAGAGATAAAAATTCTTTCTACTAATCCTCATGTAAAGTCTGTCAGTCACAAGAGGGTTACTTATACCGATGCGTTTAAACGTATTTTTATCGCAGAAAATGAAAAGGGCAAATTTCCACGACAGATATTTGAAGATAATGGTTTTGATATTGAAATAATAGGAATGCGCAGGGTGGAAAATCTCTAACTACCTATTTTGATATCGAAAATTAGGTTGATACCCCGAAATTATTCGTCCCTTTTCTGTTGCTTTTTTTACAGATTTTTTTAAAGGAGTTCATATGTTTATGAAAAATTTAATTGTCATCGCAGGTTCGCTGATTGTTGCATTTGCTTTTAATTTCTTTCTGGTTCCCTATGAAATTTTAAGTAGTGGAATTAGTGGTATTGCTATTTTGCTTGGATTAATCACCCCATTTAATACTGGCTTATTGAATCTAGTGCTTAACTTACCGTTAGTCATTTTAGGCTACTACAAACTTGGAAAAACCATCACGATCAGTACATTGATTTGTGTCGTTTCACTTTCGGTCTTCTTATACTTGTTGCCAGTTGTTGAAGTGACCGACAATATATTGCTATCGACAGTTTTTGGTGGAGTCATTGGCGGTATTGGAGTAGGTCTTATCTTAAAGTATTCTGGAACATCTGGCGGTTTAGATATTATTGCGATTATAATTTCCCAAACCAGTAATGTCAGTATTGGCCTTCTTCTCACCGGTATGAATGGCATAATTGTTTTTATTTCTGGAGCTGTCTTCAACTGGGATATCGCATTATACACCCTTTTATCTATCTATTTGACGGGTAAAATGATTGATACCATCTTTACTAATCACGTCAAATTAACGATGCAGATTGTCACTACAAAGGGAGATTTAATACGAGAGGATTTACTGAATTCAATCTATCGTGGCATTACAATCTTAGAAGGGTATGGGGGCTACACAAAAGAGAAGAAACAAATTTTAATGATGGTCGTTACACGCTACGAAACGATGCAAATTAAAAAAATTGTCCGTAAACATGATGAAAAAGCATTTATTAATATATTTGAAACTGTTGAAGTCGATGGTGAATTCGCTAAAAATTAGGAGGGTTTAATTTGAGGAAAAAAAATGTTTATTTCAGGGTTTATGCTCTTTTCTCAATTCTTTGATGCTGGAAATTTAATCTTCCCGGCTTATCTTGGTATGGAATCCGGCAATTACTTTGTTGCTGCAATTGCTGGGTTTATGATAAGAACTCTTGAACACGCAGAAGATGCGTTTTATGTTTTTATATCATAGTTCTCGTTAGAATAAATTGTTCATACCTTTATTCGTCCTTTATCAAACAAGAATAAAGCTATTGAAATCGACTTGGTCTAAAAAGATAAGGACATAATCAATATCCATTTCGCATACAGGAAATTACTATATATAGGTTCTTTTTTAGAGGGAAATTAAGATTTTAGTTGTTAATATTAATCAAATTTTATTTTAAGTCAACATTCTTTCATTAAAGATAAGTCCTATTAAGATAGGTTTAAAAAAGCATATTTGTCATACTTATCTATACTTTTAATTATTAAATGAAGTGACTCCTTTGTTTCTTGGATTTCTTTTTCGATCCTAGCTAATATTTGGGTCATTTCTTCAATTTTACGAAGTTCCATCGTTTCCACTTCCTTAAAAGTATTCTTAGCGAATGTATGGCAAAAGACATATAAATCATTTACTTTACTTAAAATTTTAACTTAATTTCAATTTTATTTTGCCGAAAACAATTCAAATTTCTTTGTGCGCGATACCGAAATAATATCAAAATAGTTTATTATTTTCATTTTCAAAATACCATCTTCACTTTCATAGGAATATCCCCTAAGTCAATAGATTCGGACAATAGGTCATGATTGGACGTTAGAATCTTTCCTACGACCTATCTCTCCTGGAACATGATGATTAGGTAAAATATTTTTGGCACATTCTATTTGCCTATTGTACAAGGGGATTGTGACAATATAGTGATAGAAGAGTTACAAGATGGTTACATTTATACTACATACAGGAGATTTTTTGTCATAAGTGAGGGTTGCCCTTGCCCGTTTCTTCCCTTATGCATCCAGACCAACCATAAAACTGCTATACACCGTGAAAGGGAGCATAAGTTTGGACTTGCCAATACAGGTGGACAGCAATGTCCTGATTTTGTCGCACAAAATGCCAATGTTACTGTATTGAAAATGTAAATAACAATTAAGCCCAATTACCTCCAAAAAGGCAGGCGGGTCTTTATATATTGAAGAAAGTGGTATGTTATATACGACAAAGTAAAAACAAGAAAGGCATCAATCATGTTCCACATTAAATTATGGGATACATGCTTCAGCCCGAAAGTGTTTAACAAAATGTCTACAATATCTATAAATAAAACATGTATAGCATATATCCCCAAAGCATTGCCGCCTATTTTTGTGATCAATAATCCCTTTCCAAGCTGCTGGTTATTGAAAGTAAATAAAAACAGAAATACTGTAAGAAATATAGTCGATAAAAAGTATTCTCCATGCTTGGAAAATAACACCTTTTCCATCCAATATCCTTCTGAAGCCTGTAGGGTAGAGAAGATACAAAACAAATAAAAGTATGTCTTTTTATCTAATTTCCGGGACTGTTGGAAAGGTAAAGTAAAGGCAAACCAGAATCCTACGCTTGTATAAAATAAACCAATGAATATGGCATCTCGGGTGGTTACTGGTATTTCAAAGAAAATAGAATACGATTGCCCAAAAAGACCTAATATATTTAAACAAAGACCAAGGATTAACAGCAGCGTTATTTTTTTTAGCCTAAAGAATAGGTATAAAACGGCGATGCTCCATGCTAGAGAAATCACAAACCACAATTGATACCCGCTCGTTCCTTGCCCATAATAAAGGAGATTCAGAGCAGTCAATCCCTCAAAATACTTGGATAATTCGTGCTTATCGTTTCCACCACCCATAAAAATCCGTAAAATATCATAAAAGATATAAAACATAAGCCAGCTAACATAAATTTTCAGGATTTTTATTAAATATCTTTTGAAATAGACCACAGATTTGGGATTATTTATCACTTTGAGACCGAACAAGTACCCCGAAGTAGCAAAGAAAAAAGGTACGGCAAACCTGGAAAAATTATCGAAAATAAAGTATCCAAGCTGGTGGTCGCTAGGGAATGTGTGGATGATAACGACAGCCAATATCGCAAAAAACTTTATAAAGTCGATCGCATAGTTTCTCTCCATTTTTCTGCCCTCTAATTCCTGTTACTTTCTTACATTCAGTCCTTATATTATTTCCTATACGGTAAGCATTATGTCATTTACAGTCTAGACCTTGAGATACCCTTACAAAAAAAGAAGATGTAAATCACAGAGTTTACACCTTCTTCCTTCTTATTTAAGTTTTTTGGCATTTTCATCAGTATCCCCAGATTCCAGCTCCCTTGTTGTATTTTTAAATTCCGTTAACGTTCGCCTGAAAGCTCGTCTAATCTCAGGCAATTTGGAAGACCTGAAGATAACCAGTGCAATGACAATAATTAAGATCCACCAAAACACCGATATTTTATCGATGTGAGTGGGCGTTTTATTATGAATAGTGACAAACTATATGAGCTACAAGCGCCTTATCTAACGTTAGAGAACGCAAAACGATTACTGGAACCGTTCTTAGTGGCAAAGGAAGTCTTTTTAGAGAAAGAACAGCAAGAACTAAGAGAAGAGGATGTGTTTTTAGATGCCCCTAACGAAGCGTGATAAAGCTATTATTAAGAATCTAAACAGATTTCGTGTGATGGATCGGGATTCAATAGCAGACATTCATTTCAAAGGCTTAAAGAATCCTAAGTATGCAGCTAACAATGTGCTGCTTAGATTATTAAGAGAAGGACATATACAACGTTCTACCTCGTTCGTTCCTTACTGTTATTTCGGGCCCGATGTGAGTATGAAGAATAACAGCGCTAAAATAGGGCATTTCCTTGCAATCCTGAATGTATATAAAGATATTCTTCAATATGGAAACTTAGATACGTTCTTAGTTGAACCAAAGTACGGTAGTAAGGGCATGGCTGAACCTGATGTATTCTGCATCTTCAGGAGAACACCGTTCTTTATCGAAGTGCAAAAGAGCATCTATTCCGAGAAGTAAATGAACGATAAATTGAACCGTTATAAGGATATATACAACAGTTCTATTATAACGCGTGAAGCATGGCAAACCCAGACACTAGGATGTATAAAATCCTGTATAAATAATAAAAAACGAACAAAAGCCAATCCCATGAACCATAAGGGATTGGCTTTTTTGCTACTTTCCTAAATTGCGATTATGTTAACTAGATTTGCATAGAGTATTCATGTGAATCACTGCTATTCTCTTTTTACGTGTTTTACTGGGTGAAACTTACGGTAGCTTCTCTGATACAAATAGCAAATCTATCTGGTAGGTCATCTTCTACAATTCTACAACGAAACGTAACTCTTACATGTAAATCAAAAGTTCCAGTTCCAGCA
>JBNJJO010000093.1:0-6210 GCA_051750265.1 Bacillota bacterium | reverse complement strand
ATAATAAAGTATAGAGGCAACAAAAAATATTATAAGAAAGATGAGACAAAATGAATACCCTTTCTACAAAAGATATCAAAATATTACAAAAATTAAAAACCTTAATTGTATATAACATTCATCTTTAGTTTTAGGTTACAACACTCAAAGACCCATGAAAAAAATACCTTGATTGGAAAAAGGTATTTTTTCACCTTCTCAGCATTGTATACTCTATACAAATCTAGTTTACATAATTGCCATTTCATTATTAAAACCGGAGGATATATCATGATTTTTATGGGGATATTCTTACTATTTGATTGGATGACGAGACTAACATCTTTTCTAGCTAGTAAATTATATGGAGGTTTTACTGGTTTTTAATATGATCGATAAAGTGTGGGAATTAAAATGAAAAAAATCCTGTCTAAATGGTGGGTATGGGTATTGATCGTTTTATTTATACTTATCAACCTTTTGGTTACAAATATGAATAATCCAGAAGAAGATAATGAAACAAAAAAGAAGGTCCAATTTTAGCATCCGTTATCGCATTGGCTGTTTCAAATCCTAAGCAGGCTTTATTTTATATGATCATGTATTCTTTAGGATTTTCCATTCCATTTTCCATTCCATTTTTCATTATGGCTTTTTTTATCGGTAAAATAAATTGGATAAAAAAATATAATCGCGTACATGGTTCATGTCTTTCACCTTTCTAACACCAACGTCTACCCTTTATTACTATAGATGAAAAGTTTGAAGAAAATATGGAGGACCTAAAAGTGTTATTTCTAATAAAAAAAGACAACCAGATTTCGGTTGCCATTACGATGTGATTTTTTGATTAGTGTTCGTATCTTTAGAAATAGAGATGACATTGTTTTCATTTGCTTGTTTATATAATTTCATCTCATCCATTAGTTGCAAATTTTGCTCCTGCAGTTTTTGCACTTGCATTTGTAATGATTTCATGTCGTCATTTGGTGTGTTTACTTGTTTTGAATGACAATCCTTTTTACCTCCTGTAAACATTCCCTTCATGCAGAACAACATCATTAAAGGACATAACAAGTATAGTAACCATTCCATAGTTTTTATCCCCTTTTTACTAATTAGGTGAAAAGACCTTCAGTAGAAGGTCTTCAGATCTTTACAATGATGTGTCTTTCACTTCACTATCATCACTAGATTCCATAAATTCTCCACAAGCTTTCATCATTTTTTGCCCTTCAGGAGAATTCATTGCTTCCATCATCTTCGTCATGCCGTTGCCGTTCATCATATTCATCATGCTGTCGGGTTTTTCTGCATAAGTAAACTGGCCAGCGACAAGCAATGTTGCTAATGCAAAAGATGAAACAAATGCAATTTTCTTTTTCATCAAGATTACCTCCTTTTTGTTTATTTAAAGCAATTATAGATAATAAGTTTGAAGAAAGTATGGAGAACACTCCTTTTCTTCAAATGACTTATTTTTATTGAGTATGCACTGCTTTTCTTCGATAAACTAAGATTAGTAAACTACAAATAACTAACACAATAGAAATAAATTGCGCCATTCTTAATGTCTCCGTTAACATCAGACTATCTGTTCGCATCCCTTCAATAAAGAAACGCCCAATAGAATACCAGATAATATAGCTTAAAAATAACTCACCTTGACGAAGGTTGATTCTCCGCAACATTATTAGAACGATAAATCCAGCTATATTCCAAATTGATTCATATAAAAAGGTTGGGTGGTAATATTGCCCGTTAATAAACATTTGATTAATAATGAAATCAGGTAACTGTAAGTTAACAAGAAATTCTTTAGTTACAGGTCCTCCATGTGCTTCTTGATTCATAAAGTTTCCCCACCGACCTATTGCTTGCCCTAAAATAATACTTGGAGCTATAATATCAGCTAATTTCCAAAATGAAACTCCTCTTTTTTGTGCAAAAATAATTGCGGTAATAGTCGCACCAATAAGTGCACCATGGATGGCAATGCCACCTTCCCAAATAGCAATGATATCAGTAGGATTCTTAGAATAATACTCCCATTTAAAAATAACGTAATACACTCTTGCACTAATAAGAGCTATTGGAATAGCCCACATGATTAAATCAATAACAATATCTTTATCTAACCCTACACGCTTTGCTTCTTTTGTTGCCAAGTACAGCCCTAGAAAAACACCTAAAGCAATAATGATTCCATACCAATATACAGTTATAGGGCCAATTTCAAATGCTATTCGTTCAATTGGTTGAATTGTGTCCATCTAAGGTTACCTCCTATGTTTTATTCACTTTATTTAAGAGAGTACATGAAAAGTATGGAGAAAGTATGGAAGGAATACTGATTTTAAAATTAAAGTATAAGGAGTAGAAATCAGGTTACTAACTTGAATTTTATAATATAAGTAATACAAGGAATATAAATCAAAAAAGAGAGAAACAAATTCTCCCCTTATTAGGCCTAGTCACAGGGTTGCTGCTCTAGTCCGTCAGATAGTTTACACAAAATGTAATTTTAAAAACCCTGCTTACTTTGGTTATTCCTAATTTACTTTGTCTAAATATCTATACAGTGAGGTTTTACTGATTCCAGTTGCCTCTGTAATTTGATTGATTGTATAGTCCTTACTCATATACATTTTAATGGCCATTTCTACTTTGTCTTTTTTCTTGGTAGGTCTCCCGCCTTTTTTTCCTCTTGATCTTGCTGCTTGAAGGCCAGACTTTGTTCGTTCACTAATAATATCTCGTTCTAATTCAGCAATACTTGCCATTGTACGAAAGAAAAACTTCCCCATTGCAGTTGAAGTGTCAATACTGTCAGTAATCGATACGAAATGTACTCCTAAATCGCTGAATAATTCACTAAGTTCAATAAGATGTTTTGTAGAACGTGAAATACGATCAAGTTTATATACAACAATTTTGTCGCCACTTCGTAAAACTTTAAGGAGCTCTTCTAGTTGAGGTCTGTCTTTTCTAGTTCCAGTTAATTTTTCTTTGTAAATCTTTTCTACTCCGAATTGTGTCAGTGCATCAACTTGCATATCTAAGTTTTGTTCCTCCGTACTCACTCGTGCGTAACCAAAAATCATCATTCATCACCTGCTAAAAGTTGTTTATAAATATATATTAGCACCAAAAACGTTGCTTGTTATTAAAAATGTTACTTTGTTTTTGGGAATGAGTTTTGGTTCTATGAATTAATAGAAATAGGTTGTTTTCTGATAAAGTAATTGCAAGCCCCATAAACGTCCGTTTTTGGAACTAATTCTAAGAGGAATATAAATTATTTATGAGGAAGAATATGTTGTGGGAGAACACGTTCAAATTATAGGCGTGGGATAACGTAACATCAGAAAAAAATCCAAATCGTAAATAACCAATTAACTGTAAGGTGAAGGTGAGATTTTTCTTGTGTAACTAACGGAGGTTTAACAAATATATTGATTATTTAATAATCCATCTTGAGTTTTTTATCTAGTAAATAAACACATCCTCCCGCTATACTTGACCAATCGTTCTAAAATGAGTTATAGTATTAATTGAATGATCGTTCTAAAAAAAGTTAAGTAATTAGAGGAAGGTTAATATGGCTAGAAATAGAAAATTCGATGAAAAAGTCGTCCTTAAAAAGGCGATGGAACTTTTTTGGAAACAAGGTTATGAAAAAACATCTATGCAAGAACTGGTTGACCATATGGGGATTCATCGAAAAAGTATCTATGATACTTTTGGAGACAAACGATCACTCTTTTCAGCTTCACTAACGTTTTATGAGGAGTTTGTCACTATTTCGTTTACCGACATTATTAGGCATTCTAGTTCAGTAAAACAGGCTATTCGTGAGATTTTTAACTTCGTTATTCAATCCGCTGATTCGGCTGCTTTTCCAACTGGATGTCTAACAGTCAATTCAGCAGTTGAGTTATCCTTAATAGACCAAGACATTAATCATATGGTTACAAAGATGTTTAAAACTACTGAAATGATGTTTGAGAAAGTACTTTTAGATGGACAGAAGAATGGCGAATTAAAAGAAGAACTAGATCCACATATTACGTCAAAATTGTTGCATATTAACCTTGTTGGTTTACGAGTTATGGTTAAAACCAATTATACAAAAGAGGAATTAGAAAGTACTATTGATTTAGTGATGAAAGTGTTAGATTAGCTTTCTTTTTTCTTTAATAATTTTAGAACGATCATTCAATAATTGTAATTAAAAGGAGAATCTTTATGTCAACCTTTACCATTCCAACAAAATCAACTTTTATTGAAGCAAATGGAACACGTTATGCCTATAGAAAGTTTGGAGCAGAATCGGGTACTCCTGTTGTTTTCCTCGTTCATTTTAGAGCGACCATAGAAAACTGGGATCCTGAAATGGTTGCTCCAATTGCTAAAGAACGACCAGTTATCTTATTTGACAATAAAGGCATAGGTGAAACAAACGGGCAAACTCCTGATACTATCAGCGAAATGGCTAAAGATGCTATCACTTTCATTAAGGCATTGGGACTAAGCAAAGTAGACTTATTAGGTTTTTCCATTGGCGGTATGGTTGCTCAAGAAATCGCTTTACAAGATAAAGACTTGGTACGCCGATTAATTATTGCTGGTTCATCTCCAGAATCGGGTGTACAACCGGATTCAGTCATTTTTGAACGTATGAATCAGCGTGGTGAAACAATGGATGATGCAGTAGAAACATTTATGTACTTCTTTTACAAAACAACCGAAAAGAGTAAGTCAGCAGGCATGGCTTCTCTGAAACGTATTTTTGCTCAAAAACAATTTAATAGCTTAGATCAAGTTCAAGACGCTCAACTTAGTGCCGTTGCAAAATGGGCAAAACCAAAAGAAAATCACGATTATGAATGGCTTACAGATATTCGACATCCTGCACTTGTAACCAACGGCATTGAGGACATTATGGTCCCAACTAAAAATAGCTACATCTTAGCGGAGAAGTTACCAAATGCTCAATTAATTATTTATCCAGATTCAGGTCACGGACATTTATTCCAGTTCCCTAAGTTATTTGCAGAGAATGTCAATTCTTTTTTAAATGATTCTCATATCTAAACAAAATATAAAAAAAGGAGTTTATGATGACTAAATTATTTGAACAAGTACGTGTTGGTAAAATGAACTTAAGCAACAGAATTGGGATGGCTCCTATGACAAGAAGTCGTGCTTTGGAGGATGGAACACCAAGTAATCTTGCTATTGATTATTACGGTCAGCGTTCATCTGTGGGTCTAATTATTAGTGAAGGAACACAACCTTCTGATGACGGTCAAGGTTACCCGAATACGCCAGGCATTTATACGAAAGACCATATTGAAGGTTGGAAGAAAATTACATCAAAAGTCCATAGTGAACGCGGTAAGTTATTTATACAATTAATGCACGTTGGTCGGGTAGCTCACCCTGACAACACACCGCACCATCGTCAACCTGTTGCTCCTTCCTCAATTGCACCAAATATGAAAATTTTCACAGCAGAAGGAATGAAAGAGATTCCAACACCAAGAGCATTAAATGAAGACGAGATTAAGGATGTAATCAATGAATTCCGTTTAGCCGCAAGAGCTGCCATTGAAGCAGGGGCAGATGGTGTGGAAATTCATGGAGCAAACGGATACCTTATTCAACAATTTTTAAGTGAAAATGCCAATCATCGAGAAGATGCTTATGGTGGTTCAATTGAAAAGCGTTCACGTTTTGCGATTGAAGTGGCAAAAGCTGTAGTCGATGAAATTGGTGCAGAACGTACAGGAATTCGATTTTCACCACAAGGTACACTTAATGGGATTGAAGAAGGCAAATCTAATATTGAGATGTATCGTTATTTGATTGCTGAATTAAATAAGCTGGAGCTTGCATATCTTCATGTTATGAACTTCGGTAACGAACCCTTTATGAAAGAGATCAGAGAATTATGGTCTCAAGCTCTCCTAATGAATCGTCCAGGTCGTCCTTTAGAACAGCTATCATCAGATGTCGACAAAGAACTAGCTGATGTTGTGACTGTAGGAACATGGTTAATATCAAACCCTGACTTTGTAGAGCGTATAAAAACGAAGTCCTCTTTAACCGAACCGGATCGTAATACAATGTACGCTGGCGGTGCAGCCGGGTATATAGATTATCCTTCTATGAGTTAATAAGCATATTAAATTTCCCTAATGTTGAACTAGTTAGGGAAGTTTATTC
>JBNJJO010000092.1:0-6262 GCA_051750265.1 Bacillota bacterium | reverse complement strand
GGGGTAAAATAGTGTCAAGTGAAAGCAAATTAACGTTGTCTGATTTTGTTAATAAAGATCAATTTGAACTAAACTCTTATCTTACCTATTTGATCCATCAATTTTATGATAATGATCCGGACCAGTCTAAAGATAGAATGGTATAGATTAACGATTAAGTAAACTGAATGAATAAAAGTTTTTGAGATGAATTAAAAATATTCTTGTTTAAAGACACATAACTGCAGGTTTCAATGAGTTTAAACTTTCAGATGTAAACTCATTGGCTATAGATACTATGGAACTACCAAGCAAAACATTTGAATAGTCTGAAAACCGTTAGTATAATAGAAAAAAGGTCAAGGAGTTGGTTTCCTATGGAAAGGAATTTGGTTAATACACCACCACAACCTGAAGTAAACGTCATTGATTCTGAATTTGCTGAAATGGTGTTAAACAAAGCCCTTCGTAATTTCCGAAAAGAGCAAATCCGAAAAGAGATTGACCAGTCATTACAGGATCGAAACAAAGAAGAATTCCTACGATTAACAGGGGAATTGAAAAATATTTCTTAAAATATTGTATTATATATCGAGATGATTTTGAAATGAACTTAACATAATCATTGATTATCGGCATTGAAAAAGGATCTTCAAACGAAGATCCTTTTAGCTGCTTGTTCAATTAAACACCCGTTAGTGCGAAGAAGAATCAGCTTCTATCAACTGTTCATAATACTCTTTAGGGTTACTTATTTTGTTTTCAACGAAAAATTTAGCCCTGGCTTTAATCTCCTCAACATAGTCACTATCATTTTGCTCTTTGAGAATATCCTCAACACTGCCTTCTACCCTAACAGTATCAGATTGTAAATTTACTATTACCGTCATACATATCTTGTTTTTAAATGAAACTGTTCCAGTAACTTCTTTTTTCTCTAAATCAACAAAGGGAAAGTCGAATGTTAGTCCTATGGATTTGTATACAGTAAACCCCGGAATTGGTATCATTGGTCTAATATATTTAAATGCAATATAAACACCAAAACAAACTATCGGTATCAATAATATTTTCAAAATAAGTGTAGTATCCATTATTGTCCCCCTTAACAACAATACTCTCTCCAATATTACTATAAAAATTAAATCCATTGTTCCACTATTCTGCATCTTTAGTTGAACAAGAAAAGCTCTACTCCTTTTTAAAGTAAAGCACCCGTTAGCTTAAGTACACTCTTTCACAAAGTCACATATACTTGTTAGAACCTGGAACAAGAAAAAGAGTTGCAGCAACAACTCTAAAGGACCCATTATTTCAGAAACACTTATCAAATTTAGTTCTTTTGGATATTATCGTTGATGTCTTTTAGATTTTTTTCTCGATACAAATAAATTGTTTGAAGTAACAAAATGATAATAAAAGCTAAATCAAAATAATCTGTATAATCCTTATAAAAAAATCTACCTATAACTATAATACCAAGTATAGATAAAAAATAAGGGTAAAGATTAGCTTTCTTACGCAAGATTATCACCACCCAAAAGTTCATAATATATCTTAACAATGGCATCTGGTTCTTCAAGAAAAGCACCCGTTACTTTAAGTACTATACTTCACAATTTGCTTCGTTAATCAAACCAAAAAAGGCGATACCTTTAAAGAATCGCACTCATTTAGACTAGTTAAAATATATTCTTGATTAAACGAATCATCATTCTTGGTATAAACATTAAGATGTTCCAAACTAATTCAAATAAGATTGAATCTCGAATTTCAATAAGTATGTCTTTAAAAATGCCGCCCTGACCATTCTTTTTCTCTTTCCTGATTTTCATCCTCTATCTCCTAATAACTCAATATTTACTATTATGACCCGATTTTCTAAAAAACTATTTCTATTATCCTATCTGTTAGCACAACAAGAGCTGTCAAAATGACAGTTCTGATCTTCAAGTATTGCACCCGTAAAAGAAGTTCAACAAAAAGAGTGTAAATCCTTATTTGATCAACACTCCCGTTAGTGCAGAAACATTCAACGTTATTTTTTTAGGTTTGCCTTCATTAAAAAGGAAATTTTTTGCTCATCTGTATTTTGGATCTGTTCCAGTTGATTAATAACTAGCTCTTGTCGATGTAATGAATGGTTTTGACTTAACTTCGCTTTCCCCTCTATCTTGTTGATTTTTATTTTGAAGCCTTGAATTCCTTTGTTCATCCCAGCGAGAAAGTCAGAGTCTAAATCTTGCAATTTGTATGAGCTATCAGGGGCTTCATACTTCAATACCATGTCATGCAAGGAATCCGTTAACTCCTGTTCATCCTCAATAAGTTCGGCTTCGCCGTATACATGAACAGTCACATAATTCCATGTTGGTACTGCTTGATTCGTCTCATACCAAGAGGAAGAGATATAACAGTGAGGACCATGAAAAACTGCTAAGACTGTTTGATTTTTAATATCTTTCCATTGAGGGTTCGGACGAGCAAAATGACCATACAAATAGTTTTTCTCCTTATTCAAAAGCAGTGGTAAATGTGTAGCAAAAGGCATGCCTTCATGCATTGAACACAATGTTGCAAAACCATTCTCCTGTATTACATCGTAGGCTACTGCTAATTCTTTTATTTCAAATTGCTTAGGGATATACATAAAAAATCTCCTTTCCACCTGATATAAACTTTTAAACAGACAATTGATTCGTAAATATTATTTATTCACAATCATAGCAACTTTTACTAAGGGTCTATCCTTACTTCTACCTTGAATAATCGAGAACCTCATCTAAAAAATATAGTATTATACAAACTGACATATAAAAAGGTACAATTATAAATAAATAAACATGTCAAAGGAGGTCGTAAATGATAAATACCATTTTTGCTTTTAAGGATGATTCTCCCAAATACAAACAAATTTACGAGCAGTTTAAGTTATTTATTGATCGGGGTGACATACTTGCTGATGAACAATTGCCCTCCATTCGTCAACTTGCAGATTCCCTTCAAGTAAGTCGCAATACGACATTAATGGCTTATGATCAACTTGTAGCTGAAGGATATATTCGTGGAGAAGGGAGAAAAGGTTATTTTGTAAATGAATTAGAGCCACTTTTATCCCAAGAAGAGTTAATTCCTCATAATAAAAAGCAAAGAGAGTCAGTGACACCTACCCTCATTGATTTCCGAGCAGGTGCCGTAGATCAAACACATTTCCCTCTAAAAATTTGGAGGAGGATTGCCAATCAAGTATTAACGTTACAGGAGAGCTTTCAATATGGGGAACCCTTTGGTGAGGTGTGCCTACGTGAACAAATTGCCACATACTTACTCCAATCTCGTGGGGTGAAAACAGATGAAAATGCAATTATTATCGGCAGTAGTACCCAACAAATGCTTATCAATCTTGGACATATACTGAAGGATGATTTTCCAAGCATTACAGTAGAAGACCCTGGATATGATGGCGCTAGGGAAGCTTTTCAATTCCATTGTTTTACGATTGAAACTTTACCAGTTTATGAGGCAGGTGCTGATTTTTCACAATTGGAACAAATGAAATCACGATTAATCTATGTAACACCTTCCCATCACAGTCCATATGGGGTAAGCATGTCCATTCAACAACGGCAAACGCTTATTCATTGGGCTAACAAGATGCAAGGGTATATTATCGAAGACGATTATGATAGTGAATTTCGCTATACGCAACAACCATTTCCAGCTCTCGCTTCCATTGATTCTGCAAGAGTCATTTATCTAGGGAATTTCTCAAAGTCCTTTCTTCCAGGAATTCGTTTAAGTTATATGGTGTTGCCAGAACCACTTTTAAACTGTTATAAAAACCAATTTCTTCATTTCGAGAGTACCACTTCACTTCTAAGCCAACTCACAATGGCTAAATTTATGGAAGAGGGAGAATGGAATCGCCATATTAAACGTATGCGTCTTGTTTATAAACGAAAAATGCAGCACTTGGTATCAGTATTAAAAAAGCAATTCGATCAAAATATATCCATTATTGGTGAGCAGTCTGGTTTGTATTTATTAATCAAAGTACATCTGAAACGTTCAGAAGAATGGCTAATAGAGCGAGCTTCCTTTCATGGTGTTAAAGTGTATCCTACCTCACTTTACTTCATTAAAAATAATACCGATAAACCAATTATTAAACTTGGTTTTAGTAATCTTTCTTGTGAGGAAATCAAGCTTGGCGTGGAGCTCCTAAAAAAGGCTTGGTTATAAAAAACACCCCGTAATTGTAGCTTATGTCTAATAATTGCGGGGCAAATCATGGACTTTTAAAACACAGGTTCTTATTCCACTAACCTGCCACGTTACTTCAATAAGAAAAAGGGCTTTGCTTTACTCTTTATTAAAGTAAAGCACCCGTTTGTTTAAGTACAATATTTCACAAACTAAATTCGAATAAGAAAAAGGCTGTCTAAACAGCCTTACCTTATAAAATCTTCATAGTTGTTAAAGATTTTTTTTATGTTCCTTATATTAAAGTTTTTATAACTAAACAATCCTTGCAAAAGTGATAGAAAATATTCATTTCGCCTAATTGAAAATCGACAACAGAAATGAGTTCCCGTTCACCAAGGTCTTGAGTTATTGTGGCAAAGTACTTCATTTCTTTATTACAAATCGGACAGTCTAAATCTTCAGGGACTTCATCATACAAAGGAGAACCCAAAAATCTACATAAATATTCCGAACCAAATAAATCAAAAGCTGTATCATAATTATCTTCATTTGTTGGAATATCTTCGACCTTCATTTCAATAAGTTTTACATTTGTCCTTGGAAGTGGCACAGGTAGCCTATCTTCCTCATCTTGAACCCAATCTTCCGTATTGTCTTGACTTATTACTTGAATGGATTTGCCTCCATTACTTAACTGAAAATATTGATGCTCCCACACCATCGAACAGTTCAAGCAAGAAACTAACGGTAAAATATTTAGTTCTTCAGCTTTTATTTCGGAAAGCCTTTCATCTTTTAAATCAAAACAAAATATTTGATGCATTTTCTCCTCGCATAATTTACAAACAGGCAAATCACAATCTTGTCCACCAAAATAATGATTATATACATCGTTTCCTTCTATTACCCTGTAACCTTTTATATCTTTCCAGTGCTTCCCATAAGGTTTCTTTGTCATATTAAATCCTCGCTTAAAGTAAATATAAATTCAAAACATTATTAAATTCTATATTCCATTTATTATTTCCTTCTTGTGCTAACCTGCCACGTTATTTCAATAAGAAAAGGCTTAACTCTTTAATCAAGTGCAGCTTAACTGAACTATACAGGCATAGGCCACCTTAAAAAATTCATTCTATTTCTTTAGCGTACTCAGCTTCAATTTCCTCACACAACTCAGGGAATTGTTTCTTAAAGGATTTTACTATCTTTGTGATTTTACTGAATGCATACTTTTCTACTTCGTCATAAGGAATCCATATCTCTCTATTCTGAATCTGTTCATATAGAGACGAAATAACTATATCGCGGTGATTAGGGGGTAGTTTCCTTGTTGTGCGTCTTTCCTTCATCTTATCGAGGTAGAGATTACAAAGTTCTGTTGCGATCCATTCCTTTTGACTATTTTTTAATTGTGAAAAACGTTTGTTTGTTTGAAGAAGCTTTCCATTTACTTTAATATGATTTTTCAACAATAACCCTCCTCAAATACCATTTATCATTTTCTCCTAACTTTATTATTCAAGTAAACTACTCCGTCAGTAACGATACAGAAAAAGGAATTCAAAAACATTACATTTTGGCTTTAATTCAAGCACCCATTAATTGAACAAGAAAAACCAAACTTTATCCTAACAAAATAATATCTTATGTTTTACGCATTATTTTCTAATTTTGAAAATAGAACATTGTTTTAGTTATAATGTGGGTAAAAAGAAAGGAATGCATAAAATGAAAGATCAGATTGATGAATTAACGTTATTATTATTGCATTTAACATCTTTTACAGAAGATTATGGATTGGGTGATACTCAGAGAAGTTGGAAAGGTTATCCTTTTGAGTCACTAAATGAATTAACAGAGAATGATTTCATTCGTGGAAGCAAGCAATCAAAATCAGTGTATCTAACAGAAAAAGGAATCGAACAAGCCAAGATACTGATGAAGAAATATAATATAGAAGAACAATAAGGGATCTCTCAAACGAGATTTCCCTTTACCCTTTCGTAAAAAAAGACCTGCGTTGTATATTAAGCAGACCTTGAACTCTAGCACCCGTTAGTTGAATAAGAAATGA
>JBNJJO010000091.1:0-6992 GCA_051750265.1 Bacillota bacterium | reverse complement strand
ATGGGAATTGATAAATCAGAAGATCAATATCAAGTGACGTCTCAAGTAGTTGATCCAGGAGAAGTTAGGGAGGGTGGCGGTACTCGTACACCAGTAATCACGTACCAAGCGACAGCAGATAACCCATTTGAGGCAAGAAGAAAAATGACAACAATCAGCCCTAGAAAAATCTATGCCTCTCATATTCTAGTAGTCGTGATTGGTGAGGAATTGGCGAAAGAGGGAATAGGGGATGTTTTAGATTACCTATCTAGAGATCATGAACATCGTACGGATTTTTTCATTGTTGTAGCAAAGGGGACAAGCGCTGCAAATGTACTGAAGATCTTAACCCCATTAGAGAAAATACCTGCTAATAAATTATTTAGTTCCCTCGAAACGTCAGAGAAAGCTTGGGCACCTACTGTAAGCGTAACATTAGATGAACTCATATCTGACATTGTAAGTAAAGGAAAACAGCCTGTGTTAACTGGACTTCAAGTAACAGGGGATCAGAAAGTAGGAGAAAAAAAGGAAAATGTAGAAGAAATTGGGACTCCTTCTCAGATGCAATATTCAGGTCTTGGGGTGTTTCAAAAAGATAAACTTATAGGCTGGTTAAACGAGGAGGAAAGCAAAGGATATAATTATATCACCAATAATGTAAAAAGTACGGTAGGTCATGTTGCTTGCCCTAATGGAGGAACCCTCGTTTTAGAGGTCATGCATTCACAATCTAATTTAAAAGGAAAAGTAAAAAACGGATATCCCACGATTAATGTAAATATAAGTATAGAGGCTAATGTAGGAGCAGTACATTGTCAGATTGATCTTATGAAAGAAAAGACGATTGCTGAATTGGAAAAGAAAACTGAACAAAAAGTAAAATCCATTGTTGAGCAGGCAATTAACAAGGTTCAAGAAGAATTCCAAAGCGATATATTTGGGTTTGGCGAAGTGATTCATCGTACCGACCCTAAAGCGTGGAAAGAAATAAAAAATAATTGGGATCAGGAATTTGTGGATCTTCCCGTAAATGTAAAGGCAGACGTCAAAATACGGCGTGTAGGTACAGTGGGCCAATCCTTCCTAGAAGAAGGAAAGGAGTAAATCAGTATGACGGTAATCTTAGGAATCCTTTTGGTAGCTGTAGTGATCGCTCTTATGGAAGTTCCTTCCCTGTTGAAAAAAGGATTAAAAAAAGAACTATGGGTATTTGGGATCCTGCTCTTTTTTGGAGTAGGGTTAAGTATAGCTCAGGGATTGAAAATTGATATCCCAAATCCTTTGGACTGGATTAATGTTGTTTATAAACCATTTAGTGAATTTATTTTAGGTTTATTTAAGTAGAAAGGAAAGGAGTGGAAAGTGGTGCTGGAAAACGGTAAAATCGGGGGTCGGCAATTTACAATATTAGTGTTTATGTTTACGACTGGAAGCTCTCTCTTATTGGCCCCTTCCATGCTTGCATCCGAAGCAAAACAGGATGCTTGGTTAGCTGCAATTGTTGGAGTGGTAGTAGGACTATTATTAACTTGGTTATATCAAACTCTAGGAAAATTATATTCTAATATGACTTTGATTGAATATAGTGAAAAAATACTTGGAAAATGGATAGGAAAAGCTATCTCTCTCCTTTTTTTCACCTTTCCATTTCTCCTGGCAGCACTCGTTCTTCGTAATATAGGGGATTTCATAACAACGCAAATCATGCCAGAAACGCCCATCCAATTCATCCACATTATGTTTCTCATCATTGTCATGATGGGAACACGCCTTGGGCTTGAAACTTTAGCGCGATCGGGAGAAATTTTATTCCCATGGTCTATCGTTCTTTTTCTTTTGCTTGTCATCTTTATTTCTCCACAAATTGAGCTGGAAAAAATACAGCCGATCCTTGAAGAGGGAATGAAACCAGTACTGAGGAGTGCCCTTCCATTTATCGAGTTTCCTTTTATGGAGCTGGTTATTTTCTTGATGATCTTCCCCTATGTGAATAAGCCAAAAGAAGCAGGAAAGGCCTTTTTCACGGGAACATGGATGGGGGGAGTGGTTTTAATCCTGCTGACGGCTCTTTCTATCTTGGTTATGGATGCAGATCAAACAACGAGAAATTTATATCCAAGCTATAGTCTGGCCAAAAAAATTAATATAGGAAATTTTTTACAGAGGATAGAAGCTATTGTTGCAATCATGTGGTTTATTGCTATCTTTTTTAAACTGACCATTTGTTTTTATGTATCTACTTTAAGTCTGGCCCAAATATTGAAACTAAAAGAGTATCGGATGCTTGTATTCCCTTTAGGGATGATTCTCAATGTTCTTTCCCTTGTAGTTAGTCCCAATATTGTTTATAACATTACCCTTACTTTTAATCATTGGGGGTTACCTTATGGTTTTACGTACGGACTTTTTCTTCCGTTGTTACTTTTAGGAGTGGCTGCTTTTCGTAAGAAACGTTCAACTAAATAAGTAATGAAATGGAGAAGGCAAAAATAATTTACATCTTAATATTGTACTGGTATCAAAACATCCATTTTTAGTTTTCCATTCATCTTTATATTTGCATTCCTAAGGAGCCAAAATAGTGTCACATAATTAGGATTTGAAAGGGGCGATAATTATTATGGAATCCGGGAAAATAACTTCTTTCCAATTATTTTGTTTAATTATACTTTTTGAATTAGGTACAGCCATAATGGTCCCTTTAGGAGTAGATGCAAAACAAGATGCCTGGATAGCTATACTGATTGGCATGGTTGGGGGGACATTAATTTTTTGTATATACTCGTATCTTTACAACCATTTTCCTCATTTATTATTAACCGGTTACGTTAGAATAATTTTAGGAAAGTATATTGGATCAATTATAGGGATAATTTACATTTTGTTTTTTATATATGGAGCTGCGAGAGATTTAAGAGACGGTGTAGAATTGTTAGTGCTTTCTTATGATGTAACCCCTATGTCAGTTCTAAGTATTATACTGGTATTGATTATTAGTTATGCTTTATATAGTGGGATTGAAGTGTTATCACGATCAGGAGAGATTTATTTTATTTTTATTCTGTTTACAGGAATTTTAGGAATCATATTTTTGCTGTTATCTAATGTAGTGAATATTGATAAGATGTTACCTGTATTGGAAAACGGTTGGAAACCCATATTTTCTGCTGTTTATGAGCAAACATTGATGTTTCCTTTTGGAGAAATGATCTGTTTTACGATGATCCTTCCTTATTTAAATAATCCCAAATTAGGTTTCAAAATTGGAACAACAGCTATAATTTTGAGTGGAATTATTATATCTTTTGTAATCTTTCTAGAAATATCTGTGCTTGGAGTACACAAGGTAAAAGAGTCAATTTTTCCTTTATTATCAATGATGCAGCATATTCAAGTAGGGGGTTTTATACAACGGTTAGACGCTTTTGTAGTAACTAGTTTAATTATTAATGATTTCTTTAAGGTAGCTATTTTTTCTTATGCTGCCCTGATTGGTTCTGTAGATTTGTTTAGGGTACAAAAAAACAAACTTGTGATTCCAATTGGAATCATCATTTTTCTAACCTCTATCTTAATAGCTCAAGATGTTAGAATGCATTTTGAACAAGGGAAATTTGCTTTAAAATATATATTTCCACTATTTTCGGTGGTAATCCCGTTCTTGTTGATGACTGTAGTGATAATTCGCAAAAATTTTAGTACTGAAAAAAACTAGATTGTTTATATATAAAAATTAAAAAGAGATAAAAGCCTTGTAAAGACAAAGCTTTTATCTCTTTTTAATTATATATATTTTAAATATTCTTATAAGTAGGCGCGTCAAGTGTTGATTTCAATAAAGAAGAAATAGTAAATTCTTGTCTGAACGGTTACAACGATTCCAATAATTGATTGTTGCTAATCGTTTACATTATTATAAAATGAGAGGAGGATATCACAAATTTTAGAGGTAATTTGAAATTTATTTAATACCTAAGTCTATCAATAAGATAGTTTTAACCTTTTAGGCTAAACGGTAGAGCAATGAGTAGTATCAGTGGAAAACAACATCTAGAGAGGGATTTATTAAATGATTATCAATGATTTTTTCATTAATCTTTGTATTTTTTCATTCTTTGTAAGCGTAGCTATAATCATTCAAGTTTTTACAACACGTAAAAGTTTGAAATCTAGCTATCTATTTGGCGGATGTTATGCCAGCATCGTTGCAGTTATTTTGATGTCTTTCCCCGTTAGATATAATGAATTTTTCTATGACCTTCGCTATGTCCCTCTTATACTGGCGTTTGCCTATTTTGGTTATAGAGCCGGATGGATGACAGCAATCAGTATTTGCATTGCTCGAATTTACCTAGGTGATCACTGGATAGTAGGTGTAGTTATGTTAGGCGGAACGACTTTTCTATTCACCCTACTTAAAAACTATATGAAAAACCTTCCCTCCATAAAAAGAGCCTTTCTTTATTTAGCTATTCATTTTGTTGTTTATAGTTTAATTTTAGAAGTTTTTACAAATGTAAGTGCTCATATGCCTTTCCATATTGGGTATTTCCTATTTGTTTTTGTTGGACTTTTGCTTGGTTTATTACTCATCGAAGCTCATAATAAATTGTATCGTTTAACGAAGAGCTTATCACATTTGAATCAAAAATTAGCCGAATCAAAACAAGAATTAAAGGATACGGTGTGTGAACAACAAGGTGCTATTTTTAAGCTTAAAAAGGTGAATGAAAGTTTTATCCATACTATGTGTGATGGACAATTATATTATCAAAATGAGATTGACCCTGAACAAGTGGTAGGTAAAGATTTAAAAACTCTGGTTCCTTCACGTTTAGTTCCTTCACATTTAGTTCCCCAACTATTGGAATATTATCAACGGGCATGGGAAGGGCAAGAGGTCACATTCGAACTACCATGGCCAAATGATAAAACCTTTATTTTCATCGTCCTTAGACCTATTAAACGTGAAGGGAAAGTCGTTGAAGTTGTTGGTTCTGCTGTTAATATAACAGAACTAAAAAAGATGGAAGAGGAATTATGGAACAGCAAAGAACGACTAGAATCATTCATCAATCATACCACGGCTGCTATCTCTATTATTGATTTAGAAGGACGTGTATTACAGGTCAATAAAGCTTTTGAAGAGATATTTGGTTGGTCAGAACAGGAAATCATAGGGGGGAAATTACCTACGATCCCTAAAAGCCTGATGAATGAAGCTCAAAAACTTTATCAAAAAGTCATATCTGGAGAATCTATTACTGGATTGGAAACCGTTAGAAAACGAAAAGATGGAAGCTTTATCGATATAAGCTTGACTTTATCATCTATTCGAGATACGAAGGGAAATGTGATCGCCTTTTCAGCAATCATTAGAGACATTTCTAAAAGAAAACAGGCAGAGAGAGAACTCCATCAATTGCATCAACAATTAAGGGAAAGTGAGATGAAATATCGTACGTTATTCGAACATGCAACTGATGCGATTTTCTTATTAGAATTGAATGATGATAAAATCCCAACTCGATTTCTTGAAGTAAACCCAGTTGGGTCTAAAAGGTTTGGGTATAGTAGGGAAGAACTTCTCTTGAGGCGATGTGCCGAAATTGTTGATCAAAGTTCTCCAATGTTCATAAGATTTATGAAAAAAATGAAAGAAGGAAAACATTCGTTCATTTTACAAGACGAATATGTTTTTGAAACAGGGAAGAAAATGCATCTTGAGTATAGTGTCTGTGTTTTTAACTTGAGTGGAAAGGAAGTTTTACTGGTTATTTCTCGAGATGTTACCGAACGGTTTAAGACGGAAGAATTATTACGGAAGTCGGAGAAGCTTGCTGTTGTAGGGCAATTAGCTACTGCATTCGCTCATGAAATTAACAATCCTTTAACCGCAATGAAAGGGTTTATACAATTACTAAAATCAACGGATAATAAGAACAATCAGCGTTATATAAATGTGGTGTTATCAGAGATTGAACGAGTAGAAGTGATTACCAATGAATTCATGACGGTAGCTAAACCACAAGCAGTAAAGGTTCAACCTAATGATCTAAATATATTAGTAGAACAGGTTACAACCTTGCTTCAACCTCAAGCAACGATGAATAATGTACAAGTCAGAACGAAGTTTAAATCTGACATTCCATTGATACCTTGTGAAGGGAACCAATTAAAACAAGTATTTATCAATATCTTAAAAAATGCAATTGAAGCGATGCCGATGGGAGGAGATATATTAATTCAAATCGATAAACCTGATGATCATCAAGATCAAGTAAGCATTTGTTTTATCGATCAAGGGTGTGGGATTCCAAAAGAACGTATCCCATATCTCGGAGAACCTTTTTATAGTATCAAAGAAGGAGGAATCGGCTTGGGATTAATGATCTGTTATAAAATTGTTGAAACACATCAAGGAAAGATTGTTATTGAAAGTGAAGTGGATAAAGGAACAACAGTTGCCGTCATTCTTCCTATTTATTCTCTTCAAGATCAAGGTGTGCATTCATTTTCTTATACTGAAGTGAGAGAGTAGAAACGTATTTTCGTACCTACTAAATCCCTTGTCTATCAAGGCAGGTTTCTTTTTTCAAGAAAACGAATACCTAAGGATATAAAATTCCTGATTGGGATTATTTGTAAACCATTATCAATATTTGGTTGATAAATTAGGAATATTTTCCTTATCTGTTAATGTACAATTAATAAACGAAAGATAAGTTTTGTTACACTTATGTTGGCGAGCCCCCTTATATTGCGTGGGAAGAGCCTTAGATTTAATAATTTCCTATAATCTTTCATTATGTTAACTAGATTTGCATAGGATATACATTCCTCGACCCCATTCGCATTTTTTACTGTGGAACCGAATAGTTCCATAAATGATTTGAAGTAAATAATTAAGAAAACCAGCTAATCTTCATGTGAAGATAGTTGGCTTTTTTAAGTGTATATGCAAAATAGCACTTAAAATAGGTGCAAAATAACTTCCAAAGTGACAA
>JBNJJO010000090.1:0-7778 GCA_051750265.1 Bacillota bacterium | reverse complement strand
TGTTTATTCTTGCAACCATTTTTCATACTCACTAACCAGCTTATAAAAACTCGTCTTTTTTACCCCTGCTTCCTGAATAGCCTTCACAGCTGTCATCTCCCCTGATTTCTACGATCATTGGCTTTTTTAAACTATTCCTTAACAGTAGCTTTCGGTCGGCCAAAAGCTGTGCCAATTCGCAAAGCCACATCAATCCCTTCCCTGCCGTTTCCGAATGCGATCTCGTTCTTCATGTGCCATCCACGATAGAATCTGTAAAACAAGATCCGCAAAATATAAGAACAAAACCTACCTTTTTGGCTAGCTGCTGGAGAGCTTGTGGAGACAAAGATCGTTGTAATTCCTGTGAAAAGAGGGTAAGTTCGTCTGAAACCTCATGACACATAAAAAAACACCATCCTTTCCATCATATTATAGAAAGAATAGCGTTTTTTTCGTTTTGTGGGAAAGAATTTGCCTTAGCTTGATGGGCATGTGACGCTACCCCTTTAAAACAAAAAAGACTGTAAGCAAACTCGATTTTTATCGAGTTTGTCTACAGTCTGAGGAATAAAAAGCTTATAAAGCCTTGATTCCTATCATTAAACGGAATTTATATTGTCTACTTTGGGATCACAATGGACAGACATCACAGCCTAATTCTAATACTTAAACTCTATTGCTACTTCTTTTTCTTTGGAAAAAAAAGGCAAATACCATATAAAGCTGTAGGTATTAAAAATAGTGGCATAATGCCGGCAAATCCCTTTTCCCAATTCGTAATAGCTTCCCATATAGCATATATAATACCTAACAACATAATGGTTAAAATTGTGGTTCTAAGTATCACTTCTTTTTTCATGCTCCACCTACTTTAATCGGTTTAATCCATATACCATTAATTATTTTTACCATCTGTAATATGAACCAGGGATTTTATTCCAGTATTTAACAGCCTCATTATAAGTAGATACATATTTGATGAGTGCATAAGCTAGAGAAATAGAAAAAAAGGATCTACCAAACTGTTTAAGTAAGTTTTTAGCATTTGCTAATGTCAAACCGTATTTCCCTACTTTAATTGCAGCTTCAAAAATACCAATGCCTACCATCTCTTTTAGAGTTCCTTTTTCTAGATCTTTTAAACTATCAACTTTTCTAGTAAAAGTATTGAAATATGAGTTGTAACTAGACAGTTTCTTTTCCATTGTAGAAAATCTAGCTTTTCCTCCTCCATTACTATAAAGATAATATCCCATTCTAGTCCCCTTCGATTTTACCCATATTGAAGTGGCTGCATGCCCATCTGGGTCATAGAACATTACAGGATTATTTTTCGTATATGCATATAGATTTAAACTAAGTGGGTCATCTTCAAACCCATGGAAAGTATCTCGTGTAATAAATCTACCATCTTTAGCATCATAATAACGGGCCATCAAATAATATAATCCTGTATCCTGATCATACCGATAACCTGCATAACGATAAGGGTTAGTATCTTTCATTGATCCTGTTGAAGAAATGATATTCCCCCAAGCATCATATTGGTACTGTGCTACAGTCGCACCATTCGCATCCGTAAGTGCAGTGACATCACCATGACCATTGACATGATAATAGTACGTTACACTATTTTTAGTCATACTAACCGGATTACCTTGGGCGTCCCATGTGTAGGAAGCCACAATATTGTTATTAGCATCTGTCTCATAAATCACTTTATCCCCACTATAGTGGAAGTAGATCGTTCCACTCGTAGTAGTCATACTTAAACGTTTGCCATCTTTATCATAGGTAAAGCTTGCCAATGATGTTCCAGCAGAATTCTTCACTTCAATCAGACGGTTTTCTACGTCATAGATAAACGTTTTTGCTCCGTTGTTTGTCAGGTTTCCATTCGCATCGTACGTATTCGCTTGACCGTTGACAACAGTAAGTTGGTTAGCAGCGTCGTACGTGTAATTGGTTGTCGTTGTATTTCCACCTTGGGTTACAATCTTCTTCGTACGGTTACCAACTGCATCATACTCGTAAGAATTCGTAGATCCATCTGCCAATGTTTCCTGTGTTAGCTGATTTAAAGCATCGTATTGATAGGAAACCGTTCCGGCACTTGTGATCACACTAGTTTGGTTGTCATTAGCATCATAGGAGTACGTGTAGGTATCTAATAATGCTCCAGCAACATTGTAATTTTTCACTGATTTCATACGGTTAGCATCATCATATTCGAAAGCGGTATAAGTATCATTACCCTTACTGGTAGAAATGGTATTTCCACGCTCGTCGTAAATGAATTTCGCTTGGTTTACACCGTCTCGGGTTACTGCGGTCACCTGATCCAATGAATTGTAGCTATATCCATTGGTAATTGTCGTCACCCCTGAAGTAACAGTTAATGAAGTAGGATTATCGTTATTGTCATAGGCATAATCAATCTTGTTTGACGCCCCTTCAGATTGTTGGGTTACACGGTTGTTTTTATCATATGTGAAGCTTGTTGTTTTACCCGTATTATCGGCATACCAAGCGATATTTCCGTTGGCATCATAGCCCAATCCCCACTGTTTAACGCCATTATGGTAGATACCGTCCATCCGATTCAATGCGTTATAGGTGTAGGATACGGTGTCACCTTTCGGGAAGATCAGTTTTTTCGTATTCCCTTCTTGTCATACCCCAGTTGAATCCCTTGATTTAATGGGTTCGTGATCTTTGAAACCTGATTTAATTCATTGTATTCGTAAGTGTTGACATTGTTTTTCGCATCTGATATCGTAGTCAGATTTCCAACCGCGTCATACCCATAGGACGTTGTTTTCAAATTGGCATCCGTCACGCTGGTAAGCAAATTACGTTTGTCATAGGCAAACGACGTGGTTTTTCCTTTTCCATCGGTAACACTTGTTTTATTTCCAACTGCGTCATAGCTGAATTTCACGTTATTTCCAACGGGATTGTCCACTTCGGTAAGATAATTTCCACCCGCTTCATAGGTGTTAAAGGTGTGAGAAGCTCCTCTAAGCGCATCGCATCAAACCAAGCAGTACCCAACTGATCATTGTAGAGATAAAGCACATCAACGGAATTAAAAGCTCTCGTCGGTTTTACTTGTGCAGCCACATGCTGCCAATCTGCTGTTGTTTTGCTGAAATCATTAGCAAAAGTCCCCACAGTATTATCTGTATAATTGATTTGGACTTGCACAACATAACTTCCACCATTGACGTCAGCCCCTACTTGTTTCGACCAACCAGACAGTGTCAATGGAGTAGTCGTATCTCCGGAAAGATTGATTCGTTGCTTGATATATTTGTTTTTTGCCTTTTCACCAGTCAATTTAAATGAGTAAGTTCCAACATAGACGTTATCTTCGCCTGTTGCGTTTTGATAGATTCCGTCATTTGCGGACAGGTTGGCGCTGTTTGTCCAACCGAATGGAAGCTTATCAGTAGCACCGCCATTTCGTTCAAAACTAGAATTTCCCACTAAATTATATGTACTTAAAACAGTGCCTTTTTCTAGCTGAATTCCATCGAAATAAGCTGTACCGGTCCCAGCATTAAGACCTACAGATACTCGAATGTTAGCCGTATTCGCTGGTACATTGTCAACAACAGCCTGAATACGAGTCCAATCATGAGTTCCTTTTAACTGATAAGCCGGTTTTTCACTAATCCATGCGCCAGTCGAATCTAAAAATTCTACCTTTACGACTGCCGTATTGGTCGTACTTGTTGTTTTCACATATCCACTTACAATATATTTATTTCCAGCCACGTGGGGGATCAATTGATCTGATTTAGCGATCGCCCATCCTGTTGGGTTAGAAATGCTGATGGATTTTGTTCCATATTTCGCTGTAGTTGACCAAGCATACGTAGCCGTTTTTCCCGGTTCTATTGCCTGAGTCCAATTATCCGCCCAGTTACCCGTGCTATCAGCGATCTCAAAGCCCGAGTTCGTGATCATATTATCCGCAGCAGACATTGGGTGTGTATCATATTCTACATTACCATTTGCTGCATATCTACTCGCAGAAGTCTGTACGTTCGCGTCTGTCGATTCCGTTTGATTGTTTTTCGTATCGTAATCGGACGTACTAATGTTACTGTTAAAGTCCTGTTCCTTTATCAAGTTGCTTTGACTATCGTACGTATAAGAGGCCGTTTGGTTTTCCGGAAGCTTCACGCTGGTAATGTTTCCGTTCGCATCATAGGTGTATACCCATGTTGCTGTTCCGTTTGCCTTATTGGTATTAGAGTCCTTTACCTGCGTCAAATTATTGTTGTTGTCATACGTGTAGGTAGTGACAGCTTTATTAGCGGAGTCTAATGGGTTTTCCGTTACCTGTACAATATTTCCATTCGCATTATACGTGTAATCCACTTTACGACCTTCACCATCGGTGACAGAAGTAACCAAATTAGTCGGATCGTAAGAATAAGTGGTGGTACTTGTTTGCTGAACACCATCGATGGTGATTGGACGGCTTATAGTTGTCACACGATCCGACGCATCGTACGCAATGGTTGTTGTTATATTTCGTGCATCTTTAATCGAAGTTACATTGTGAGTTCCATCGTATGTTAGAGTTGTAACCTTGTTTTCAGCATCTGTTATCGTAGTCAAATTTCCAGAACCATCATATCCGTAGATGATAGTAAGGTTCGCTGGATCAGTTATACTTGATACATAACCATTGGCACCATAAGTGATGGTCGTTGTACGTGGTGTCGGTGTTGTTGCATCTTTAATTGTGCTTAACTTTCCATTGGTGCCATACGTGAGGGTTGTTGTATTGCCATTCGTATCTACCCAAGAGCTGACTTTTCCACTAGTATTGAAGTTAATCTTCGTTCCATCCACTTGAGTGATGGTATAGGTTCCATCTCCATTCTTAACCAGCGTTAGATAGATACCTCCATTTGCTACATATCCACCACCAATTTGTTGTCCAAAGATGTGACGAGTATTATCTTCATCAATCAAAGTGATTGGACCACTACCTGCATCCACTAATCTAGCCTCAACATTACTGGTCCATCCATATCCAAACATACCGGAAACAGTAGATTTACGGCTGTTGTAAGTACGTTTCATACTTACTGGTATTCCGCGTCCTGGAATAGAAAGATCAGTGTCTTGAAAAACAAGGTTGCCATTAGCTGGATTCACACCTTCTTTAGTTAGATTCCAAAAGTTCTCTACTCCAATCGGATCAACCGTATAGTTAATAGTTAAACGAGGTGTATTATTTCCATTATTTACAGAAGTGAACGTTCTGTAAGGAGATGTCGTTTCATTTTGTTGCTTTAGCATAAAGCCGTAGTTCGGCTGAACACCGTTGTACCAATCCTTTACCAATTGGGTAATCGTCCACTGCCAATATGCATTAGAGGTATTATTGGTTGTCGTTGTTTCCGGATTGGCTCCTATCGTTGGTTGTGAATTCCATGTTGCTGTCGTAGTCCAACTGCTGTTGATTCTAAATAAATCAACAGAAGAATTGGTCGCATCTACTTTTGTTTGATAGGCGTTGAAAGTAGCGCTCGTAATGCTGCTGTCACTTGGTAAGCTTGGTAAATAAAATTGAACAAGTGAACGGGTAGTACCAAAATAGTCATGAGATCCTGTATTAAAAAACGTTTCACTGGAATAAGAAGAAGTTGGGGAATGCACTTGCCACAAACATATCCCTCATAATATCCCAATTATTAATTGTCGGGTCAATCGTAACTGGAAAAGTCGTCGTCGGATCTTGCAGAAATACTTGATCTGCCACTACATCTACAAACGTTTTCCCATTTTCTTCACGAAGATCCAGGGAAACTTTGTCGGAATATTTTCCTTTTGCATCTGTCATATAAGGTTTTTCAAAGAACCACTCTATATTACCCTTTGAATCTTTGAAAACAATCGTTCCATCTTTCTCTTTATAAGGAGAAGTCCCCTTCGTTTTCAATTCAAAACTAAACGTATTTTCGTTTTGATATTGATTAAGAATAATATCTTCTTTTACTGTGCTTCCTTTTACACTGTAACGGACATCGACATCCTGTAACATCCCTTTGAATGTCACTTCGTTGTCTTTGACAGTTCCCGGTACCTTATTGGCTTCTACCGGAACCAGGCTGACGCTTTTTCCGTCTTTTTCAACTGTCACAATCTCTCCATTCCCTGATTGTTGGGCAAACAAGGTTTTTACATCATTTGAGGTATTTTCAAACTTACCGGCTTTAGTCGCGCTGCTTTTTAATTTATTGTCCACTTTTTTCCATTTTTTATCGGAAGGATCCTGGTAAAACTGCTGTTCCATGAAGATTTCTTCAGTGAAACTTCCATCAGGATTTAAATACCTGGTTGAAAATGGAGTACGTTTATTCGTTAACTCCAGTTTTTCTTTCGGAAGCTTATTTGGCAGTTCTCCAAAATCTGCGGTTATGGTTTCCTTTTTAGGAGACCTTTTTACCTCTCCCGGTGCTGCTTCTGCAAAAGAAGGTCCTACTAAACTGATAATAAGGCAAAATGATACGATTATCGCAAAATAGCGATAAAAAGACCTAAATGCTGAAGACATATAATATTTTTCTTCCTCTCTCAAATTATGTACTATCCAATATTTGATAATTATACCTAGATTATCAAATATTGGATATCAATCAAAATTTGGTAAAATAGACACTTGTCTATTATTTTTGTACCAGTCGTGATTAGACCGTTGAACGTGTCATTCAATCTACGAATTTCAGTTAATAAAAAGGGCTTAATCCCTACCCTTTTAGCTGGTGAAAAGTGACTCAGCGTACCAATTTCACAGTAAAATTCATGCTTCATTAGCCGAGAGAGTTGCCCCGATGATGTGTATTACTAATTTTACGTATATTGAAAGGAATATTCTCATAAAAAAAGAGCCGGATCATCGACTCAATTCCTTTATCATATCCTTGATTTGATTCATTTTGGCTCGGATTCTTTCCAATCGTTTTTCTGGAATTTCAGTCAAGGATTTCATCTTTTCTTCCTCTTTGCTTCTTCCCTCTTCGTTATTCTTGATACTAAATTTTAACATACTTAACCTCACTCTTTTTTCACTCAAATATAAATTTTAATTTCAAAAACCTAATAATATCAACTCTTTTTATAAATCTGCAATAACGTTTATGTAAAAGAAAAAACATCCGAATTGGGATGCTCTTAACATTTTATCTAAATGTAGTATTTTCTAGTAACTTATAAGCCTGTTCATGCAACTAATGTAAACTATCAGAGTAAAATACGAGTCTTTTAAGGGTGTAACACAGCCCTTCTGGTTTTTTAAAGATTCCTGCTATCTTACCTTCTTACCAATTCGCTTTTTTAAAGGTATGCTGTAACACTCATCACAAACACCCTTGTTATCAATATACTCATTCTCATCTTTAAAACCTCGTTTGCATTTAGAGCATTGCCATTGCTGATCTGTAATAGATTCCTTAACATGCTCCATGTTCTCATCTCCTTTTTATCCTCTTATTCGAGGAAATGAGTGAAAATCCTGCAATAAAACTCCTCCAAAAGATGACGTACCGACTAAATATCAAAGAAACTACTTATTTAATTGCCTCCCCGTCCTGCCTTTGAATGAGCAAGACTAAACCCCTTGCTCTTATTGGTGTCACTTTAGGAGATATTTTGCGTATATTTTAAGTGGTATTTTGCACACCAAAATTTAAAACCCAGCTTTCTTTACATTAGAAGATAAGCTGGGTTTCTTCATTATTTACTATCTTTCTAAATAGCGATAAATCGTCGTA
>JBNJJO010000089.1:0-7892 GCA_051750265.1 Bacillota bacterium | reverse complement strand
TGAATAATAAAGTGAAGTAAAGAAAAGTTGAATCTCTCTGCAATTAGTAGAATAGTCTCTATGTTAATTTGGGAGAATACTAGTTCAGTTAATTGAATAATATCTTTCGGTTCAGCTTTTCTAACAGTAGTCATTATAATTACTCTCCCATAGTGAAAGATTGTTTTGACTTTAAAAATCACTTCTAACTAAGATGAAGTCAAATTAAAAAGCCAACGCATGTTTTTCTGCATCTAATATACCTTTGCGAATAATATCATCTGCTTTATCTCTGTCAAAGTCATGTCCTTCCACATACAATACTTCCACATCATCTATACCTATGATATTAAGCACTTGTTTTAAATATGGATGACTATGATCCATTTTCGCAAAAGGTCCATGTGAGTAAATTCCACCACTTACTTGAACGTGAATAGCTTTTTTACCTTGTAAATGTCCAACAGGACCATTCTCCGTATAATGAAATGTTTTTCCTACTACTACAAAGGAATCGATAAATGCTTTTAATCGTGGTGGAGTTCCCCAGTTCCACATAGGAGATACAAATACATATTTGTCAGCGTTCGCTATCATGTCTGTAAATGTATTTAAAGCATTTATTTTTTGTTGTTCTATTTCATTCAATTCTGAAAAAGAAATTCCGTCTTTACGAATTTTTCCCCAACCGTTAAGGACATCGTAATCTATTATTGGAAAGTCTTCTTTATATAAATTTATTTCTCTAATCTCGTCATTTGTATGAGAATGGCGATAAGCTTGCAGAAAAGCTTGCCCTACTCTATGACTAACTGAATTTTCAACTGATTTTGGATTAGCAGTAATGTATAGAACTTTCGCCATGTTAAACCAGACTCTCCCCTTTTGTTAAATTGAAGGAAATGTCAAATTAATGATTAATTTAACATTTCCTTTCTTTGGTCAAGTGTTCTTTATTTAGTAGCTAATCTTGAAGCAGCTTCTTCAACTTCTGTATATGCTTTTTCTAATACCTCATTTGGCTCTAATAAAGCAGTTCCTTGTGCGCGAATGATTTGATAATCTTCAATCCCAAGGAAATTGAACATTGATTTCAGGTATTTATGAGAGTATTCAACTTCTGTATACCAATCATCATTTGTATAGATTCCTCCACTTGCTTGTATGACAAGCATTCTTCGTCCGTCTTTAAGAAGGCCCACTGACCCATTTTCAGTATATTTAAAAGTTTCACGTGCGATCATGATATTATCCATATAATCTTTTAACTTTGATGGAATATTAAAATTATGCAAAGGTAAAACGATGACATACGTATTTGCATTTTTAAATTGTTGCAAGATTTCGGACATACGCTCCGTTACTTTTTGTTCTTCGAAGGTTAGTTCTTCTTCTTTTCGTTGTTTTTCCCATGCACTTAAAACCGTTTGATCTACCATAGGCACTACATCACTGTATAGGTTAATCTGTTCAATTGCTTCGCTATCAGGGATTAATTCTTTATAAGCTTTCAAAAAGTAGTTAAAAACCTGCAAGCTAATTGAAGAGGTATCACCTACTTTTGGATGTGCGTTAATGATAAGTGTTTTGTTCATTGGTATTTCTCCTTTAAAATGAATTTTAAGTTCCAATTAACGATTAAGTTAATCGACGATTAATATTGTCAATAATATATGCTATAATTATTTTTGTCAAATGAATATGATTTACCCAAAAGAGATTTCTTTTATTTGACTAACACTCTAAATACTTCTAAGATACAATTTGGTAACCCTTAAAATCAAAAGCAGGTGAGTTTATATGCAATATAGTGTCGGAGTTGAATATGCTTTACATTGCCTGGTTTATTTAATTGATGTTCCTTCAAAGGAAAGTGTTGGGATAAAGGATTTGGCAGAATTCCAAGGACTTTCTGAGACATTTCTTTCAAAAGTTTTTGGTAAATTATCTAAGGTTGGCATTGTAAGTTCTGTACCTGGTGTAAAGGGAGGATATAGGTTATCTAAGTCCCCAGAAGATATTTCCTTTTGGGATGTTGTTGAAGCAGTTGAAGGTCCTAAGCCCATTTTTCAATGTAAAAATATTAAAGACAATGGCTATTTGTATAGAGAAAACTGTTGTACAGCCCCCTCCTCTTGTACAATCAATTTAGTTATGCTCGCTGCGGAAGAAAAAATGCGAGAAGATTTACGCAGTAAGACACTTTTATGGTTAAATGAAGAGCTTGATCGTGTCTTACCCAAACAAATACGTGAAGATACTAGGAAGTATTTTTCGAAGAGCAACAAATAAAACAAACCTCTCATAAAATTCCTAAATTAAGGGGAATTCCAGAGAGGTTTTTTGCTTAATTCATGGAAAATACATCGTTCATTATTCTAATGGTAACTAAAACCATTATTCAACTCCCTCAGTTTAATACGCTTTTCTAACGAATGCTCCAAAACCACTAAAGCAATTCTTGCCACGTGGCCCACAGGGACCACAAGGACCTCAAGGTGAAACGGGACCTCCTGGGCCACAAGGACCGGTAGGATCAGCGTGTTCGCCAGTGGTATTGGGGGCCAATCAGTTATTATTACAAGGAGGTGGGCTTGTTAGTTGTGGCAATTCACAATTAGTCTATGAAGTAGAAGGACGTTGTGTAACAATTACTGGACAAGGACAAGTTAATATACCAACTGGAGGTGTTGCTTGTACTTCAGTCTTGGAATTTGTTAGATGTGATGGTTCAATTATAAGAAAGGAATTACCTACTCCAATACCGCCGCAAACTGGAATTGTAACGCCAGGTTTTACAGTCAGTTGCGTAAATCAAGTTATATTTCGATGTCAACCAACTGTCGGTGGAACAGGTTGTGTGTTTAGTTTTCGATATGCCGTATCCTTTTGTGAAGAAGGATGTTAATCTTTCAATGAGAAAAATAGCGTGCAAATCGTCAAAGGCGACAATATTATTCATAATTTTGAACTTTTTACAAAAGGTTCAGATGTAAGATTTGGATTTTACAGAATGGACAGTAATAAAATATACGATGCTGAATACATTGCTTACGATATTGACGGTGAAGTAGTTTATATTAGGGATACCGCCAACATTTTGCGGAAAACATACGTTAAATTTTGACATAGAAAAACTACGTTTTTTATACGCTAAGACTGTTATAGGTGTAACAAAACTTATCTTTTTGCCTATTAACTGAACATAGATAAAGAGCTAAGTTATTGAACATTAACAGATAAGGGAAAGCCTCATAACTCCTTTAGTCATAAGGCGTTCAGTAACTCTTTCCCTAATCAATGTTCAGTAATTTACTAAAATATAAGTTTTTTAACAAAAGTAAATGTCTTAGCGTATGAAAATGCATATAAATCCTTATCGAATTTTGCTTAACTTTTACTTATGCTTTTAATCTAATTTTGAGGATTTACTTCATAATGTTAATTTAGTGTAACCATCCTTTTTCGGATGGTTCTTCCTGTTGGTATGTCAACACTAAATCAAACAACTTTTTTAAGGGCTAATTTTCGATAAGCCACCGGACTTAGGTATCCAAGTGTGCTGTGTGACCGGATATTATTGTACCAATTGACATAATCGAAAAGTTCCAGAGCAAGCTGTTCAAGGGTTTGAAAGTTCGTTCCGTTGATTAATTCTGTTTTTAATATCTTAAATGTCGCTTCTGCCACCGCATTATCATAAGGATTCCCTTTATGGCTCAGAGAGCGTTTAATCTGATATTTACTTAATAATTCATCCATATCAACGTTCTTAAATTCAGAACCACGATCTGTATGAAACAGTTTCACTTTTCCTAATGGACGTTTGACAGTTGCGAAGGCATGTTGAACTAAAGCTGCGTCTTTACGCTCTCCAGCGCTGTAACCAACTATTTCTCTATTATATAAATCTATTAAAAAACAGACGTAGTTCCAATGCTTGCCTACTTTGACATACGTTAAGTCACTGACCAACACAGACATCTCTTCGTCTACTTGAAATTTTCGATGTAACACGTTGTTAACGGATTCTTCATTTGGTCGTGAGGTCATTGGTTTATAAGATGCTTGTGCATATTTCGATTGGATTCCAAGTTCCCCCATTAATCGACCTATGCGACGTCTGGAAACCGTGTGAGCTGCTTTAAAAAGGGCATCTTTCATTTTACGAGTTCCATATACTTGACGGTTTTTGTTAAAAATCAATAGTATTTCGTCTTTTAATTTTTGTTCTTCTGTAGTTTTTTCTTGTTCTTTTTTAGTTGCTATTTCTGTTTCATAGTAAAAAGTACTCCGAGCTAATTGTAGGACTTCGCACATTGCTGATACCGAATATTTGTGACTATTTTTTTCGATCACTTCTATTTTCGTCCCATGATCAGCGCGGCTTGCTTTAAAATATCGACTTCCATTTCTAGCTGCTTATTTCTTTTTCTTAACTCCATCAATTATTGTTCTTGAGGGCTTCGATTGTCCTTCTCTTTAAAAGAACCAGACTGTTGGAATTGCGCAATCCATCTGTCTAAAGCAGATGCAGTTAATTCATATTCACTAACAATATCTTGGCGACTTTTCCCATTTTCATATAAAGCAACCACTTGCTTTTTAAAATCTGTTGTAAACGTTCTTCTTTTTTTTGGACATAGTAGAATCTCCTCACTTGTTGTGTATTATTCTACTTGCCCTTATTTTTATTGTCCAACTAAGTGTAACCTATCCATGTTTAAAAAGGTTCCTAAAGAATTAAAAAATCTTCCTGAAAGACTATTTTAAAGCCCTGTTAATTCAAGGGCTCTTTTTTTTATTTTTTTAAATCCGTAGTTGTTAAAATCGACAACTACGAAAAATCTCCAAACTATTGATACATATGGATTTTTTACACATTTCAAAGCTTGTTCTTCTCACTCTCTATATGAAATAGCAAATCGCCTCTTGTTTGGCAATACCTAATTTTATGTATTTTTCGTTATTTGCCTTAAAGCAAGGAGATTAAACATTCTTCTTGCTTTTTTGTTGTTTATTACATTTTTTAGGTGTCGGATTTTTCGTACACCCTACCTTCTATAAACGTTGATATAACAGCATTCTTCTACTTGTCCTTTCTCACTCTATTTAAATAGCAAATCGCCGCCTGTTTAGCAACTCCAATTTTATGTATTTTTCGTTATTAGCCATTAAGGCTAAAAGGTTGCCATTAAGGCAACCAAAACCTAGTTTTTAAGATATCCAAAGGAATATTTGAAGAAAGCAACTAATACAAAATGAAAATAAAGGCTTCTCGTCACCTTCCAAGTAAGCGGGCAAAGAAGCCTTTTTTCTTGTCCTCTTCTCTTTCCTCTTTGGCTGTACTTTGAGCAATCTATGAAAATTGTATGTTAGCACTACTATTTCTGCCGTTTCAATTTGGCTCTATTTTACATTTATAGTATTAGAGAGAAACTACTTTTAACTTAAGTAATTCTCTCATCAATATACAAAGGAGGAATAAGTATGACTAAATTATCAACCGGCGTATTAAATAAACACACTAGTGCTACAACTGCTCATGTTGAATATCCAAATCTTGACCCGGTTAATACTGTAAAAATAAGAGGTAAATTTATAGACTGGGGGCCAGGTGTTGGTGGTCCTGTATCAGTGACTCCTTTTACTGAAACACTTCCCCCTAACTCTCTTTCTATATCAAATCATTGTGTCTCTAATAAGGGTGATAACTAGGTAGCAGCCTTTCCTCCATCGGCATTACCCAACTTCATTGGTACTACGCTGCTATCCGACTCCCTACATCGGCATTTTGGTTTCCTTGCTTTTTATCACTTGTACACCATACTCTTCTAAAAAAACAAGAAGAGACCGGTAGGGTCTCCCAAGTTGCCGTATCATATCAATGTATAACGTGCCAAGGTCTATGACTCCAGAGAGGTTTTACCCTTCTTGCCTTTAACGAAAGATAAAATGTAGCTTTCTGCAGCGCTTAAAGTATCAGCCCTCTCAATTTACAATCATTATGGAGCTCAACCCTTCAACCAGTTGGCTTTCGGCCCGCCACCTCGCTGTCTACGCTTAAAGACTAAAGTTACCTTTAGTCCTCCAAGACTCGCTACGAGCGAATGGCTAGTTCTTACTCGACGGGAATCCCACCCGTTATATGATACGACCTAAGCTTGGCCGCACAAGCGCCGATTGTGGAATAACAAATATAACAAATAGCTCTTATTTAGCTGTTTGAACCATTGATTGATAAATATCCTCCAGTGACCAAACTTTACCTTTTTCATCCTTATAAACGACATGTTCACGTTTAAAATGCACCGGGGAATCTAAACCTGCCGCAGCTGCTATACGAAATAAACCTTTACGCATAGAAATTAAATAATTAGCCGTACGATATTTCTTTTCATCAATTACAAGTGCTTTTTGTAAATCAGGGTCTGTTGTTGCCACACCGACTGGACAAGCATTGGATTCGCATTTTAATGCTTGAATACAGCCTACCGTTATCATAAATCCTCGTGCTATATTAACAAGGTCAGCCCCCATTGCTAGTGCAATAGCTATTCGATCTGGAGAAAACAGTTTACCTGAGGCTATTATTTTCACTTGGTTACGAACACCATATTTTCTTAAAGCATTATCTAATAAGGGTAAAGCAGATCTAATTGGTAACCCAACACTGTCAGCCAATTCTTGATAAGAAGCACCTGTACCACCTTCACCGCCGTCTACTGTGATAAAGTCAGGTCCTTTCCCGGTATTTTTTATTTGTTTAGCTAATTCATCAGCTTCATGACTACTTCCAATAACAACTTTCATTCCTACAGGTTTACCCGTATGTTCTCGGATACGTTCAATAAAATCAAACATAGAAGGAAAGTCATTAAATTCGCGAAAACGATTCGGACTATCGATAGACTTAAATGGTTCTACCATTCGTATTTTTGCAATTTCCTCAGTCACCTTTTCAGCGTCAATATGCCCACCACGTGTTTTAGCACCTTGTGCTAGTTTAATTTCAAATGCTTTCACTTCAGGTATTTGACTTTTTTCCTTCAATGCTTCCCAACTAAAATTACCCTCTTTGTCTCTAACTCCAAATAAACCGGGGCCTATTTGCATGATGATATCAACGCCACCCTTTAAATGGTATTCAGAAAGCCCTCCTTCCCCTGTATTCATCCATGTTCCAGTAGCAATTCCTAATCCTTCTGAGAGTGCAGTAATAGCACGTTCACCTAGGGAGCCATAACTCATTGCAGACATTCCAATCTGACCTTTTACAATAAAAGGGCTCTTGGCTTTCTTTCCAATCACTATTGCATCGCCATCTTCTAACAAATATTCAGGTGATTCATCCTTCTCTAAATATTCCTTTTTCTGTGTAAATAAAGGTTCTTTTATCAATAAATATCGATCTGTTGTTACTTTCGTTTTCCGATCCATTTTTAACTCTTCGGTTAGTTTAGGAAACATCGAGTTTCTAATATAATATCCTGCTTCTTCAAAATCTCTCTGAGATCCAAAACCGATAACATCGCGTTTATATTTTGCTTTTTTGACAATATGTTGATATTCATTTCGTGAAAAAGGTTTACCTTCTCGGTCGTTGTTAAATAAATACTGACGTAGTTCTGGACCAATTGTTTCTAAGAAGTACCTAGCTCGTCCTATTACTGGGTTATTACGCAGAATTGGATGCTGTTTTTGTGTTCGGTCGATAAAATACAAATATATCCCAATTATTATTAATACCAGCAGAATTAATGCACAAAAAACAAAGCCAATGATTGTTAAAACGTTAGCTATAATCAATATTGATTCCCCCTAGCAAAGTAAACCCTTATAGGTTTATGATACAAATCATAGACATTCGGAACCATCAAATGATCTGATTATTTTCCCACATCCGGATAGCA
>JBNJJO010000088.1:0-8720 GCA_051750265.1 Bacillota bacterium | reverse complement strand
CTGACTGATTTAATAAAAAAAGTAGATGTATTAACCGATATGAATGAAAAACAGACAAAGTTTAATGAAGAACTACTTAAACGACTAGACCAGCAACAGAAATACATAGATCAACGCTTAGAGATAAGAGATCAGAAGTTAATTGAATCATTAAGACATTCACAAGAAGAACGACAAGCACTATTACAAATAGCAGCTACACAAGAGGAAGAGAAAAAGAAGGGATTATTTGCTCGGCTATTCGGCAAATAAAAAAGAGGGTTTGGAATTACATCCCTCCTAGGGAATTTTTCCATACTCATATTCTTCCTCTAAAAATTCCAAGAATCGATCAGAAGCATCTTGATTTGGGCCCAAAGTATAAACCAACACCTGAATCCGTTTTTTAGCTGAATCTATATAAGGGATAAAATCTAGTTGAATTTCAAGATCCTTGATGATTTGTTCATTTGTCTTATCTAATACGGTATAGGTTTCTATCCATGTATAATCTTCCATTACTAAACTCCTCCTTTTCAGAATGGTTTACCACGCACTTTATGAAAGATCAGCAAGTATAAAGTTTTTGGTCTATTATAGTTACTTTATTGATTTTATTTCTTCGTTAGTCTCCTTATCCCTTACTCTATTTATTGCAACTACTATAATAGTTAGTATGAGTAAATTAAGCGTATTTACCGTGTATCCATATACTTGTATGTATATTTCTTTTGTGTAGATAAAGTGAATAGCATGATAGATTCCCATTAAGACTAATATGTCGTTTTGTAAATCTAAGATTTTCTTAAACATATCCATACCCCCATTTAGTATTAGTTCACATATTCATTATTTTACTTATTTTGGGATTTATACGTTAGGGGCGTCTTTTTTAACCCTGTAGGTTATTTACTAATTGCACCTTTAAGGTGCGTTTGTTGCCTTCATGGCAACGGAGGTTTTAGAGGTTTTTATTGTGATCCAACGTGATACGTTGGCGAGGAGCCCCGCGGTCTTTGGTTTTGCACGCGTGCGTGCTTGCCTGTTTACAGGCAAAATAGCCTCGCAGAGCACATGACTTTACGAAGGTAAAGTATAGTGTGCTATACTTTACATGGAAGTTTTTGCCGAAATCTAACCCTAAAATAGAGGGGTAAACGAGGGTGGAGGAAGTATGAGTTTTGCGATTTGCCGGATGGAAAAAATGAAGTCTCACGATTTGAAAGGAATGCAGTTTCATAATCAAAGAGAAAGGGAGAGTAAAACGAATCCCGATATCGATAAAGACCGTTCTCATTTGAATTATGATTTGGTGAATTCGGAAAAAATCGACTACAACAAACGAGTGAAAGAGATCATCGAGAGCCAAAAAACAGGAACAAGAAAGACCAGGAAAGATGCCGTCCTGGTCAATGAGTTACTGGTGACATCAGATCGAGCGTTTTTTGATCGCTTGGAACCAAATGAACAAAAACGATTCTTTGAAGAGAGCTACAAGCTATTTGCTGAGCGATATGGGGAGCAGAATATGGCTTATGCGACGGTTCACAATGACGAAAAGACACCTCATTTGCATTTGGGCGTTGTTCCGATGAAAGATGGGAAGCTGCAAGGAAAACATGTCTTTAATCGGAATGAATTACGCTGGATTCAAGATGAGTTTCCAAAGCATCTACAGAAGCAAGGGTTCGACGTGCAGCGAGGAGAAAAGGGATCTGATCGAGAGCATTTAACCACTCAAGAATTTAAAGCGAAAACGCTAAAGGAAAAAGTTCAAGTGTTAGAACAGGCATTGCATGAAAAACAAGCAGAAAAACAGGATGTTGAGAAGTCGATCAAGGAAATAAAAGGTGATTTAAGCGCCTTAGAAGGCGATTTAAGCGACGTTGCAAATCATGTCCAACGTATAGATCAAATTGAAACGAAAAAGCCTATAATGAGCCGTGAGAGCATTCTAATTAAACAGGAGGATTTTGTTGCTCTGCAAGAAACAGCGAAAAAAGCTCCTGGATTGGTACGTCAGTCGGTTCAATTAAAAAATGAAAATGAACAATTAGTCCAAAGGGTATCAGGATTAGAGACTGATAATCAAACGTTAAGGAAAGAAAATAAAGAGTTGAAGATAGAAAATAGTAAACTTAAGAACATGTTGGAGAAGGTTCAGACGTTTTTAAAAGAACATGAGTTGTTTGTGAAATTCAATGAGTTTATACAGAGGTTTTCAAAAGATAAAGAGAGAGAAAGAAAGTCTGATTTAGAACGTTAGGTAGGTGAAAGTTGTGATTTGTTCTTATTGTGGTTCTGAGAATAGCGAAAATACTGTTAACTGTGGTTTTTGTGATGCTCCTTTGAAAAAGCAGCGTCCAAAAGTAAGAGACCTTGTTTTCTTAGATCAATGTGAATTGCCTTTTGATCAGCTGTCGATCTTTCATACCTATGATTTATTGGTTTTACTTCGTCTTGTACGTGAAGAACGTTCTAAATCTTATAATCTCATGAGAAGTGTTCAAAAGGCTCCAGAAGAGGTTGTGGTTGATTCAGATACATTGGCCTTTGCTGAAAGTGAATATAGACGTTATACGGCCCGTATGAAGGTTATAGAGGGTATCTTAATTGATCGTATGGGGTACAAGCCTAAAAGAGTTGATGATAAATTACTAGAGAGTTTAAGAGCGAAGATTGAAAATAGCTAGAAAAAAGGGGATTTTATTGGTATTGTCGAAAATAGAGGAAATGAGAAAAACCGCCCTGTCTTTGGTCGGATAGGCGGTTTCTCAAAAGGGTTGGAATTAGTTCCTTAATGAAATATATTCTATCATATTAGGGCTAATTCCTGCTACATAGGGAGAGGAATTAGACATGAAAAATATTGTTAATTTTAGCGAAGCAGAAAGAAAAGCGAGATTAAGAGATTTAGAAAATGAGAAAATCTTAACTGATGAGGAAATGCAACAGGCTAACAATCTACAAGCAAAAGCCAATTCTAAGGGAATGAAGTTAGTTCCGGAAAAGAAAATAAAGAATAAAGCAAAGTTTGCTCAAATTATTCAAGAGAATTGGTTGTATTTGATTCAAAATGATATTTTAAAAAATGAGGAAATCATGTTTTTAAATAAAGTTCTTGGTTTTATTGGTTTCCGTTCTAATTGTTTAATTGTAGATATAAAAGCTAAAGAACAGATTCCAATGACGCAAACTGAATTAGCAGAACAATTAAAAATGAGTCGAACTAATGCAAACAGATTAATTAAACAATTAATTGAAAAAGGTATTATGGGTAAATTTGAGTCTGGAAGAGATGGACTGAATGCCAAGATGTATGCTTTATATATTAACCCTAACATTATTCTGTGTGGCGATCGTGATAATATAAATGAAACTTTAAAAACCATGTTTAAAAAGAAATCAAAAGAACTAAAAAATTTACCTATAAAGTTAGTTTAAAATCTCCTTAATAAGGAGATTTTTTGTTTTCTTAAAAAATCCATATGTATTGAGTTCAATACACAACTGTCTTGAACTCAATACATATGGGATATAGTCCAAACCCTTGGTACATAAGGTTTTCTTTAACATATCAAGACTCCTACTATCTCACTCTCTATTAAATAGCAATTCGCTCTATGTTTTGCAACACTAAATTTTATATTTTTTCGTTATTGCCTTAAAGGCTAAAAAGTTGCCATCAAGGCAACTAAAATCTTGTATCTAGGTGTAATAATTAATTACAACACGAACCGAAACTCTAAAGACAATCAATCTCTCTTTCATTTGCGTTTTTAAAAGTGAAATAAAGCCTATTATAGAGCTACTATTGACTCCTCCCTCAACGTCGTAAACAGTATAAGACCTCGACCACACAACGTACATTGTGATCGAGGTCTTATACTACTGGTTTCAGTCGGAGTTACTATATGAAAAATGTAGGATAGGGAAGTGTCTTGTTTGGGTGAGTTAGTTAGTTCAGTGATGAGAGATAAAGGGAAAAGGATTAGGGAGAGGAAAGAGATTAAGATAGTTTTGGATGTGTGAATGTTACGGTGTTTTTTTTCTGTTTGAGAAGATGGATAGGGAAAAGCGTCCGAATTTGTTTTTTGTTATTAGGCACATGCTATAATGATAATCAGAAAGAATGAATTTCCGAAATTCGGATACAATAAGAGGAGGAGAAACATATCATGGCAATAAATGCTCCCGAAAGGGGAATAGAAATGATGAAGGAAAAGATTACACTTCGAAAACGTGGACAATTCACTTTACCAAAAGCATTCATGGAAGAATTGAATTTACATGAGGGCGATTCGTTGGAACTTAGATTAGAGGATGGCAAATTGGTCATTGTTCCATTAGTCCAGATTCCGGCAGACCAAGCATTTTTTTGGTCTGATGAATGGCAAGAGGGAGAACGTGAAGCAAAACAGAATATTCGTGATGGGAATATAAGTGAGAAAATGAATGCAAACGAGATTATGGCACATTTAGATAATTTGATGGAGAAATCGGAGTAAAACAGCTGTGAAAATTTCCTATATTCGAACGCAGCCACGATTTGATAAAGCATTTAAAAAATTAGACCATGAAAGCCAATCTATTATTAAGAAAGCTATCGGATTAATGTTCGTTGATTTAAAACATCCGTCTTTGCGTTTTAAAAAGATACAAGGCACCGATTACGTTTTCGAGGTAAGTGGAAATATGGATTTGAGGATTACGCTTCATTTCGAGGAACCGGAAACAGCGGTATTACGTAATTGTGGACATCATGATAAAGCGTTGAGGAATCCTTAAAAGGTTTTGAGATTAAACTAAATGTTAGTTACCATAAAGTTTATCGGCAAAAAAGAAGGGATATTCCCTTCTTTTTTCGTTTCTTTGATCATTTTTCATACTTATCTAGAAAATCAGCTAATGCTAAATGCAACACATCAGACTTATTGATCCTCTCAGCTTCACAAAACTCATCTAAACGTTTACCAATGACACGATTAATAACAATAGTCTTTCTTGTTTTGTCACTTTGTGGCAACTGTTTGACGCGGTCATAAAGACTTGGCTCATCGGTTTGTGTAGTTAAGGCAACCTCTTGCCATGATTTAAGCATTTCCTTAATCATATGGATTTCATCTTGGGTGAACTGCTCATGAACAATAGATGAATTATTTGTGAATTCCTTATTACTCTCTGTGAACTTCTTATTACTTTGTGTGAAAGGTGTATGAACTTTAGGTGAACTGGATTTCACATAATCAAAAATACTTTTATCAAGGGGTTCTTCACCTTCTCCAATAAAAAACCAACCCTTTTGACCAGAGTTTCTAAATTCATATCCAGCCTCTTTTAATGCGTTTCTAAATGGTTTTTCACTTATGCCAGGTATTTGTTTAGCTACATCGCCTGTCTTTACTCCTTCTTGTGTCAATACTTCTAAAATGCTTCGCATGGATGCTTTTTGATCTACACTCATAGATTGTTCACCCTCATTTCACTTAAACTCATATATGTATTATTCAATGTGAAATACGTATGACCTTCAAGTAATGTAGCAATTTTTTCCAAATGATCAAAAAACCTATTGGCTAATAGTTTTTTAATTTATTATAAAAAAAACACTGTCAAAAATTATAGAATGGGGGATACAAATGAAATCAACTGGTATTGTTCGAAAAGTAGACGAATTGGGACGTATTGTTCTACCAATTGAATTGAGAAGAGCTCTGGATCTTCAAACAAAAGATCCTGTCGAAATCTTTGTTGAGGAAGAACAAATCATTTTTAAAAAATATACACCTTATAATGCATGTATGGTTACTGGAGAGGTTTCAAATAACAATATCTCACTTGCTAACGGAAAAGTCGTGTTAAGCCGTGAAGAAACAATGAAACTAGTAAAAGAATTAAAATCTAAACTGCAACTAACTTAATCTATCAAGGTAAAATTAAACGCCTTGTATACTCTATACATTTCTAGTTAACATAAAGCTCATTATAGGAAATCAAAAAAGACTTGGATTTAATAGAGTTCAAACCCTTTCTAATAGACATTATGTTTCGTTCGGTTTGTCTTTCTTAAAAACTTACAAAAATTTTCAAAACATGTAAAATTTGCAGAAAAAGAGAGAAATAAAGAGGAAAACATTGAAAGCGCATACAAAACTAAATTTTTAGAATATTTACAATATAAAGATTATTCAGTATGATAAGGACAAGCAATACCCGATAACAGATTAGACCAAGAAGAAAGAAGGTGATTCCAATGAAATAAGTTAGGCGAGGCGTGTTATGGATACGCTGGGTTTAACATGATCATATTTTTTTAAAGAGAAACCATCTTCAAGCTATAGATAATACATAGAAAAGAGGGTGATACCACCAGAATAGAGAAAGGCAAAGGCGTATTTATACATACGCTGGGTATCAAAATAATCATTATCTAAAGAAAAATGAAACAGGTTAAGTGCTTTTTAATAAAAATCAGCTCCTGTAACAATGAAAGGATTAGTAAAAGTAATGAGTAGGGAAATAGTGTAAGCGACCTTGTGATTCTAATTAGGATGAATAAGGTCGCTTACTGTCGTTATAAACTCTTTTTTTATTGTTTAGTTTACATAATGAGAGATTATCGGTATAAAAAAGGATCTTCCGATTGAAGATCCTTTTTTACATGCATTTATTTTGTAGAATTTCTTATTCGATAACAAGTAGCATTTTATAATCTATTTTTGTTTTAGTATCTAAAATGTAAGTGTTTATTAAATTAAGTCTAAATGGGAGAATGTCCTGAATAGTATGTAAAGATTTAGCTAAAAGGGGGAATTCTATGTATTATTATAATCCTTATGATGGTCGATTTTACACACCTTATTATAATCCCTATGATGGTCGTAGTTATGACCCTTATAATATAAATTATTACCATAATCCTTATGACCAACGATATTATTATGTTCCACGTTTCCCTGAACCAATCTATTATACTGAGACAGGGTACCACACTTATCGTCAAATTGAGTTCAGTTGTGAAGACGCAGCCAGAATTAATGCCGTAGCAGATTATTCGGAGAAAAAGTTTGAACCTGAACACCCAGACCACTTAGGAGCATTTCCTAACTTTGAAGAAGGTGTAGAAGGTGGAGAACATCGATATCAATTGGTTTTGTTTTATAGAAAATCTGCTGACTATGCGCATGCCCTTAAGTCTGAGTTCGGAAACATTAACCGCAAGGATTTCGAAGCCATGATGTTAGCTACCGATAGATATGCTAAAAACAAAGGTTATAATGCAGGAATCCCCAATTTCCACGAGGGTCCCAACGATTATGGGGTTTTCTTATTCAAAAATGAAGCGATAGATATAAAATATTTCTCTTTGAACGAGTTAGGTAACCCGAGAAATGTTAGAGACATTTTCATTGCGGTCAATCGTAAAGCACGCGAACAAGGTTATGAATCAGGCTTCCCAACTTTTACAGGGGATTCTCAAGGAAGATATAAAGTTGCCTTGATTAAAGATGAATATGCCGAGCTTAGGGGAGTGGCGGCCAGAGATCTCAACTTGCCAGAATATGTACAAAGATTTTGTCCTCCTGTCCCTGATGGTCCTAACGGTAATGGTGATGAATTAGTTACATTAACTAAAACTATCGGTTCTTTTCATTATCCTGTTTTCGATCCACTTCCAAGAACTAAGTTATATCGTGTTTATCTTGAAGTTAAAGTACCAAAAAGTATTGCAGATTCAACTCAACAAACTTTAGATGGTTGTATGGAAGTTGCAAAAATAGAAATGGCAAAAATTCTAGCACCGTATATGACACCAGCAACTTACGGAGGATTACTTGGTGCAATTCCAGGAGCACTGGTTGCAGGTGTTAGCGAATTTACAAAATGTGTAGCAAGTGATCCAAGGATCTATCCACATATTGATAAAATACAAGTCGATATTAAAACAAATCCGAATGCTTAGAGAAAATATAGAGACTGGAAACTACTTATTTTAAAGATATATGACAGCAAATGATGTATACAGCATTCATTTCTAGTTAACATAATGTCAATTTTAGGAAGCTAGCAAAAACGCCAATCCCATATGGATCAAGGGATTGGCTTGTGTCCGTTTTTTATCGTTTATGCAGGATTTTATACATTCTAGTATTCTCAAGGGTTTTGGCGTTTCTGAAATGTAGGAAATCAGGTTTATTCTTGCATAAAATTGTGCATAATTGAAGTAATCCAAAGAGTTCACAAAAAAGAGAGCAGACTGTGATTAGCAGTTTGCTCTCTTTTTTGCTTATTGAGTAATGTTCTCCAGTACTATACCAGAAAACAAGTTTCGACATAATTAAACTCAGGTAACTTTATTCAAGTTTTATTTGCAGGATTTTAAAATTATCTGTTTAATTAATAGATTATAGCGACCGTTACGACTAGGAGGTAACGATATGGAAAATTACTCAACTAAAGATATAGCCAATATGACCGACATAGCAGAAAGTACAGTCAGGAAATACGCTCAATTATTAGAAGGTAATGGTTATGTTTTTAACAGGAATATCAGTGGTTATCGTATTTTTACAAAACAAGATGTAGAAGTGTTTCTTGAGTTCAAAAATGTTTCTAAAAGTGATAATTCCGTTGAGGAAACAGCGAATATCATAGCGAGTAAATATACCGTAAAACCCAATATAACTGAAGATGATCTATCGGCTAATATGCAGTCAGGTCAAGGGATAGAACGTGATATG
>JBNJJO010000087.1:0-8737 GCA_051750265.1 Bacillota bacterium | reverse complement strand
TGCCATTTTCTTTTAAGGTTTCTTTTTGAGATGCTAAATCTTGGCCTACTGTACTGACTCTCGCATAACCAATTTTCATTATTAAGCTCCTTTTTGTCTATAAATTAACAATCTTTTATACTTTCAATTATAGACTATCTTTTAGACCGATTTCCACTAAAAAATATATAAAAAATAACTTCAAAATATAAGTGTCTAGAAGTTACAACTTCTATACAAATCTTATTTAGTTATAAAGGGAAATAAAAGAAGCAATTTGAATCATTTAATTTTGAAATTAATCTTTTTACAGATTCTATCGTGGATGGCACAAGAAGAATAACGAGATTGCATCGGAAACGGCAGCGAGAAGGATTTGATGTGGCTTTTCGAAGTGGCGCAACTATTGCCCGACTAAAAGTTCAGGCTATAGAAGAATTCAAAGAAATAATAATCGTTGGAAAGCAGGAAAGATGACAGCTGTTAAAGCAATGAGAATTAGACGTTAAAAAATGACTTTTTATAACTTGGTTAAAAAGAATACGAAAGAGATTTAAAAAGCAGGACTATATATATAGAAGAAACACGTTGAAAAAGGAGCATCTGCTTATTCAACAAACGGGCCATTTAGTTGAATAAACTCTATTGCCTATTCAGCATTAAAAGCCATCCTCTTTTAATAACAAATAGAGGATGGGCTTTAATAAATGTTATTTATGATTTTTCTAATAATAACTCCGATTATTACACCTGGTAAAACAAACAACATTGGGAGCCAGACAGGACCCAATACCACTCCAAATATCTTTAAGGTTGAGGAAAAAATCAATCCAACAGTTACAAAAAGTGCAGTAAACACATACGGAAGGAAAGAATAAGGGTCTTTCCCTCCACCTGCATCTTTCACCGCATCCCACATAGAAAAAAAATACAAACAAGGATAAAACATCAGCCACTGATAATCTGCAAGTTCTATGGCATCTCCAATTTCCCCATGAAAACTTAGAAGTATGATCTCATTAAAATTGGCTTGCACATTAATCAGAAATTCAAGTATTAATAAAATTGTGCCTTTAAAATACTTTCCGTTTAAATACTGCCCAAATCCAGGAAGTGCGATGCTCCACATTAGTTTTTCAAATGGACTCTTATTCACTTATACATACCCGAGAAATATTGTTTTTATTATATTTTTTTTGCAATTTCTTTTCTATTAGGAGCAAGTGGTGGTTGTTCTAACCATTTATTTTGTACCATAATATTATACCATTTTTTTGTTACCATTAGATTTTTTAGAATGACGCGCTCATAAGCCATTACAAGGTCTGTTCGCATGGCGGATGCTAAACCTACCCCGTGATACGCTTGGGCAGCTTGATACAAGAAACCAATATGATACATCATTAACTTATCGGAAAAAGGAGAGTTCGTTGAAGTTGTCACTTCTGTTTCCCACGACTTAGGAACTGGTAAATTATCCGTCTGCATGATTTTTGAAAATGATTTAATTTGTTCATCAGCTGTTTTCTCGGAATCCTCTAAAAATTTTCTTACTTCTTTTGTTTGAGTAACCTGACTAAATGCGATAGAAAGAGTTTTAGCCATAATACTCTTTTTAAGGTTGAAAGAAATACTGATGATTTCTGTTGCAGCTAATTTTCTCCCTTTTCCGAAAAATCCATCTGTGAAATCTTGGCTAGAAATAAATTCAGGGTTCTTGGAAGGATAAAATAAAGGGTCTTTCTGAAAACTCCCTTTCTCAAGTAATAAATCTATTGTTTGATGATACATCTTTTTCGCATCATTATCACACGAGTCGTAAAAATACCTTAAGTCCTCTCTAACAGAAACGGCTAATGATGTTGAGTGTCCTAATAAACCATGTAAAGTCATGATATGTAAATAATTTAAGCAAAATATGTCAGTGAACAATCTCTCTGCACCTTTATTGAGGTCAAATTCAGTAAATCCAATTGGAACTGGAAATCCCTCGTTCTCAATAAAAGTTACGAGTTGTTTCTTTTGTTTTTCGAACGTCTTGATAGCATCCTCAAAAATACTTTTTATTGATTCATCTTCAATAATAGAGAACATATATCTAATTACTACATCTATCGCTGTTCCGTTTACATACTCTCCCCACAGTGTTCCTATTTCGGAAGATGTTAGTTTTAATTTATCCTTATCCAAATTATCACCTCTTAGATATTGTTTACTAATTAAGCAAGAGATATGAATTACTTATTGGAAATTTACTGAACACTAAGGTTATTGTTAATCTGGGAAAACTAATTTATCCAAAGCCATAATGCAATACTCCAAAGGACTTTCTCAATTCGTCCTTCCCTTGACATGCATTTTGGCTAACTGATCTCGATCTGGTGCTTGTGGTGGTTGCTCTAGCCAACCGTTATCAATCATTATATTGGCTCCATCTTCTGCATAGGTTGCTATTTCCGCCATTAATCGAGGATAAAGAGCTCCTAAATCGCGTCTTGCACTTGTCCCAAAACTAGCTCCATAATGGCTAATTCCTATCGAAATTAACGCTGTTACATGGAACATCATCAGTTTATCGGAAAATGGGGCAACCGTTGAATCAGTTGCTTGAGCATCCCATTTACTAGCTGGAGGCAGGTGATCCTCACTTAATGTGGAGCCGAAAATTTCAATATGTTTGGCTGAAATGTCTCTTCCTCTTATCATGTAGTTACGAACCTCTTGAGACCTCGCCACTTGACTAAATCCCGTGACCAGTGCTTGTCCTAATATATTTCGTATCATACTAAAATAGATATTCGATATTTCAATTGAATTAAGAGGTCTACGCTTGCCAAACCAACCGGTTAAATAACTTTGTTTTTGAACGTATTGAACCTGTTTTGGTTTTGGAATATGAGGAGGTCTCGTATAATTTCCCTTTGATAACAATACTTGTGTTGCTTGGTTAAATAGTTGCGTGTATTCAGTTAGACAGTTAGTGAAATATTGACATTGGTCTAATCGAGCAGAATTGGCAAGGGCCACCCCAAATGCTTCGATTCCGATTTTGCCCATGTTATGAATGTATGTTAGATAAAACGTATCTGTAAATAAAGGAGGAGCTTGTAAATTAAGATCGTCCTTATCGTTAAATCCATCAGGAATCGGAAGTTGTTCTTCATTAAACATACTAGTTAATTGTTGAACATGTGATTGAGATAACTGTAAGGCAAATTCTAAAATGCTACGAATTTCTGTATCTTGAACGGTTGCTAGAGCATATTTAACGACACAAATGACCATAGTATCCTGTTGGTAAGCCGTCCAAAGATTTGCCATTTCTGCAGATGATAAATCAATATGATGTTCTGTTTTCATGGAAATTCCTCCATTTTTTATTCGCTAGTAATAATTTCTCCGATATCAAATTAAATATGTATTATTGGGCTGACTGATTGAGAGAAAACTGGCTTATGTTGGTTTAAATTACAAAGCTACATCTAGAATAAGTTATAAGTTAATTGCTTCCACAATACCAGCTAATATGAACTTTTTGTTTATTCAAGAAAAGGGCGCGATTGTTGAACAAGAATTAAGAGGTTGATACATATTAGTCATGACTAATATGTATCAACCTCTATTTTTTATGACTTTTTACAATTTAGGTCTTGATAAAAAATATTCCCCTTTTGCAAGTAGAACGAAAAACACGCTTGCGCTGTTTTACGATTCGGAAGGCAAAAGGGAAAAATAACAATAAAAAGGAGCCTTCAGGCTCCATCCCTATGATCTTTTATTCTTTTAATCTCTTTCTTCAGGTTTTCGGCTCGTTCGGTATGGCGGCTTGCCGTAAACGGAACAGGAACCTACGGAATGTAGGCGACAGCCGTCCAGACCGTGGTTATCGGTCCATTTAATGCCGAAGCGACACGTATCGGAATGTAAGAAAGGTGCTCTTTCTTTCTGTACAGACCGTAGTGCTGCCACCCAAAGGATGTTTTCAAATCGCGATTGATCTAAGTTATAGAAGTCTTGGTGCTTTTGGTGTTAATTGACAATAAAGTTATTTGAAAACGCCCATTATGTTGTTCCTCTAAAAGGCCAGATTGTGGAAGAGTATTATGGAGAATATTTAAAATTAACGTTACTAATAAAAAGTATGGAACCAAATGTTGATAACGTTAATGCTATGATTGAAAGGGGATTTAATAAGATTTTAATTTGAAGGGAATATATAAAGTTAAAAAGTTTAATAGTAGAAAACTTCCGTAATTTTGATACAGTAAATATAAACTTATCCAATCAAAAGGTTATTTTCGGAATACATGATGTAGCAAAAAACAATTCGCTGTTTGTATTAAGATTACTATTGGATAGAGATATACGTAATAATTGTTTTAAAGAAACTGATTACTTAAACTGATAAGGATAGGACCATAAAAATAACACTTGGAGTAGGCTTATCAGACAGGTCCACCTATAATGAATCAAAGTACATAATATCAAAAGATGGGGTAGCAAGATCTAGTACTGAATTGGAAAATCCAAGGTATCTATGATCAAAGTGATTATTCTTGGAGAATAAATTTGGTAGAAATTGTAGTATTTGATTAAGAGATATTTCTGTTTGAAGGAGAAATTGAAATGAGCGATGATGTACTATTATTATTTGAAAAATACAAGCTTAATACTGATGCTATACAAACTAATAGAGGATTCCTATATCAGTACGTAAAAACCTTAAAAACATGGATATGTGATGCTATAAATAATACAGAAAATGAAATTTTTTGTGAAACAGAAGATGATATAAAAGAAGTAAATTCTGGTGTTAAAAGTTTAAAATTCACACAAGTAAAATGTTACTCTAGCAACTTAGGAACCCAAGACGAAGAGATTGAAAAAACCATCTACAATTTCTTTATTCTTTCCAATCTCTACCCAGATTACAATGGTCAATTTTATTTTGAAACTAATACAAATATAAAGAGAAATGACGAAATACTTAAAAACTGGTATAAAGATCAAGAAAACATGAGTGTTGACCTTATTATTAAATGCAAATTAAGGGTTCAAGAAATGTTGAAAGGTATAACAGAGAAAAAAAAGGAATCAGAAATTCTGAAAATAGAAAAAAGTATTGCTAAGCTAGATTCAGATAAGCTTGAAGAAATAAACTCACTTAAAAAGGAAAGGGATACTGTAATCACAGAATTTGACCAATTATTTGATCGAATTAACGATGACCATTTTCTAGAATCTTTTGTAAAAAGTATTAAGTGGAATTTTGAACAAGTAGAAGGAGAAGAAGCTGTCCGAATTATAAAACAGGATTGTGTAGATGGTTTAAAAGAATATACAGATAAATATACTTATTTATTGTTAACTCGATTGTTATCTGAAATATATCTTCGTTCTTCAAATACTAAAGTTGATGATAGAAAATTGAATAAAAATTTACTTGACGAAATAATTAAAGAATCCGAACAAGAAATGTCGGCTAAGAGTAATAAATTCATAACAGATTCTTTAAGCCAAATAAACGAAAAAATTGATGTACTTAAAGATTTTGTTGGTAAAAAATTTCATTCTGTGGAAGAAAAGTTGGATACAGTAATAACTGAAACGCCAAGTTACGATTTTGAAAAAATGATTAAGATGTATTTAATTAGGATTGAGTCTTTTCTCGAAAATAATATGACTCTACCTTTTCAATCTGAATTAGATAATGATTTGATAAATAACTCCTATTTTAATGATTTTTTTAAAGATCCAACTTGGAAAACAAAAATTATATTACATATTAGTGAATTTGCAAGGGCTTACGGTGATAATAGCTTGGTAAGAGAGAAAGGAATTATTGATAAACTTTTGGAATTTAATGGTTTAGATATTTCCTACGACGAATATCGGACTAATATGCGTAAGAAGGTTAATTCAATATTGGCGGAATTACCAGATAATAGAATTACAAAAGGTTTTAAACCATCATTATTCCAGATATATACCCTTTTAAACGATAGATATAACAAAGTCCTGATGATTACCGGTGAATCTGGAGCAGGGAAGACCCATTTATTTAAAACTATCCTATCATCTCATAGTATTGAAAAAGAATTAAAAAGCTATTCAATTAGAATTCCTTTAACCGTTAGTGACATAAGAGAGAAAGGATTTGAAGAAGCAGTATTATTTAATCTTAACCATTTTTTAGATTGCAAATTTACTAGTTTGTCTGAAATTAATAGTTATGTAATTAATCTTGAAAGAAATGGAGTTAGTTTTAGGGTCATTTTTATTATTGATGATCTACACATTTTATGTAATTCAAATGCAAAGATTTATGATTATATAAAAGAAACAATAAAGAGTTATACGAAAAATGATTGGATAAGCTGGTGTATATCAATAAATGAACTAGATCAATATTTGATAATGGACAATAGTGGTTTCTTGAAAGATTATTGTTTCTCAAATAATTCCGAAAATGACGCTCTTAATTTATTTGTTAATATGAGTACAGTTAACAATAAAAATAAAGTCTGTTACAAAATACTAAATAATCATGGTATTGATACAAATGTTATTGATGAACTTCCTGATAATACAAATATTAATAATAATATTAAAATGTTAATGCAAAACCCTTTGATTTGCTATGTTTACGCAAATACTGTTAGTGATAACGAAAAAGAATTGCATAATATATGTTATTTTGATTTTATAAAAAGGTACTCTGAAGTGAAGAAAAATCAAATGATTCAATACTCTAAAAGGAATCTGTCGTTTAATGAAATAGATGCTCAAATCGATAATGAAATTGATCATGTTGTAAGTTTTTTAATTGATAATAAGAAGTTGACATATTTTGAAAGAGAAACAAATAGCTTATTTCAAACCTTAAAACATAGTTATGATGAATTGCTTTCAGTACACCTTGCAAGTAAAAGAATTATAGAAACAAAAGATTTATTTCAGGACCGTAAAGATATATTCATTGAATTCGTTTTTCCATTATACTGGGCTTTTAAAATACTATTGCATTTTAGAGTGAAAAATGATTGGTCGGCGTTTTCACTATTAAGAAAATCATTTTTTGAGTTAAAAGATGAGTTATTTATTTATGAATTACTTTACTTAGACACAGATATTGAAAATAACATTGAAATGTTAACTCAAGAGATTTCAAACGGTTTAAACAGCGATAATGGAAAAGAACAATTATTCTTTGTTGCAATAAAGACAAGCATTAAATGTCAAGGAATAATATTCCATAAATTGTTAGAAAGTGAGGAACTCATCTTAAATAAAAAAGAAACTTTCGGTTTATTGTACTTTCTGTTGCATACTAATGCTAGGATTGATAAAAAGTGTAAAGTTCTAGGAAGAAATTTAGAAAGAATTTCAGAGTATGAATTAGGTGTTTACCTTGAGAGTTTATGTAAAGTAATGTTTAATGACTTGAAAGAACTAAAAAAATTAAAAAAGTGCATATCTGAGTTTATATGTACAGAAGATACAAGGATTAGTGAAACAATTGGAAAAATTGCAGCAAACTACTTTGCTCGACTTGTTGATGGGATGCCTCTGGAAGATGTTATTCATACTCACCTTATAAACTTTTTATCTGACAATCTAGAAAAAATAAGTGAAAGTAAAATTGGAAAAAATAATACTTATATAGATTACTTTTTGCGCTATTTATTCAGAACTCTAATTGAGAATAGTACAGACAATAGATTTTTATTACACGAAATATTGTTAAGCAATAATTTTTATTACTTAGAAGATAGAGATGAAAAGTTCAAACCTATTGAACATATTTTAAGAAGTAACAGCGCTATTGCTTATGGGTCTTATTATAAACATCTGAATCATTCTAAGAAAAAAATCTTCAAGAAATTATATATTGATTGCATCACAAATCTTTTAGAATCAGATCTAACTAGACTGAGAATCTTAGCGTATCATTTTATATCTAATACTTTAATTAATCCTGAGGATCGGAACTTAACTCTGGAAAGAGAATTTATCCCATTATTGAAAATAATTTATGAAGATAAACGACTTAATAACTTTAATAAAGGGCGAAAGTGGTTTTATGATAAGAATATTAATCCAAGTTCCAAATAATATCTTCGGCTAGAAGCTACAAAACAGTAGTTCATCAGTAATCTTTTGCATCTTTATTTACTATGTGTTCTTCACTTATGTTTACCACATTCGATTATTGGTTTAAAATATCAGTAACAAAAAGAAAAACAGTAGATGTTTGCGAGACACCTACTGTTTTTATATGGTGGAGATCTACTTTCTTTTAGTAAACATGAAAGCGAGCGTTAAGATTGCACACGTAGCCATTACAGATTGTGCGTCCAACATATGTATTTCACCACCTTTCAAAAGCGTTGTCTGTATTAGAGTACAGATGACGTTTTTTGTTTTTTAAATTATAGCAAGCATAAAGGGAAAACACTCCGTCTAGTGACAAGTCGTTGTCTAGATTTTTAATTATATCAACTAAATGTGCAATTAAAGTAGCATTAAAGTAGCGCTATAAAAAGTATATTAATAAGCTATATAAATTTACCTATCTTTTATCAATTGTCCTGCAACTAATAATACGGACGACTTTTAAAAGTTGCGCAACAATGGCGAAAGCCCTTCGCACGATTTTAGTTTTGTTCCAATGGGGTACACCCTTTTGGAACAAAATAAATACTCAATGAAATTAACTTTTATGTCACTTTAGGAGATATTTTGCGTATATTTTAAT
>JBNJJO010000086.1:0-9076 GCA_051750265.1 Bacillota bacterium | reverse complement strand
GGAATAGCTCCTTATGTTAGTTGTTTTTGTTAACGCTTTCATTTTTCCGATTATTCTTAGTTTATACTCAAACCTACAAAAAACTACTAAAACCTACTAAAAAATACAGGGGCAAATAGGAAAATAAAAAATCTCAGTCAAATACCCTTTCCTCTTTTTTACCATTTCAGTACAATGTGTTATGTTTTTATATAGTGACTGGGGAGGGACCGTATCGTTACAAGCCCCATATAGGTCTACACCAATGTTTTGAAGGATAAATAAAAGCTAAGTGTCAACTTTCGATTAGGTTGTCACTTAGCTTTTAGAACATGTTATCAAAGTGAATTCTTTTTGTGACCCTTATTCCATTAAAGCGCCCGATTGTTGAAGATTACTAAAGCTTCTATTAGCTCGTTTCGTATTATATGGTCAGCTACATTTTTTTCTAGTTGACCATTTTTTTACTTATATTCAATTCCTATTATGATCTCGATAGCAACACTGCATTTTTAGGTTGAGAAGATTTCCCCCAATTTTTCAAGTTCATCTTCATCAACTAATTTATTTTTCATAACATAGAATTCTGTTTCAATCTTAAGATTCTCAAAAATAGGTTGAGTTAAGCTCATAATTTGTTGATTTGTCTCAATGTCAATGATTATTGAAGATTTCTGTACAACCTCATCAAGAATGTTGATAATGATTTTCTTAAATTTATGTTCTTTCATAATATCCTCCACTAATTCAAGACTCTACAATCTTTCTTATTTTAAAGGAAGATTTTAACATGTCCAGAAATTTTATTGTCATGTGTTCCAATGGGTACACTCTATTGATAAAATTATAGAAGACTGTAACTTTTATATTTATTTTGCGTGAATAACAAATAAAGGATCATCCATATGAGTCCTGACTTATATGGATAATCCTTTTATATCTTTTCAACAAACACGCCCGATTCTTGAATAACTAATATGCTCTATATTACGGAAGATTAATTGCTGTAGAAAGTGGTATACACTTATTAGTCATCACTTGTTAACTTAATTATCTTGGATTATTTATTAACCAGAGAATAAAGATAATTTCCACATTATCAAAGACCATTTATTAAAGAATAAAAAATAAAAGGAGCCATTTACTCCTCCCTTTATCTTAGTTTGTCAACTAGTCATAAATACGTATATAACGTATTAAAGTAGTATTGATAATATGATCGTTACTTTCACTTTTTACAATAAAATACTCACAGTGTTCCATCCTTTTTAAAACTTCTTGTAAAACATCGTCTTTTTTACTACTCAATCCTGTTCTTATTTTCTCCCACTTAACATCAGCGTCGAGAGTATAACAAACATTGAATTCTTTCAACAAAGCAATCTTCCCCTTAAATTCTTTAATTATTTCAACTGCTTATCTTGAATATATTCTGATAAACAAGAAATAAAGAGCACTATAGATAAAGCTAAAGACAATACCCCTATTGCCTTATTAAGATATCCACTTGTTGTATCCATGAATGTTTTATTTACACCAAACCCAAATCCAATAATTAGTAGCATTAAATCATGTACATCAATTTTAATTTTTCACCACTCCAATATACTATCGCTTAATTACTACTTTAGTATTATTCGAAATGATCAGATTGTTTAAGTGGGTTGAAATAACTAGGTTTTTAAAAAATATAAACCTTATTCAATTAAATGGCCCGTTTGTTGAAGAACAATCGCCTGTTCCAATAAAGAACTTTTTTGTTCTTATTCAATTCCGAGTATGACCAGTCGGAATTACCCTACAGAGTAGACATGTTCGATTTATCCCTCAGTGTTTTTCTGGGGGATAAATCAGGACATGTCGGATAAATCCGAGGATTTACCCGAACCCTGACAGCCCTAACGGAAGGTGATCGATGATCACCCTCCGTTAGGGGAACTGTTTAGCTACTTACCTCTTGGGCGGTCGAGCCGGAATCCGGATCGGGTCGGAGGGCTTCGGCTGCTTGGGCTTCTTCGTCATTTGTACCTCATTCTTTTTGTTCCCGGTGTCTAAGTTACTTCTTCTTCTTGTTGTTCTGGTTGTTCTGAATCTCCTTTTGAGTCTTCTTGCTGACCGTAATCTTCATGTTGCTACCGATGTCGTTCGACTCCGGCTTACCGTCCTTCTTACCCATGTGATTCCCTTTTAGTCGGTGTCTTCAGGGGCCTTTCCCCTGCTGACAAGAACAACTCTACCACCCTGAACACTGCTGTCAAAGCCCAGCACGTGTGACCTTTATCACGTTGTCAGAACTTGCCTATGGGCGTTACGACCACTATGTTAGTAGTTGTCATGGTGGAACACAGAACGAAAGGTAATGGTATGCGATTTCCAGAATGGTACCCAATCGCACTGATTGCGGTTTCTACCTTTTCTGCACTTTGGGCAATTATCCAAATTTGTTTCCATTTTCAAAAGCGAAAGTGGGAACTTCGCAAGCTGAAGGCAGAAACCATGAAGTCTGAATTGGAAGCAGAAAGGGCGAAAATTGAAGTTATCAATGCCGGAACCAATTTGCGGCGAGGATTGTATGACATTGAACGAAGCAAAATGAGCTTGTTGGAATCGCAAAACAAATTGGCCGAAAAGTGGGGGATTCCGGCTGGAGCAATTCGTTGGCCCAGTACCAGCGTTCGTGCAACCAGGGGCAAAGTAAATCTTTTTTATTGATACAGTCCTGACTCTAAGTGCTTTTTTTATATTCTGAATTCCTATAAGATTTTGCTGATACGTATGATAAGGAGGAACAACAAGTGAAGCAAAATTGGGATTTAGAAGAACTCATTGAACATTTTACCGTTATTCCAGAAGAAATACGCTTACTCGGAAACAGATATGGAGGAACACGACTTGGGTTTGCTGTTCTCCTAAAGTTTTTTCAATATCGGGGGTGTTTTCCAAAAGGGAAACAGGAAATAAGCAAAGATGTGATTCAATACATTGCCAAGCAAGTAGCTGTACCTGCGGATTTATTTCAAGCGTATGATTGGGACGGAAGGTCTATTAAATATCATCGTGCTCAAATTCGCGATTACATGGGATTTAGGGACTGTACCCTTAATGATATGGAACAAGTAAAATCCTGGCTTCAGGCTAACATCCTACCGCAGGAACTACAAATAGACAAAGTAAGAGAACATGTACTACACCACCTAAGAAAACAACAAATTGTTCCCCCAGCTCATGACCATTTAGAGCGAAACATCAAGTCAGCCATTTATCAGTATGAGGAACGGATTTCTCAATCCATTTTCTCTCAACTTTCTGATCACTCCCAATCTAAGTTAGATACGTTTATACGTACTTGGTCCCATACAGAACAGATAGAAGAAGATCAAACCATTCTCAGTTTCCGAGAGCTTGTATCTGATCCTGGAAGGATCGGGTTAGACAGTTTATTTCAAGAGATAGAAAAACTACGAACAGTACGAGATATACAGCTTCCACCAAATTTATTCTACGGTGTTTCACCCAAGATGATCCGAACGTACAGACAGCGAGCTGTTTCTGAAGATATTAGAGAGTTGCGCAGGCATCCTGATTCGATCCGTTACACTTTATTGGCAGCTTTCTTTTGGTGTAGAGGCAGAGAAATTACGGATAACTTAGTTGAGCTCATCATCCAAATTGTTCATCGAATCGGTGCTCGGGCGGAACGAAAAGTAGAAAAAGAGTTTTTACGCGATTTTCGTAAAGTAAGTGGGAAGACAAACGTTCCGCATGGCTGAAAAGGCAGTGGAACAACCAGACGGTATTGTGCGCGATGGATTTATTTCCTGTTGTAGGCGAAGATACATTAAAAGATATTGTGAAGGAAATGAAACATACAGGTCCTGCCTATAAACAAAAAGTACATACTGTTATGAGATCCTCCTACGGTACTCATTACAGAAGAATGGTTCCAGCTTTACTTGATATCCTAGAATTTCGATCCAATAATGATGTGCATCGACCTGTGATAGATGCAATTGATTTACTTACACAATATAAGCTTACCAATCAGTATACATATAATGAAACAGATTATATCCCAATTGAAGGAATCGTTAAGCCAGGTTGGATTGATACGGTCATTGATAAAGAAACAAACCGTGTAAACCGAATGAATTATGAAATCTGTGTACTCCAAGCTCTGCGAGATCGATTACGTTGTAAAGAAGTATGGGTAGTAGGGGCTGATCGGTATAGAAACCCAGAGGAAGATCTACCAAAAGATTTTGAACAAAACAGAGAAAAACATTATGAAGCGCTTCGTAAGCCCCTTGAAGTACAAACTCTTATTCAAGAACTGAAACAGAGTATGAATACGGCTCTCGAGAAATTAGATAAAAGTGTAAAAAATAACTCCCAGGTACGTATTTTGAGTAAGGGAAATGGCTGGATTTCTGTGTCACCTTTACAGGCACAGGCTGAACCGGTTAACCTCAATCTCGTAAAGGCAGAGGTCATGAAGCGTTGGCCCATGACCAATCTTTTGGATATTTTAAAAGAGGCAGATTTACGTGTACATCTGACAGAAGTGTTCCAAACGCTAGGAAATCGTGAGATTCTTGATAAGGAAACACTGCAACGAAGACTCATTCTTTGCTTATATGGATTGGGAACAAACACAGGATTAAAGCGAATTGCGGCTGGCGATCATGGAGAAAGTTACAAGGACTTACTCTATGTACGGCGGAAATTCATCCATAAAGAGAACCTACGGCAAGCCATTTCAAAAGTAACCAATGCCATTCTAGAGGCTCGTGTAACAGAAGTATGGGGAGAAGGAACGACTGCATGTGCATCTGATAGTAAAAAGTTTGGGGCTTGGGATCAAAACCTGTTAACGGAGTGGCATATTCGGTATAGAGGAAGGGGAGTCATGATTTATTGGCACGTGGAAAAGAACTCTACGTGTATTTATTCGCAACTAAAATCCTGTTCTTCTTCAGAAGTAGCTTCTATGATCGAAGGATTACTTCGGCATTGCACAAATATGGAAGTAGAAAAAAACTACGTAGATACACATGGTCAAAGTGAAGTTGCCTTCGCCTTTTGTCATTTGCTTGGCTTCCAACTGATGCCGAGATTTAAAGCCATTCATGCGCAAAAACTGTATCGTCCGGATGTAGGCATGCAAGACTCTTATCCCAACTTACAGCCTGTTTTAACAAGAGCGATTAATTGGAGTTTAATTGAACAACAGTATGATCAAATGATCAAGTATGCAACTGCTTTACGATTGGGTACAGCTGAAACAGAGGCGGTTCTCAAGCGTTTCACTCGCAATAGTGGGCATCCAACGTATCGAGCACTCAGTGAATTAGGAAAAGTGTTAAAAACGATCTTCCTTTGTGAGTATTTATCGTCAGAAGAAGTCCGAAGAGAAATCCATGAAGGGTTAAATGTCGTTGAAAACTGGAACTCAGCCAATAGCTTTATTTTTTACGGAAAAGGAGGAGAAATTCAAACAAACCGAATGGAAGATCAAGAAGTCGCTGTACTTGCTCTCCATCTTCTTCAAAACTGTTTGGTGTTAATTAATACACTGATGATTCAAGAGGTACTTTTGGAACAAAACAAATCTCTTCTTCTCCTGAGGATTTCAGAGCCTTAACACCATTAATCTATGCTCATGTAAACCCGTATGGGACATTTAAGCTAAACATGCAAGAACGTCTGCCAATTCAAAGATCTTCCTAAGAATTGCGATATATCTTTTTCTTTTATGTAAAGAGAAACTTCCCGTCTTCGGGTAGTACAGCGAAGCTGTCACCACCCGCAATAAAGAATAGAAAGTTAATTCCAAATATTTTTTTCATAAAGAACAAGCCATAATATACTAGTTCATGAATGATTCTTGTATATTATGGCTTAATTTAATTAACCCTATCTTCATCAATTGCGCCCGATTCTGGAATAATCTAAATAACTTCTATTAGCCCGTTTAGTTTAACAAGCATGCTATTCTATTTTACAAACCTCTTGTAATAAACCAATAAAATAACAAGCAAAATAGGATTAATAATTGCTGAGTATCCTAAATTCTACCATCCGTAATGAAAATATCCCCAAGGTTCGGGCAATAAGGTGATGGATTCATAGGTTAACAAACATACTTCCCAATAGATAATATAACGTATTTGTTTCATTAAGGAACTTTTAAAAGGATACCAATTCAAAAACATCATATTTACAGGTGGAAGTAACATAGTATTGGCTGGTAATGCTGCCCAATCCACATTTTTTGTAAAATACCAGTATGCATGATATTTCACATCTATGTAAGCATCAAAAGACATTTGAAATGCAGTTGTGAATGACCAGATATGAGCAATTTGTTTTGCCGATAAATTCTTATTGGTTTTGAAAGCAAGAATATTAAATATGATAATTGCGATAAAAAGTCCAATCATAATTATTTTTCCTTTTTCTTCTTACAATATCCTTATTAAGTAGTTATCATACTCAGGGTTCTGATTACACTAACCTTCCTCTTTAACTATTAAAGACCAAGAAAAATGGACTGCTGGAACAGTCCAAGTTGTTCAATTCTTACGCCTGTTTGTTGAATAGAATCACCAACATATTTGTGGCTCATGCTCATTGGTCATTTTCTTTTGCCATGGGCAGTTGATCTAAATACTCATTTTTAATCATGAGATTTAGAGTATCTTCTCCATATTTCAGAAGCTCGGTTCTTAAACGCATAAAATGAAGTCCTAAATCTCTTCTCATCATAGTAGATAATGCCGTTCCATAATTGGCTGAAATAAGTCCTGTTAATAACATCATTTTGAATAACATTAATCGATCAGAAAATGGCGCAACAGTCGAATCCGTTATTTCACTTTCCCATGTTGGGAGATGCGGTAAATCATTTTCAGAAAGGATATTCTGAAAAATTTCCAAATGTTTTTGTAAAATTTCTGCTCCACGTTGAAAATGACTTCTTAACTCTTTAGATTGTGATGTCTGCGCGAAACTTTTCAAAAATTCTTTGTTGTGTTCTGTTGCTTTGAAACAAAACTCTATTTGGCTAATTTCTTGTACATTTAATGGTCGTCTATCCGTAAACCACCCTGCTAAAAAGCTTTGGTTATCTACTTTGTCCACTCTATCTGGTTTTGGAACGTGTAGTTTCGGATGATGCAAACCTTTTTTCACCATGATGTCAGCACATTGGTTATAAATGTTTTTGGAGTTCGTCCAGCAGTATTCATAAAACTGGCGTATATCAGAATGAATGGAAGTAGCTAAAAACATGGAATAAAATATACATCCCTGTTGTGCCAGAACAAACTTTGTGTAAAGAATGAAGTTATCAGAATAAAGAGGTTGACCTTTAACATCCACATCCTGTTCATCAAATTCATCTGGAAGAGGATAACCAGCCTCTTCTAAAAACTTTTTCGATTTTTCCTCTTGTTTAACTGAAAACATTTCGGCATTTTTAAGCATATTATATATCTCTTCATCTTGACTATTGGCAAGAAAATAACGAGTAACCCAAACAGTCATCGTATTACTTAAATACGTGTTCCAAAGATTAGAAATTTCTGATGGAGTTAAGTCTTTGGTTGTCAATTTTTTCCCTCCCCAAAAACGATAAAGTTCAATCTATTAATTTAAAGTACCCATAATACAGAAATTTATTTAACATTTCTGCTACAAGATTCTAAAGTATATTTCAACTTGTCTCAATTTGTTGTCTTTCTGTATTTTATACATCGTTGATAAATCAACGTTTACGTGCGCTTAAGCGCCTAATGGCTACATAAAAAATTGAGAATTTATGCAACCCTCTTATTCAATAAAATGGCCCGATTGTGGAGGAAGATTGTTTAAAGAAAAGTGCATAATAATTACAAATATACATTCTTGGCCAAATAGTACATAAAATAAATGTCAAGAACATTATTACTTTCAGTAAGGTAGCTTTTTTGTTCTGGTTGTAACAAAAACGAACATTTTTGTTACGTGTAGTGATGATCAACTTTTAGTCTAGATAACTCGTATAATGAGTGTAACAAAAATATGTAACAATATTATTCGTAACAATATTTATCACGAATGGTTTTTGGTACAATATTTGATAGATAGAGGAGAGGATGAACATGAAGTTTGGCTATATGCGTGTTTCTACATTTGATCAAAATTTGGATCGCCAAAAGAAACAACTTGAAGAATTTGGGTGTGATCGCATTTTCTTTGAAAAAGTAACCGGTACGAAACGAGAGCGACCGGAGTTGAATCGTATGTTGGAATTTGTGCGAATGAACGATACGGTTGTTGTGACGGATCTGACTCGTCTATCCCGTTCTACGAAAGACCTTATTGAATTACAGAACTCATCTCACAAAAGGGAGCGCATTTAAAAAGTTTAAAGGAATCCTGGCTTGATACAACAACAGCACATGGGAAAATGTTGTTTACTATCTTTGCGGGTATTGCTCAATTTGAGAGAGATTTAACTTCTGAACGGACAAAAGAAGGGATTCTGGCTGCAAGGAAACGAGGAAAATATCCTGGAAGGGGTACCGCCACATGCCTATCAAGCTAACACCATTGGATTCTTAAGGTAGAGCCTTTTCTACAAGACAATCGTCTATGCTACTGAAGAAAGACATGTCAAATAAGCCTGAAACAGGTCATTTTTTTGCGCTATGCTGCTCTCTTGTGACACATGGTATACTGATAGACAACACCCAATATATCAAAGACTGTCTTTTTCTCATAACGATGGGATTTTCGCCCGTTTTTCTGTAGGAGGGCAAACAGGCGAAGTAGTATCTTTGATAGCTCTTGGGTGCTTTTTTGTATCGCTTGAAACAGCAGTAAAAAATAATCTTTGATGTTATATTCGCTGAGTTCTCGTTTTTTCTTGGTAAGAAGTAGTTGCCGCATTTGAAACATGGTAGAGGAACAGAGGAGAATGCCAATCAGTTGACCATAAAGATGACATTCTAATCGCTCTTTTTTGATCTCTTTACAATGATCTATTTCAAAGAATGATTTCCATGTTTTAAAGAGTAATTCGATTTGCCAGCGTAAAGAATAAAGATCATGAACG
>JBNJJO010000085.1:0-9222 GCA_051750265.1 Bacillota bacterium | reverse complement strand
AAGTTAAATAAAGGGGGTAAAATAGTGTCAAGTGAAAGCAAATTAACGTTGTCTGATTTTGTTAATAAAGATCGATTTGAACTAAACTCTTATCTTACCTATTTGATCCAACAATTTTATGATAATGATCCGGACCAGTCTAAAGATAGAATTGTATAGATTAACGATTAAGTAAACTGAATGAATAATAGTTTTTGAGATGAATTAAAAATATTCTTGTTTAAAGACACATAACTGAAGGTTTCAATGAGTTTAAACTTTCAGATGTAAACTCATTGGCTATAGATACTATGGAACTACCAAGCAAAATATTTGAATAGTCTGAAAACCGTTAGTAAAATAGAAAAAAGGTCAAGGAGTTGGTTTCCTATGGAAAGGAATTTGGTTAATACACCACCACAACCTGAAGTAAACGTCATGGATTCTGAATTTGCTGAAATGGTGTTAAACAAAGCCCTTCGTAATTTCCGAAAAGAGCAAATCCGAAAAGAGATTGACCAGTCATTACAGGATCGAAACAAAGAAAAATTTCTACGACTAACAGAGGAATTGAAAAATATTTCTTAAAATGTTGTATTAGTATCGAGATGATTTTGAAATGAACTTAACATAATCATTGATAATCGGCATTGAAAAAGGATCTTCAAACGAAGATCCTTTTTCTGCTTGTTCCATTAAAGCGCCCTTTAATGGAGTAACACATTTTTAATTTAAACCAATTATTTTCTTAATTTAAATACTATAAAATCAGCACATCTAAAATCTTCTTCAAATGAAGGATATTTTTTAAGCATCTCTTTTGATGGCTTCGGTTCTACAATACTTTCTAATACAAAACCCGTTTTAATTAAAGTATTTATATAGCTTGTTAATGTTCTATGGAAGAATAACATTTTTTCTTTATCTCCTAAACCCTGTTCATACACCCCTTCATAAAAATATTTATCTACATTCCAGTGTAACTTTTCACCACTTTCCGTTCTCTCCCAACCACATTCTGGAGTAACAAAACAGGGATGCAATATTGAAAAAATAAAACTTCCTCCATCTACTAATAACCGATACATTTCTTGAAATGCTTTTTCGTAATTCGCAAGGTCTTGAATAACCATATTGGACACTATTAAATCGAAACTTTTATCTTTTAAAATATTCAAATCCTCACAATTACCCTGTCTATAACCAATTAACAAACCCTTTGGAGTTCTTCCTTGTGCAATTTTTATCATTCTTGGAGAATAATCCACAGCTGTTACAGTGGCACCATTCTTTGATAAAATTCTACTTAAGTACCCTTCACCACATCCAGCATCTAAAACTTTTTTATTTTTTACATTTCCCATAAGTGAAAATAAAGTGGGATTTAAAAATACTTCTTTATGAAGATCTCCTTGTTCAGTATGTTTTTTTGAATAGGTATCTGCAAAGCCATTCCACCTTTTAATCGCTTCTTCGGTATCTAAAATTTGGTTCATATACTAAAGTCCCCCCTTTTATCATTTGGCTAAAAATCCATTATCTTTACTTCTATACTTTTCTTAAAGTATCCTGCCTTGTAGTTCAATAAAGAGTACCGTAGTAACCCTGATGATAAATAAATGTAGATAAATAAATACTGTTATTTTATTGTATATGTTAACCACCAAAAACATTGACCAAAGTGAATTTCAAGATTATGCACCTAACCTATTTTACCTTCTCTTGTTCAATTAAATGTCATTAAAATAAAAATGAGCATCTATCCTTGTTCCAGGATAGCGCCCTATTTGAATAACTGTGGTTATTTATTTTTAATCTCTTCCAATAAAGATATAACCTTTTCATTCTATTCAATTATTGTTTGATTTTGCTTTCTTAATTTTGTGAAATCAAACAAATACACTAATAAGATTGCAATTACAAGGAAGCCCATAAGTTAACCTCCAACCCCTTTTTTTCTAAATTGTACCATTTTTTCGTCGTTTTAAACTGTCATTTAACTGATTAAGGACCAAGAAAAAATGGACTGCTGAAACAGTCCATCGTTGTTCAATTCTTGCGCCCTTTAATAGAATAAAAAATGAGTAAACTTGTTCTTGGCAAGTTCCAGTAACACAAAGAACGACTACAACAAAATTCTTTTTTATTTACACTCAAAAGAATATTCATTTGTGAGATTATTATGTATTTCTAATATGATTTCTCCACCGTTTTCATAGCATTGAGAACTAAAAGTACTTATTTCTTTTGTATTAAAATAACTAGCTGCAATAGTTAAAAAAGAGGCTACTAAAAAAAAGTAACTAAAATCAATGAAATCCCTATAAAGTGCTTATTTTTAAATATATTCAGTCTTAAACTCTCCCTTTCAAATAATTTTTCACACAGCTTGTTAAACTAGCAGTTTAGTTAAATAAGAGGACTTTCGTTATATTTACACTTTTCGTTTATTTGTATGTTTTTCCAATAAGTGTCTGGTCCATTATTTTTTAGAGTTGCATTTTTCGGTACTTGTTTAATAATAAGAAGGAAATTAAGCATATCAACTGATGATGCCATTGCGTTTAGTATGATCAAAAATTTTAATGTCGTTGTTAATAGTCCAAATACACTTAATATTAGTGGCAAAATTATTGAAATAATCATGAAAGGAGCAATTGTAATGAAGAGATATCTTGATTTTGAAATCTCTTCTTCCGTTATCACAAAACCCCCGAACAGAGTAAGTCCTACATATGTTTTTTCTGATTTAATAAAATTAGGAATGAAAATCAAATGAAGTAATTCGTGAAGTATTAAAAGTAAGACTAACAAATAAATAATAGCTAAGTTAATTGTTATTGATATTGAATCAGAAGTCATTCCAAAATCGCTCAAAGAAATAGAGGAAAAGATATTAATTACCCCAATAGAGATAATTGCATCGACAATCATTAAAGGGATAGATAACAAAATAGCACTTATTAAATTCTTAGGTTCTTTCATTGGAACCCATCCATTTTTAATTAGGTCCAAATGTAAACTTGGGTTACTTTTTGGCAATTTGTTTAGTATTTTCATTAAACTCCCCCATTCATACCCTAATTCAAGAAAATTGTAACTATCCCTATAGGTTAAGTTGCAACCTTCACAATCCCTTATATATATTAACATAAATATCCAATTTCTGTAAAAGGTGTTGTTCAACAATATGGCCCTTTAATGGAATCACATGACTTGCGTTTTTAAATCTAGTTTTAGCCTTTAAGCTTTCCTTTCTCTCTAAAACAGTCAATAACAATTAAATAACCATCAACCAAAAGTGTGTATATGCATAAATCATAGTTTGTAAGTTCCAGAAGTACGTTCGCATTGCTCCTACAACTTTAAAGCTCTTATAATCGATTTCTATGTATAAATAAATCTCTTTTGGTCAATAGTGGTAGTAACAGAGTTGATTGAGAGGAGATCTATACCAATGACATGTAGAAAATGTGATAAGAATATTCGAGTGAGAGACAAGGAGCTACATAAAAAACGTCACGGACTGTGTAAAAGCTGCCATGAAAAAGAGATGAAATGGATCTCTCAAGGCTTTAAATTCGCCATTCCTCCAAAGAGAAAAGCAAAATAAATAAGCCATCCATATTGGAGGGCTCAATATACGACTTGTTGTTTTCCAGCAACATTGATAACTGTAGGATAAACTTTGTATCTTTCATTAACGTTAAATTTTTCTTGAAGTGCATAGACAAAATCAGGTGAATTCACGCACGCCTGAAGAAGATAATCACACAGTTCTGATCGAGAGAAATCTACACTGATTGCAAGAGCATCCAATTTCTTTTCAGTATCATTACTTACTGAAATAGAAAACCTACAGCACCGTTTGCCTCCTAATCCTTTTGTTTTAGCACTTTTTGATTTATTAGGTACTTTAACAACTGCCATCTATATATCATCCTCCATAAGTGAATTAGTGGTGTAGTGATGTTATAGGATATGTAGGCATTTCTCGTGATAGACCGACTAATTACAATTTAAGAAATGATCCATTTCCCCTTTTAAATTGACTTGCCCAAACACCTTACATTTAATTTTGGTGATATTCAACGAGTATTATGGAAAGACCGTTCAGGACGTCTATTGATAAAAATAGTAAGAGTCATTTACATAATTGTCGAAAAACCCTAATTATTAAATTTGATTTAACTGATGAAGCATTTGAATGTTTGTGAGGTAAATACGGAAGAACAATATCACGAACTAAGTAAATGTTCGTGTTTTTTACTTTTATTGATTACATGAACCATACCAAAACCATACTTGTTAAATCTTTTTTTCTATAAAATTATTAATCTAATAATCATCCAAATGACTTTAAGAACCTTCCTCTACTCTTTTCAAAAGCAAACAACATCCATTTTTCTTAGAATTTTCAATTTGAGAAAGTGGTTCAGTGAATCAAAAAGGGGTGATACACCACGATAGGGAGGAGGGTGATAATTTATATTCTTCGTGTCATATGATAGTGAGGAGCTAGCAATACACTACCTTACAAGCTAGCTCCTTGGAATTAAGATTCCAAGAAAAATACGAATATTTATCGACAACAACCCCTTAATAAATCTACTTGCTACTCCGAGTTTGTTCGTTCTAAAAGGAATTAATTTCGGTAGCTTTATCAGTCGTTCATTTCTTCAATTTGTCTTTTATCTAGTTTTTGGTATAGGAGATCTTAAAGAATTATGATGAAGTTCTTTCAGTTATTTTATATGTCTTGGTTTAAAGAAACCCAGTCATCTTTTATTTATTCCTCAATCGTTTTTAAAAATTAAGTTGTCCCTTGCCCTCCCTTATATAATCAAAACACTTGTTCCTTATTATCAGTATGTGTAAAAGCAGTGTTTATCTACAAAGTAGCCTTTAGGCTATTTATCTTTCTTCAGAAGAGAATTTTAAGACTCTTCAAACTAAGAGATGTAAGAACGACCTTTGGGTGGCTGCACTACAGACTGATCAGAAAGGAAAGAACACCTTTCTGTCATTCTGTACGTGTCGCTTCGGCACTAAATGGACCGATAACCACGGTCTGTACGGCTGACGCCTACATTCCGGGAGGTTCCTGTTCCATTTACGGCAAGCCGCCGTACCGAACGAGCCGAAAACGCTAAAAACAAAAGAATAAGAGACAAAAGGAGAGCAGCCGTGAAGACTGCTTTTATTTGTTTACTTTTCCCTTTTGCCTTCCGAATCGTAAAACAGCGCAAGCCGACTAACCTTCAAACAGGGGCAGATTCCTAGGCTTCGCCCTACCCCTATTTGAAGCTAAGACGGCTAGTCAATCAATCAAGGGGCAAAAAACTTTTTTGACTAAGATCGCTTTGCAACATCAAAAAACTTTTTGTGCTAGTCCCTTGACCGATTGCCTATGCGTATTTTTCGTTCTACTTGCAAAAGGGGAAAAATCCCCCCTTTGGGGAACTAGTGCGCTTCGGAAGGCAAAGAAGCAAATTCAAGGGAGGAAAAGCAAATGACAAAAAACAAAGCACTAGAGGAAATCAAAGAACAATTAGATCAAGGGATTCAAGAGCTTATGACTAGTGAAAAATTTCAGGACTGGTTGAAATTTCTTTCTAGCTTCCATAACTACAGTTTTAACAACACGATCTTAATATACATGCAAAACCCCCAAGCGACGCTTGTAAAAGGTTTTAATGAATGGAAAAAACATGGTCGGTTCGTGAAAAAAGGAGCTAAAGCTATAAAAGTACTTGCACCGTTAATCGGGAAGAAAAAAGAAACAGAAGAGAATGAGGAAAAAGAAAAAAAGGTTCTTTACGGATTTCGATATGTGAATGTATTTGATGTATCGAATACAGATGGGAAAGATCTTCCTCAACCAGCTGTAAACATGCTTGAAGGAGATGGGGAACAGGAAAAATCCTTGCTTCAGGAATGGATAGAAAAAATCGTAATACCGGTTATTTTTAAGGATACGGAAGGCGCAAATGGATATTATCATCTAGTCGAAAACTACATAGCGATTCATAAAGATAGAAGTACCACTCAGCAATTAAAAACATTGATTCATGAATACAGTCATTATATATTACATGCAAAAGGAGCGAAGTTTGAGAAAGAAGGAAGTCGGATCAAGGAAGCGCAAGCTGAAGCTGTGGCATATGTGGTCATGAATCACTTCGGCTATGATACAGGAACATATAGTTTTGGTTACATTGCTGGATGGAGTCAAGACATGAACATTATGAAACAGATCGGGACCGATATCGTCACATGCAGCCATCAAATTATTGAACATCTAAAAGTGCCAGCAAAGGAAAAAGTGACCGTCTAAGCGGTTCCCCTTTCGGGGAACAAAATTGCTGTACTTAAATTAGGGAGGATGAGCAAAACATGAAGACATGTCTGTATTGCGGTAGCAAGGTAGAACCCTATCAACATCATTATTATTGTGATTTTTGTGAAATGAAAATTGATCGAATCGATGTACAAGAACAAGGAAAGCGAAAAAACTTAATGCCAACGTCACAACCAACTCTTAACGATCTTCAAAAATCCACTCCAGAATTAATGCGTTTTAGCATCGTGGAATTGTTATTTCTTTTGAAATTGGCACGATATGAACGCTCTTTTATTTACAAACAACGTCATACGTTCATCCAGGCATTAAAACAAGGTGAAAATCAATTTGATGAGGGTGAACAATACACCTTTAAGGAATATGAATTTTACACACGTAAATGTTTTGTCTTGGAAAATCTCATTCGGGAGAGTATTGGGTATATTCCGTTAAAGTTAACAGAATCATATATTCAAAATCTTGCTGCCAAAATGGATGAATCGACCAAAAAAGATATGGTCATCCAGCAACCTAAACCAATTAATGTTTCACGATAAGAAAGTTGGTAAAAATACCCTAATGCAAACGGTTGCGCCCTCTAGATGCAAAATGCGTAATAGGAAATAAATTTAAGTATTTCTGTTTCTCAATATGCCTAAGTTTATATATTGATATTCAATTATGTATTTATCAAGTTTTTGACTTATTGCTAGTGTTTCAGGGTGTCTTAAACCATTTACCCTAACAGATTGTTTTAACTCATTTTTTAGCGAGTTAATTGAATTCTCTAGATGGTTTTCTAAAACAGGTATTCTTTCCACAGTTGTTGTATTGAAAGACACTTCGGGTCACTCCTAGATATTTTTTACAAAAAAGAACCCTATTCAGCATCTAGAATGTATATTGAAGAAATCTCTAATTTCATCAATAAAATACCTATTTCTAGGACATATCTAAACCTTTTTCGATAATTAAGGAACTTAATGTAACTTCTTAAAATATTTAAATATCTTAGGCAGATCAGCCATCTTAGTTTAAAACCTTAGACCTGTATCTTTGCGTCCCAATCTTTCAAAAGGTTTGCCTTTATCATTTAAAGGATAAAGCTCACTGTTAAATAGTACTACTAGTTTTCCTAATATTAAACAAAAACAATTTTACAATTTATTACATGCTTTTACATTTTTGAGAAAATGGTTTTTTGAACATTTCTTCTTTTATATTTGAAAAACAACTTTATTAGACCTAATTTTGATCAACCACTTTTCCAAACCAACATAAGCAAAAAAATAAGGAAATAAAATGAATAAGGTTAGTCCTGATGTTCAAGTAGCATGAATATGCTTACTGTACTTTGACCCCTATTCTATATATTTTGTTGTGCGAGAAAAGTAAAAGGTGCAAAAAATGATGAATAATCATCCACCTAGCACCTTTACATATCCCAAAAGTCGCTCATTTTAGCATTGGGATCAACTTGGCGAATAGCCCTTAATATCTTTTTCATTACATCTTGTCTTGGTATGTAATCTTTTTCACTACAGACTTTAGAAACTGTATTTTTGCTGACCTTCGCTATCTTGGCTAGGTCTTGTTGTTCAAAGCCTTTCTTGTCCATCCACTTTCCTAGTTTACTTCGTGGTTTACCTATACCCCACAATTTTTATTTCTCCTTTCTTTTTCAAGTGATATTACCCATTCTTAACTATCAATCCCAAAAATATTCAACTGAATTTAAAAAAGTTGGGAATAGTGGACAAGCAGTCCCTAATAGCATGTATCAAAGACGTCAGAAAATAGCGTCATAAAAGGAGGAGTTAAAATGACTAAAGAATTGGCTGTTTTACTACTTGGAGGTAAGGATGTCTATCTTACAACCGAAGGTAAAAGACGTCTGGAAGAGTTAATAAAGGGGACGTCTAAGTAATGGTGTATCGCCCTACAGTCCGTTATGATAACGCTTTTAGGGAATACGTAGATGATCTATTCCACGCCACCACATTAGACCGAAATCAAATTATTAGAGCTGCATTATTTTCAGCTGCTTTTTCACCTAACTTTGAACAGCTAATGAAGCAATATAAAAGGACAGACGTCCCTATTCCCTCTCCTATGTGGAAAGCAGATCAACATGGATTCTGGCTGGATAGAAACCCATCGAAACAAGAGGGAGGTAAGGACGTCAATGCTAACATACGAAGAGAAATCGAGATTGAAAGAGTTGTTGGATCAGCTGCAGGATCATCCAGAGATCAGAAACAAGGAAATAGATGTGAGCCACAGATTACGAGACGAGAAAGGGAGATTCCTTCCGAACGAATCCTATTTAGTAATCAAGGAGGAATCACCATCAAGATCGGATAGACCTAGTAAAATTATAAAGGTCGAAGGAAGCTATAATTCTTATTTAATTAAGGATCGATGGTTTACAGAGACAGAATTAGATATCTTATACTGTTTAGGAGGTATTATTATTTTAGCTATACTATTTTAAAGTGTTTGGTAATGGAATGCACATGAAAGAGAGCAATCCTAAGGGAATAATGGATTGCTCTTTCAGTTAATTATGGTGGAAAGGATGCTATATACACTATGTAAATTATTTATAAAATTACTTACCCAAATGGAAAGATTTATATGGGCAAAGATTTGACAGATAGTATTAATTACTATGGAAGTGCAAATGACAAATTAATTGAGATAGATTTTTCAAGAGAAACGAAGGGGTTTCATAATTCGAAGAGAAATATTGTGGGAGTCGGAAACTACTTCCTTTAGGATGACTTCTTTATCTGCAGCAGTACAGAAAGTACTATAAATCTAATGATCCGAGTATTGGTTATAATCAATAGCCAAAATTTAAACCAACTTGATTGAGGAATATAGAGACAATATCTTTT
>JBNJJO010000084.1:0-9933 GCA_051750265.1 Bacillota bacterium | reverse complement strand
GAATGGTCAATCAATTCAATTTTATTTAACCATTTCACGGATTTGTAACCGTACATTTTTGGAACCACGAGCCTTGTCGGGCCCCCGTAATCTTGCGGGATCGGTTTCCCGTCACGTAACACGGCAACCATGACATCATCCAGATTTGCCTGTTGAAGAGTTAACGTATCAGTATAGACACTTTCCGAAGCCATCTTAGAAACTTAGAAAAACGTCAGTTTTTCAGTGCCCTCGTGTGATGAGGGTGTCTTTTTTTGAAAGCCCTGTTCTTTGGACTCTTTAAAACTCTTAAGCTGCTTCAGTCATTTCTGCTTTAACTTCCTTCGATTTAAACATTTTCGACTTGCTAAACAGCAATGTTAATCCTACCGTGATGACAGCTGTAATTGCCATTCCTGTAAAGTAAGAGCTCCAGTATTCCGGTAATACAGAAAGGAAGGAGAGCATTCCGCCAACACCAACAGAGGTGGCTTTTACATCCATAAAGGAAAGGTATGCGCTTCCAATGGCACTGCCAATCATGACCGCAATAAATGGATATCTGAATCTCAGATTAACTCCATAAATCGCTGGCTCTGTAATGCCTAACCAAGCTGATACAGTTGCGGAAAGCGAAACACTTTTGAGTTTTTTATTGTTTTTAATTAAGAAGAACATGGTTAAGGCTGCGATACCTTGAGCAAGTGTAACGGTTTCGCCGATTGGCCAAAGTGTAACATAGCCAAGGGAGCCAGCCATTTGCAGGTTCACACCAAGGAATAAGTGATGCATTCCTGTAATAACAAGCGGCGGTGAAATCAGTCCATATACTGCCCCAGCCAGAACTGGTGATACATCAAACAGATACAAAATACCGTCAGTAATCCAGTTAGCGCCTGTCATAGTAACAGGTCCAATGATTGTAAATGTCGCAATACCCGTAATGATCAGCGCGATTGGAGCAACAGCCAATAGCTGCAGGCTTTCCGGAATGACTTTTCTCAAGCTTTTTTCAAGAGTTGCTAACAGATACGCCGCAAAAAGGACTGGAATAACTTGTCCCTGGTACCCGACTTTTGCAATTTCAAAACCAAATAGATTCCAGTGCTCGACTGATTCTGGGTCAGATGCAAATGCATAGGCATTCATAAGTTCCGGGTGAACCATGATTAAGCCAAGAACAATTCCCAATACAGGATTGCCCCCGAATTTCTTTGCAGCAGAAAAGGCAATTAGTGCAGGCAGGAATGTAAAGGCTGTATTTGAAATCAGATTTATAATTCCTGCAAACCCGGACCATTCTGTATGAACATCGAGCACGGATTCTCCTTCATAAAAGATGCCAGGGTTTGCTAGTACATTATTTAGTCCCATTAATAAACCGGCTGCAACGATGGCAGGCAGGATCGGTATAAAAATGTCTGCGAGCACTCGGATTCCTCTTTGAAGGACGTTTTTCTTTTTAGAAGTAATTTCTCTTAATTCCTCTGAAGAAACTTCTTCTGTGCCTGTTTGCTTCACAAACTCGGCAAATACTTTTTCAACCAATCCAGGTCCGATGATGACTTGAAACTGGCCGCTTGCTGAAAAAGTTCCCTTTACAAGATCATTTTCTTCCAATTTCTTCACATCAACCAGCTCTTCGCTATTCAGCACTAATCGCAGCCGGGTGACACAGTGTGTTGCGGTTACAACGTTTTCTGCTCCTCCGATGTTTTCGATTATGGAGGAAACGTTTTCATTTAATTTTGACATCTGGCTTACACCTCACTATGTAATGGCTTTCATAAATAACCAACTTGTTTAAACAAGTTTAGTATAATATAATTGACTTATATATACAAATAATTTTGAAAAATTTTTGAGGAGTGTCCGGCTATCATGGATATAACGAAAACACCGTTAAGCTTTTATGGCTCTTATATGGCTCTTGCCTTTCAGAAGCATGAGGAGGCATTGAAAACAGGCCTTTTTTTAAACTCTTTAAGAGGCAAGTCAAGAAGCCATATGAATGTGTTAAAGCTGATTCCTACTGTAAATGGAGCACCTGTTGATTATGAATACATAGCAAATTATAACCTTGTCATCATCCGATTTTCCGGCGGTGAAATCTCTATCTGTTTTGACAGTGATTCAAGGATTGTTATTAAAGGAACGGGGGAGAAGGCTGGGCTGCGTTTGGACACACAGCCTGTCTACAATTTTGAATATAATTATTTATTGGGTAGAAAGGCCAGCGAATACTGCATTGTCAACAGCTATAAGAATTTAACTAAATTCATGATTTTTTGCCCAAGCGGATCCGTTTCCCTGAATCAAGATGTGTATATGGACAGCAGAGGGAGCACGAATGAGGCGGAAAATCAGTCCGCTATTAATATCTCATCTGCTGACGGCAGCGGATTTTTATGTGTGATGGAAGACCTGCCTACCCATGGAGGGAAACCGGCTGATCGGGAATACAGCTTTGAGCAAGCCCTTGAAAACAGCAGGAAAGCATTTGAGGACTATTGCAGCAAACTGCCTGAAGCTCCTGAAGAATACAGGGATACCCAAATCAATGCAGCGTATATAAATTGGTCCTCAGTTGTGAAACCTGAAGGCTACCTGAAGAGGGATACGATGTTTGTATCGAATAATTATTTCCTTGGCACATGGAGCTGGGATCACTGTTTCAACGCGATTGCTCTGGCTGGTGTGGATAATCAATTATCCTGGGACCAAATGGCTGTCTTATTTGATTATCAGGACAAACTTGGGCAAATTCCTGGTTCGCTCAGTGACTCGACAATCCGCTGGAACTTTGCCAAACCGCCAGTGCACGGGTGGACTTATCTGAAAATGATGGAAAAGATGGATTTCTCAACAAAGCAGTTTGAAACCATTTACCGTCAAATCGAGAATCAGGTGCAGTTTTATCTTGCCTATAAGGATTCCAATGAGGATGGCATCCCTGAATATCACCATGGGAATGATTCGGGACAAGATAATAGCACGGTCTTCAGAAATGCGAATATCATAGATTCGCCGGATCTAACTGCTTTTCTAATCAAAGATATGGATATGCTGGCAGTGGTTGCCGGGGAGCTGGGAAAATCCGAAGAGAAAGGCTACTGGGAGCAGGAATCAAAAAGGCTGACAGATCTGTTTTGTTCTTATTTCCTAGTCGATGACCTTCCTGCTGCTCGTATAATGTCTACTGGCGAAGTAATCGAAAGCGCGAGCTTCCTGCCGCTCATGTCTCTTCTGATCGCAGATAAACTGCCGGCTTCTGCAAGAAAGAAAATGGTGGAAACCATTACGAGCGGCAAATATACAACAAAATGGGGCATTGCCTCAGAAGCGGTCGACAGCAGTCTTTACCAGGATGATGCCTATTGGCGCGGCGCCATTTGGGCACCAACAACGCTTATATTAATCGATGCACTGGAAAGATGCGGCGAAATAGAGGCAGCGCTGTCCATTAGTGAAAAATATTGTGAGCTTGTTCATCAGAATGGATTTTCAGAAAATTTTAATGCCCTGACAGGTGAAGGGTTAAGAGATCCGTCCTTTACTTGGACTGCGAGCGCGTTCATTTACCTGGCGGCTAAGGTTCAAGAATCCAGGGCATAAAAAGAACGATCCCCGGGGCCATTATGACCGGGGATCGTTTTATTTTATCCTTTGTGCCTGCTCGAAAAACACGAAGGAGTCAGGGGCATGCCTGGACTGAGTAAACTCAAACATGACTCCATCCGAATTGTAAGTGAAATTGGTGACAACGGCGACACAGTTGTAATCTATCAGGTTCAAATAGGCTTGATCCAGCTCATTTACCTTTTCAACTGTCATCATTCTTTTCGTTGTAATGATGCTTTCCTTTAACTCATTTTCCATGTATTCATAAATAGAATCCTTTGCAATCTCCTTATTTAAACCTTTTACAATATCTTTTCGAAAATAGTTGTAATCCATAATCAAAGGCCTTTCATCCAGGTATCGGACCCTTTGCAAATGATAGATTTCAATCCCGATTGGAAAGGAAGTTATCCGTCTTAGTTGTTCATCTACGATTCTTTCTTCAAAAAAAACTACTTCAGTCCGGTATTTATTTTTGTTTCTGATTGAAGACTCCTTAAACGTCTCGATACCGCCAAACAAGTACTCTTTTTGCCTTAGTTCCTGAAAAATCACACGGACGCCTTGCCCGTGAATGGTTTGGACATACCCATCGGAAACAAGATTGGCAATCGCCCGCCGAACGGTATTCCTGGAGCATTCATACTGCTTGATCAAGGTATTCTCAGAAGGAAGCAGCTGCTGAAACGCATACACCTTGTTATCAATTTTATTTTTTAAATCATTATAAATTTCAAGATACTTAATTTTAGCCATGATATCTCCTATATGCATTTTCTCTAACTATATAATAACTTTCCAAAGTCTAATTGTGAACTCTGAAGGCAGAGCCTAAACTTTCAAAGACCAGATTAGGAAAAACCATTTTGAAAAGGCCATCGAAGGAATGAGAGGGCAATTGACCCGTTGAGACATGGGAGCGAAAACCTCCAAGGGGAGCGTGGAGAATGCGTACATTATATGGAAATTATTGGAGTTATTACTACCTCCTTTATTTAAGTACGCCTTCATGTAGCCAAAATGGTCAAAACTCATTCAATTAATCCCCTACTATTCTTTCAAGTGATTTGAAATCCTGCGAATAAGTGAGTATTCGAGAGATAATCGTATCTAACTGAGGGAGCTCAATAAGAAAAAACGCTGCCGAAACAACGTTTTGTTTAACTCTTGCACCCGATAGTTTAAGTAAAAATGTTCACAGTTTTTTCACCTTAATAAAATCTAATCCCTTTATGTGTAGGGGCATATCAAAAAGACGCCTTCTTACTAAAGATAAGCGACCGATTGTTAAACAAAAGAAAGTTATTTCTTTTCTTTATCGGTCCATAAAACTTTGTATAAAAGTGCAATCTCGGATTCTTCAATACCTGTAGGCAATTCGCCATTTTCGCTTTCAACAGAACTCAAACTGTTTTTAGTAGTGCCTAACCAAGCTACTAAATATGCAGGTTTATTTTTCTCTAAAGTAACCTTTTCGCCTATTAGCTTACTAAAGGAAGACATTGTCATATTATTTGAATACTTCGTTGTATCAAGTTCAGATGGTACACCCGTTAACAGCTTTAAAGAGTGGTCTTCATCTTCGATACCACTTATTCCAAAAGAAATGAGGCTGTCTTTAAATTTTGTTTTCGGTCCATCCGAAGTATTTAGCAACTCCTTTTTAAACTTACCGTTTCCAAACTCCTCCACTGAAAATTGCAAATTATCATCTTCTTTCAGAGTGCCATTCAGCTTGAAAAATTCAATTTGCCCTACACCTGTCTTGCTAATAGGGGTAACAACAGCGTAGCTGTCATTACCCGCAATAAGATGTATTAAATTGGAAATTTATTAATAACTTCATTATACTCATTTTGTGCTTCCTCAATTGCCAATCTAGAGTAAACCTCGATTGATTTTCTGCTCTTGTGTCCTGAATAAGGTTGAATTAGTGCATCGTCCACGCCTTGCTTTTTTAGCCAAGTTAACAAAAAGTGGCGTAATTTATGCGGAGACAATGATTGGGATAGTCCAGACTTTTCAGAATACTTAGTTAATATTTTGCGGATACCTCGATCCGTGTATTTTTTATTCCAAGAAGATTCAAATAGATACGCAGCATGTTTATTTTTCATATTTGCACAATGCATTGCCAACAACTCTTTAAAGGAATGTGGGAAAGGAACTATTCTGTCCTTCTTTCCCTTTCCCTGGTTAATCCGGATTTGACATCTGTCAAAATCTACTTCAGACAATTTAATATTTATTAATTCACTTACCCTTACACCAGTGTAAAGAAGAGTTCTAACAATCATCATGTCCTGAAAGTTCTTAGCTTTCCAAACAGTAGGAATCCTGTTACTATGTATGAAATGAAAGTAGCGAGCTTGAATTCACTGCGCCTCTTATTCAATAAAATAAAGCCGATGTTTCCTTAGCGTATGGAAAATCGGCTTTTATCATGTCGAAATTTGCTTAGCATACGTACTGCGCTTTTTGTTGGTAGTACCCCTTTACGAAAGGAATAAAATAAAAATCACTGCTTTCTTAACGTACAAGAAAACAGTGATTTTTATTTATAAAGTTCCTTAACGTACAATTTTCTTTTTTTGGTCGTCTGACCCCTAATAAGAAAGTTGAGGTTGGGACAAAACCCAGTGAATTGATTTTAATCTTCCAGTATAGCTACAACCCGAGCCCAACCAGCACTTGCCTTTTCGATGTTGACTGGAAAGGCTGAAACCTTAAACCCGTATGGTTTGGGTAGTTGATCCAAGTTGGTTAGTTTTTCGATCTGCAAATATTCTTTTTCTCGTCCAAACAAGTGAGCTTCCCAAAACTGAGTTTTCCCCTCCAATGCTTCTTTTGCTAATACGTTAAAGGGTCTATCTAACCCCCAAGCATCGATTCCTATCATTTTTACTCCATGATTCACTAACCATTCGGTCGACGATCGAATCAAACCAGGATGTTGGAATTCATAGCCTTTATTTTTAAAATACTTCGAAGCATCTGTGCGAATCAATACAATATCAAAGGGTTTCAGCTTATATTCAATTCGGCTAAGTTCAGCTTGTAAATCATCAATCGTAATGGCTTCGCCAGCCTGCTTATGAGTCATACTCAGTACAACACCATCTCCATAACACCAAGAAAGTGGTACCTCATCAATCGTTCGTGCTGGCTCTCCACTTTCCATAGTCGATCCATAATGGTAAGGTGCATCAATATGCGTTCCGCTGTGAGTCGAAAGCTTAACTTCTTCTACCGCCCACCCCTCTCCTTCTGGCCAATACTCCTTCTCAAGCCCTAAAAACTTCTTAGTAGTTCTTACCGCTTGTTTGTGAGCGGAGTATTTGATTTTATGAGGACTTGGCTCAAATTCTGACGTACTATTTTTTAACTTATCACTCAAATCAATCAGGGTCATACTTTTTCCATTTCTCTCTACCGTTTCTCTCATTATGTTACTCCTCATTTTTACTCAGATAATCATTCCACCATCGACATGAATCGTTTGGCCAGTTATGTATCTCGAAGACTCGCTTGCCAAAAACAAAACAACCTCCGAAACATCTTCCGGCGTTCCAGCCCGCCTGAGCGGAATCAACTTCATAGTTTCTTCTCTCCACGATTGTTTTTTCGATAAATCGGAGTTAATGTCAGTTTCAATAAACCCAGGCGCAAGTGCATTGACTGTAATATTCCGGCTTGCCAATTCCTTCGCTAACGTTTTGGTTAACCCGATCACGCCTGCTTTTGCTGCTGCATAGTTCGCTTGACCAGGATTCCCTGCAACACCAACCACTGAACTGATGTTGATGATTCGACCTTTTCGTTGTTTCATCATGGGACGCATGACTGCTTTTGAACAAAGAAAAACACCCTTAAGATCGACATCCATCACTCGATTCCAATCTTCTTCATTCATTCTCATCACTAAATTATCTTTCGTGATGCCGGCATTATTAATCAAGACATCAATCTTACCAAACAACTTCATCACTTCTTGAAATGCTTGATTCACTTGATCCGCGTCTGAAACATCTACTTGAAGTGCCAATGACTTTCTACCTAATTGGGAAATTTCAGATACTGTCTCTTCTGCTTTCACCTGGTTACCAGCGTATAAAATCACTACGTCAGCACCTACTGACGCTAATTTGAGCGATATCGCACGCCCAATTCCACGGGAACCACCAGTAACGATTACGACTTGATTTTCTAGCACTCCTGTAAAAGGAAAGGTTTTGTCTCTGGTTTGACGAGGCAAACCAGAGTGGCGAAGAGAATACAAAGAAACCTTGCATGGTTTTTACGAGGCGGTAAACCAGGCAGGTATTCCTGAATTTTCGAGGGCTACTCAGACCCTAAAGAACTGGCAAATCGAGATACTGAATAGCTTTAGCTATACCTATTCCATCGGCTTTCTAGAGGGAATAAATAATTTAACAAAAGTGATGAAACGGAACGCATTTGGCTTTAGAAGCTTTAAGCGTTTTTGAGCGAAAATACTATTAACACATAAATATAAAAGAATGGGTTCGCATATTGGATTAGGGTGAAGTAAAAATCACTTCACCCCAACATTTGACGTAGAACCTGAATTTTTTGACTGTACAAGACTTCCATTGATTCTTTGTCATAATGCGTGAGACCGTACGCACACTTACTTTCACGCCACGTCTATTGAGCGTTTTAGCGATTTTGACGCTGCCGTAACGCTGTTTGAATTCTAGATGGGTCTGTAAAATCTCTTGTGATAATTTCTCATGTTGTTTCTGCCTGTCACTTTTCGGACGATTTATCCATTTAAAGTAACCACTTTTGGAAACTCCCAGAACGCTGCACATCTTCTCCACCCGGTATTGGGAGCGGTTTTCATGAATGAATTCATATTTTACCGAGGGCTTTTCACGAAATAGTGCATCGCATTTTTTAAGCTTTCATTTTCCTCCTTGAGATCACGAATTTCCTGCTGAAGAGAACGAACGGAACTAAATATCAAGGAACACTTTACAGATACTGGCCCTTATCTACAGTATCACCGACAAAAGATTGATAGAATGCACCTTTTATCATTGTGTACATGTATGCCAAGATAAGTGGTTAAGGACTTGACGTGGAGCCTCTGTGGGTACGATTTGTCTTGAAAGGCTGAAGCAGTTGTTTCATTGGCATCCGAGCCTATCATACCCACCCCTCCACGTAAAGTCCTATCTTTGTATACGTTAAAAACTATAAATAATTACTGTATATAATGCTTCCACAAAGATAGAAAATAGCCATTTTTATTATCATAAAATACGTTGAATACGTTGGAAAAACATACTGTAGATAAGGCCGGATATACAGATCAGGTGTTTGGGTTATGCCATTTGTTAGGCCTAAAACCAGCAAACGATGACTGAGGGGCAACGCAACCATATACTGGATATTCGAGTATAGGAAAGTTCCGCAAAATATAAGAATCCGAACTAATTTCTCTAATCACTTAGTAAACATGATTACTTATAAGACTTTATAAATGCCCAAAACAATGTAAGTTCCGATTCCAATTACATTCTCGGAACTTTGCCCCACAGTAGCCAGTTGCTGGTTTTAGGCCTGTTAGGGTTTAAATTTCAACCCCGTCTCCGTGATCTGAGAGATTCCAAACTGCATGTTATTGAAAACAAGAAAGAATACCCTAAGCTTGAAAAGTTACTTAAAGGTCGTATCAATCTAAAACACATTCGTGAAAACTACGATGATATCTTACGTTTGGCCTATTCCATCCGTGAAGGCAAAGTTCCAGCAGCCTTAATGTTAGGGAAATTAGGTTCCTACGCAAGAAAAAATCAATTGGCAGCGGACTAACGGAGGCAGGGAAAATCGAAAAAACGATTTTTATATTGGATTATATATCGAGTGAATCTGCTCGTCGAACAATCCAACGTGAATTGAATAAAGGTGAAGCCGTAAACGCATTGGCGCGGGCATTGTTTTTCGGTAAACGGGGTGAATTGCGAGAACGTGCCATACAGGACCAACTTCAGCGAAACAGCGCCTTGAATATATTGATTAATGCCATTAGTGTATGGAATACGGTGTATCTCACCGAAGCCATTGAAATTCTAAAAGAAAATAGAGATTTTGATGAAGATTTGATCCGTCACATTTCCCCCTTGGGTTGGGAACATATTAACCTACTTGGGGAGTATACTTTTGATTTAGAAAACCGTACGACGCCATTGAGAAACCTAAATATATGAAATGAATCCCGGGAATTTCCTTTACGTAGGAGTTTCCGGGCTAATTATGCTAAAAAGAGGCTTAGCGTAGGATTTTTTTAAAATGTTGGCGAGACCC
>JBNJJO010000083.1:0-10383 GCA_051750265.1 Bacillota bacterium | reverse complement strand
GTCTTGCAATCTATAACTAAAAATGATGAAAGACCACTTTTAATGGCTATTGTAATAAAAGATACTGACATAGCATTGACCTTACTTCAAACACATCCTCGTCAAATTATCCTATCTAAAGCTGTATCTTTGACATCTAAGGACATACACGATATAGGCGACAAGTTGAATAACACATTTCAAGAAATACCTGGCTTACAAGGACAATTGTACCTCAGCGTCTTTAATTTTGGTTATATCTACTTTTGTTTCTTTTACTTTAGGGATAGTTCTATTGCTCCTGTAAACTTCATATTTGCAGTCATCCTGATTACGCTCAATCACTTCTAGTATACCTTTATGGAATAATCTTTCAAGATAAGTTACTACTTCTACATAAACCTTAGGTCTACCAGTAGAGAATTGCTTCTCAGAAACACCATGATTTTTCATCAGAAATTCACAAATGATAGAAGCCGATATGTCTTTATGTTGCTGTATATAATTGTTTATAAAGAGTTTTATTTTATTCGAATTATCGCATCCTTAAAAAGAGTATAACTTGGATTATGTTTGACTTTTTCCTTAAGTAAAAACTTATTTTAACCTTTTTCTCTGTTCAGCAAGAGCTTCAGCAGCCTTTTTAGCTTACTCTTAGCTAGTGTGTACATAAAGTAAAGCAGTTGTTTCAGAAGTATGTCCAAGCTGCTCCATAACAAGAGAGAGATCCGTTGTTTCATCCATCAAATTAGTAGCATAGGTATGTCTTAGCTTATGAGGTGACATACTCCGCTTACCTTTATTAAAATCTTTTGTGTATTTTCTAACTAAATCCTGTACTGTTCTAATCGCGATAGGAGAGAAAGTCTTATTGTGTTTAGATAAAAAGAGATATTCGTGTTCAGCATTAGTACCCTTATATTTTTCGTTCCGTACTTTTAAGTATACTTCAACATCTTCCATTACTTCTTCAAATACAGTAACTACATCTTTTTTATCGCCTTTTCGAATAACCTCAATTGTGTTTTTATCAAAATTCAAGTCCTTGATTCTTAACTCAGCTAATTCATTCACACGAATTCCGCTACCGAGAAGAAGGGAGAGGATCGCATAATCTCTTTCTTTATCCCGTGAAAAATATGACTTCTGACGCTCTGACAATTCTTTTTCATAATAATTTTTCACATAGTAAAGGAAATCTACATCTGACTCATTCTGAAAGATCGTATTAGATAGCTTGTTGCTACGTGCATTTAATGATTCTTTCTCCTTTATAACGGATATCTTTTGCATGACATTTCTGTGAAATAGAGGTTCTCCATTGATATCCTCATACTGAGTAGATAAATATTTAAAAAGAGAACGTAAAGCTGATTTTTTCCTATTAATAGAAGACTTGGTACGTGTTTTTTTCTCGAATTTAGAAACGTTGTATTCTTCTTCTTCCAACTTCTTAAAATAAGCCCTAACTAATTCTAAGGGGAGGGAAGACAAGACATCATGATGAATATCCCTAATTTGATCACATTTTGCAATTCCTTCTTGTAAAAGCCATTTAAAGAAATCCTGATAGTCTAATAGATAGGTAAATAGCGTAGAGGGGGAGCGATAGTTATCCTCCATAGCATCTATATAATCTTTTACATATTCAGGCATTTGAGAATATAATGCTTTATATTTTTCCTTATGTTTTTTATGTTGTCTAGTATTAGCCAATAAAGCTGTATCTTTGCGTCCCAATCTTTCAAAAGGTTTGCCTTTATCAATTAAAGGGTTAATGCTCACTGTTGTATAGTACTACTATTTTTCCTAATATTAAATAAAAACAATTTGACAAGTTATTGTTTTTACATTTTTGAGAAAACAGTTTTTTGAATATTTCTTCTTATATATTGGCTGTTTTCGCAAAGATTCCTAGAGCAACAAACTTTTAGAAAAGAGCCTTTATATTTGAAAAACAACTTTATTAGACCTAATTTTGATCAACCACTTTTACAAACCAACATAAGCAAAAAAATAAGGAAATAAAATGAATAAGGTTAGTCCTGATGTTCAAGTAGCATGAATATGCTTACTGTACTTTAACCCCTATTCTATATATTTTGATGTGCGAGGAAAGTAAAAGGTGCAAAAAATGATGAAAGCATCACTTAGCACCTTTACATACTCATTATTTAGTTGTTCTGAAATTTGTTATATTTCCTTCTTCAACTCCCTCAGTATGATAGCTATATCTCTTGAATGCTCACTTATACGCAGGATTTCATAACCCTTGATAGTGTTATAACGGTTAAATAACATGAGTTCAGGTCATGTTGGCTTCGTGAAGGCATGAGGAAATAAAGGAGTCCTATAAAACTCCATATTCTACTATATAATGCACATATTCTCCACGCCGCCCCTGGAGGCTTTCCCTCCCATGTCTCAACGGGTCATAAAATATGCCATCTCATTCCTTCGTCATGCCTATCCAAGGGGTGGAGGCCAGTTTTGCTAAAGGAATGGGTCAGTCCCCTAAGAAGGTTACAATTAATGCATATTTTAGAGGGATTGTGTGTTATAAAATGAGTTATTTTAAAAAAAAAGAAATATTTAATGAATTTATTTTAAATTATGATATACTATTTATAGATTTATAGGAATATAGTATAACTCAATTAGGGGGATTTATTAATTATGATTAATGTTGCTATTAACGGGTTTGGCCGTATTGGAAGAATGGTATTTCGTCAGGCGATAAAAGAAAGCTCATTCCAGGTTGTTGCGATTAATGCGAGCTATCCGGCAGACACGTTAGCACACCTTATAAAATATGACACCGTACACGGGAAGTTTGACGGTACAATAGAGGTATTGCAAAATCACTTATTGGTGGATGGCAAGTTGGTTCAGCTTCTTAATCATCGTAATCCGCAAGAGCTTCCTTGGAAGGAACTAGGCATAGATGTTGTGATTGAAGCAACAGGAAAATTTAATGCAAAAGAACAAGCAAGTCTACACCTAGAAGCAGGGGCAAAGAAGGTCATTTTAACAGCTCCCGGTAAAAATGAAGATGTTACTATTGTAGTTGGTGTCAATGACAGGCAATTGGATATTACAAAACACGATGTTATTTCTAATGCCTCCTGTACAACCAATTGTCTTGCTCCAGTCGTAAAGGTGTTAGATGAACAATTCGGCATTGAGAACGGCTTAATGACCACTGTACATTCATATACAAATGACCAAAATAATATCGATAATCCACATAAGGATTTACGTAGAGCTCGGGCTTGCGCACAATCTATTATTCCGACTACAACAGGTGCTGCTAAAGCATTAGCAAAGGTACTACCACATTTATCCGGCAAATTGCATGGTATGGCGCTACGCGTTCCGACTCCAAATGTATCGCTTGTAGACCTTGTAGTAGACGTAAAGTGTGATGTGACAGTGGAACAAATTAATAATGCCTTCCATACTGTGGCGCAAGGATCGATGAAGGGTATTATAGAATTCTGTAATGAACCGCTTGTGTCTGTAGATTTTAATACAAATCCAAGTTCGGCTATTATTGATGGTTTATCTACAATCGTTATGGGAACCCGTAAGGTCAAGGTTCTTGCCTGGTATGATAACGAGTGGGGCTACTCTTGCCGCGTAGTAGATCTCGTAAAGCTAGTAGCAGATCGGTTTGCTAGCCAGAAAAATATGCAACATATTTAAGGGGATGACCCCATAGCCATCAACTTAAGGTTCAAAAGCTTTCAGCTTTTCTACAAAGAATTGGGGTAGTACGAGCGTCGGTGTAACCAGGGCAAAGTAAATCTTTTTCATGTGTAAAATACTACTTGTAAGAGATTTTTTATCTTCCGAATTCCGATAAGATTTTGCTGATACGTTTAATGAGGAGCAACAATATAAAGCAGGCATTGTGAGAAATTTAGTTCGAAGACTAGAGAACTTAGGCAGAAGACTCAGCCCATTCATTTTTAAAAAGGTGCAGCGCCTGATGAATAATAGGATTTTGGCGATCCGTAGCCAGGAGACTTCTGAAATGCTTACGTTAATCTTTTTTACCAACTAACAGAGGTGAATTTACAAACAAATTCCTATAAATAGTGTACAACATTTAAATGAATGCGTTATACTATTTATAGAAAATATGAGAAATTTTCATAAAAAAGACAAAAGGATGGTATATATATGAGTACTGTGAACGTCCAAATTGAATTACATGAGTTATTAAATGGAAGCAATGCACAAGTTCAATTAAGTGTTCCGCAACTTGTGGAAAAAGTATTAAAGAGAGAAGAAGGAAAATTAACTACAACAGGTGCTGTTTCTGTTTCAACAGGTAAATACACAGGACGTTCTCCTAAAGATAAATTCATTGTGAAAGAAGCATCTACTGCAGATAAAATTGATTGGGGCAATGTAAACCAACCGATTTCCCAACAACATTTTGATAATCTGTACACAAAGGTATTAGAATACTTAAAAGAAAAAGAAGAAATCTTCGTATTTAAAGGCTTTGCTGGAGCGGATCACAGCCACCGTCTTCCAATTCAAGTTATAAATGAATACGCTTGGCATAACTTATTTGCACATCAATTATTTATTCGCCCGACAGGGATTGAACTTCCTACACACGATGCACAATTTACAATCGTATCTGCACCGACATTCAAAGCAAATCCAATTCTTGACGGTACAAATTCTGAAACCTTCATCATCGTTTCTTTTGAAAAGCGCATTGTATTGATCGGCGGTACTGAGTATGCCGGTGAAATGAAGAAATCTATTTTCTCTATTATGAACTACTTGTTGCCAGAACAAGATATTCTATCCATGCACTGTTCTGCAAACGTAGGTGAAGAAGGCGATGTGGCATTGTTCTTCGGCTTATCTGGAACAGGAAAGACAACGCTATCTGCAGATCCAAACCGCAAGTTAATCGGTGATGACGAGCATGGCTGGTCTGATAACGGCGTGTTTAATATTGAAGGTGGCTGCTACGCAAAATGCGTGAACCTATCTCGCGAGAAGGAACCTCAAATCTTTGATGCGATTACATTCGGTTCTGTATTAGAAAATGTTATGATTGACGAGAATACTAGTCTTGCAAATTACAACGATGTATCTCTAACCGAAAATACACGTGCAGCGTATCCAATTGACGCAATCGATAATATCATGCTTCCAAGCGTTGCCGGACACCCAAATACAATTGTGTTCTTAACAGCTGATGCATTCGGCGTATTGCCTCCAATCAGCAAGTTATCCAAAGAACAAGCCATGTACCATTTCTTAAGTGGTTATACTAGTAAGCTAGCAGGAACAGAGCGGGGGATTACATCTCCGCAAGTAACGTTTTCTACATGCTTCGGTTCTCCATTCTTACCGCTTAACGCATCTCGTTATGCAGAAATGCTTGGAGAAAAAATTGAAAAGCACAATGCAAAAGTATTCTTAGTTAACACAGGCTGGACTGGCGGCGAATATGGCGTAGGTCAACGTATGAATCTTTCCTATACGCGCGCAATGGTGCAAGCAGCCCTTAACGGCGAATTAGACAACACGGAAACTGGAAAGAATGATATCTTCGGTCTTGAAATTCCGCTTCATGTTCCAGGTGTTCCTGATGACGTATTAATGCCAGAAAAAACCTGGACTGACAAAGAAGCTTATAAAGCAAAAGCATTAGATCTTGCCGGTAAGTTCAAAGAAAACTTCAAAAAGTTCACAAGCGTATCTGAAGAGATTGTTGAGCTGGGTGGACCTTTGGTATAACGAAAAGCGGAGCCGACTATTCAGCTCTCAAGGAGATAAAACACATTATCACGCTATAAACTATAACCAGGCTTATAGAAAACAGCATTCGCCGACAATCAAAGATTCCCATCGTTTCTCGAGTTCAGTCATAAAGTATTTACGTGGACATAATATAACCGCATTGTTGAACAAGAAGGAAATGATGCTGCGAATAATCCGTAAGCAGCAGGAAAAATTGCTGTATTGCAGATATTTTCTTACAACAGATTTTAACTCGTCCTCGTGAGTTCGATGTAGTTGCAACAATGAACTTAAATGGAGATTATATTTCTGATGCATTGGCTGCACAAGTAGGCGGTATTGGTATTGCACTTAGAGTTAACATCAACTATGTAATAGGACATGAAGCAACTCATGGTACTGCTCCAAACTATGCAGGATTAGATAAAGTAAATCCATCTTCTGTTATTCTATCTGGCGTGTTAATGTTTGAGCATATGGGCTGGACGGAAGCGGCAACAGAAGTAAAATGCTTTGAGTTTGGCGATGAGTTAATTAACTATCTGGATATAAAAAAGTAATTTGCAAAGAAAGCATTCGCGACATCTCTGGAACGATTACAAGTGGATTATTTAGATTTATATTTGATTCATCAACCATTTGGTGATGTATATGGTTCATGGCGTGCTATTATAAGTAAAGGCGAAAATTAGAGGGTGGCGTTTCACTGGTAACGGCAAACCAAAGCCTTAACCCTTTAAAGAAGCTGGGTTAAGGCTTTGGTTTTTGTGTGTTCATAGGCCTTGTGGACGGAATTCCCACTTTTTTTACCAGCTTTTAAATAACTTATAATTATCATATAATAGTAGATATTTAATCTATAAATAATTGTAATACACTATGATATGGTTTTAATTGAGACAGAAAAGGTGTGTGATAGGTCGCGCCTTAGCTTGGTGTGACGCCTACATCTTTTCTGCAAATTTTAGGGGAAAAGGTTGGTAAAAATGAGCAACAGAGAAACTAAAACAGACGTCATTTTAATTGGCGCCGGAATCATGAGTGCGACTTTAGGGACACTCTTGAAAGAATTAGTACCGGAATGGGAAATTACAGTGTTTGAGAAGCTCGCAAACGCAGGAGAGGAAAGCTCTAACGAATGGAATAATGCGGGAACGGGGCATGCGGCACTGTGCGAGCTTAACTACACGGTCGAAAAACCGGATGGATCTGTAGATATTAGTAAAGCTATAGAAATTAATGAACAGTTTCAGGTTTCAATGCAGTTTTGGTCTTATCTTGTAAACAGCAAGCTGATAAATAATCCACAGGACTTTATCATGCCATTGCCTCATATGAGTTTAGTACAAGAGGAACAAAATGTAACGTTTTTAAAGAAACGTTTTGAAGCGCTGTCAAACAATCTCCTATTCCAAGGGATGGAATTTTCCGATGATCCGGAAAAACTGATGGAATGGATTCCGCTTATTATGCAAGACCGTGCATCGAATGAACCTATAGCGGCAACAAAAATCGACTCTGGAACAGATGTCAACTTTGGTGCTTTAACGAGCATGTTGTTTGACCACCTAGAGAGTAAAAATGTCGATATAAAATACAAACATAGTGTTAATGATATTAAACGTACTAGCGACGGCTTGTGGGAATTGAAAGTTCGGAATTCGGGTAGCGGTACTGTCGAACGCCATACTGCAAAATTCGTCTTTATCGGAGGCGGGGGAGGAAGCCTACATTTACTGCAAAAATCCAGTATTCCTGAAGGAAAACATATTGGAGGATTCCCGGTAAGCGGAATATTTATGGTGTGTAATAATCCGGAGGTTGTAGCGCAGCATCATGCAAAAGTATACGGCAAAGCTAAGGTTGGTGCTCCGCCAATGTCTGTTCCGCATCTTGACACAAGATATATCGACAATAAAAAATCGTTGCTATTTGGACCATTTGCCGGCTTCTCACCAAAGTTCTTAAAAACTGGTTCAATGTTCGATTTAGTAACTTCCGTAAAACCGAATAATGTCTTAACTATGTTGGCGGCAGGCGCAAAAGAGATGTCATTGACAAAATACCTGATTCAGCAAGTTATGTTATCGAAAGAACAGCGCATGGAAGAGTTACGTGAGTTTATCCCGACAGCTAAAGCTGAGGATTGGGATTTAGTGGTAGCGGGCCAACGTGTGCAAGTTATTAAAGATACAGAGGCAGGAGGTAAAGGAACGCTTCAATTTGGTACGGAAGTGATTACTGCCGCTGATGGCTCGATCGCAGCATTACTAGGCGCTTCTCCGGGTGCTTCTACTGCCGTTCACGTTATGCTTGAGGTAATCAAAAAATGCTTCCCGCAACATATGAAAGAGTGGGAACCGAAAATCAAAGAAATGATTCCTTCTTATGGCGTGTCACTAATGGAAAACCCAGAGCTTCTGCACGAAATTCATACTTCAACAGCGCAGACGCTTGGTCTAAGCGAAAAAGAGCTGGTCTTTAGTTAATTCTTTGGATGTAGAAACAAAGGTATTGAATGAAAAAGTTTAAGCAACATTTTTCATTAATGGACAAGCGTTTCGATGATGAAGAGATTAAAAAGGCAATGATTGAATAATTGTGGCTACTAATTCCAGAATCATGAAGGGTGTAACGCAAGAAATTGTGAAATATTCTCCAAATTGTACGATTATTGTGTTAACGAACCCTGTTGATGCTATGACGTATACAATATTTAAAGAGTCTGAATTTCCAAAAGAGCGCGTAATTGGTCAATCTGGTGTGTTAGACACAGCTCGTTTCCGACATTCGTAGTACAAGAATTAAATCTGTCTGTAAAAGATGTTACTGGTTTCGTGTTAGGTGGACATGGTGACGATATGGTACCGCTCGTTCATTACTCTTATGCAGGTGGTATCCCATTAGAAACATTGATTCCGAAAGATTGTCTAGACGCAATTGTCGAGCGTACAAGAAAAGGCGGAGGCGAAATTGTAAATCTATTGGGCAACGGAAGTGCGTATTATACACCTGCCGCTTCTTTAGTAGAAATGACGGAAGCAGTATTAAAGGATCAACGTCGTGTGTTGCCAGCTATCGCTTATCTCGAAGGTGAGTACGGAGTGACCTTTACTTAGGAGTTCCAATTATTATTGGAGGCAACGGAATTGAAAAAATCATTGAGCTAGATCTTTTAGAAGAAGAGAAGACTGCATTAGATCGTTCAGTTCAGTCTGTGCGCAACGTAATGAAGGTGCTTGTGTAATAAAAAGGATTCGGGACTTGTTCGAGCGCACTGAAAAACCCTTACAATTTATAGGAGGTACCGTTGATTTTCTAAAGAAAATCAACGGTACCTCCTATTTTGAAGAATAAATGATGTTAAAATGGAGTTAACCGTACAGTAAAGGAGATTTCAACATGTTAAGAGAGAGACAACTCAGTCTTTCGTTTTATAGCCCCCTCTATGAATTAATCCCTCAGGATCACTTGGCGAAAGGTGGATTTAGTATCCCTATCACTCAAGGGGGAGGGTGGCGTGTTGCCCTTTCGTTGGGTCCTTCTCTCTGTCGTTTCCATTGTATTTAACTCCGTTTTCGTCCATCAACCAACAAACCTCTGAATGCAGGAAAATCTTTATGGCATCCTGGTCTTACTTGGAAAAGTAACTTTGTTTATGGGATTACAATCTACAGTTTTTTATTCTGTCATAACTTGGCTTCCGTCCATTGTAATACCTATGTAACCACTCTAGAGTAATAAAAAATCCAATCCTCAAAAGAAGACGAATCAGTAATAATTAAAAGTGCAAAAACTTCTTAATAAATGTGTATACAGAGTGTTTTTAATGTTGGATGCTATTCTTTCTTCAGAAGAGTTTCCAATGCTATTCATATTTTTAAAATAATTGGGAGGCAGCACTACAGACTGATCAGAAAGCAAAGAACGCTTTCTATCATTCCGTTACGTGTCGCTTCGGCACTAAATAGACCGATAACCAACGGTCTGTACGGCTTGTGCCTACATTCCGTTGGTTCCTGTTCCATTTGCGCCGAGCCGCCGTACCAAACGAGCCGAAGACCAGAAAATCAAAAGTTTAAAAGCAACAAACTTTTAGAAAAGAGCCTTTATTAAAAAGCATGACATTGACGAAATGCTTGATTATCAAAGAGATATTATAGAATGTCAGACATTATAAGAGGAAATGAAAAGGATAGATAGAGCTGTACTTTTTTCAGCAGCTTTTTCTCCATTGTTTGAATCAATATTGAAAAAGCGTAAAAATAAAGACGTCCCTCTTCATTCTGCATCGTGGTTGAAGGATCACCACTGGTTATGGCTGGAGCAAAACCCATCAAAACAGGAAGGAGGTAAGGTCGTCAATGTTAACATACTCAGAGAGGGAGAGATTGAAAGAGTTATTAAATCAGTTGCAGGACCCTCCGGAAAACAGGAACAATCAGATAGATGTGAACAACCGATCGAGAGACGAGAAGGGAAGATTCCTTCCGAACGAATTATCTTTAGAAATCAGGGAGGTATCTCTATCAAAATCGGATAAACCGAAAAAAATTATAAAAAAGGATGACAGCTATAAAATGTACCCTATAGAGTAGACACTTTGAAAAAAGGTCTCCCTATAGGGTG
>JBNJJO010000082.1:0-10529 GCA_051750265.1 Bacillota bacterium | reverse complement strand
CCTTGTAGAAGTGGTGTTAGATTTTCATCTAATTGTTGAGTTAGTATCCGTCCCATTCCAACTACTTTAGATAATGTAGTTTTATTACGGTCTCTAGCGACTAGTACGCATACTTGTTCAGAGGAAATGCCTCGTTTAGTTGCAGAACCGCCACGTTTTCGAGGCTTTCTATCTGCGATTACATTTCTACCTTTGCGGCTTTCTAAAAAATAGGTTTCGTCGGTTTCTACTATGCCTTTAAAAGAAGGTGTATCTTGTCTTACCAATGCAGATAGTATCTTGTGCCGCCAGTAGAAACAAGTCGTGAAATGAACACCGACAATTTTAGCAGATTCGCGAAGAGATAGCCCCTTTAGCATACATTCAATAAAAGTAATCCACTTATTAGCCTTTTTGGACCGATATAGTGGAGTATTTGTTAAGTCATTGCTCATTTTAAAGCAATCCTTACATTTATATCTTTGACGACCGTTACGTTTACCGTAGCGAACAACAGACACACTTCCGCAATGTCGACAATGATAACCACTAGTAAATTTACGTTCTCTAAGCTCACCAATCAAGTTACCTTGTTGAGAAGCTTCAGGGGTAAAAATACGTTTAAGGAATTCAAATAGATATTCTTTATCCTTATCTGTTAAATTGGAAACGTCAGCTATGATATTTGCAAAAGTCGTCATCTACCTTACCTCTTTCGTAATATTCTTACGATAAGGTTGGGGTAATTTACCAGTATCTATACAATATCAACCCTAAAACTTAACAAAGCCTTTTTAATTTATATGTACTTGCAATTTTATACACCACTTTTCATAAGCTGTATAGCGTAGCATACGCAAGAGCAACAGCTTCCCGCCACCTTTTGAGGTGGTTTTTTATGTTTTTTTAAAATGACAATTTATCAAATGGTCATACCGGTCATTCGTTTTTAAATATTAGGTAATGGGCATTTTTCATTTTTTCTTCTATGTAGTCGAGCGAATAATCACCTAATGGATCTGATAAATCGCCAATTGCCCGAGATAGGTTATCAATCACAAGTCGTAAGGACTCAAGTTGTTTTTGTTCCTCTTTGAAATTCATTTCATCCATAATTACATGAGCGAGTTGTTGAATACGTCGTAAACGCACTTCTTTTGTATTCATGAAGTAATCCTCCTCCTTTGTCACTAAACGTTTTAATAAACTAAATATATGGTTATCGACAGAGTTTAATGAGTGGATAAACTGAAAGAAATGAACCCCTTTACAGATTACTAGTAGCAATGCTTTTTTATAAATAATATAAAAAAATATATAAGATATAATAAATACAGTTGACAATGATATTGATAATCGTTATCATTATGAGTAAGGAATTTGATTAGTCTTAAAACTCTGATTTTCCCCACCCCTTTTATATGAAAGAGCTTGGCTGGTCACCAAGCTCTTTTTGTATGCTTAGACATATTTCACCCACATGAAATATCCAATGAAATTTATTTTTATTAACAAAATATAGCCTCGAATATTTTATACATATCCTTGACAATGAGAATGACTTTCAATTAAACTAATTTACGATGGCGATAATGATAATCATTATCGTAAAAATTTATCAATTTGAATAACTCACTATTAAAACAGATAAAAAAATTTAGATGGAATACTCTCTATAAAGAAGATCGAATATAAACAGCGACATTTATAATAATTAGGGAAGGTTCAGATATAAAATGATCATTTGTGAGTGGTGTGGTTATATACAAGAAAAGGATTTAAATGTGGAATACGAAAATGTACAGATTCAATGTCCCTGTTGTGGAGTCGATGATATTGGATTCATTTTTTGTACCTTTCATTGATAATTATTATCATTGATTGGAGGGGTCTAAATGGCAAAAATCATTCTTGTTTTTGCTAGTATGAGCGGTAATACAGAAATGATGGCTCAAGCTATTGCTAAAGGTGTAAAAGAAATGGGAGAGCAAATAGAAGTAATAGATGAAGTAAAGGAGAAAAAAGAATGAACCAACATTTTATTGCAATAAAAACTTTTGAACATCAAATAGAATGTTTTTGCCCTGATGGTGACCATTCAGGTGAAATAATTATAAAAAATGGAGATATCTTTGAAGTTTCAAAAGAACGTAAATATGTTATCGATCACGGATGGTATTGCTGGGTAATCATTAATAATTATTATAGCTTCTATATGTCACTAGACGCATTAGATCAATATTTTAAGAAGGAATATATTTTATCTAGATTAGACATAGAGTTAAAGATTAATTATTTAAATTTTCGGATTAATCTTTCCCTTGATGAAGGGGACGAAATATCATTTAAATATCATACAAAGTATTTAAAAGGATTAAGTGGCCTTAAGATGAAGTTGGACAACTATATAAATTATATAGAGGAAAACCAGCTAATTTAATTGAGTCATAGGGATGTGAATAAAAATGAAAAAAACTTCAAACAAAGCGATCATGAACCAAAAAGAACAAATGATTCAGCAGTTGTTAGAATGGGAATTTTATAAAGCATCAGATGATCGTCAGTTATATGAGTTAACATTACGTGAATTAGAAAAAGAATATAAAACAGCGACAGATCATTAACCATAACGAAGTCTAGACGAGGATGACACAAAACCAAAGTGTCAGACCCTTTTGAATAAAAGAATTTATTGTGTCGAATTCTGAATTTGAAGATCAGATTGATGAGGGTTAATAAACAATACTTATGAATACTAGCTAATAAATGTTTGGGCGCGATTGTTGAACAAGACCGATTGGATAATTGGGTAATCGATTCCAAGGATTTTGCATAGGTTTGATTGCTTTCTGTTTCGCATGTCTACCCCTCCTTATACATTCAGCCTATACTCTAGAATTCTGCATTAATAGGCTATGATCTTTTCTTATCAAAATAAGCTGACTCAATGTGAGTCAGCCTATCTGTCTATCTATTTTGCTTAAGCACCAACAGAGGTATTAATGCTTGAAGAACTTGATTCGATTTCTGCTTCAACTTCAACATATCCATCTGGATCAAATTCATTTTCCATTTTAGAAATAACCACTGTAGCTACACCATTACCAATTAGGTTTGTGATTGCACGCGCTTCTGACATAAAGCGATCCACACCTAGAATCAGTGCCATTCCTTCTACAGGTATCATCGGGAATGCTGCTAATGTAGCAGCCAACGTAATAAACCCTGAACCTGTAACACCTGCAGCACCTTTAGATGTAAGCATTAATACACCTAATAATGTAACCATCTGCCAGATTGATAGATCCACCCCATATGCTTGAGCAATGAACATTGCTGCCATGGAGAGATAGATTGAGGTACCATCTAAGTTAAATGAGTAGCCTGTTGGAACAACAAGACCTACTACTGATTTTGAACAACCATATCTCTCAAGTTTTTGCATCAATTTTGGTAATGCAGATTCAGAGGAAGATGTACCTAATACAAGTAAAATTTCCTCTTTAATGTATTTAATAAAGCTAAAAATACTAAATTTATAATATTTCGCAATCGCACCAAGTACAAGAATGATAAACAAAAACATCGTCATATACACAGAACCCATTAATTTACCTAATGAAACGAGAGATCCTATTCCGAAGTTACCAATTGTGAAAGCCATTGCCCCAAAGGCTGCAATTGGTGACATTTTCATGATCATATTTACAATCGAGAAGAAAATCTCAGTTAATTTTTCAAAAAATGAGATGACAGGTGCTGCTTTCTCACCTACTGAAGCTGTAGCAAGTCCAAATAATACAGCAAAGAATAAGATTGGAAGCAATTCTCCACCTGCTAATGCTGCAACCGCATTTTCAGGAACAATTCCCATTAGAAAATCCATAAACCCGTGACTTGATTCTTCAGCTTGTTTCGTAAATTCCGAAACATCTGCCCCTTCAGCCCCACTCGTATTAAAGCCGTTACCTGGTTGAAGAATAGAAACGACTAAAATCCCAATCGCTAATGCAAATGTCGTCACGATTTCAAAATAGAGAAGTGCTTTACCACCAATTCTACCAACCTTCTTTAAATCTCCCATACTACCAATTCCAATGACAATGGTGAAGAAGATAATTGGTGCAATCACCATCTTAATCAACTTAATAAAGATATCAGCCAACACCTTTAGCTGTGCTCCAAACTCTGGAAAAATGAATCCGACCGTAATACCTAGAAGAATACCGATGATCACTTGGACAGTTAAATTTTTAAAATTTATTTTCATTAACCATTCACCCCTATTGTTAACGCTTTCAATCACTATCCTGATGTTAACTGATAATTAGGAAAGTTTATATTTATGGTGATAATGGTCTTTTTGTTCTTTTTGGTCCTTTTAGGAGAAACAAAGGATCATTCGACAGAAGAAAACTGAAGGCAAAAGTAACATATAAAATCACAAGCACAGGATCAACACTGGCTGGAGCACAGCTGGTGAAGCTTCACGAATGTTGGTGGGTATACTGGAGTTTGCGGTTGAAGAGCGCCCGGATCGACCAAAAATGCTGGTGGTTGTTGACGAATATAATAAGGGGAACACTGATTACAATAATGCATTTTCACACTTCCTTTTAATGTTTTATATCCCAATAAATTCCTTAACGGGATATAGTTATGAGTTTAAAGTTATGTAAGTATCAGCTAATGCCCCTATTATATAAGCCTATTTTTAGGTTTAGAAATCAAACATTAACAAATAAAACCTCTTAGAAACGAACCTGAGAGGTTATTTTGTGCTTTTTTGTTCTTTTAATTTCCTTTGTTCCTTTAGATACATTTTTAGTATGTATTGATAACAATTTTGGATTGCCATATCAAATTTGTAATAGTTACATTCATCGTTTTCCCTCCTGGATACATCTGTAATTTGCATAGCTAAGTATATCTTACATATCAAAGAAATCATCTGCTTTAGCTTTAGGATCTACCTCTCTAATAGCCTTCATTATCTTCTTGATAGTTTTTAATGTCGGTGAATATGCTTTATCTCCAGTAATGCGTCCGATAGTATTTCTACCTAATCCGGTTTTCCTCACTAACCATTCTTGCGTGATCCCATACTTATCAATAAACTTTCCAATCTTTGTACGTGGTTTACCGATGCCAAACAATGCAATCTCTCCTTTTGTGCTTTATTTGGATCTATTTATCTCCAATTAACAAACAAGATATAACCAAAAACTAAATAAATTTATTTACAAAAGTAAGCAACTTGGACAAGCAGCATTACATAGGCTTATAACACGAAATCAAAACAGTAGAAAACATGTAACAAACATGTAGCAAATAGATTACCTACACGAAGTCGTAAGTTTTGAAAATCAATTCCGTAATAGATTCAACTGTTTATCACTACAGCACTTGTACAAGTAGAAACATAGTAGAGACGTAGAAAAGAAAACTTGTTAAGAACTTAAGGGGTGTGGAGAAAGGGTTGAGAAGGAGCACGAGAGAGAGAAGGGAAAGAGAGAGGAGAAAACATAATGAAGAGCATAACAACAGCATCAAGACACCAATTGTATTTGATCCTTAGTTACGCAATGTACTTCAGAGACGATGAAACAGTTCAAATCATATTGGATGAGGTTAAACAACGAAACTTCTTAGGGAGGAAATAAGAGATGATTTTCAAACCAAAAACGGAGACGATTGACTTTAAAACGTTCCTGGCCGGGAATCGCGTTAAGCAGTCAAATCGAACCTCCGATATTACATTATACTCTGGTCTTTTACCTTCAATGACATTCAGTAGTTTCTTTGATATGACACCTCAAATAACAGGTCTATACGCAGTTGTAATAGGTGTTGGATGCTTTGCTATACTTTCACACTTATTTGAGATTAATTCAGCTAAAAACGGCTTTTATAAGCTTGCATACGTCATTGAATCAATCACTCGTTTTATTTTACCTGTAGGAACATTTAGCTTCATGATATGGGCGTTATTTAAGATCGTTTAGGTTTTCACAATTTTTGGCGAAAAGTATAGGAGGAATAAGATGTTTAGTGAGTTTATCAAACGTCAAAAGGCTAAAAGGGACTTGAATAAATGTTTTATGAATGCGTGTTTATACAAAACCTATAAGAATAGTAGTGGTCGACAGTTCTACTCCTACCCTAAAATACATGCTGTTGTTTTTAAAGATGATTCAATCCAGTACACATTTACTTTGCTTAATGGAATGGATCCAAAGGACGTCATGAAAAAAGAGTACGTATTTAAACAAACGTTTGGTTCAAATATCGAGTTAGAAGGCGATTATAAACGGTTCACATTTACGATCTATCAAACGACAACGCCTAAAGAGTTGATATATAAGCAAGAAGAAGTAATTCGGAACCTAAGTCAGCTTAAGTTAGGAATTATTTGTGGTCAAGATCGGAATGGTCAGTACATCTCTTTTGATCTGCTTAAACAACCTCATATCTTGATAGCTGGAGAAACAGGATCAGGGAAATCAACTCAATTACGGTCAATCCTTACAACCTTGATCTTATCCAAGAAACCACGAGAATTAGAGCTTTATTTAGGGGATTGTAAAAAGTCTGAGTTTCACATCTTTAGGAAGGTTGAACATGTGAAGTGCGTGTTAAGCAATGCCAATGATATACAAGAGATGCTGCAGCACATCAAGGAGGAGTTAGACGAACGGAGCAATTTAACTGAAACATTTGAGGTTAGTCACATTGATGATCTACCAGAAGAACAGAAAAGACCTTATATCGTGGTATGTATCGATGAATTTGTGATGCTACGCAAAGATGAAACGGTTATGGATATTCTTACTGAGATAGTGGCGATAGGTAGAACGCTTGGAGTCTTTGCTATTCTCTCTATGCAACGTCCGAACGCAAAGGTATTAGATACCACGATAAGAGCGAATCTGACTGTCAGTATGGGCTTTAAATTACGTGATGTAACAGAGTCGCGCATAGTTAATACACCAGGTGCGCATGAAATAGATGTGAGTGGTCGTTTTATTATGAATAGTGACAAATTGTATGAACTCCAAGCGCCTTATCTAACATTGGAGAACGCTAAAAAACTTCTGGAACCGTTCATAGTGGCGAAGGAAGCAAAGGAAGTAAATAAAGGGGAGTCAGTAGTAGTTGACATCCTACAACTATCTGAAGAGGATGTGTTTATGGATGCCATTGAATAAGCGTGATAAGTCGATTATTGAGAATTTAAACAGATTTCGTGTGATGGATCGGGATTCAATAGCAGATATACATTTCAAAGGTTTAAAAAACCCTAAGTATGCAGCAAACAATGTGTTGCTCCGATTGTTAAGGGAAGGACATATACAAAGATCAACTTCATTCGTACCTTATTGTTACTTTGGACCAGATGTGAGTATGAAGAAGAACAGCGCAAAAATAGGGCATTTCCTTGCAATTCTGAATGTATATAAAGATATTCTGCAATATGGAAACTTAGATACGTTCTTAGTTGAACCAAAGTACGGTAGTAAGGGTATGGCAGAACCTGATATATTCTGCATCTTTAGGAGAACACCGTTCTTTATTGAAGTGCAAAAGAGCATCTATTCCGAGAAGCAAATGGCCGATAAATTGAACCGTTATAAGTATCTATACACCAGTTCTATTATGATGCGTGAAGCATGGCAAAACCCAGATAAACCAATATTCCCTCATATCCTCATACTATCCGAACAGCGTTACGCTATTGATCGTACCTATCCTTTTAAAGTTATACAAGCACAAACATTTACGCAATTTTTACAAATGATGAAACCAAGAGAAGAAAAGAAAACTGTGCCAGTAAAGAAGTCTGCTGATGGAGGTATTAAAGTTAGAATACAGTAGGTATACCTATCAAAAAGATAAGTCGTTTAATTGAGGGGGACAATGTTATGTCTCACCTTTTTTTATTTACCTCCATAAATAAATATCAGAAATAAAGTTTGTGTTAGCCTAATACAATATTAATACTTACATGAAAAGCATTTCAGTTAGGGTATTCTCCTCGGAAAGGAGGCGATCCCTTTGGAATCATTAGAAATAACAAGCTTCGCTTTCAATATGTTTTTCCAAACAGCGAGTTTTTTTGTGAGTTTAGCTACACTTTATTTAATAACAAAAAATAATCCTCCCAAAAAGGAGGACAAGTAAGGGGATATTATAACTTTTCATGTAAGCACTGAGATGGCGCCACCGTCTCAGTTTTTTTATTTCCACCATTCCTAAGAATGTTCAGTGGTATGTTCTTAAGTATATACCAATTGAAATTACGCATACGTCTATAAATGCGTTGTAAAATGCGTCTTACTGCGTGTAATCACCGTTAATTACCGCGTATTACAGTGTATGAAACGCTAATAGTGCTAATACCGTTTTATGATAAATTTATCTATAAAATTGAAAGCGGTCCGCGTATTATCTTTACGTTCGTAAAGTCATGTGCTCTGCGAGGCTTTTTTGCCTGAAACAGGCAAGCACGCAAGCGTGCCAAAACAAAAGACCGTAGGCCCACCACCCTTGCCAACGTAACACGTTGGATCGCAATAAAAAAACTCTAAAACCTTTCCGTTGCCATGTAGGCAACAGCTGCACCTTAAAGGTACCATTAGTAAATAACCTGAAAATTTACGTATGTATTACCATAATAAGTGAAAAGTAACGGTAAACTAATAATAAAAGGAGTATAGACATGGCTAGAAAAATCTTCGATTTACAAAACGACCTATTAGTCTTATTTGGAATACACTTTGCTATTCGCTTTATCTACACAAAGGAAATATACATACAAGTATATGGATACACGATAAATACGCTTAATTTACTCATACTAACAATTGTAGTAGTTGCAATATATAGAGTAAAGGATAAGGAGACTAACGAAGAAATAAAATCAATAAAGTAACTATAATAGACCAAAAACTTATACTTGCTGATCTTTCATAAAGTGCGTGGTAAACCATTATGAAAAGGAGGAGTTTAGTAATGGGAGATTATACATGGATAGAAACCTATACCGTATTAGATAAGACAAATGAACAAATCATCAGAGATCTTGAAATTCAACTAGATTTTATTCCTTATATAGATTTAGCTAAAAAACGGATTCAGGTGTTGGTTTATTCGTTGGGTCCAAATCAAGATTCTGCTGATCGATTCTTGGAATTTTTAGAGGAAGAATATGAGTATGGAGAAATTCCCTAGAAAGGATGTAATTCCAAACCCTCTTTTTAATGATAAGTTCATAGTAAACTAGAATGGATTAAAGGTATGTCATGATGTCATGACGAAAAAAGTTATTGGAGGTGTGTCGTCTTTGATAGATCCTTCTAATGGGAATTGTTCCTGAAAATGCGGTTGCAGCATTAGCAGGTGGAGAATTGCTTCCAATCTTATTCTTTGCTGTATTCTATTCTTCAACCAGGTAACGGCTTTAATACGAGTGGGGCTGAAGGAGCAGATGTTTCGGAATTTACGAAACAACGACTAAAATCCCAATCGCTAGTGCAAAGGTCGTCACGACTTCAAAATAGAGTAATGCCTTACCACCAATTCTACCGACCTTCTTTAAATCTCCCATACTACCAATTCCAATGACAATGGTGAAGAAGATAATTGGTGCAATCACCATCTTAATTAACTTAATAAAGATGTCTGCCAAAACCTTTAGTTGTGCCGCAAACTCTGGAAAAATAAATCCGACTGTAATACCGAGAAGAATACCGATGATCACTTGGACAGTTAAATTTTTAAAATTTATTTTCATTAACCATTCACCCCTATTGTTAGCGCTCTCAATTACTATCCTGATGTTAACTGATAATTATGAAAGTTTATATTTATGGTGATAATGGTCTTTTTATTGGAGAATAAAGACTAGTTATAATGGAGTCATTTCGTATTAGAAGGTATGGTTGCTGAAGTAGAGGGTGCGATTCAGAAAAAAGAAAAACATTAAATGATAAAGGTAACGATACGATCATCGATACTGTTCCGTGGAAGATAAACCTGTTTGAGGTAACCAAAGTATCCATTCTTAAAACCAGACTTCCCTGATCCAAGTTTGTCCTATACAAAAGGGGAGTATTTTCATTCTACAAATGAAACTTTCTTTTTTATTTGGCGTCATTATTTTAAAATTAAATGTCGTTTGACACTAAAAAAGGAACTGCAATAACTCCTCTTGCTTCACTAAAGCACTAGTTTGTTGAAGAAAAAATATCTATCTAACCTGAATTGGTTTTCTGCATTTAACTTTTTCTCCATTTGATTTTTCAACTTTAACACCTTTATAATCCATTTTGTAAAAAAATTAACGACATTTAAAAATGAAAAATTCGCCAAATAAAAAAGAAAGTTATAAGATTTTCGTCTTATTTTATATTCGTATCAAAAACCATGGTTTTTGATAATGATTTATATAGGGAAATTCTGGATCAGATCAATAATTTTATTGTACATAGGGAGCTATGACTCATCGGAAAACCCATATAGGTAAGTTTCTAATGGATTTGTTATCTTCC
>JBNJJO010000081.1:0-10798 GCA_051750265.1 Bacillota bacterium | reverse complement strand
AGATACCCCTATATTTGAAAAATTAATATGGAGCATTGCACTTCCTGGATTTGGACAGTATTTAAACGGAAAGTATTATAAAGGCACAGTTTTATTAATACTTGAAATTTTTATAAATATACAATCCAATTTCAATCGGATTATACTTATGAGTTTTCACGGAGAAATTGCCAATGCAATAAAATATGCGAACTATCAGTGGTTGATGTTTTATCCTTGTTTGTACTTTTTTTCTATGTGGGATGCAGTTAAAGACGCAGGAGGAGACAAAGCCCCTTATTCTTTCCTTCCATATGTGTTCACTGCGTTTTTTGTAACTGTTGGATTAATTTTCTCCTCAGACTTAATGATATTTGGAGTGTTATTGGGTCCTGTATGGCTCCCAATGTTGTTTGTTTTTCCTGGAATAATATTCGGATTTATTGTTGGAAAAATCTTAAATAAAATATCTTAAAAAACCATCACCTTAAATATTTTAGAGGATGGTTTTTTATGTTGAATTTGCATGAAAGTTTATTTAACTACTAAGGCGTTAGCCTAGGTTTATTAATAATTGTTGTGCATAGTCATCCCAATTTGCACCATCTGTGTTGATCTCCAACGTAGGGATTAAAGATTGTTTTGCACATTTTCGCAATTTTTCTTGATCTTCTAAGAACTTTTGACATGCTTCAGAAACTGAGGAATTATCTTTCAATATATATGACTTCCAGCCTTCACCATGGCTTTCAACAAATCTAGATTCAACTACATCTGGGGACAAAGTTAAGAGTACACATTGTGCATTTAATTTTGATAGCCGTTGCTCCAACATCACTATTTCTGTACTATCACCAAATGCTCCACGATGATTTAAATGAAATCTCTCCAATATATAAAACACACCACTTGTTAAATTAGTATTACCAAGAGAGTAACTCCAATTATGAAGAAGTTCAAGATAATCAAGATGAGGTTTTAAGAGTTCGATATGTTCTTTTTGTTGCATGGATCTTAATTAACATCACTAAAGTCAAACGACCAATTAATTAATAGTTGTGTTAGCCATATAGCCTGCCGATTGATAGATGAGCTCTGATAACTTTACTACTTCTTTTGCGAACGCTCCTGGTACCATTACATCATGAAATCCTAGTATTGAATCTATAAAACTTTTATCCGAATTAGTTGTTTGCTGAGGTAGTTCTGGTTTCATAGGAGCTTTTCCAAGCTTTCGAACGACAATATTGCCATTATCATAAAAAATAGCTCCATTTTCCCCGCAAAAAACATATGTTTCATGCCAGCATGGGGCATTCCCAACAATATTTAGACCTGCAACAACATTATTCTCAAAACGAATTGATGTAAATGAATCAATTTCTACTGAAGAATGATGTTTCTCTAGTTTGGATTCGACTTCAACTGGTTTTAATCCTGTAGTCCACAGAAGTACGTCAATAATATGACTGCCAGAATCCATGAGCATGCCTCCACCTGATAAAGATGGATTTTGGCGCCATGTTCCAGAGGATAGATGAATCCATTCTTGATAAAGAGACGCCGTAACAGATGTGAGATTTCCAATTGTGCCGTTTGAGATTGCCTCATGAATGTAAAGAAACGCTGGTTCAAAATGTCTTTGGTAGGATACTTGAAGGACTCTATTCGCCTTTTTTGCCGCTTCAATTAGTTGCTCTGCTTCTACAAGTGAACAAGCCATTGGTTTTTCGATCAAAACATGACAATTATGGTTCATTGCATCCATCACCTGTTTAAAATGAAGAGTGTGCGGTGAACATACGATCACCGCATCCATTGGAATTTGCTCTAACATGTCATGATGATCATTAAAATGTACAACATTGTTAAGCTTGAAACTATTAATCAATGTATCTCGGTTACTTGTATTAGGATCTGCAACCGCTACAATCGTCACATTTTTTAATTCTTTTAACTGCTTAACATGTAAATGAGAAATGCCACCCGTACCAATAATACCTACTTTAACAATTTTCATTCTATCCCTTCCCTCAAAAAAGGTTAACAAAGCTTTGTAATCTCTCATAACAAATCTCATTTTTGACTAATTGGATTTTTACTGGTTTGAAACGATAGTAGGTTGTTCAAAATAAACCGCTTTACCAGTATTTGCAGACTCATAGATAGCTTCTAAGATTTGCGTTACAACATATGCTTGCTCTGGCTTTACGACGGGTTCTGTGTCATTAAGGATATTATCTATCCACATTCGGGCTTCTAGATCAGCATCTGTTTCAGAATTTCCATCGTAGAATGCAACGCCTCCTGCACCAAGATCAACATTTGTCGTGTAGAGTTTACCAAAGTTTTCACCGTTTATTCGAAGCCCATCCTTCATATCGGCTCCACCCTCTGTTCCACATAGTGAACATTTTGCTTCATCGACATCTAAAGAATTTAGTGCCCAACTTGCTTCTAAAACGATTGTTGCGCCATTTTCCATTGTGATAAAACCAAAGGCAGAATCTTCAACTGTGAACTTTTCAGGGTCCCATGGTCCCCAAGCATTAGCAGCATCTTTCTTCTGACTTAATTTATGGTAAGTTGTACCCATAACAGTTTTTGGCTTATAGTTGTTCATCATCCACAATGTTAAATCAAGAGCATGTGTACCAATATCAATTAACGGACCTCCACCTTGCTTTTCTCCATCAAGAAAAACTCCCCAAGTAGGTACGGCTCGACGACGAATGGCATGAGCTTTAGCATAATAAACCTCACCAAGATCACCACGATCACATACCTTATGTAAATGTTGGCTGTCTGGACGGAAGCGATTGTTATACCCAATCGTCAGTTTTTTACCAGAACGTTGAGCAGCCTCCAACATAAGACGTGCTTCCTCTGACGTCTTCGCCATTGGTTTTTCACACATAACATGTTTACCTGCATCAAGAGCTGCTACCGAAATCTCAGCATGAGAATCGTTCGGAGTAAGTACGTGAACCACATCGATCGACTTATCCTGTAGTAACTCTCTATAATTCTCATAAACTTTCGCATTTTCAACACCGTATTCAGCTGCAGCTTTTTCAGCTCTTTCTACAAATACATCACAAAATGCAACTAGTTCAACTGTTTTAAGTTTTGATAAACTTGGCATATGTTTCCCATTAGCAATGCCGCCACAACCAATAATAGCTACTTTCACTTTTCTAGACATATTTTTACCTCCCATACCGTTGTATTATTTGAAATAAATTGCAAGATGATCTTTTGCTTTTATGATTCCTTTACGTTCTGCCTCTAGAGAACCCCAATAACGATGATCTTCTAGTTCAATACTGATTGGACCTTTGTAACCAATTTTTTCTAAACGCACTGCAACTTTTGCCCAGTTAACATCACCCTGGCCAGGAATTGTGTAACGCCAAGATCCTTCTGAAAAATCATACTTAGAACCAAAAGTAGCCTGAATGACACCGCATTCATATAATTCATCATGTAAAATTTCAGTATCTTTACCATGACAGTAATTAACTCTATCTCCAAATTCACTCAAAACCCTTAAATGATCGATACCTAGTCTAACTAAATGGGATGGATCATAGTTTAACCCAAAATGTTTTGAAGGAATAACATTGAACATGGCTCTTAGCATTTCAGGTGTACAGCCTAAAGTTGGGTAATATGGTGCGGGTCCTGGCCATCCTTCTAATGCTATATATATGTCATGTTGCTCAGCATGCTTTACAATAGTAGGAAACGTCTCTTTCCAAATCTCGAAAGCTTTCTTACGTTGCATTGTAATATCATCTGGTACAAGACACATAAACATCACTTTGCCGCCAAGCCCCGAGACTTCTGTCATTTGGTTTTTAAGTGCCTCCACTGCCTCTGATCGACTTTTTTCATTTTCGCTTAATAGCTTTGTTTGACCAACTGCACCCACGCCATCAATGGATCCCACTTCAAGTCCTTCCTTTTCTAAAATAGTTTTAACTTCTTGGTTATAATATGGTACGTCTATTACATCTAAGCCAATACTAGATGCCCAGCTTGCAACAGACTCTATTCCCCATGCACCGATTTTAGGTGATATTCTCATACCTATTTTTTTGTTCATATCAAAAACCTCCAACTAGAATAGTTTACTTTTAGAATTCTATTTAATTCCACTGAATGTAATACCTCGAATAAATGTTTTTTGTAAAAAGAAGAATAGGATAATAACAGGAATTGTCATCATTGTAGAGATTGCCATCATAAGTCCCCATTCTGAGCCCTTTTGACTTTGGAACTGCTGTAATCCAAGTGATATTGTAAATTGTACAGAGTCTGTTAAGTAAAGTAATGGGCCTATAAAATCTGTCCAGCTTGCCATAAACTGAAATAGTCCAACTGCTAAGACTGCTGGCTTCGCTAGCGGTAGCATAATTTGCCAATAGATTCGAAATTCTCCAGCCCCATCAATTTTTGCTGCTTCTCTTAAACTATCAGGTAAACCCATGAAAAATTGTCTAAGCAAGAAGATATAGAAGGGTACTCCAAAAAAAGCAGGAATGATCAACGGATACGGTGTTCCAACCAGGCCAATTTTTTCAAATATTAAAAATAATGGGATCATAGTTACTTGACCAGGAATCATCATAACTCCGATTGTGATGATGAATAGAATATTTCGACCAGGCCATTTAAGTTTCGCGAAGCTATAGGCAACAATTGGACATGATATAACTGCACCAATCGTACTAAAAATCGTAATGATAAGCGTGTTTTTCAAATAAGTGAAAAATGGTATGTAGGACATCGCATCAAGGTAGTTGCTCCACATAACAGGTTTTGGTATCCATTCAGGTGGGAATGTGAACAATTGATTCAGTGGCTTTAATGATGTTGATACCATCCAAATAAATGGAATTAAAAATAATATCGATGCGACAATTAAAACGATATGAGCTGAAAAACTAGAAAGTTTCTTTTTCACTGTACCATCCATTGTTTCTTCCTCCCTTATTTACCTTGATAATGGACCCAACGTTTAGATGTAATAAATACAATTGCTGTTAAGGCCATAATAATAATAAATAGAATCCACGCCATTGCAGAGGCATAGCCCATTTTAAAGTACTTAAATCCATTGTCATACAAATACATGACATAAAATGTTAAAGAATTAGCTGGTGTACCTTGACCTTGTGTTAATGTATAAGGTAAAGTAAATTGTTGAAAAGCACCGATGATACCCATTACTAGATTAAAAAAGATAACGGGAGTTAAAAGAGGCAGAGTAATATGAACTGTTTTTTGAAACCAGTTTGCCCCATCCACATTTGCTGCGTCATAATAGTCTTCCGGAATGTCACCAAGACCTGCAAGATAGATAACCATGGCCTGCCCAATTCCCCAAAGTGACATCATAATTAGAGATGGTTTTGACCACGTCTCGCTTCCGAGCCAAGCTGGTCCGTCAATTCCAACTGTGTTTAGAATTCCGTTTACAAGACCGAACCCTGGATTTAAAAGCCACATCCATAAAACCGCAAGTGCAACATGTGGAACAAGTGTGGGTAAGAAAAAAATTGTTCTGTAAACGGCCATCCCCTTTACTTTCATATTCAACATCATTGCTAGCGCGACACCGAAAATGATACTTAACGGTACATATAATACAGCGAAGTAAACCGTGTTATACACTGATTTCCAAAACAATGAATCGTTCATTAATTCCTTATAATTTTGTAAACCAACAAATTCTCCTGGCTGTAGGATGCTATATGTTGTAAAGCTAAAATAAATAGACGAGAATAACGGAATTGCATAAAAAACAATTAAACCGATTATCCAAGGAGATGCAAATAATAGTCCGTATTTGTATTTCCCCCAATTATTTATTTTCTTTTTGGGAACAACATTAAATTGACTGCTAGGTGGTAGTTTAGATGACTTCATTGGTTCAACCATTTGCGCATTGCCTTTCACTTTAATCCTCCCCTTTCTCTTAAAATATTGGGAGGAGGAAAAACCCCTCCCTTACAGGTTACTTACTAAGCTCTTTATTTACTTTATCAGTGACCTTATTTAATAGCTCTTCAGGTGTTCCATTTTCACGTGTAGCATTTTCTACAGCACTAGCAAGTTCGTTCCAATACAAGGATCCTTGTGTCATAACAGGTCTATGGTGAGAAGATGGTAATATTTCAACAAATTCTTTTAAAATAGGGTCATCTTTATACCCAAGTTCTTCATTTACTGAATCAATAACTGAGAAGTCTCTAGCAATTCCACTAAATATCTTTTGTCCTTCTTCGCCACTAAAGAACTTTAAGAATTCCCATGCAGCATCTTTATTTTTCGCACCTTTAGGTATCACTACAGACCATCCACCTGACCATGTTGTATGATTCTCTCCCGTAGGTGTAGGCATAGGGAATACGCCGTAATTCAAGTCAGGACTGAATTTTTTTATTGCTGAAACCTCCCATGGTCCACTTACTTTCATACTTAGCTGACCTGTTAAAAAAGGATCCGTTGCGGCACCTGTTCCCTGTGAATCAGTAAATCCAGCGATGTCCTCTACATTATATTTCTTAGCAAAATCAGTCATCCATTGTAGCGCTTCTATAACCTTTGGATCGTTTGCAGTAACTGTTTTTGTTTCAGGATTATAGAATTCTCCTCCAAACGCCCAGCCCCAGCCGTATAACCAGCCCTGTCCAAACCAAGGAATAAAGCCAATTCTCTCAAATCTACTTCCATCTTTTTTCGTTAATTTTTCTGATGCAGCTTCTAATTCTGCAATTGTTTTTGGTGGATTTTCAGGATCCAGGCCTGCTTCTTCAAAATGGTCTTTATTAAAATAAACAAGACGTGAATCCGTTGATGTTGGCATTCCATATAATTTACCTTCATAACTCGCTTCTTCCCATGCGAATGGATAATATGTTTCTTTCGTAACTCCGCTTTCTTCAGCTAAATCTGTCAAATCCTCTAATGAACCTTGTGCAGCCCAAGAGCCAATTTCAAATCGGTCAAAGTAGGCAACATCTGGTGGATTCCCTCCCGAAACTGCAGTTAATAATTTTTCATTTTGTCCTTCACCCTGATTTGCAGTGTAAACAGCATTTATTTTGATGTCGGGATTTTTTTCTTCAAAGGCTTTAATGACTCCTTCAACAGCTTCTCCGGTAGTATCTGTCTGAGAATGCCAAAAAGTAACGGTTGTTTGGTCTCCTTTGGTTTCTTCAGATGTACTCGAATTTGATGAACATCCAGCCAGTAACAAAGATATTGTTAAAACGAAAACAATTGCTAGTAATCCAATTCTTTTTTTGTTTTGCTTCATTTTAATCCCCCTACCTTTTTAATAAGATGCTAGTTTAATAAAAAGTCTCCTTTCCCTTTCCTTCTCATAGTTGAACCCATCAATAAAAGCGCTTACATTTCGAGGCGAAAAAATAAACCACGAAAAAAAATGTTATAACAACTAATACCTGTTATTATTAATGGTATACCATAAGATTATCAACAGATACAATATATGTCAATATACTTTTTTTAAATATAATAAATTAATTTCCACATAAAAAAACAATCCCCATTAATGGGATTGTTTTATCGATTTAATTATTGGTTTCGACATGGTAGATTTCCCCTCAACCAGGGTGAAATCCAATATGGTATGTTTGGGAATTTTCTCGCCTTTTAAGTGCCTGTATAATAAATTAACAGCAATACTCCCCATTTCTTGTTCGTGTTGACGGATATGTGTAAAGGTAGATTCATCAAAAACATTCAAAGGAGAATCAAAACAAACAATTGAATAATCTTCAGGAACTTTTTTCCCTAAATCACTTAAAACCTTTTTAAGTAGGAGAGCGAAGTAATATTCGCAAACGATAAACGCGGTAACAGCTGGATTTTCATTAATAAAAAGTTTTATGGCCTGATAATCTGCATTAAATAGTTCATTTGATTCTTCGTTATAGAATTTTTTCGGCAGGCTACTAATCAGATTATTTAATTCATAGTTGGGATTTAATTTTATGCCCTGCTTTGAATACGCTAGATGAAAACCCTGAACTCTTTCTTCGATAGTAGATGTACCAATGGGTGAAGGGGATAAGAAAGCGATATCCTTATGACCTAAAGAGAATAAATAATTGGTTAAAATTTCACTTGCTTTTCGATTATCTGTGCAAACTGAGCTGGCAGGAATACCTTTCAAATAACGATCAACTAAGACAAGAGGGAAATCCATCAAAACTAGTTTTAACAGTTCAACATTGTAATGTTCCCCATTAACCGGAAATATAATAAGCCCGTTTACTCCGTAATTTACTAGATTTTTAATAGCGTTCTCTTCTTCTTTGATCTGCCCACCTGTTCGTCGGATAAGCAAGTTGCAATTATTTTGCAAACAGGTTTCTTCAATTGTTTTCACGAGGTTTAATCCAAAGGCATCCGAAAAGTCAGGTATAATTAGTGCGATTAATTTACTATCTATTATTTTTGACTTAGACATATTAGCTTGTGATAATTCCATGTTTTCTGTATATCGCTCCGAAACGAAAGAACCTTTGCCTCTTATCCTCTCAATAAATTTGTTTTGTGCAAGTAAGTCTAACGCTTTTTTTGAAGTAATTCTACTTACATTGAATTCTTCAGCCAAATCTTTTTCAGAAGGAACTCGCTCACCGTGCTTTAAATAACCTTGCTTGATCTGTTCAATTATATAATCATATATTTTTTCGTATAAAGGAGTATTCATTGCATCTTATCACCTTTTAGTATAGTTGTTATATTCAATATAACATCTTCATTGCTTTAGTACAACAAATTAGCTTTTAACACTAGTTATAAAGATCTATAATCATACATTGTATTCGATTTTGAACCCATAAAAAAAAGCCCTTGCCTCCTATGTGTATATGCAGTCTTTCACATACACAAAGTAAGAAACATGAGCTAACAAAAGTACTTTTATAAAATTATCACATATTTATTTTCATTTAAAGAAAACTTTGTCTACATTGTACTTTGCATGAAGATTGTTAATAATATAGGTTTCATAAATTTCTCTATCTACAGCATCCTCTACATAACAAACAGCAATTTTATATACTTCGTCTCTAGACTGTTTGATCATGGTCTTGATGAAGAATTTGCGAATAGTGCTCGCTTATTGAAATGATTGTTCTCTGAACATTTGGAGTTTGACTATGTACTTTCTTTAATGCAGACAAAAGGGATGTTTTACCTGCCGTTGACAATCCTTCAATAATTATTCCATTTATCAATTTTCCACCCCTTCAGATACAATTAAACCTCTTATTAATCACCATTAATTTCCTATTTCCCCCTACCATTAGCCCAACTAATTTAGCGACCTGATCCATTTTATAAATTCTACATTTTCAATAAAGATCCCTTTATTAACCTTTACTGCTCTTTAATTCCGTGATTTGTGGAATCACTTTATTCAAGAATATGGCCCGATTGCGGAATAAAAAATTCCTGCATTGATACAGGAGTTTTAATCAAACTTTATTATAAATTATCAATCTTTTTTATAAATTATCGAACTTTTTTACAAATTATCAGACTTTATTTTAAATCAACAGTACCCAAACCTTATTTCACTTTCGCTTTTTTAATTGCGCCCAAATTTCAGCCAATCGTAATACTTTATAAGTTTCCTTATCTGTGTTTTTTGGGTAGACTTCCCATTCTCTAATAAATCTATATTTGAAACAATAAGCTCTTTTAATTCATCTATATCAATCTTGTCTGGATATAAGTAAAGTGCATACTCAATTTTTTTTCTTGGTTCCTCAACAATTAGCTCAGTTAACGAATTATATTTGCGATTAATATGTTCTTCTGACAATTTAGAACCATTCAATATACTTCGATGTGATAAAACTTTTCTATCTCTAACCTTAGAATTAATGAGAGACATTTCTAAGCCACTTCTTTTAATAAAACAGTGAACAGGTAAATGATATTTGTTTGGAGTCAATAATGTTCTTTGTACAATTTCTTTATAATTATATTTTCTCTCACCTATATCTACTATATCTTTTATCAAGTTATCATTAGATTCAACATCATACCCAATATCTGAAAGCTTTTCAATAACTCCAGCACCATATACAAACTGTACCTTATCTAAATCGTCTTTACTATCTAAATCGGTTGCCACATATATTTGCTCTTTAGGATCATCATCAAGTAATAATTTATATAGATGGGACTTCATCTGACGTACGAGTCTAGCAGAGAATTTCCTTTCATTCTCTCCTAAAGCTTCAAAAATACCCACAAAATCATTTGTTTTTATATATGTAATATCAAGTCTTCCAGCAGGTAAATCCACTGGCATAGTTGTATAGATAAAATCTCCATTTTCAAAGTCATATTCAAGAAAGAAAATTCTCTTACCAAACGTTTTTAGATTGCTTCACCTATCCCAAAAATTATTGCGCTAATGCCAATCAGTTGACCATAAAGATGACATTCTAATCGCTCTTTTTTGATCTCTTTACAATGATCTATTTCAAAGAAGGATTTCCATGTTTTAAAGAGTAATTCGATTTGCCAGCGTAAAGAATAAAGATCGTGAACGTGTCCCGTTGGAATATCTTCGGGTAGCGCATTGGTTATGTATACATTCATAGCACTCAAACGTTTACTCCTTTCTTTCATGACAATACCTTTCTTTTTCTCCTTTAGCTCTTGATTTTTCCACCGTTTTCGAGTTTGTTCTTCCGTAAGTCGGTGGATAATTACTCTAGTCGGCAATTTTTGATACTGGTCAATATAAACGTCAGAGATT
>JBNJJO010000080.1:0-10984 GCA_051750265.1 Bacillota bacterium | reverse complement strand
CTAAATTCTATCTAAAGGGTAGCTTAATGCTACCCTTTAGGATCATGTTGTAGAGATTTTCCCTTGAACTTCGATCTTTACGCCTGCTTTTTTTAATAAGTTTCCTACAACACACCCTCTATCAGCTGCCACAAATAATCGTTCTGCTGATTGAACTTGTTTATCTGTTGCATTCTCTGATAAAACCATATGAGGGTGGTGGATAATTTTAAATTCATCATCAGATATCGATGCTTCAGAATCCACACTGATTTCTAATACAGGGAGCCCTCTTGATTCAATCATAGATACAAGTACAGATGTATAACAAGTTGTTACAGAAGCTACAAGAACTTCTTTTGGGAATGCTCCATTTCCACTACCACCTAATACTGTTGGTATAGCAACCTTAGCATCAAGAAATTCTGTTTTAAGCACTCCGTTCCCTTTTACTCCATTATGCCAAACAACGTTTGCCTTCGTCTGAATATTAGCCAAGTTAAACACTCCTTCAAATAATTATTTTTCACTTTATATTAGCCATGAGATTTCAAGATCTTATTTTAGTGGTTATGAAAAGCAGTTAGCACAACAAATTGTACCTACCGTTTGGTACAAACCATGCATTAGCATACTTGATTATAATCGTTAACTAAACCGAAACAACATTATTTGGTACAAACCCATACTATACACAACTTTAATAACTCACCATTTATAGCGCAAAGGGTAATTGTCAACTCTCAAGGTTTTCAATATAGTGTTGTACGCTTTGAGCTGCTATTGATCCATCACCCGTAGCTGTTACAATTTGGCGTAGGGTCTTATCACGTATATCTCCAGCTGCATAAATACCAGGAATTTTTGTAGCCATTGCTTCATCCGTCACTACATAACCTTCATCATTGGTTATATCTAGGTTTTTGAATGCACCATTTAACGGAAGTGTACCCACGTAAATAAATACACCATCTGCAGGGAATTGAGATTGTTCACCTGTTTTTGTATCTTTTAACGTTACTGTATTCACTTTTCCATTTCCTTCATTTATACTTGTAACTTCTTTATTCCAAATGAATTCAATCTTTTCATTGCTAAATGCTCTTTCTTGGAGTATTTTTTGTGCACGCAATTGATCTCGACGATGGATAATGGTGACTTTTGAAGCGAAACGTGTAAGATACACAGCTTCTTCAACAGCTGAGTCTCCTCCACCTACAACAACAAGTTCACGTGCTTTAAAGAACGCTCCATCACATACAGCACAATAAGAAACTCCTAGACCACCAAGCTCATTCTCCCCTGGAACTCCAAGCTTTTTATGGTCTGCCCCAGAAGCGATAATAACAGATTTGGCATAGAACTCTTTGTTTGTAGTTACTACTTTTTTTAGACGACCTTCATCTACAATTTCTTTTATATCTCCGTATTCATATACAGCACCAAACTTTTTGGCGTGCTCAAACATTTTATTAGAGAGATCTGGACCTAAAACATGATCAAAGCCAGGATAATTTTCTACATCCTGTGTATTTGCCATTTGTCCACCAGGTATTCCACGTTCGATAAGCAATGTGTTCAGATTAGCACGTGAAGTATAAACGGCTGCGGTCATACCAGCAGGACCTGCCCCAACAATAATAACATCATACGTCTCTTGGTTTTTCACATTAATCTCCTCCTTTATTATCATCTGCTTTCCTCTCATTTAGGTTTGGTATACGCATTACTTTGCTTTAATACGTAGTACCTCTTCTTTTAATTTTTTTAAGCTGCCTCCAAAAAAAGGTTGTTCAAATTGATTATTAAAGTAGAAACGAGAGTTAGGAATTCCTATTACGTTAAAACCTTTAGCAAGCTTTGGATATTTATCAATATCGACTTTTACAATCTGTACGCTATCTCCTAATTCCTCGTCTAATTGTTTTAAAATTTCTCCATAACGAATACAAGGACCACACCAAGTGGCTGAGAAATTTAATAATACTACTTTATCTGTGTTTATATACTTCTCTAGCTTATTACTTGCTACATGAATAATAGCCATTTTATGCCTCCTCTACAACATATAAAAAATTTCATAATATCTACAAAACTTCTCAATAAGTATTGCTGAGTTTCCATAATCGCTGCTTTAATTGCCAGTCAGTTCTAGGATTTTATCTTTTAATACATGCTTTTGGTTTATACCTACCATTGTATCTACCACCTTGCCATCTTTAAACAGAAGCAATGCCGGAATACTCATTATGCCGAATTGCATAGCTAATTCAGGATCATTGTCCACGTTAACTTTGGCAATTGTCGCTTGTCCTTCCATTTCATCAGCTAACTCTTCTACAATTGGAAGTTGAACTCGACAAGGCCCGCACCAAGGAGCCCAGAAATCAACCAATGTCACACCTGATTGAACGTGGTTTTGAAATGTCTCTTTTGTCAGTGATATTGTTCCCATAGAAATAACCTCCTCTATTTTTTTACTCATGTTAATGAGATACAATTAATTTACCTCAACTATTCAATTGATTAATTGAATTATACAATTGAAAATACTTTTCGTCAACCCTAATAAAAGTAATTTTTATTAGAAGAAAAATATCCATATTGACGTGATATAACCCAATCAAATAAAAAAACAACAAGGCTGTCTTATGCTGTTAGTTACTTTAAGAATTATTACCATAGAATGAAGACAAAAAATGGTTCTTTAAGAACCACTTTAAGTTAGGGCCTTTATTAATGAAGTTTAATTTAAAAATTCACTCAGAAATATTCAAAACAGCACGGAATCTTGTCGATGCTGCCATCATTTTATCGTATGCTTCGTTAGCACGTTCTAGAGGAAAAGTTTCAATCATTGGTCGTACATCAGTGAGAATACTGAAGTTAACGGCTTCTTGGATTTCTTTTGCTTGTCCAGTAAATGAACCTCTAACCGTATTGGGTCCTTTTAAAAAGTCCATTGCTGACAATTCCAATTGCTCACCAGAACCAGCTACAATAATTAGTTCGCTGTCTGAACCAAGTCCATTGATCAGAGAAGAAATAGCTTTGGCGTTCGGCGCAGTAGCAAGGATCACTTTGGCTCCACCTAATGCCTGTAATGCCTGAGCTGGATCTTCTTTTTCTGAATCAATGTAGTAATGTGCTCCAAGTTGACGTACCAGTTTTTCTTTATCGTTACCACGTGAAATGGCAACAGTACGAAATCCTGCTTTCTTTGCAAACTGGACGGCTAGGTGCCCAAGTCCACCAATTCCCTGAATGGCTACAAGATCGCCAGGTCGAGCTTGAAATCTTTTCTCCTCTCCAACCTTTTCAAACTCCGTTAGCTTTCACATACGATACTGATCAATATTTAAATATATTATAGGATGTTATTGTATTGAAAAGAGCGTGTCATAAAGGCCTGTTATTTAAATTAGTGATTTCAAAAACTGCCTGTTCAGCTGACTGAAGTGCACCTTCAAGATGTCCACCATATGGTGAATTAGTCTCTGTACCAGCAAAAATAATTTTCTTTTCCCATACCCCTACTTTTGGTGGTTGACCATAGCTTGGGTAATTTCTAAGTGGATCGAAGTCTTCCTCAACAGCCGTTTCGCAATCTCTGGACCAATCCTTGTAAAGGATAGAACGTACGTTTTTGGCGGAGGGTCCAAAGAGTCTAACCAATTGGTCAATGACCAATTTTAAAACTTTATCCTCACCGAGTTCCTGGCGCTTCTTCGCTGGCATTCCAAAGAAACCAAATAATGCCCCAGAGCCTGTATCAGGAGAAGCATCATGGATTTCTTGCAAGGGTCCAACCCAACTCGATACGAAGCCAGAAAGTCCTGATTCCCTCCAAAAGGGACGATCATAGATTGCAACTGCCTTGGCCTGTCCTGCCATCCACGTAGGTTTGTTTGCAAGGTCAGTAATAAGATCCGGAGGGAGAGCAGGAGAGAATTCAATATGACGCGCCACAATTCGAGGCGGCAACGCTAAGATAATAGCACTTGCAGAAACTTTTTTTCTTTTTCCATCAGCAAGGTCTGCTTCAAGCGTGATAGCACCAGCTTTATCTAATCGAATTGCCGTAACTCGCGTTTCTAACTCGACTATCCCTGGCGGCAGAGTACCTGCTACAGCATCAATAAGGGACTGCACCCCTCCTATGAACCGAATCGACCTTGCACCAGAGTTTTCTGGCAATACATAACGCTCTGGTGGTTCGTTTTGAAATCGTTCTGAAAGCATTTCCCCTTTATTGTACTGGACGAAAGTTCCTAAATTCAGTTCTTTGACGATATTGGTAATAGTGCTCTCGTACTGCGGCCAAAACCATGTCGGCCCGAGGTCAAATTTGCCTAGGTCAGGTCTGTTTGGATCAGGAGTACTCAAGACCCTACCCCCAATTCTATCTCTAGCTTCTAGAATCTTACATTCGATGCCCTGTGCAGTAAATAGAGACGCAGCACGAAGGCCACTTAAACCAGCACCAACAATGACTACAGGATTGTTCATATTCTTTCCTCTTTCCGACCGTGAGTACGCTGTCTAAATGTACTTATGAAAGAGTTATTCCTTTTTGTATGAGCCTCTTCTAAATAAGCTTTCCCTATGTAACAAAATGGGATTTCTATATTCGACCAAACTTCAATCTTCATCAATATTCCTCCTATTTTTCAGCACGGTATTGGTAAGTTAGAAACTTCAAGGTTGATTGCTAGTTATAAAAAAATATCTCCAAAAATTATAATTCAATTGAATAATTGAATTTTGCTATTAAATATTTCTGTAGTCAAAGGGAAAGTATCATTTTCTTTTTACTTACCTTATGTGGGATTATGTGTGATTGGCGCAGAATTCACCTTATTCTCTGGTTTTTATCCTGTATGAAAAACAGATTTAATGGGAAAACATTCTCTTTATATGCAGCTGACCTTTTGGGCTTAAGTTATGAGAAAGGTGCCAACCGTCCGTAATTTGAACTGCATCTGAACATCTTTCTCTAATTCCTCTGGTAAAATCTATTCAGCCATCTCTTATTACTATTTCAGCTGAAGGGTCTACCTTAAACCAGTCTGATTTTTCTCTACTGTCCGGCTTATACGTAGGATAATAAGTTTAACTTCACTAAATTTACTGGAGAACCCATATCGTTTCTTAGTTGACGAACTTTATTTATTACAGAAAAAAGGTAGCTGTAAGCTACCCTTTATATCTTATAAAATAAACTATATAAATGATTAGATGGTTTATTTTGTAAAAACTTTCCTTGAACTTCAATTTTAACATCTGCTTTTTTTACTTTTTTATCTTAACTGAGTAAAACCATATACCTACCGGTCGGTATAGAGGAGTTTTAATATAACTTCTAAAAATTTATTATTAAAAATATATGTCAGTAAGAAAGGTGGCACATTTTTTGAATCACATCGATGATGAAAGAACATATTATAAAATTGGTCTTTTCGAATATGAACAATAAGAAAAGTATTGTCTACTCACTTTTTCCATTCTTACTGACATTATAAAGTAATATTTGTTTCGCTATAAAATAATGCCTTGGTTTAATAATATATCGGGTCTCGCCATTACTTAAGATGTGAATTCAATTTGCACTTTGGTCTTATAAAATTATACAATACAAATTAAAAGCATACAGAAGTTCATGAACTATAGGAATAAAATATATATTAGTGTTTTAGTTCCAAATATTTCTGCCATTCATAAATACTTTCTTCCATAGGGTAAGCTATAAACCCTTCATTTTTCATTTTTTGCGCAGCTATAGCTGAATAAGCACAAACCTTTCCTCTACAATAAGCTACAATTTCCTTATCTCTCGGTAATTCCTGGAGGTATAAATCCAACTTTTCCATAGGAACAGAGACCGCGCCTTCTATATGACCAGCTTCATATTCTTCTTTCGGACGCAAGTCTATGAGGACAACCTTTCCTCCCTTTAGCTTTTGGTACACTTCATCCATCGTAAGCGTGTATAAACCTTCCATGTGACCTAAGAAATCTTTTTTAATTCGATCTATATCTGAAAGTTGATTTTCACCGATGCGCCATAACGAGTATAAAAAATCAGTAACAGATGAATCAGCTAATGAATAAATAGCATATGTTCCTTTTTTAGTAAACTTAACTAATCTTGAGTCATTGAGAACTTGAAGATGACGAGAAACATTTGCCACATTCATACCTGTATCCTGTGCCAACTTTTCAACTGTTTTTGGACCATGAGATAGTAAATTTAATATCTCAAGTCGTTTGTCACTAGATAAACACTTTCCAACTCTTGCCAGTTGTTTATACAATTCATCTTTATAATCTTTTGCAGAAGAAATGAGTTCGTCCATACTAATCATCCTTTATTATTCAATTAATTACATTGTTGATGATACTATAGCTGAAGTAAAAATAACATGATAATGATATCATTAGCTCCTACTCAATCTGCAAGAGAAAACATATGTGAATTAAAGGGGTGATTATAGAGGCTGTTTTTCTTTTGCAGGTTAGCAATAACTTCTAACAATTTAACTAACAATATCACATTTACAATGCATAGAACCATTGATGTTACTGTTTCTAAATTATTATGATTAGATACAAGGTTAATTATGAAAAGTAGAAAACTTATTTCTACTTTTCAATTAGTTCAATACTGCTGTCATATGTTCAGTCGTAACTGACCAATGTGATGCAGTCCAATATTTAGATTTATCCTTCACAAAAATAATTTGTGGAGATTCATGCTTGACGCTCAAATCCTCCGCAATTTTATTAGAAACCGCGCGTGACTCGATTACTTTAACAATAATGTAGTCTACATTATTATTTGGTGAACCTTCTAAATAATGCTCGTATTCTTTAAGTGCATTAGAGCTCACGGGACAGGTAGTACTATGCTTTAGAATGACATGTCCACGTTTTGTAGACTTCTCTAAAATATCATCCCACTCTTCTAATGTTGTTATTTCTTTCCACTTCATTTCATTCCCCCCTCAAATCAAGTTAAATTTATTAACTATTCAATTGATTAATAGAATTATAGTATTCATGTTCTTATAAGTCAAGTAAAAATAACCACTTTGTCTCTATCCAAAGAATATATACTTTTAAAGAGAAATTTACCTTCCTAATTAAGAAACATTTAAAGTTGAATTAAGAGATAACATACTATCTAACCCCCCTGTACCAACTGATAGGTACAGGGGGGTGATCATACAAATTAATTCGTTCTGCTACTCGGCCATTTAAGATAAGTTATATTGTTGACGAATTACATCAACACATTCAGAATCCCTTTCATATCCTTTTGCTCTTCAATAATAAAATTCCACCTTCTAGCATAGCAATTATAGTTTGAGCTGATTTTCAGTATCAATTTTCTCGTAAAGTAACCACGTTATTTCTATTGCTGATTATACATTTCATAAATTTTCTCTATTCGTTTCTCTAATTCATCAAAGTGAACAAACCGAGCCTCTCTTAATACTTCTTTTCCATCTATAAATAAAAGTAGTGCAGGTACAGTAAAAATAGAGAATTTAGCTGCTATTTCCTCTACCTCATAGGCGTTTATATGTCCAAGGTGGATAAGTGGAAACTTGTCCAGTAATTCTCTTAGCCTTGGTAAAACAGCATGACATACACCACAATCTTCTCTTGACACGTATAAAAAACTTAATTCATGATTTTTCAAGAAATCTTCTATCATATTCATCGAAGTTAATTCTTCTAATTTTTTCATTTTCTTGCTCCTTTATTGATTGTTTAGACTTCAACTGCATGATTTACCTTTACTATTTTAATTCCAAAGAAATACTTAGACCTGTAGTGGTATAAAAATAATCAAATTAGTTACCTCTAATATTCTTAAGGATAGGTGTTTTTTATCTACTCTTAACTAATAAATCAATGGCTTCTTTTACTAAATTCTCTGTTTTTCCATCCTGCTTAACACTTTCTCTAACACATTGTTCAAGGTTAGTGCTAACTATTACACCTATTTCTCGATTTAAAGCACTGAAGGCAGCTGACAATTGAGTCACAATCTATCTAAAATTTCCCCCTTGCTCTATCATGTTTAATACGACCTTTCATTTGTCCTGCAATTCTTTTTAAACGATTTTAACATGTTAAACATACTCAATAATCCAACACCCTTTTCTTTTGGTTATTAGTGCATGGACATTTTGTTAATTCATAACTATTAATTGTAAACCCTTTTTTTATCAAAAAACGCAATCCTAAGTTCAATTCTAATTTTTCTTCAGCTATAACATGTATTTTACCCAGGGGGATTTCTATATAAAAGCGCTTTAAGTATGCAAAAGGAATATTCAATGTATAGACATCGGAATTTGAGATTTCATTGTAATTCCGTATATCTAATACAATGATTGTAGGATCTTTTAATTTATTTTTTTCAACACAATGAATTCCTTTTACTGGACAATATCGCTTATATGACATAAATAATACAAGAATTAATAATGAAGTGACCAAATAAATAATTTAAAAAACCTCCCCTGTAATAAGTATTGATTCAACTTATTCTCCTCCTTAGAAAAGATGTGTTTAATCTATTTCCTATTTTTTATTTTTATCTTAATCGAGCTGTAACTCCACCATCAAGTGGCATAATAATGCCTGTAATCCATGATGATGAATCATCCGCAAGGAATAAAATTGCATTTGCTACATCCTCTGGAGTACCATTGCGTCCAATGGGGTGAAACTCAATAAAAGTTGGTAATATTTCTGCCACTTCTTCTTCTGACATAAAAGTATTGAAAATTGGTGTTTCAACAACTGCAGGTGCTACTGCATTTACTCGAATATGATCACCAGCGAATTCTACGGCTTAATTTCTTGTTAAAGCATGTCTTCCTGCCATTGCAGCTGAATAAGCTGCCGAAGGAGTTGACTCCACTGCTTGAATTGCCCACATTGAACCAGTATTTACAATTGCTCCTCCTCCACGTTTTTTCATTTCTGGAATAACTGCTTGAGAAGGATAGAATGTTCCTTTAACGATTGTATCTAAATAGGATTGCAAATCGTCCTCTGTATGGTCAAGGAATGGTGTTGGATTAAATTTCCCTGTATTATTAACTAATATATCTACACCACCAAACACTTCTACTGCTTTTTTAACCAAATTCTCAGAAGTTTCTTTTTTACTGATGTCACCGACTACATATAAAACTTTTTTGCCAGTTGGATCAAATTCTAAAGCAGTTTCCTTTAACACATTTTCTCTACGTCCATTAATAATTACATTTGCTCCTTCTTCAAAAAATCTTTTTGCAGTTGATTTCCCAATCCCAGTACCTCCACCAGTTACGATTACAGTTTTATTTTCAAATCTCATTATCATTCATCTCCATTTTTTTATTTAGTTCAGTTGTTCCACCAATCACAAATTGGAAATTCCTTCACCTAGAAGCATATTATTTACAGTGGTTAGTTACTAAATCATAATTCATTTATAACAGGTAAATATATTAACTATTTATCTATCTACTAATAGATAGATTTGATTTAAAAATTTATTTCCAATTCATGATTTGACAGGATTACTGATCATCTTGAAAAAACTTATGTGGTTCAAATTAAACAATTCAATTGAATAATTGAATTGTAGCATCACAACTCCGACTCGTCAATTAAGATTTTTTCACTTAATAGAATCTAGTGGTGCTACAGCTTTTGATAAGACTTTTATTCTTTTTGAGACTTCTTGATCTAGCTTTTGCTTTTTATTCTGCTCAGTAAAAAAATCAAGATACTTTAATGGTTTTCAACATAAGTGATTATGGCGAATGGATATACCTTTTATTGACAAGCACTAGTTTATCTTTTTATTGAGAGAAAAAGGTTTCTAATGGTAAAAAGCAAGCTTACTGAAGTAGCTACATAGTATCTAAAGAATAACGACTTCGTCCTCTAATCAGTATTCATTTCTATAGTGTTACCCCATGAATAAATCACCTTTTAGCAAAACTAAAAGGTGATCTTTTATGGAACCTTATTATAAATTTACTAGTTTCTATCTAATGAATATAATGTTTTCTGAAATTACCACCCTTAACTTCTACTACGTCATATACTGTAACAAAAGCAGTTTCATCAATCTCATTAATAATTTCTTTGATTTTGTTTTCTTCTAAACGGTTAATTACACATGTGATTTCCTTAAATTTTTTATTGGAATAACTGCCATAAGCTTCTTTGTACGTTGCACTGCGACCTAAACGATCACGAATGTTCTCGACCATTAATTCAGGTTGTGTTGTGATAATTTTAAAAGTTTTAGAGCCACTTAAACCAACTTCCACTATATGAATCACTTTAGAAGCAATAAAGTAAGCGATTGCAGAAAGAATAGCTCCTTGTAGACCGAATACGGTTGAACTGAAAAAAAATACAAACATGTTTAAGAAAAGGATGAAATCACTTGTCCCAAACGGTAATTTTCGAGAAAGTAGTACGGCTAGCATATCAATTCCATCTAATGCTCCGCCATTCCGCAATCCTAACCCCATCCCAACACCGAGGATAATACCACCAACAACAGTAACTAATAATGTATCCCCTTCAATAATTGCTGGGGTATGGTGCATGAGGCTTGTACCAACAGCTAGTGAAGCTATTCCGATAATGGAATAAATCGCGCAACCTTTACCAACTTGTTGATAACCTAACCAGATAAAAGGGAGGTTTATAACGGCAATTAGAACTCCTGATGGTAATCCAAGTAGTTGTGAACCAATGATACTAAGTCCCGTCACCCCCCCATCAGATACATTGTTTGGGATTAATACGGTTTCTAGTCCATATGCGGCTATCAATCCCCCAATCATTACTATTAATCCTCGTAAAATCATTTTTAGTTTATTGGGTTTATGCTTTTGATTGTGCTCATATAATTCCTCACCTTCAAACATTTTATCTTCTTTAACTTACAATAAAATTCTTCTTTAACTATTCTGCCACT
>JBNJJO010000079.1:0-11932 GCA_051750265.1 Bacillota bacterium | reverse complement strand
CCATTACGGTCTTTTTTATTTCAATAGTTCTTCATCGTCTTTTCTACCAAGGAGTCAAATTGCTTTTTATCAATCTGTTCCATTCCGATCAGAGTGTTTTACACACTTAATAGAATCAAGAGTTTATAGGTATCTTTTACTTGTTTTTCCCTACTCTTTCACAGAAGGAAGGCTATTCTGTTTTTTTACATAAATGTAAAGAAGTAAATAAAAATAAAAATGGGTTTGACACAATAACTACTTTGTAATACTATATAGTAGTACTCGGTATTACTAAGTAGATTATTAGGAGGATATATGAAGGATTTAACTGAAATGCTTAAAGGTGTTCTCGAAGGGGTGGTGCTTCAAAAGATCCATGCTGGAGAAACCTACGGCTATGAAATAACTAAGTACCTAAACGATTTAGGCTTTGATGATATTGTAGAAGGAACGGTCTATACCATTCTTGTTCGAATCGAGAAAAAAGGGCTCGTCGAGATTGAGAAGAAAAAGTCAGAGCTCGGACCAGCGAGAAAATTCTATACTCTAAATATTAAAGGTGAACAAGAATTGGAAAAATTTTGGAGTAGATGGACATTTTTGGAAGGAAAAATGAATGAGATAAAGGAGCAAAGAAATGATTAAAAAGATGATTCAAGAAAAACGGGAATATCGTACCTATAAAAAAAGGGTGAATAAATTACCAGAAGAATACAGAAAGGCAATGAAAGCAATTGAAAATTACATGTGGAATTATGCTAAAGGATCAGGAATGCTGGAGCTTTTAAAAAATATTTTAGAGATGTTCGAAAATAGTGCAAGTGATGGTTTAAGTGTACGAGATGTAGTCGGAGATGATATTGCCCAATTTGCCGACTCATTACTAGCAGAATTTCCAGAAGAAACATGGATGGATAAAATGAGAAAAAAATTAAGGGATTCTATTGAGTAGAGGGGAGAGAGCCATGAATTCAACAGTCCTTAACATCAAAAATGTGAAAAAGAGTTTTAAAGAGAATGAGGTTTTAAAAAATGTAAATATCACTGTGAAAACAGGTTCCATATACGCCTTATTAGGAGCGAATGGAACGGGGAAAAGTACTTTATTAAGAATTGTAACCGGGTTATTAAATAGTGATGGTGGGAAAGTGACAATCCAAGACATAGATGTTGCTAACAATCCGGTAGTGGCACAAAAGTTATTTAGCTTTAGTTCCCAGAATACTACGGTTGACGGAGTACTCACTGGATACGAAAACCTTCATTTAATTGCTAAATTACGTCACGAACGCTATCCAAGTAAATAGGTTGATAATAAAGACTAATGCTAATCTTCCGTAACCGGGCGCCTTTCTTGAATAATAAGGCGTCTTTTTGTATTGGGCCAGTTGAAGTAGGAAAATAAGATACAATAATAGAATTAAATTTGTAATACATAATTGGGGGGAACTTTGTATGAAAAAAAAGATTTATATTGTGAGACATTGTGAGGCACAGGGGCAACCTTCGGAGTCACAACTAACAGAAAAAGGATTTAAACAAGCGAAATATTTATCTGAATTTTTCTCCAATACTAAAATTGACCGAATCATATCAAGTCCTTTTTTACGTGCAATTCAGTCAGTAGAACCATTAAGTGAGGAAACAAACATAAAAATAGAGATAGATGAACGTTTATCAGAACGCACACTTAGTACAACGGATTTACCTGACTGGCTTGAAAAACTTAAAGCAACATTTGATGATTTGAAGTTAAAATTTGAAGGAGGAGAGTCGAGTAAAGAAGCTATGAACCGAATAGTAAACGTTGTAGATGAAGTTTTTAAAAGTGAGAATGAAAACACAATAATCGTTACTCACGGAAATTTAATGTCTCTACTGCTAAAGAATTATGATAACAGCTTTGATTTTGATTGTTGGAAGAATCTTAGTAATCCTGATGTGTTTCTATTAAGTTATACAAACAATGAAGTAAATATGGAACGTTTATGGCGAGAAGAACCAATAAAAAATATTTAATAGACAATTTATCTTGTTCAATTATATGGCGCTATTGTTGAGGAATGAATTTAGTAAAGAACTTTTTTGTCATAAAATTTATGTCTGATTGTCGCGTTTATGTCATAAGTAAACAACTTTTTTTTGAAACAGCCGCATTTTCCAACGAGAGAATGCGGCTTAACGCTGTTGAAAGTAAACAACTTTATTGCATTTAACACTATTTGAGTGGCTCAAAAAAGAAGGAATTCTTGCCGTACCCCTTGTTCATTTAACATCCTTTTTTATGTGAACGAGTCCACTACTTACCTCTTGTCTTTTCGTTTTTTCCTCTCTTTTCCGAATTTTTGTTTAGGACAGTGTCCTAGTATCCTAGACATACTTCTATGTATACAGGGGATGGGGAAGGTTCAGGAAAATACAGGTTTACAACGCTAAGTTTTGGATTGTCTATAGTTTTAACTACGTATATAATAGAAATGTTTTTACCATTATTTACTTTAAAAACTTATTAATGAGGTGGTGGCTTATGAAAAGTCAATGGAACTTATTATTAGCACTAATTGTCGTCTTAATTATTGCGATTTTTTCAGTTATCAATGTTGAGCCTGTAACTGTTAATTATTTATTTGGAAAAGCTGAATGGCCATTGATCCTCGTCATTATTAGCTCAGTCGTATTGGGAGCCCTATTGGTTGGATTAATGGGTATGATGAAAATTTATCAGTTGCAAAGATCTTTGAAAAAGTCAAAATGTGAAAATAGACAAATAGATAAGAAAGAGATAATTGAAAGTATTAAATCAAGTAGTTAAATAAAGCATTGTTGAAATTATCATGTCCTTTTAAGGTCAAGATAAATAAAAATTATTTGTGTTATTGTGTTGCCATCAGGTAGCATGAATATTTTCGTACTAATTGTATATGAAACTTGTATCTGTAAACTTAGAATAAAGATTGATAATTTGTAATAAAGTTTGATTAAAATCCTGTTTAAATTAATACAGGATTTTTCTTTTTAATTTCTTGTCGATGTTGTAAAACTCTAGTATGTTACTCCACTAAAGGGCGCAATTCTGCAGAAAAGAATTGTGCTCTTTCTTTATGTTAAGGGCCATTTAATGGAATAAGGCTTAATGAACGGGCAGTAAAGTTAAAAAAGTATTATTAATATTCCACAAATAAAAAGGTAAATTGTGGTAATGAAGATAAAAAAACTTAGACTTAATTGTCCGAGGAGAGTGGTATTAGTTGATTGATTATGAGCGTTCTTTGTCTTTAGATTTCGAGGAATCTTCGTGTATTGAAAAGGATGGTTATACGGTTAGAGATGTGTCTTATTTAAGTCCATATAGCGGTAAAGTACCCGCATATCTTGTCGTTCCAGATACAGACGGACCTTTCCCAGCAGTTGTTTTTATGCATCCAGGTCAAGGCAATCGAACAACATTTTTGTCTGAAGCTGAAGCCTTAGCTTTAAAAGGTATAGTTTCTCTTTTAATCACTGCACCTGCCATGCGAAGTCGTTCTCCAAAAGATTTATCTGAGGAACAGCTATTAAATCTTATGATAGAGACAATAACTAATATTAGACAATATACTCAGACAGTGGTTGACATACAAAGGGGAGTTGACCTTCTTTGTAGTTTCCAAAATATTGATATAAATCGTCTTGCCTATATTGGCCATAGTTTGGGTGCTACTTGGGGGGGAGTTCTTGCTGGTGTCGAAGAACGTATTAAATCATACGTTTTAATGGCTGGATTCTCTAGTGTGTCTGAGTGGCATAAAACGAGTGAGCATACATTAGCGACATTGATTCGTGCCAAGCTCTTAAGAGAGCAATTTGATAAATTTATTTCTGAATTGGAACCATTGGATGCAATTCATTATATAAATAAAGCTTCACCTGCATTACTGTTATTTCAGTTTGTTCATGATGACGAATTTGTACCAAAACATCAAGCAGATACATTTTATTGTGTTGCAAGTTCACCAAAGGAAATTTCTTGGTACAAAACTGACCATCTTTTTACGAATTGTGATTCTGCCTATCAAGAGCGTACGCAATGGATTATCAAGCAATTAGGACTTAACAATAATTAATCTTTTGGAGACTTTTGAACCCGTTTCTAAGACCTAAGTAATTCCAGAATAGTGCGCAATTCTAGTACAAGGAATTGTGTCTTTTTTAGTTATCATCTCGAACATGGAATTGCTTATTTGACGGAAACTGGGAAATAAAAAAAGGCAGAGCACAATCATTCTGCCTTTAAAACATCCATACTCCTCTTTATTCATAAAGGGAGGTCTGTAAGTTTTTTGACTCAATCATATCAGACACAAACGTATACAGATTTGGTGGATGCTCTGCAATGCGATGTGCAAGATACAAGTACCATTCCGTTCCATATGTGACGTACACCTTCGTCTGGAAATTCTCATCTCTCAATGATTTTAGTAAGTCTGGACGAACGCCATCTAGCATTTCTACTTCAGTATATGGATTGGCAATCAGTCCTTTTTCTTTGAGTGCTGTGACTAGCTTTTCATCATGTGTTGCTATCGACAGAGGATGGTTTCTTGCCACACAAGCCATAACAAATTCTACGTAACGCTTATCTAGTTCTACAGATCGTGGGATATGCGTACCTTCTTTTTCTTGATAAGCACCTTTTACTAAGCGAATTTTCCCTTGAAATTTCAGTAATTCTTGCAGGTCAGATTGGGAACGGAGTAAGTGTACTTGTAGTTGAGCAAGTAGTTGAGGAAGTTGGAAAGCCTAAAGCTGTTGCCGCAGATGCAGCTTATAAAACACCTGCGATTACGAAGTACTTGTTTGATAACGAAATCACACCTGCCTTACCATACACAAGACCGCGTACAAAAGAAGGATTCTTCCGAAAACATGAATATGTTTACGATGAACACTTCGACTGTTACCTATGCCCAGCGGGTGAAGTCTTGAAATATTCGACAACGAATAAAGAGGGCTATCGTGAGTACAAATCACCGAAGCACATTTGCGCAACTTGTCCATTTTTAGCGCAATGTACAGCAAGTAAAGATCATCAAAAAGTGGTAACTCGTCATATTTGGCAAGAGTACGTGGAGGAAGCTGACCATCTTCGTCATCACAAAGATGTAAAACCAATTTATGCGAAACGTAAAGAAACAATTGAACGTGTATTCGCAGATGCAAAAGAAAAGCATGGCATGCGTTGGACAACTTTAAGGGGACTTAAAAAATTGTCGATGCAGGCGATGCTTACTTTCGCTGCCATGAATTTGAAGAAAATGGCCAATTGGACATGGCGAGGTCCAGAAATGGCTAACATAGTGAACCCGAAGAGGTTCACTCTCGATAATTTTGAGCGAAATTCATAGAAAATCTCAAAAGGGGTTCGAAATGAAACCATTCCGAACCCCTTTTGTCGACAATCTGAGGAAGGGAATATCCCTTCCTTTTTTTTGCCGATAATTGGCATTATGTTAACTAGATTTGTATGGAGTATTCATTTTTTATTTCTTATTGTTCATCATCTTCATAATCTTTAAGTTCCTTATCATCCACTACATATGAGGAAGAATCCTCTCGAATAAATCGTACCGCATTTAAACCGATCATCTGAGCAGCGGTGGAAGTGTTGCCATCTGGTAAAATAGGAGCGATGGAAAGATCAGCGACTTTAAGGTTTTTGGTCCCAAAAACATTCAGGAATCCATCAACAACTCCTTCTTCAATATTTTTACCCATTTTACACTGCCCACCAAAATGAGTGAAATTCGTGTAGGAGGCCTTGACAAAATCAGCAAGTCGGTTTCGCTTTTCTTCTTCATTTATTAAATTGAATATATTTTCTGGAGGGTATACAACCTTATAAATACCATTCGGATCTAGTTCACGAGCTTTCATCATAATATTGAAAGTCTCAATATATTGATCCACCATATAATTTAAGTCATCAGGATTTTTTAACGGATTAAAACTAATCGATGGATAAGCTTCCGGATCGCTATGTGCAATTGTAATCTTACCTTTGCTTTTGGGGTTAAGGTCTAAAATGGAAAAACTCATGATATTGCTTTGCTTTTCGGGATTAAATTGCCATTGATTAATAAACACATCTTGAATCGGGACAAAGAATGGAAGTGGAAGCCCTATTAGTTGAAGGCGACGACCACCAGGTTCTTTTTCCTTTTTAAAGGCACCTAGTACTACTGGCTGATCAGGGTCAGCAGACAATACCTGCAGAAGTCGATTTGTTTCTACTTCTACTCCCATTCCTACAAAATAATGAGTTTGAAAATTGTGACCAACATTTGGGCTCTCTATTAATGTTGATATCCCTGCTGCTGCTAATTCGGTCGATCTTCCGATTCCTGAACGCTGTAGAATGACCGAAGAGAAATTACCTGCAGAGACAATGATTCCTTTTCGGGCAAAACTTCGTTGTGAAACCCCGTTCCTGACATATTCAACGCCAACAGCAATGTTAACCCCTTTTCTTTGTTTAAAAAGAATTTTATTCACTGTTGTTTTTGCAGAAATGACCAATTTTCTCCGACCAATCCCAAATTCATCTGGGTGAAATTCATTTCCCTGGGTGACAATATTTTCATTTAAATATCCTGTTGTAGTAGATGAACGGAAAAACATTCCGTTAACTTCTTTTTGAGTAAATTGTGATTTGAAAAAGGTACAATCTCTTATACCTGTATTATAATCTTCAACAATTGGAATATCTAATACATCTGATGTAGCTTCAGCTAAAGTTTCTGTGAGTCCATCATTCGGAATGATTTGTTGTCTCACAAAAATTGGACCTTTTGTTCCTCGTTCGTTCGAGCTTTGTGTAGCTCCTGTGTAGGTTTCATTTTGTTTAAATAAAGAACGAACATTCTCGTAACTCCATTGATCTCCCACGAGATTTGCCCACTCATTATAAAGGTTACGACTTCCACGTACTGCATACATAAAATTATGTTGCGAGCTTCCACCAATTACTCTACCATTCGATAATTTAAGCTGACGTCCTATATTTTCCTCTGTTTTAGAAAGAGTGTTAACCGAAAGCTTGTTATCATTAGCTACATTTGCTGCTGTCTCAAGAGAAGGACTATTGTTCACCATATTCGTTCCTGCTTCAAGGACTAGCACGGAAGTCCTTTTGTCATCTGTTAATTCTTTGGCAATTACCCCTCCGGCAGTGCCGGCACCAATCACGATATAATCAAACATGTTAACATTCCTTTCAATATAGCATTTAGAACAATCAATTCCACCATTTATACCTTATTTCACTAAAATACTTCCTACGTCAAAATGATCGATATTGAATTACCTTTCCTATTTAAATCGATATATTAGATATCCGTAATTAATAAAGTATTCCACCTTTATTCTATTCTCTTATTTCAGATCAGACTGTTTGTCTGTCTACTCTATAAGCCTATTTTCTATCAGGAACATCTACGATATATATATGTGTTTGATTTCCTATAACGGGCCCTTATGTCAACAAAAAAGAGGTTGGGTACCTAAAAATGTACCTAACCTCTTGTAATTGCCTATAACTAACTTTATGTAAACTAGATTTGTATAGAGTATTCAGTCGATACTTTGCGATCTTGTTCAATTAAGAGGCAAGTTTGTTTAAAAGGATTGCTATAATTTTTAGTTTAAAGTGAGAAAAAATATAGTTTGGAATGGAAAAAGGGGAGAACTATGGACGTTAGATTATTAAAATTATCAGATGCAGACCTACCCCACCTACGCTGTGTAAGTATCTCCAATGATTAGCTCATTACTCGGCCGTTAATACTTCTAAACTAACCAACGTTTGCAATTGTTTTGTTGAAGAAGGAATTATTTGAATATAAGTTTTTAGTTAAGATCTTACATTCATTTTTCATGACTTAAGTGTAGACAATCACCCAATTATCCATAGACAACCACCTAAAAAGTACACATTCAAATATAATATCGGAAAATAAAGAGTAAGATAAGGAGTGATAGACTTGTTTCATCGTCAAATAGATCGTTGTATGGACCAATGTTTAAAAAGAGGAGGTAGCTATCAGGATTGTGATTTTTGGTGTCATGGATATCCGGATCAGCCTTCCTGGGGGCCAACAATGTCCTATCCTGTAAACCCATACTATCCTGTAAACCCATATTCCTATTTTTCTATATCTGGCTGCCCTTGCGTTTGGCTTTGCGATCCTCCAGGTTCCACTAATTGTGGTATAAAATGTCTTCCCTGTTGATTTTAGTATTTTGATCGGTAGAAAATAAGAAACCCCTCTGATTTAAATATTAAAAAAAGGATATTAAAGGAACAAAAGGTTATGTAAACTATATCCCCTTATAAATGAGGTTTTGGTTGCCTCGATGGCAACCTTTTAGCAATTTTTTTGCTTTTTATGGTGACACGTCACGAGAACTCTTAGTTAATAATTCATCTATTTAATGCAAACCGATACCATCCTCCTCCTTCACTCCAAAATGCGCCTTGTATTGTATTTCCAAAAATCCAAAATAACTCCATGGTGGTTGGTTTTCTTGATACAGATGTGATATCTCCCTCAAAAGCGCCAGCACTGCTTTCTGGAGCTAATCGATAACGCCCCCATTGTCCTCCTTCATACCAATATGCATCTTCAATTGAACCATACCAGCCAACCCACCATACTTCCATGCTGCTTGGAATTCTCGATACAGCTGTGATATTTCCATCGGTGGCAGCACTGCTTTCTGGAGATAATTGATATAGATTCCATCCTTGAAGGCCCCATTCAGGCCATGCTCCTTCATACCAAGATGCGCCTTTCACCGAACCGTTTTTACCAATCCACCATATTTCCACACTGCCTGGGATTCTCGACACTGCTGTGATATCTCCTCTGTTGGAAGCTTCATAATGGTCTGGTAATGTTGGAAGTAAATATTCACGCCATTGTCCTCCTTCATTCCAAAATGCGCCATATATTTTCATACCCTCAGCACCAATCCAAAATACTGCTAAGCTGCCTGGTTTTCTCGATACAGATGTGATAGAACCATGAACAGTCTCATTGGGTGATAATTGATAACGCCCCCATTGTCCTCCTTCATACCAATATGCACCTTCTAATGATCTATAAGTCCCTGTCCACCATACTTCAAGACTACTTGGGATCCTTGAAACTGCTGTAATACTTCCAAATGGGCTAGCACTCTCTGCTGGAGCTAATTGATAACGCTCCCATTGTCCTCCCTCATACCATTTTGCACCTTGCACTGAGTTATCATCACCAAGCCACCATACTTCCACACTACTAGGGATTCTTGACACTGCTGTAATGCCTCCAACCGTAGAAGCGCTACCTGCTGGAGCTAATTCAAATTGACCCCATTGTCCTCCCTCATGCCAATATGCGCCTTTCACCGAGCCGTTTTTATTTATCCAAAATATATCCACACTGCCCGGGGTTCTCGATACTGCTGTGATGCCTCCCTCATATTCCATACGCGTTGAATCTTTGTGATGTTCTACCCGATGCATTTGGTGAGGGATCATTTGTCCTGAATACATCTTGCGAGGCATGTTATTGTAAGGTATCATCTGTTTTCTCCTTCACAATAAATTTATGGTTTCTCACATTTATTCCCGATTTCGACTTTCTCAAGGTATGGAATATTGGAAAGACATATTTAAAAAAGACTAGATGGAGGTATAAAGGTTGGAACCCCTTTTTCCAATCTGTGGATGGTACATATGATTCCATTCTTCTGCATAACGCCCTGTTTCTACCGTTTTACTATAAAAGTAGCCATTTATTCACCTTTATTGTATTAAACGGTTTTAATTAATATGAAAATTACTTTAATCTAAACGTGTTTTGTCTTTTTTTATTTCCTATAATTAGCCTTATGTTAACTAAAAATGTATAATGCATACATTTTTAATTACTGGTTGAAACATCGAGGTTTGTCGACGGTCCCCCTTTTAAAACAACTTACTTTCCTCAACCAATACATGAAAAGATTAATCTATTAGTTAGAAGCTGTTTTAAGTTAACATAAACATAATTATGAGTAGTAAAAAACACACTGGATAAATTCCGGTGTGTTTTTTATAGCAGGACTACTAAGTTAATCAGGAGATTAGTATTATACTATTCACAATAAATGTTAGTTGCCATAGTCATTGCAACTAATAATAGATATCTATAAATGGAATAAATAGGAAAACCAATCATTCATACCGTGTATCCAATCCGTATGTTGAATACGACATACGATAACTATAGATCCTCTTTTTCAAGGATGAATTCTAATAATCTACTTAACTAATCTATTAATTACCAAAAAAAAAAACATTTGTCTCTTTCAAATAGATTTCGGAATGCATATTTATATACATCCACTCTATGATTCTATTATCTATGTAGAAGATATATAAAATGGATAAATATATCAAAAGGAAGGGATTTTATGTCGGATCAAAACGAGATGAAGGCCAATGAAAATCAAAAGGATGAGAATCAAGAACAGGAAGTAGGGATTTTAGCAGTAGAACCTTGTTGTGACAACGGTTGTATTTTAACAGATGCTGCAAATGGATGTTCCGTAGCAGAAGGAAACAATACCACCGCCAGCGGATTCGCTTCCCATGCGGAAGGAGCCAATACTATCGCCAGTGGATTTGCTTCCCATGCGGAAGGTCAAGATATTACAATAGACGGTCTATTTTTGCAAACTCAAGCTATTGGTAACGCCTCCCACGCCGAAGGGCAAGGGACTAGGGCTAATGGGGAAGCCTCGCATGCGGAAGGAAGATTCTCGACGACAGGAGCATTAGCGGCCCATGCGGAAGGATTCAATAACGGTGCCCTTGGATTCGCTTCCCATGCGGAAGGATCTTTTTCAAACGCCAGTGGATCTGCTTCCCATGCGGAAGGAACCAATACCCTCGCCAGTGGATCTGTTTCCCACACGGAAGGATTATCTACTACTGCTAGTTTGACTGCTTCCCACGCGGAAGGATTCGGTACCACCTCCAGTGGAATTGCTTCCCATGCGGAAGGAACTTTTACCACCGCTAGTGGAGAGGCTTCCCATGCTGAGGGGGAAAATACCAATACAGCTGGATTTACAGGTGCCCATATTATGGGTAAATTTGGGGATGCTAATGAAGCTTATTCTTGGTTTCTAGCAAACGGTACAAGTGCAGTAGACAAAGGTCTAGCAGCCAAAATTTTGACTACTGGAATAGCCTTTAATGATAGAGGATGGCGTGGTGGTGGTGCGGATTATGCTGAGATGTTTGAAACGGTGGATGGGAAATCCATTGACGTGGGTTACTTCGTTACTTTAGAAGGCGATAAAATACGAAAAGCAAATGAAAATGATGATTATATCTTGGGAGTGATAAGTACGGATCCTGCCTTTGTGGCAGACATCGGAGAGATGAGATGGAAAAATAAATACCTGAAAGACAAATGGGGAAGAATCCAATATCACGATGTTATTATTCCAGAAAAAAAGAATAAGGAAGGAAATATCATCATCCCAGAACGTACAGAAACACAACCGATCTTGAACCCTGATTGTGATAATACAAAAGAGTACGTTCCACGGTCGAAAAGATCCGAATGGGTTGCCGTTGGTTTACTAGGAAAACTCCTTGTACGAGATGATGGAACATGTCAGGTGAATGGTTATTGTAGACCAAATGACGAAGGTATCGCGACAGCTTTCGATAAAGGGTATCGCGTGATGAAACGTACAGGATCAAATCAGATATTGGTTTTGTTTAATGGGAATAGAATTACTTAAACCTACCGATAATCCTTAGTTATATCAATAAAAAGAGGTTGGGTACCTTTTAGGTACCCAACCTCTTTAATTACCGATAACATCTGATTATGTTAACTAGATTTGCATAGAGTATTCATGTGAATCACTA
>JBNJJO010000078.1:0-12393 GCA_051750265.1 Bacillota bacterium | reverse complement strand
GAAGAAGACGAAGAAGACGAAGAAGACGAAGAAGACGAAGAAGACGAAGAAGACGAAGAAGATGAAGAGGACGAAGAAGACGAAGAAGACGAAGAAGACGAAGAGGACTAAGAAGTCGATGATGTAAGAAGTGAAAGAAGAAAAGAATTAATAGATAAGTTTTTAAAAGAAGTAATAAAGTAATAATTGAAAATAAATCCTCATTTTACCTTAAGATCATCATCTACAGGAAAACGGGAATTTTTAATTTTTTTAAATATTAAATAACGATTTGCACAATTTTCTCCATGCAATTATAAAATTCTTGGACTATGAATAAGCATCGGCATCTATTCCGAATCACAGGACGTGCAAGTGCAGTCAGTGCGACAGGACGTCACGTTCTTAACTGCCTCTAGGGTCTAGCCGTAATGAATTGAAGGTAAAGTAACATTCATTAGAGTCTTATTTACCGAGGCTGATCAAGACGCTTTCGCTTTTGTTCCTTATAGCGATGAATCCAAAAAGGTTTTATGTTTTTTCGAATACTTAATCGTAAAACTGCTTGAAAATCGTTAGGGAGGTAAATTCAATGAAATAACTAATGAGGTAGACCAACCTCTTTGAACGAGAGAATTTCGGGCTATTTCTGGTTTATTAGAAGAAAAATTAAATTATTGAATCAACAGGATAGTAAATGAAGAAAAATAGCCCCAAAATGCAAATTAGTGAAACTATACATCAATGAAGGTTAAAAAATTAGATTGATGGAAGTTTCACTATAACTACAGGTTAGAGAGTCCGAATAATGATATATTTAACCAATAGTATCATCTTTTTTTTTGTTTCTTTAAGCGTGTTTTCTAAGATTGGCTATAATTGATTGTTTAAACCACACTTTAAGCACTTCTTTTTTCAATTCTTTTTTCAAATCTTTTTTCAATTCTTTTTTAGCTTGACTGACAGCATCAATAGTATCCTCTCTATTGTGATTATTGAATACGTATGTCTTTTCGAGATTATTTCCTTCAGTGAATTCATCTGTCTTTGCTTTTTTAATTTTATCTTTACTTGAATGTTTATTCTCTTCAAGATTTGAATTTACAGTGCTTTCTGTGTGTGTTGGTTCATTAAGGCTAACGACTTCTTGTTGAGCAGCAGTAGGAGACTCAATGGATTTTTTCCAAACTTCAAGTATGTCAGATCCTACTCGATCCCATTCATATAAGGTAAGGGCGAGTTCTCTGCCTCGTTCTCCCATTCTTTTCATTAGCGATCTGTTTGAAAGTATTTCTGTAATCTTTTCAGTAAAACAACTAGGGTCTTCTGGGTTCTCGACTACAAGGCCGTTTTCTCGTATACGAATAACCTCCGGATTTCCGCCTCTTGCTGTTGTTACAATGGGAAGTCCTGCTGCCATTGCTTCATAGTGGACGCGTGCAAGAGGTTCTTGCCATATTGATGTACACACGAATATATCAGCAGCAGCAAACCAATTTTGTATTTCACTAGGTGCGACAAAACCTGTTGAAACAACTGGGATAGGTAGTTTTTTTGCCAATGCTCTTACATAAGCTACATAATCAGTTACATCATTTTGGCTGAACCATTTACTTCCGACAATAACTAAAGCTAAATCCTTAAATTTTCTTGAAAGCTCAGGTAATGCTCGAATTAGCCTATCAACACCCTTATTATTTGATAGTCTTCCTGCAAATAATAGGACGGTTTTGTTTTCAAGACCGTTTGTTTTACGTATTTCATTACGAATTTTTTGCATTTTCGGGTGACTACCTGGTAAAAATCGATTTGTGTCTACACCAGAATAGATTGTGCGAATCTTGGATGAAGCTTGTGGATATAAAGTTTTTATGACATTTCCTATATAATCACTGACAGTTACAATATTTGTAACTTCATCTAAGGCTGCTTTTGCTTCTTCAGGATCGATTTTCTCTGGATTAAACATATCATTATGCATGCTAAGGGTAATTTTTGAATTAGGTGCTACTTGTCGGACTGGAAGGACTAGGCGAGGTCGATTAAATATATGAATTAGATCGAAATGATTGGCTTCAAGATAGCGAATAACCTCTTCTCGATATACTTCGAATATTTTTCCAGGTATACGTACATAACGGTTTCCATCGATCGTTTCTTGATCAGGGAGCGATGGGTCATTAACTCCTAAAACCGTAATATCATGAACATTACTTAAATATGGTAGGCTGCCAGCTATATAGGTTTGAATGGCACCACCTAGTACTGGAGGAACAGGAAGCTTTTCGGTACAAATCATTAAAATTTTCATGTTTATTCTACTCCCTTCCAATCGTCTTTAATTTCTTCTAATACTGGCCATTTTGTCTGATCGGTATCAACAATTGTTTGAATCATCGTTATTGTTGTCGGATCATTTAGAAATAATTCAGGATCATATACTACTTCTTTAATATTCTTGTAAAATTCATTTGGAAGAGATAATTCGATCATTATGATATCATATAGTTGCGATGAAATTGGATTTGCCTCGTGATAGGCCTTGATCATTTCTCTTACCCAAGTTGTATCCCATCTATATAAATCTGCCATTGTGCCGGTAATCAGTTTTGTCAAATCGCGAATAGGAAGATCATATGCAACACCGTCAAGGTCAATAATCCACATTCCATTAGCACCCATTTGCCCATTTGACCAGCCATAATCTTGGTGCACTAATCCCCAATATTCATTGCCTTGTTGTGCTAACTCTAAATAGCTTGATTCATTTAATCTTTCTAAACTTCTTTTTGCTTGTTCTTCAAATCCATCTAATACACTCAGTAAATGGGAGCTTGCAGGCATTTCTTCATATGCATTAGCAATATTTCGAAACCAATCCATTTTATTAATGACTTTTTTATAATTTCTTGGCCATTTGTATACCCTAGACGCAACTTCAGCTTGTTGAGGTGGAACATAACCTTTACTTAAACGGTGGAATTCGCCAAGAGCGTAACAAAGCTGTTTGGCTCCTTCCAAATCTTTTGTTACAGGTGCCAATGATTCGATCCACTCAGCTACGAACCATAGCTTTTCTCCAGCCTCAACATAATTCTTTCCAGCTTTTGTTTTTACGATCGGCGGTACTCTTGCTTCCTTAACATCAACTAAATATTCTTGAGCGCCTAAGCTAAACATACTTCTAGTAGGTCTTCTGTGTAAAAGTTTTAAACTCTTTGGCCCAGAACTTGTTTCTAATTTCCATATGGAGCCACCTTTATCTGGTTTTGTTGTGACTACTTGAATGCTCTGAACGGAGAAATCGTAATGTTCAAGAACATCTTGTGCAATTTGTTCAATATATTCAGGAACATAAAATTCATATGTTAGTTCATCCTCTTCCCAAGGCACAATTATTATTTTCTCCATGAAAACCCCTCCTATGAAATTTAAAAGTATTTTCCGCCAGAATAAAGGTAAGGCCACTACAGATTCAATATGTTCTAATATCAGGTAGCAAAATTTTATATCCTAATGTTCACCAAAATAGATACTGCGAAAGAGACGGAGTTTCCCTACAATAATTAATAAGATGTTTTAAGTGTTATTGGCACGCTGTAGAATACGATTACACTTTTAACAATAAAGAGTAATGTTCATTCAATTGAGACCTCAGTTAATGTCTTAAAACGTGGATTTATGACGTAGGAGCACAGAATGAGACTCGTAGTGTTTCCACAGATTTCGAACACTTTCCGGTTCTTTGTTTATTTTGGTGATCTAAAACTTTATGAATATCATGGGTTATGGTTAATCGAGATCACTGGAGTAATCATACTTTTTATTAAACTATGTAAAAAAAAAACTTTTGTATAGGACAGCTCACCTAAATTGTTAGGTATTTGTTGAACAATTAGGTTTTAAAATGGTGTAAAAGCTGATACTTATTTAAAAAATTTCTTATAATTGAGCGAATCTCTCTTACACTTTAGGTTATTTCACCATAAGAATATATAAAGCTCTCATTTTAGAAAATAATAATGTGTTAAAAAAGGAGAGGTAAGGATGAAGATACGCAAAGCGATTATCCCAGCTGCAGGGCTTGGTACAAGATTTTTACCTGCAACAAAGGCATTACCGAAAGAAATGCTTCCCATCGTGGATAAACCAACCATTCAATATATAGTAGAGGAAGCAGTTGAATCTGGAATTGAAGATATTATCATAATAAGCGGCCGAGGCAAGCGTTCTATAGAGGATCACTTTGATCAATCATATGAGCTAGAAGATGCTCTTATAAAAAAAAATAAACAATTACTATTTGAAGAAGTGCAAAAAATTTCTAGCTTAGCAAATATTCATTATATACGTCAAAAAGAACCAAAAGGACTTGGTCACGCAATAAATTGTGCGAGAAGTTTTGTTGGCGATGAGCCATTCGCAGTTTTACTTGGAGATGACATAGTTAAGTCTACAAAACCTTGTTTGAAACAATTAATCGAGGTTTTTAATAGATATCATTCTTCAATTGTTGGAGTTCAACAAGTATTAGAGGATGAAGTTTCGAACTATGGAATTATCAAACCAAAAGGAAGCGAAATTGATGAAAATGTATTTAATATTGAAACATTAGTTGAAAAACCAAAAAAGGAGGATGCACCTTCTCGTTATGCAATTATGGGGCGATATGTATTAAGACCTGAAATTTTCGATATATTAAAAAATTTGCCACCTGACTCTGGAGGAGAAATTCAATTGACTGATGCAATCAACATAATGAATCAGACTCAAGCCGTATATGCTTATCAGTTTCACGGCCAACGATATGATATTGGAAATAAAGTTGGTTTTATTCGTGCAACAATAGATTTTGCATTGCAGCGTCAGGACTTACAGGATGAGGTTATACGTTATTTAAAAGAAGTGATTTCCAAAAATGATTTAAGAGAATAAAGAAAGAGAATGGGTGGAAAGGAGTTGGTGAATTAGCTATACAGGATTTGATTAAAGTAAAGTGGCTGTGCATCAGATTACACAAATTGCCGTTTTTGGTAAGAAAAAAGAGTTGAAATTTTATAAATGAATAAATATTGGGTGGATAGGTGTTTACTGTATCGTTTAATAGTTCCATGCCATAATCTATATAAACTGTTTGTGCAAAAAGTAATAAGATTTGAAATGAGGTGTATAAAATGAACTTAGCAGTTATTGGTGCAGGTTATGTGGGAACCACAACTAGTGTTGCATTTGCTGAAAATGGACATAAGGTTATTGTCATTGATCATGACAGTAAAAAAATCGAAAAGTTAAATCATTCTATACTCCCTTTTTATGAGGAAGGTATAGAGGATTTATTGAAAAAGCTCATAACAGCAGGAAATTTATCATTTACACAAAATGTTGAAGACTCTATAAAACAAAGTGATATTGTATTCATTACTGTGGGAACACCCTCTTTAGAAGATGGAGTAGCTGACATATCTTATGTTGAACAAGTAGCGAGAACAATAGGACGCCATATAAATGAATATAAATTAATTGTTATCAAGAGCACAGTCCCAATAGGTACTGGCGATAAAATAAAAAGAATTATAAAAGATGAATTAGAAAGAAGAAAACAGGAAATTCCATTCGATCTAGTTTCCAATCCAGAATTCTTGAGAGAAGGGAAAGCACTACATGATGCATTGCATCCCGAAAGAATTGTCATTGGATGTAACAGTAAGAATGCAGAGAAGCAAATGAGAGAATTGTATAAAGAAGTAAACTCACAAATATTGTTTACATCTGTGAAAGACGCTGAAATGATTAAGTATGCATCAAATACATTTTTAGCCACTAAAATTTCCTTTATGAATGAACTGGCGAGAATTTGCGAAAAAATAGGTGTTGATGTTACAAAAGTAGCGAGAGGTATGGGAATGGATAGTCGCATTGGCTCTCAATTTCTTAATGCCGGAATAGGATATGGAGGTTCGTGCTTTCCTAAAGATGTAAAAGCTTTAAAGGCATTATCATCGGAAGAAATGATCCCTATGCACATCCTTGAAGCTGTGATGCATGTGAACGAAACCCAAACAGAATGGTTTATGGAAAAAGTGAAAAGAACAATGGGCACACTTTCTGAAAAGCGTGTAGCAGTACTAGGGCTTACCTTCAAACCAGATACGGATGATATCAGAGAAGCTTCCTCCTTAAAAATTATCGATTCCCTCTTAAAAAATAATGCAATTATATCAGCTTATGATCCAAAAGGTGCTGAACAGGTTAAAAAAATATATCCTACTATAACCTATACATCAACTCCCTTTGAAGCTTTGAAAGGAGCAGACGCTATATTAATTGTAACAGAATGGAAAGAAATTATTGATATTGATTGGAAAGCTGCTAAAAACATAGTAACCCAACCTTTTGTATTCGATGGAAGAAACGCGCTCGATGCTTCTAGTATGTTGAAATTAGGTTACTCTTATGTCGGGGTTGGGCATGCCTACTAAGTAATTCCACGGGTTTTAACAAGTATTTCCTCATTTCATAATCTGTTCAAAATGTATTGAGTAATAAATTGGTTTATCCTCGAACATTGAATACTAAAAACGCCTAGATCACATATGAAAATCCAATGATAAGAAAGGGGGCTCAAAATGTGCAACAAACCAAAACTCTAAATTATGTATTTGTAACAGGTTGTGCTGGATTTATTGGTTTTCATTTATCGAAACGCTTGTTAGACGAAGGCTATCAAGTGCTTGGCTTGGATAATTTGAACGCTTATTATGATACTAATTTAAAAAATGACAGATTAAGTATATTAAAGCGGCATCCTAATTTTTGTTTTGTAAAAGGGTCTATCGAAAACCTAGAGTTATTAGAAAATCTATTCGAACAATACGACCTAGATACGGTTGTTAATTTGGCTGCTCAAGCGGGTGTGAGATACAGCCTGATAAATCCCCACATGTATATTCAATCAAATCTTGTTGGTTTTACAAATATTTTAGAATGCTGTAAAACCCATCATATAAACCATCTATTATATGCCTCATCCAGTTCTGTTTATGGTGATAACAAACAAATTCCATTTTCAGTAAATGATCGTGTTGACAATCCAATTAGTTTATATGCTGCTACCAAAAAGGCTAATGAGTTAATGGCTTATACTTACAGCCACTTATATAAACTCCCTGCAACTGGATTGAGATTTTTTACTGTTTATGGTCCATGGGGGAGACCTGATATGGCTTTATTTACTTTTTCGCATGCGATTATTAATCAACAACCTATTGAAATTTATAATTATGGAAATATGAAAAGGGATTTTACCTATATTGATGACGTAATTGAATCTATTTTTCGTTTAATAAAGAAAGGTCCGCCAACCGATTCTTTGTCTCCACATAAGATCTATAACATTGGAAATAATCAACCTGTTCAGCTTAATGACTTCATTAAAGTATTAGAAGAACAAATAGGGAAGAAAGCTGAAAAAAAACTCTTACCATTACAGCCAGGGGATGTTCTAGAAACATATGCTGATATTGATGATTTAATAAAGGATATATCCTATAAACCTAGAGTGACCATTGAAGAGGGAATCCAAAAGTTTGTCAATTGGTTTAAAGATTACTATAAAACTTCTTAATTTTGTTTTTAAAGTACTATTCAGTGGAATTTTTTAATAATGAATTAAATGGACTTGCTAGGTACGGCAAGCAAGCCGGGAGATCTTTTATCGAATTGGAACACTTTTAGAGTAATAGAATTGTAATTTAAAAAGTCCTCGGAGGATATTGTTGGTTTATAAAAATGTTTGATCAAAAGTAGGTCTATTATCGTTGATTTACCAAATATAAAAGAGCTTGTTTTTGAAAAAAAGATTAATCACAGGCTCTTAATTTGTTTTACTAAGCACTTTTTTTGAACCTCTCATGACTGAAGTCACGAGATTCTTGGGTAGTCACTTTTAACAAAGCGAAATTTACCAAGCTAACCCCGCAGTCCCAGCGGTTAGATCTACATTCTTGTAAGTTAACTCACCACACTCCCTACTTTAGCTTGGTTTTCGCAACTTCGGTGAGTGTAGGGCGTTAGAACGTTGAAGATTTTACATGACAGACGTTTTTCCTGTCACACCCCCAATCTGTACAGGAATAAAATAAAAATTATAGTCTAAGGACGATAATATAAGAAAAACTAAGGCTTTCCCCATTAGTACTTAGCGATAAGCCAAGTTTTTCTAATTTAACCAAATCGTCCTGTAATATAATCCTCTGTACGTTTATCAGATGGGTTTGAGAATAAACGATCTGTATTTGAATACTCAATCACTTCACCATTCAAGAAGAAAGCAGTATGATCTGAGATTCGGGCAGCTTGTTGCAAGTTATGAGTAACAATCACTATGCTGTAGTTTTGTTTTAATTCCCGTATAAGTTCCTCTACTTGTAACGTTGAAATAGGATCCAGTGCTGAAGTCGGTTCATCCATTAAGATCACATCAGGTTCAATGGCTAAACAACGAGCGATACACAAACGTTGTTGCTGACCACCAGATAATTCGTATGCATTTTTCTTTAAACGATCTTTAACCTCATCCCAGAGTGCAGCTCCTTTTAAACTGTGCTCAACAATTTGGTCTAATGTTTTTTTGTCTAGAATGCCATGGATACAAGGTCCGTAAGCAACATTATCGTAAATTGATTTAGGAAACGGATTAGGTTTTTGAAAAACCATTCCTACACTAGTACGAAGCTCTTCTACCCCGTATGATTTGTCAAAAATATTCTTTCCACGGTATAAGATTTCCCCTGAAGTACGTACGATTGGAATGAGTTCAACCAAACGGTTTAATGTTTTGATATACGTTGATTTTCCACAACCAGATGGTCCGATAATAGCCGTTATTCCATTTACATAGATATCAAGATCAATATTTTTTAAAGCTTGATGGTTTCCGTACCAAAGATTTAAATTAGCTGTTTTGTAAATGATGCTTTTTTCACTATTATCAGCTCTCGTTCCAATCTCTTCATCTCTTTCACTACTTTTTTTCATTGTGTGAAACCTCCTTCATCCTAATCAAAAGAAACTTAGTAGCGATTTATTGGAATTTATTTCGAATTAGAACTAATATACCTGGAATACTTCGGGTATAATCACTTATCGAATGGTTTGCCATTTGGTTGCACCTATATCATAAGATGCATCAGGTAACATTTTAAGAACCGAACGAATCGCATTTTGAGAAGCAACAACAATTACGTGTACTACACAGAGCATCATTATTAAACCATCAGCTAAAATCCTTCTTCCTAATTCGAAAAATCAAACAAATACTGTTAATTACAGTCCGGATACACTGGAAGAAACTCCTGCCAAGTTTGCAAGAAACTTGTAAACTTACTTTTCTTAGAATAATCCTCTAAATACAATGCTGTACCTACTAAGAGGATTATTAACCTCTTTCAAGATGGGTGAATATCTTAATCAGGTAGAGGAAGGATATAAATTCATTAAGTCCACTTAAAAATTAAACAAAGGCCGATTTCTCCTATTAGTGTAGAAAAATCGGCATTTTTATGTTGAAATAGAACCTCGTCATTCATTCTTTACAATAACCATACAAATCCTTAATAAAGCTTAACAATAGGTTTAAATATAGACGATAGCATTTACAAAAAAGATGGTAAGTTCATTTATTAAATAAGGATAATTTAAAAATTCACATACCCTAAGGAGGTGTGGAGTAATGATTAAACAAGCAATTATCCCTGCAGCTGGATATGGAACGAGGAGTTTACCGATAACAAAGGTTGTTCAAAAAGAATTATTTCCGATTGGTGTTTAGCCTGCAATTCATTATGTAATAGAGGAGGTAATGGCGTCAGGAATTGAGGAGATATTCTCTATATACACTAAGGTATGTGGGGGTCTAATTATTGTTTAGGAAAGCTTTAAAAGTTGATTAAGTTGTACCACACCAATTCTTCTAACCATATATAAATTATTACTAAGTATTTAGCTTGATAAATAATTCCTGCAAGAAGGGCTGAAATTGGTAAAGTGATTACCCATGTAATAACAATTTTCCGAGCTACTCCCCATTTAACTCCTTTTTAAATAGGCTCTGTTAAACTTGGTTGTTGATTTCCGCTGCAGGCGTTCGCTTTCCGCGGGCGGTCCGGGAGCCTCCTCGGTGCTTTGCACCTGTGGGGTCTCCCTTGGACTCGCACTCCCGCAGGAGTCTCACGCCTTCCGCTCCAATCAACAAAGTGCCAAAATCAACAGTAAGTCCTAACAGAGCCTTTAAATAAAGAGAATATAACTTCTCCCTACTACAAATAGTCTTTAATACGCCATTTTCCTTTATTTAATATTTTTATGTTCAAAATTAATAAGGATAATCAGAGCTGGTGGGTGACGTTACTTTTGTGAACATAGGTTGAATTTATTAATACAGAAATCATGGAAAAAGAAGCTGACATTTTGCTTGAAATAGTCAGCCTCTTTGAATTCAAAAGTAAAGAAGAATAAGTTTTTGTACTTAGTTTTTGTGTCTAGCCAGCAGTCCGACTTTGTAAAAAGTCGGATGCGTGGATTTAGATCGTACAGGACGTGCAAGTGCAGGCAAGAGGTGCCGTCGCGGTTTAGATTCCCTCTAGGGTCTAGCCACTCATGAATTGGAGGCAAATAACGCCTTCTATTCATAAGCGTCTTAATTGCCCGATGCTGACCAAGGCGCTTGGGCTTTTCATAAGACAAGCCCAAGTGATTTTAACCCATTATAAATACCAGAATCTGTCACTTTTGTTGTTTTATGCTTTGCATATTGAAAGAGGTCGGGATGGCCATTTCCCATCGCAAAACCTTCGCCAACAATACTAAGCATTTCTTTGTCGTTCATTCCATCACCAAATGCAATAGATGATTCACTAGGAATATCGAGGAGTTCTAGAATCTTCTGAACGGCAATTCCTTTATTTACGTTATCTCTAATCACATCATAGCAATGACGTAATCCGTCAACATTTACTTGTGATAAATGAATGCTAGGATCTTCTTTTTCATATAGTGCAGGCTCGTTTTCACTTAAATTAATAAGTGTCATTCCTAATATATGATGAATAAAATCTAATGAATAACTTTTATTTTTATGTAAATGAAAAGCATGAATAAACTCTTTAACAATAGAACTTTCTAAGTCAGAAAAGATATTTTGCTCATGAGTATACAATACCAGTTCATGTCCACTGATTTTTGCAATATCTACAAACATTTCTACGGTACTTGCCTTCATTGGTGCTTTGAAAACATCTTCCCCTTTATGAATGGCATAGGCACCGTTATAGCCAATGAAGGATTGAATATTTAGCTCTTCTGCAATATGAGCTATTTCATGCAATGGTCTTCCAGTTGCGAGAAATACCTCTATTCCTTTTTGCTTTACCTCGGCTACAGCTTGTTTCGTTGAATCCTCGATCGTGTCATCAGGCCTTAAAATCGTTCCATCAATGTCTAGGAATAAAATTTTATAATTAGTCATCATCTTCTCCAGACTTCTTCATTTTTTGTACACCGGATTTATATTCTAATGATAATCGTATAAGAAAAACTTAGGCTTTCGTTATTAGTACTTGGGTAACGCCCAGGTTTTTCTACTAGAAATTTTATCATAGAAAGGACAATTAGTGAAAATTTTCTGACTTATGGAGAAGCCTAATTAAACAAATCAAATAACACTCGGTATCACTTGTTTTAAGGGACATTTTTAAAATTTCCAATGTGATTTTAAAAAAAAAAATAAATTTATATCTTTTTGGTTTATTATTCTTTCTGGCGGGTATAATAATAATCGAAATAATCATCAAAACGTGTTTTGATTTAGGAGGAAATTGTTAATGGCACAAGGAAAAGTAAAATGGTTTAATTCAGAAAAAGGTTTTGGATTTATTGAAGTTGATGGAGGAGAAGATGTATTCGTTCATTTCTCTTCAATTCAAGGAGAAGGTTACAAAAGCTTAGATGAAGGTCAGGAAGTTTCTTTTGATATTGAACAAGGAAACAGAGGCCCACAAGCTGCTAACGTTCAAAAAATATAAAACCATATAAACCATACAGACAGGCCCTCAGGTAGGGTCTGTTTTTGTGTTGTTTTTTTGGACGAAAAAGAAAGAAGGGCTGACTCAAATGTTATGAGTCAGCCCCTTGGAGAATCCATTTACAAAACAGGTATTGAAAAAGGTTTATCTTCATTATACCCCTCTTAGCTAATACTTATTCAAAAGGTATTCTGATCTATATGAACTTTTATTTTTGATGAAGGCTCTTTTCTAAAAGTTTGTTGCTTTAGACTTATAAAAATCGGCTTTTGGATTTTTATCGTAGAAACTATAAGCAATTTCAAGAGAGTACCACTTAGTAAATAAGCGAAAA
>JBNJJO010000077.1:0-13424 GCA_051750265.1 Bacillota bacterium | reverse complement strand
CAGTAAGAATTGTGCTTTTTCTTTATGTTAAGGGCCATATTGTGGAATAAGGCTTATTGAATCAAATGTAGATTTTCAGTTACAGAACAGTCAAAGGAAATTCAAACGATTAAGTAGAATTAATTAAATGAAATAAGGCTTATTAAGCTCACGGCAGTTAAGTTATAGAAGGATTTTTATAATTAAAACAGAATAAATATATAAATTTACCTTACAGAATTTGTAAGTAAGTTATTTATCATTTAGGTATCAATTGATCAATATGAAAGAATAGTGGAAAAAGGAGGAAATTTTGAATGACGCATCCTGCATTAAAAATGTACGACTACCACGTATGGGCAAATGGAGTTATAATTGATCGTTTAAAAGAATTTCCGCAAGACATTTATCATAAGGAAATTCAAACTGGTTTTTCTTCGGTATCAAAGGTGTTGTCTCACATTTATGCCGCAGATTACACATGGTTTGACATTATTTCAGGTAAAAGCATGAATGAAGCATTGGCGTATGCAGATCAATTAAGAGAACAGGCAGAAACAAAAAGTATTGAAGAAATGAAAAAGATCTTTTTAGACTTATCTGAACGTTACAAGAACTTCTGAATAGCCAAGGAGATATTGAAAAGGTAATAGTGGTTGATAACCCCTATGCTAGGTTACTTGAAACTTCTGGTCTGAATTGGTGCTACATGTTGTCACTCACAGATCTTATCATCGTGGCAATATAGCTACCATGTTGCGGCAAATGGGACACACCTCCGTGATGCAAGATTATGGACTTTACCTATTCATGCCCCAAACTTCATGATTACTCGGCTTGGGGTCTTGTATATTTTTATAAAAAAATTCTTCAATTAAAAGAGTGCTAGTGTAATAAGGTGTGAACACGTTTCAGACCTGAGTAATTCCGGAATAGGGCGCAATTCCAGAATAAGAATTGTACTCTTTCTATTTGTAAAGGGCCAGATTGTTGAACATCAGTCGGAACTTTTGAGGAGGATATAGAAGTTAGAATTATTCTCTAAGCCCTTTGACAATAAGGTAGGCTAGTTCAAGAAGGTAAGATGGTTTTTGAGATCGGTTTTCAAAATGTAGGCTTATAATGGAGATACAAAATATCTATTAAAAAAATTTTAGGGGGAACCAAAATATGAGTAGAGTTGCAAAAACTCCTCAACCACCGTATTATGCAGTGATATTTGTTTCACAGCGAACAGAAGGTGACGGAGGTTATGGGAAAATGGCAGACAAAATGGTAGAGTTAGCTTCTCAACAGAAGGGTTTCTTAGGCGTGGAAAGTGCTCGTGATGAGGGGTTGGGAATCACAGTGTCATACTGGGAATCTTTAGATGCGATAAAGAAATGGAAGGAAAATTCAGCACATCAAGTTGCCCAAGACAGAGGTAAAACAGAATGGTATAAAAATTTTGCCCTTAGAGTTTGTAAAGTGGAGAGAGATAAGTTTTTCGAAATGTAGTACATCATATATTGCACTTCATTAGTTAAAGGGCGCTTTAGTTACATATGGCTGTAATTATAACAAGGCTTAATTTATTCCCTTCATTGTGGAGTTTGCTCTTTTTTTAGAGATCGATATAATGTTGCAGCCGAAACTCCTGTGGCTTCCTGAATCTCTTTAACTGTCATTTGCTGAGAATAATACATCGCCATAGCCTGATTTAGTTGACGCTATATCACTTACATACCGTTGAAGTGTCTAATCAACATGGAAGGATAGCCATTAGACTAATAAAGATTCATATAATGCAAAACAATTCTTTATCGGTTAATAAGGTTCTTGTAAGACTAAAAGAGGTTTAACTCCCAAGGGAGTCACCGACTTATTGAAACGGAAGAAATGAGCCTATTTGTTTATCAAAAAAAAGAGTGTAACATTTTTCGTACACCCTTCTAGTTAATAAATTTTAAATACTTTAAATTAACGAATATGAATTTCGTTCTGTTCATCAGTTGGAATGCTTAAATAAAGTACTTTTGCGTTTGCATCATAGAAGTACGTGTTTGGGTTATCACGAGTTTCGGCCAAGGCACCAACTTCTTGAAACTTGTTTTTGCCAGCTTGAATTTTAGATGGTTTTTCTACGTTGTTTAATATTAACGTGTATTGTTGTAATTTAGAATCCGTATACTTACGAACTTCTTGTTTTTGTTTGAATGTAATAGAGTTTTGTTTACGTTGTACAACAAACCTCGTAAGATTATATTCACCCTTTTTATAATTTTCTGTTTCACCGTCGTCTTCATAGAATGTGTACGTAGCATCATTGTCTATATAAGTGTCTAACAGAAGGTGTGTAAGTGGTTTTTCACTTGTATATTGCTGTACTTCGCGAGTTGGAATAATGGATCCGTTTTTCACAAAAATAGGTAAATGTTCAAGTGGAGCATTTACAGTTATAGTTTGTCCACCATTATATTGTTGACCAGTCCAATAATCTGTCCATTTTATCCCTTTTGGCAAGTAAACTTCGCGTGAAGTTTGTCCTTGCTCTACAACCGGAGCAAGCATCATCGTATCACCGAACATGAATTGATCACTAATATCATATGTCTCCTCATCGTCTTGGAATTGGTATACTAGCGGTTGTTGTACCGGTTTTCCACTATCTGCTGCATCTTTAAACTCATTGTATAAGTAAGGAAGTAGCTGATAGCGCATTTCGATGTATTTCTTACTGATTTTTTCAACTTCCGGACCAAATGCCCAAGGTTCCTGACCTTGTTTTACCTCTACATGTTCTTCCTTATCATAGTGAATACGAGCAAATGGTATGAAGGCACCAATCTCAATCCAACGAGCGAATAATTCCGCATCTGGGCGATCTACGAAACCGCCGATATCGTTACCTACGAATGCTACTCCAGACATCCCTACATTCATGTTCATTGGGATTGACATCGCTAAGTGTTCCCAGTTACTAACGTTGTCACCGGTCCATAATGCAGCCCAGCGTTGTGAACCAGCAAACATGTCACGTGTAAAAATGAATGGACGAGTGCCAGGCTTATGCATTTTAAACGCTTTATAAGTTGCACTTGCTTCATCATGAGCAAATAAATTATGGTACTCAGAATGCCAAATTTTGTTATCCTCTGTACCAAAATAAGTATCAAGCGGCAGTGTATGATGGTGTCTTTCATCATCAATGAATACAGCCGGTTCGTTCATATCATTCCAAATCCCGTCAATGCCTGCATGGAATAATACATCATGATTTTCAGCCCACCATTTACGGACTTCCTGTCTAGAGAAGTCCGTGAAGACGGAATCTCCCGGCCATACTGGACCGATGTAAGGAGTACCATCTGCATTTTTCACCCAGTAGTCATTTTTTGTCCCCTCTTGATAGATGCGATAGGATTCATCTTTTTTAACAGCCGGTTCATTAATCGCAACGGCATGGAATCCCGACATCGATTTCAGTCGTTTTAATGCTTGTTTGTATTGTTCGTTCCATGTAAACACGCGGTAACCATTCATATAGTCGATATCAAAGTGCATAGTGTCTAAGGGGATCCTCTTTTCACGGTATGTTTTCGCAACATTCAAAATCTCTTCTGGAGTATAGCCCCATTTGCTTTGGTGTAAACCTAGAGTCCATTTTGGAGGAATATCCATTTTACCTGTCAATTCTGTGTAAGTATCAATAACATCCCCAATTTTTGGACCGTAAGTAAAGTAGTATGTTAATTTACCGCCGTTAGCATAGAAGTGGTAGTATTCATCAGACTCACTAGCCATTTCAAAGTATGAACGGAATGTGTTGTCAAAAAATATGCCGTATGCTTTTTTGTCCTTTAAACCGATAAAGAATGGAATTGATGTATACAAGTATTTTGTATCTTTCGTATATCCGTATGCATCTGTGTTCCATAAACCGATACTGTCTCCACGCTTATTAACTTCTAATCCAGCTTGCTCACCAAAACCGTAAAAGTCTTCATTTTTGTCAGTTTTCTTAAAGACATATGGTTTTCCATTTTCGTAACCTGATGTAACACCATGTTTTACGTAGTCCTCGTTAATGACATTCCCTTCTTTATCAAGGAATCTCACACCGAATGGCTTCATTTTAATTTCAACGATCATCTCATCTGTTTTTAATTTGTATGCTTCTCTGCTAACGTGTGAATTAAATTTAGGAGTTTTCCATTCATTTGCTTTTTTCTCAATCCCCCGTGATTCGAATTCTGTTTCACCTTTTTCTAATAAAGAAACTTTTACTAGGTCTTTGGCAAATAAGCGGATATAAGCTTCATTTGTACCTAAATCTAATTTAACCCCATTTGAAAGTTTTGTTACGCCTTGAACATTTAGCCTTTGAAGATTTTCCTTTTGTAGAGGAGTATCCGCCTCTGGTTGTGTAACTGCTAGAGCACTTGGAACTGCCGCTGAAAAACTGATTGTAACTGCGAGTAAAAGACCTGTTAATACTCGCAACGACTTTTTCGAAAGGACCATATTTCCACCTCGTTAAAAATTCAAAATCCGGTGAAAATATACCGAATATTGAAGAATTAATATGTATATTTAAATACATTTTTAGCTTATTGTTTAAACTACTAGTATTGGCTCTCTATATTATTTGCATGCCTTTTAATTATATTCTGAAAAACACACCACTTCTTATGATTGTTGACGTAATTAATTCTTGTTTTAGTTTTAGTACTTAAGACGATAAAAGACTTCTCACTGGAATTTCATCCAATGAGAAGTCTATTTTACATTGGAGTCTAATTTAAAATTTAAGTTTAATTATCTTGATTCTTTGATCGTCTGCAATAAACTCCCATGTTTGGAATTATCCAAATATCAAAGATACTTTTTTTTGATTTAGGCATTGATTAATAGAAAACCTAGAATATTTACGTTGATATACTTGGTTAGTTACGACTTTTGGACTTTATATGCATTTTATTGCTTTTATTTTTATGTATTGTTTTATAACAGTTCTAGCACAAAAGGAACATAATTTTATTTACAAGGTTGTTAGCTCAATATGTTTGCAATAATCGTATGGACAATTTCGAGCTTAATGATGATAATACATTAACATAAACTCTGATGGTGATTAGGTAGGTAGCTTAACGGCGTTCCTCTTTCCTTATTAAAGGTAGATCAAACGTTAGCTATTAAAGGAATTGGTAGAGATTCTGCCGCACGTTTCTTTTCAGAGGTAGGGGACTTAAGCTATTTATTCTCATCCTAGACCAGAAAATAAAACTAGCAGGGCTAAATCTGAAGGAGAATACATCAGGTAAACACAAGGGACAAACTAAAATCACAAAAAGGGGCAGGAAAAAGGTACGAGCTATCCTCTTCCGTGCTGTTATGCCTTTGGTTGCCAAGAACTTGGCCTTTAAAGCCTTGCATGATTATAAAAATTGGCCAGATAATCCATTAAAGAAAATGCAGTCCCTAATAGTTTTATGTAATAAATTAATACGTGTGTTGTATACGATTGGCACAAAACTATGTGATTTTAGTGAAGACAGAATGTTGAAGGATATTCCTCATATGGCACAATTACAGAACGCAGCTTAAGGTTTTTCTCTTACGTTTAAACACAGATTTTATATAAGTTTACAGATTATAGACATTTGAAGCACGGATTAGTCAGTATATCAACTAAAGTACGGGCATTGACCCTGTCGGCAGCATAAACTGACATCCACCTCATGGAAAGGTCGGACGAAGGAATTTTGGAGCATAGACTCCATAAGACATGTGGATATCCATCAGTGCGACCATACTTTTACATGGTGGATTGTCAACACTAAACTAGGCAACTTTTTTAAGGTGTTCAAGTCTGTATTCGATTGGGGTCTATAGTAACAAAGCAAAAGGAACTGGTTTAGGGTTAATGTTATGCTTTAGAATTATTCTGTAAAGAATATCAAGGTACAACGGTTGGAAGTTAGGTTACCTATATTTAACATGTCAAAAGAAAGCATAATGGATTATGTCATAATTAACATAGGAAAATATGTGAAAATAGTTTATGATCCTAGGGGGTTTTTTGATTTCTCTAGGCTATTTTCATAAACCTCTTGTTTAACTAAGTTGACATGTTTAATTAAAGAAGGAATGGTTAATTTCCCAGTAAGGGACAAAAAAGTTCAACAAGCAATCATAGTATCAAATGAAATTTTTTTCATATAATCTCATTTATTCTTTTATTCAACAATCGGGCCATTTAATTGAATAAGAGATTGCATAAACCCCACTTTTTTATACAGCCGCCAGAGCTTCTTCAGAAGTTGAAAACCTTGAAAATCATCAACGGTGTAAAAAAAATCCTGCATAGACAAAAACGAACGACATGAAACCCCTTGAAGGTCAAGGGGTCAGACTGTAGACAAACTCGATGAAAATCGAGTTTGCTTACAGTCTGAAAGATGAACGTACAAAACAGTTCGCCTATTCATTTCATGCGGCCGCAGACCGCAATGGTTTTGTGCTTGGCACGATTGTAACACCAGGTAACACGCATGACAGTCATATATTAGAGCAATTAGTAGAGCAAGTAGTTGAGGAAGTTGGAAAGCCTAAAGCTGTTGCCGCAGATGCAGCTTATAAAACACCTGCGATTACGAAGTACTTGTTTGATAACGAAATCACACCTGCCTTACCATACACAAGACCGCGTACAAAAGAAGGGTTCTTCCGAAAACATGAATATGTTTACGATGAACACTTCGACTGTTACCTATGCCCAGCGGGTGAAGTCTTGAAATATTCGACAACGAATAAAGAGGGCTATCGTGAGTACAAATCACCGAAGCACATTTGCTCAACTTGTCCATTTTTAGCGCAATGTACAGCAAGTAAAGATCATCAAAAAGTGGTAACTCGTCATATTTGGCAAGAGTACGTGGAGGAAGCTGACCATCTTCGTCATCACAAAGATGTAAAACCAATTTATGCGAAACGTAAAGAAACAATTGAACGTGTATTCGCAGATGCAAAAGAAAAGCATGGCATGCGTTGGACAACTTTAAGGGGACTTAAAAAATTGTCGATGCAGGCGATGCTTACTTTCGCTGCCATGAATTTGAAGAAAATGGCCAACTGGACATGGCGAGGTCCAGAAATGGCTTAACATAGTGGACTCGAAGAGGTCTACTCTCGATAATTTTGAGCGAAATTCATAGAAAATCTCAAAAGGGGTTCGGAATGAAACCATTCCGAACCCCTTTTGTCGACAATCTGACCCCTTGAAGGTCAAGGGGTTTGTTTTAGGTAAACTTTCTAAAGTTGTGAATATGTTAACTTGATTAGTATGGGGTAAATATAAAGGTATTTTACCACGGTAAAGGCAGGCGATTTAGTATAGTATATTTGAAAGACTCCAACAGGAGGCAAGATATTATTACTAATGGGAGTTTACGACTATTATTATAAATTTACATTAAAAAATTATATTTTACTTCTAATGGTTCACTCTAATGGTGGGAGGTGTGTAAATTATGACTGTCGGAACTAAAATGCAAGAAACCATCGCAAGCTGCGAAAGTACATTAGCTAACCTACATTCATTTGCTTTGGAAACCCAAGATCAAAGTGCTAAACAATTATTCCAAAACCTTTCTACCCAACAAGAACAGGTTTTGGAACATTTAAAAGCACGGTTGAAATATATCCAAAGTCAAGAGCCACAATTCGGCCAAAGTTAACTATATTTTAGGAAGTCTTTATATAGTTGAAGAAACAACTTCCTTGTTTTACTAATTTTCTAGTTCTGGTGCAAGGGCTCATTAAGCATATAAATATCATTTTTTTAGCATCATATTTTGTGAATGAAAGGGATGATGATTCTATTTTGATGATAAATTATGTTTGCGCCAGAACTGCTGATATTGAATGAATATAGCTCATAAACAAAATCTACAACAATTATGTTTTTGGATAGGTTTGTACAAAAATCCCATCCCCTTCTAGCCATTCAGCTATAAATACATCTTTATAATCAGAAACACTTTGTGATAAGAGTTGCATTTTTAACCAGGGTTCATCAAATCCCAAATCTTTAATTTCATCCCATAACACTTCCCCATCACGAATGAGAGTAACAGGAACGTAAACAGGCTTTCCTAAAAGATTGAAATCCTCCAACGTTGTTTTCTGATACTGCGGCTTCTTTAAAATGCTAATTGAACCGTTTGCCTCTAGATAACAAAAGGCAACTTCCCGAATCGAAAAAGTTTCACTTTGTCGAAGTAAGCTTTGCAGCTGATTGATTGTCATCCGATTTTTCCTTAGTTCTTCCCGGTCGACTACCCCATTTTTAATAAGAGCAGCTGGTTTCCCTTCAAAAATCCCTCGAAATAATAAAGACTTTTGTCCAAGATATTCGACAATAAGTAGTAAAAGTCCCCATAAACACATGGAATAGATAATGTAAACTACTCCGATTTTGTGGTCATATAAGGCGTTTCCAAGTAGTTCCCCTAAAACAATAGAAGCAATAAAGGTAAACGGCGTTATTTGGTCTATAATTTTTCTACCAACAATCTTAACGACAATAAACAATAAGAAAAATCCAACGATAAGTTCAAAAGTTAAAGATATGAACTTCATAATTCTAATACTCCAATCTAATCCTATATTTGCAAAACTATCTTATTTATTACCAAACAGGGATTATTTATTAAGTTTCTTTTCCTAAAAGGAATATTTAAGCTAGATATAAGTATAAAAGCAGTCTGTGCAGTAAAGGAGAAAGAACATAAGGTATGTATTTGAGGAAAACGAGTTAGTAAATTTAAGCATTGTCCTTATTGCGGTAATGAGATTTTTGAAATTTATGTAGGTAATTTTGCAGGGTATATTACTTTGCTCAAAATGTGATGAATATTTAGATTTTCTTGAAATGTTGAGTCACTTTCCTAATGGATAGAGCAATTTCAGAAGCGTTAAAACAATAAACAGTACGAGAAAATAATGTAATACAAATATGCAATATAAGAGTAGCGTTAATGGAAGATGATGGCTAACGAATTTGCATTGTAAGTCATTTTTAAAATCTTCTTTAAATACATGTCTATAATGAAAGATTACACTTTAATTCCAATTTTTTTATAAAAGGTTATTGATAACCTGCTGTACCAGTATAATGTTCTTCTATGAATAATTCATGGTGTAGCAGCTGGTCTATAACATGTACAGAGTCCCGAGCGTGTGTTATTAACCTTTGTATAAAAAGAAGGAAATTGATCACTGGTGATTCTATAGATAGTAGTATCTTTTCCTGTTCTATAATGTGGGTTAGCATCAGAATGAAGAGAAGAGAGACGCCAACCTGTACACGAATGCCATCTAAAGAGGAAGTACTCCCATATCACCCAATGTTTGATAAAGGATGGTGATGTTGAAAATTAACTAAAATAGCTTGATATTTAGAGAATCCTCATGTAATCGCTATTGGGCTGCGTTGGCCATCTGAGGATAGGTGATTCCCGGTGTTGCTTTAGCCATTTTTGTGAGGCCGATATTAGTTTCCATGGCCATTATGGCCAGTACAATAGATTTTTCCGCACCCTTTGGAGGACGATTATTAGATGCATGAAGTTTCCAATTGGACAGGATTCGATGAACACCTGATTGGATGGCGACGGATATTTATAAAAGTTATATCTGTGTTAATGAATAAAAATTTTCATAAAGAGCACTTTAACTATGAATTTCAATTAAAGGAGGAAACAATTTTGAAGTTAATAAAAAGATCCCTAATCTTCTTATTACTTGGTGCACTTTTTACAGGCTGTGGTGTTGGTCAAGGAAATCAAGCTAATCAGGAAAATAAAAATAATGGTTCTGAGACTCAAAATCAAGCTAACCGAAGAAATGGAAATGGTATGCAAGCTCAAAATGTTAATTATAACAATGGGAATAATAATCAGTCACGCATGGAAGTTGCTGATGAGGCAGCAGATAAAGTAAATGAACTAGATGAAGTAATGCAAGCAAATGTTATTGTTACAAATAGAAATGCATATGTAGCTGTTGTATTAGATGAACAGCCAAAAGGAGAAATAAGAAAAGAAGTTGAGAATAGAATCTCTGATAAAGTTAAATCAACAGATCCTAATATACAAAATGTGTTTGTGTCAGCAAATCCAGACTTTGTAGATCGAATGACAGACTATGGAGATAAAATTCAAGAAGGAAGGCCAGTTGAGGGATTATTTGAAGAATTCACCGAAATGACTCAAAGAGTCTTTCCGAATGCCCGTTAAAAACAAACAAGTTGTGAATATAATATTAGTAAAGGATCGCTACAACAATCCAATATATAATTTATTTACAACATATTAAACGTTGGAAACCTAGAAAAAAACCGGATTATTCCAAAAAAGACCATCACTTTGTAAAAAAAATACTAAGTGATGATCTTTTTTATTGAATTAATTTGGAGAAAAACCTATAAAACAAGATTACTACTATGTTCAGTAATCTCCTATTCAAAATAAAAAAAACAGTACTTTTCTCCAAGTAGCTTAAATTTTGTTCTAACAGTAGGGGGGATAATGAATAGAAACTTCTAGGTAAATCAAATAATATAAAATGGCTTAATGAAATTAGTAAATAAATGGCAGTGTGAAAATGAGAATAACTAACATAATTGGGTTAACTGTTTCTTCTATCATTGGTCGAGTTCTTGAAAATATCAAGATAAAAGATAATGTTAGTCCAAATACAGAAACAACTTTTAATAATTACATAGACACCCCTTTTATTGATGCTTCTTCATATATCCATCATTACGCAGCAATTGTCGGTAGCGTTGATATAAGAAAAAATGTTTTTATTGGTCCATTTTCCTCAATTAGAGGAGATGAAGGTTTAAAAATTTATATTGGTAATGGGTCCAATGTACAAGATGGTGTCGTACTTCACGGATTCAAAAATTATGAATATCAAAATTTAATAGCTAATAATTCTGTATTTAAAGATAACATAGCTTACTCAATATACATAGGAAATAAAGTTTCACTTGCTCCTCAATGTCAAGTTCACGGACCAGCTCGTATTGATACTAATGTTTATGTCGGAACTCATTAGTTCGGAGAACAAAGCATCCACCTAGGAATGGAAAACCTTGTTACATGTTATTTTGCCTAGGAAAAGTGGATTTATTCAAAAAAAAGACTGCTATCAAATTGATAACAGTCAAATAATAAGAAGATAAACAACAACAGGTTTGAATCTCAGGTGTTATTGGAAATTACTCACAAAATATAATATTCATTTTATTGCTTGTTTCAGACCAAGGTTTAAATGGAGAGTATTTTAATGAACAATTCAAAGATTTAGCTCAATAAAAAAAGACTGATATCAAACGACACCAGTAAAAAATAGGATATGTTTAGCGGAGGCAATTGCCTTATGAATTATATATATTCAGTCATGGATGTTTTAGACGAATCATTTTCAATTAGGTAAAGATAAGTTTCAATGAACATTTCGCGAAAATGCAAAATTTAAATAAAAAAAGCTAGGAGGTACCCTGATTTTTATAAGATATCAATACCTATTACCGATAATCCAAATTTAAGGATTGCTAGAGCAGCAAGAATTCCAAGAAAGTATTTCATGAAAACCTCCCAAAATATTGTTCATGAGTTTTATACGAAAGTAGTTATCTAAAAGTTTCGTATAAATTATAGATTTTTGTCGTACTTCGCCAATACTGTGCATTAAATTTAAACCACTTATTCAACAATCGGGCGCTTTCATTTACGAAGGCGACTTTTTTATTTTTGGTCACTTGGAGGAGATAAGAATATTAAAAATTAAATCTAAGTTTTGTAACTATGCTCTAAGTCATTTAATTAACACGTAGGTAAACAAAGAGATATAATATTCAAGGATGAGGAGGGACTATGTTCCACTAATGTCCTAAGGGACTAGACATATGCCCTTTTTAGGAACCTAACTCAACCCATTCTTCAGGAAGACCTTGATCTTCTTGCATTAAGGTGTCTCTCCCTATTAAGCAAATATTAACCTAATTCTAGATGGGTGAATATCTTAAGGAGGTAGAGGAGGGATATTAATGTACGACAATTATGAGCTTAACGTACATCGAATGCAGTATGGAAATCATCCGAATCAAGGGAAGGAAAATATGTATCCTCAAGCTGTCCAGAGTATGCCTAATCAAATGCATCCAACTGGGGTTCAAGGAGCTTACCAACCTATGCAATAAAACAACAATGTAGAAAGTATATGAACTATCATGTTCAAGCAATAATGCAAGATGGGTCAGATATTGAAGGTATTATCACAGATATGGATGAAAATAACGTGACAATGTTAGTTCCAGAAGAGATCGATGAAGAAGAATTAAATGATAATACAAGTAGGCAATATGGCTATGGAAGAAGAAGATTTCGTCGATTCCGGAGACTCCTTTTCCCTTTATTTAATTTTTTGTTTTTTAGACCGTACCCATATTTCTATCCGTACCCGTATCCTTATTATCCGTACCTATATTAAATTCAGAGGAAAAGGTAGTAATTTGAAGACCATCCTTAAAGGGTGGTTTTTCCGCATACGTTTTTCGCAGCTTGCTGTCTCAACTCCATCGCCATCAAGCTAAGCCCACCGGTTTTTAATGTTTTATAGGACTAAGAAATGATAGTGGATCACTGATTTTACGTTATATTGTGTTTCCAATAAATTACTATATTCAAATTTACATAAACACCATTCAGAAAGAAACAATACAATTGGTAAGCCAAAAAGAAAGAAGGAACCTAAAATGACAGTAATAAATGACGTTAAGACTGTTCTAGCAGGATTGAAAAGTGCACAGGCTAGCTTCGAAACATTTGCACTAGGTACTGATAATGAACAAGCGAAACAGCTTTACAAACAAGCTGCTCAACAAACCCAATCCGTTGTAAACAGCATTGAACCACGTGTTCAACAAATTGAACAAGAAGAACCTCAATACAAATAATAATTAGGTAAGACAAAAGGTTGGTTGGTTGTTTCAATCAACCTTTTTTTATACTTCGATTTATGGATAGAAACGGATAGGTGATCCCATGAAAAATAAGATAAAGAGACTAAACATTGGCTTTTTTTTAATAGTGGTTATCGGACTTGGCTCAGGATGTGCCGGAAATCAGAATCAGTTTGCTAATAACGATGATGATGCAAATATCGTAAAGGTACATACAAGCAAGCCCATCGATCAATCTGTTGCAAATCAAGCGAAAGAAAAGGTAATAAAAGAAGAAGAGATATCAGATGTAAAGGCTGTAAATACCGATAAAGAGCTGTTAGTGGCGATAAAGGTCAATCAATTTGATCGGTTTCGATTAAAGAAAATCGAAAAGAAAGTAAAAGAAGAATTAGAAAAAACGTATCCGGATTATAAAATTCTCGTCTCT
>JBNJJO010000076.1:0-13446 GCA_051750265.1 Bacillota bacterium | reverse complement strand
TTGGCGAAGTGGTTCAGTACGAGGACTCGTATCGGCTCTGCTACATTCGTGGAACCGAAGGACTTCTAATCGGTTTGGCGGAACAACTCGGTAACAAATAAGTAAGTGACGTTTTATAAAAAGCCTTTACTGAAATATACATTACTGAAGTAAAACAACAGAAAAGCAGTGTGAAAGTATCTCGAAGAAGTCGGGTACTTCATATAACACAGCATTCACGCTGCGGGACTCTCCGAGCCCCTTGGTCGCCAGGAGAAGAAGCAGGGAAGCCAGATTCAGGCGACAACCCTGCGAGCCTAAGAACTTCGTTCTAAGTCTCGCAGGGTTCGTGAATGCGAAAACGTTATATGCCAATCCGTCTCGATTTGAAGAAAATTCTTATTCAATAAAAGGGCGCGATTGCTGAAGAAGCAGTCGCTTTTTTACTAGTCGGATCCGAATAGTTCTCTAAATAATGGATGTAAATAATTAAGAAACCCAGCTAATCTTCTCATGTGAAGGTTGCTGGGTTTTAAAGTTGGATATGCAAAATAACACTTAAAAAAGGTGCAAAATAAATCCTAAAGTGACAATAAAAAATAACTTCAAAACATAGGTGTCTAGAAGTTACAACTTTTATACAAATCTTATTTAGTTATAAAGGGAAAATAAAAGAAGCAATTTGAATCATTTAATATTGAAATTAATCTTTTTACAGATTCTATCGTGGATGGCACAAGAAGAACGAGATTGCATTCGGAAACGGCAGCGAGAAAGAATTAATATGGTTTTGCGAAGTGGCGCAACTTTTGGCCGGCCAAAAGTTCATGCTATAGAAGAATTCAAAGAAGTATATAATCGTTGGAAAGCAGGAAAGATGACAGCTGTTAAAGCGATGGGAGAATTAGACGGTAAAAAGACGACTTTTTATAAGGTGGTTAAAGAATTCGAAAGAGATTTAAAAAGTAGGATTATATAATAGAAGAAACAGGTTTAAAAAGGAGCATCAGCAATTCAACAAACGGGCCATTTAATTGAAGAAAAGATTGCATAAAACCCCACTTTTTTTGATTTAATTCCACTTCACTATATGGTAATATTTTCTTGTTGGGAGGCGGTGGATATGGCTAATTATGTACAAGAATTAAGGAAATCTATAGGGACCAAACCTATTATTTTGGTTGGATCTACGATTGTAGTATTTAGTGAAAAACAGGAGATATTACTTCAACATCGTTCTGATACAAATGATTGGGGATTACCTGGGGGAGCGATGGAGTTAGGAGAATCCTTAGAGGAAACTGCCAAACGAGAATTATACGAAGAGACAGGATTGACAGCAAAGGTTTTTGAGTTCATCGATGTACTTTCTGGGAAGGATCTATATTATGAATATCCTCATGGAGACGAAGTTTACAATGTTATCGCTCTATATAAGGCTAAAGAAGTTACAGGGAAACTTCTTATGGAGGACGGGGAAAGTTTAGATTTAAGGTATTTCTCTCTAAATAATCTTCCTTTTCCACTAGAGGATAGAGCCAAGATTATTCTAGAAAGATACTTCATTGAATCGTGATTATTCAACTTCCTCTTACAGGAATTATGTAAAATAGTCAGAAGAAATATATTTTTCTTGTTTTACGATCGGGCGCGTTAATGTAGGAACGCGTCTTTTTATGTATTGGGAGCTTTCCTCTAATAAAATGCCAGTTTGTTTAGGAACGTATTAAAGGCTGAAACACCTAAATAATCTATTTTATACGAAGGAGAATTCAGTTTTTATAAAGTATTTATAAAAGAATATTTTTTGTTTTTTTAATATTAACCAAAAGGGATGAAAAGTTTTGATAAAACTTATAAATTATGATGATATATCATTATTTAAGAAAGATGTGATGTCTTTTTTAGAACAAAATGAAGCTGAAAATAATTTAGCATTAGGGGTCTTGCAATCTATAACTAAAAATGATGAAAGACCACTTTTAATGGCTATTGTAATAAAAGATACTGACATAGCATTGACATTACTTCAAACACATCCTCGTCAAATTATCCTATCTAAAGCTGTATCTTTGACATCTAAGGACATACACGATATAGGCGACAAGTTGAATAACACATTTCAAGAAATACCTGGCTTTATAGGTGAAAAGAAATTCACCTTGGAATTGGCTAGGCATATTGCTAAAGCTAGAGGGTTTCAAGCAAGTGTTCAAATGGACCAAAGAGTCTATAAGCTTGAAAAAGTTAAGAGAAAAGCAAAGACAAATGGAAAATTACGAAAGATTGAAGAAAAGGAAAATCACACGATTAAAGAGTGGGTATTTCAGTTTTGTAAAGAAATTAACCTACCATTAAGCATGGAAGAAGCAGATAACAAAGCTGAAGAATTGATTAAAAAAGGAAATATAGTGGCGTGGGAAGTGAACGGAGAGTTGGTTTCAATGGCTAATGCAACACGTCCAACCAATAATAATATTACAATTAACTATGTTTACACACCAATTAGCGAAAGAAAAAAGGGATATGCTTCTGATTGTGTTTCAGCTCTCACTCAATTAATGTTAGATAATGGTTATAAAACAACAAGTTTATACACAGACCTCAGTAATCCTACTTCCAATAAAATTTATATGGAAATTGGTTATGAAGCGATAATGGATTCAATTGTTATTCTTATTAATTAAGCATTACTAAAATTGAATTATGTGCACCATTCTTAATAAGAAGTATTATTTATTCAACAAACTAGCTAACAGTAACTTACCTGTTATTCCATTATAGGGCGCTTAAAAAAATAAGGAGGTTTCTTGGTTATAGAAATTGTCCTTTTCATTATGATGATACTGATATTGGCAATCTTCCTTTACATTATGAATATAAGGTTTTCGTCAATGTTTCCGAAAGAAAGAGGGCGAAAAATTATATTCAATGTCGTTCTGTTTGTTTTTGGAATAGTAGTTATTAACATTCTTTTAAGTGTATTTGTAAGATACATTCTTATTAAAGTAACGGGTGCTTTACTTGAATAAAGAGTAAAGCTTTTTCTTATTAAAGTAACGTGGCAGAAGAGTTGAATAAGGAAGTGGATATAATGGGACAATATTGGAAAAAGTAAAGGACAAATTCCACTTAAGTTTCTACAAATTATTCACTTAATAAAATGTTTTAAATACTTTTTAGGAGGATAATATGGAATTATCTTTATTATTAGAGTATGGCTGGGTTTTAATTATTTTGATTCTTTTAGAGGGTTTATTATCTGCTGATAATGCTTTAGTTTTAGCTATAATGGCAAAGCATTTACCAGAAGAACAGCAAAAAAAAGCTATTAATATTGGTTTGCTATTAGCTTTTATATTTAGAATTGGTGCAATTTTTATTATTTCGTTCCTTTTCCACGTTTGGCAAGTTCAAGCTATTGGGGCTGCCTATTTAATTTTCATCGCTTTAAAACATTTACTAAAAAGGCACGACGAAGAAAAAGAGAAAAAAGGGAAAAGCTATCGTATGACTGTTGCTCAAATTGCATTAGCAGATATCGCATTCGCTGTTGATTCTATTTTAGCAGCAGTAGCTCTTGTCATTGACTTGCCTGATACACCTATGGGTGATATTGGTGGTATGGATGGCGCTAAATTTATTGTTATTATAATAGGTGCAATTGCAGGTTTAATTGTTATTCGATATGCAGCAGGATTATTCGTTAAGTTATTGACAAAACGCCCTAGTCTTGAAAAAGCCGCAATGTTATTAGTTGGTTGGGTTGGGGTTAAGTTATTAATGCATACTCTTGCTCATCCTTCAGTGCACATTGTTTCTCATGATTTTGTCGAAGGAGTAATTTGGAAGTCAATCTTTTGGTCAGTTATGCTTCTTATTGCTTTAGGTGGTTGGTTTTTATCTAAAGAGAAACCAGAAGAAACTAATGAAGAAAAATAATTAAAAAAAATGTATTTCCTAAATTAAAGGGTGCTTTACTTTAAGTTCAGAGCTGTCATTGTGACAGCTTTTTATTGAACTAAAGTGGCAGTTTAGTTAAAGAAGAATTGTTATAAACCCTTACCTTAATGCATATTTTTAGTGTGAGGGGTGGTTGTCTTAATGAATATTATGCAGCAAAAAAGATATCTGATTGCAAGTATTTTAGGCGTTATTGGTTCTTTAATGGGTTTTTATATCTGGAAAGATTATATCCCTATACTTGGTGAAGATAAATCAGAATGGATAGGAGTTTTGAGATTATATTATATAATCTTTCTCTTTATCCCCAGTTGTATTGCACTAGTAGCTTCATTTTTTAACAAGTCATATTTAATGTTTTTGGCTCTACTAATCAGTTTACCTATTACTAAATATATTGGTGTTAAACCATTTATCTTTCCCGATACTTTTCCATTAGTTTATTATCCATTAATTTTTTATCTTGTTTCCTCCTTATTGATGATAAATTTTAAAAAAACTATTTAATTAGTAAGAATAATAGGGTGTATCGTTTATTTTTCTTATTAAAGCGAACGGGTGCTTTACTTCAATAAAGAGTAAGGCTTTTTTCTTCTTCAATTAAAGGGGCAGTTTAGTGTAAGAAGATTTCATTGATATTTATGTCCTGTTTAAACTCATATAGCTTTTATTAAGAGGTGATGTTAAGTGGGGCACGAAACTTTTTTTCTGAACATCTAAAAATGAACAAACAAAGAAAAAGCAGAGCTATCACTATTTAATAAAGATATAGACAAATACACTAATGAATAATGATTAATTGGGATGGAATATTAAGATTAAAATCCTTTTGAGGGAGGTAATGGTATTGTTAACAAACCATAAGATAGAATTAACATCGGCAGAAATTGCGAACCTTTGGTCGAATTATATGAGTGACACCTCGGCAATCTGTACATTTAGAAACTTCTTGTCCCATGTAGAGGATACTGAAATTCGTTCCGCCATCGAATTTGCAATGCAGCTTTCTCAAACGCATGTTCAGAAATTACAGTCAATTTTCACCGAGGAACAGCATCCCATTCCAGAAGGATTTTCAGTAAATACAGATGTTAATAAAGAAGCTCCTCGTTTATTTACGGATGATTTTTATCTTTTCTACATTCAAAATATAGGAAAAATGGGTATGGAATTTTACACCATGAGTTTGTCAAATTCTTCCCGTTTGGATATATGTGAATACTTTACTGAATGTTTAAATGAATCGGCAAGGCTCTTCAATAAGGCTACGGAAATCATGTTAACAAAGGGAACGTTCATTCGAGCACCATTTATCCCTGTTTCGAAAAAAGTGGAATATGTCCAAAAGCAAAGTTATTTAGCAGGATGGTTCGGTAATCGCCGCCCTTTAAATGCAATTGAAATATCAGAAATTTATTTTAATCTGATAAAAAATCAGTTAGGTCGAACATTGCTTATGGGATTTAGTCAGGTGGCGAAATCTCCACAAGTCCGTGATTATATGGTAAGAGGGAGAAATATTGCTGACAAGCATGTTGAAATTTTTGGTTCATTATTAAGTAAAGAATTTCTTCCTTCGGCTAGTGCATGGGATACAATACCGACTGAGTCAACAATTTCGCCATTTTCAGATAAACTGATGATGTTCCATGTTCAAACATTAAATTCCATAGGAATTGCCCATTATGGCAGAGGTCTCGGTTTGAGCCCAAGACGTGATTTAGGAGCTGATTATGTTAGACTTACTACAGAAACTTTACAATATGCGGAAGACGGAATGAATATTATGATTGAGAACGAATGGTTAGAGCAACCGCCTCAAGCAACCGACAGAGACCAATTAGCAAACGGATAAGAAATTGGTTTTTGTTACAACTTGGGTAGTGAGGACGATTTAATAAAACAGGGGATACTACAAATAAGCGTAATTATTACACTTATTATTCGCCTAACGGGTGCGATTCTTCAAGGTGAAGGTCGCCTTTTTTCTTTTCCAAAAGAAAGATTGTGAAGGATTGTACTTAAACTATCGGGTGCTTTACTCCAATAAGGAATAGAGCCTTTTCTTGTTTCACTTACGAGCATTTTAGTTCAAGAAAGAACTATAATTTTATTAACGAAAATGATAAAATTAAAGTACGAAAAAGTATGAATATTTGATTAAGTAGTCCCTGGCATTAGTGCCTGGGACTTTTTTATGTTTACAAAGATACATAAATAGGAGGAGTTATAAATGAATTGGACTGCTATAAGAGATTTTCTTGATATACCAAAGAGCTTTACTGGTAAAGGGGTTACAATAGCTATTGTAGATGGAGGCTTTTATTCTCATCCAGACATTATCTCAAATCAGAGTAGAAATACTTTCTTAGTAAAAACCCATACAACTAATCTATTGCCAATTAAATTAACGGATGAAAGACAACTGAATAGTGGTCTTCACGGATTATTTACAGCTTTCGCTGCTGGTGGTTCTGGCTTGTTATCAAATGGAAAGTATTCTGGGATCGCTCCTGAAGCAGATATGTACCTAATTGAAGCTGGGAAACTTAACACACCGGAAGATGTTGAAAAAAATATTGGGAACGCCTTAGTTTGGGTTAAAGAAAATGCAAGAAAATATGGTATAAGAGGAGTGGTACTAACAGTAGTCGGTCAAAGGGATACTGGACTACTACCTTGGCAAGCCGATCCCCTTCGTATTTTATGTGAGGAATTAGTCCACGAAGGAATATTGGTTGTAGTAGCTTCAGGAAATATTAATGAACTTACTAGTAGTTCTGTCATATCACCCTCCGTTTTATCTGTGGGAGGTGTTGTTATTCCTGAATATGGTAAGAAGGAAGATACCGAAGCCTTTTTAGGTAGTAAAGGTTTAACGTTTGATGGAAAATGGAACCCCGATATATTAGCTCCAGCGAAGAATGTTGTTTTGCCATTCCCTTTTAAGTCAGAAAAAGAACGTTTGAATCATTATACTGTAATGAACGACAATCTTCCTCCAAATTATGCTCGTCAATGGGGTACTTCATATGCTGCACCAATAATGTTAGGATTAGCAGCCTGCATTTGGCAAAAACGCCCCAATTGGTCAGCTGAGCAAGTTAAAAGTGCTTTAGTTTCTAGTTCTACATCTAATAGAAAATGGGAATCATTAAAAGCTGGTCTCGCTTCCAAAGAAGCTTTAACAGTCAATTTCCAACAAAGTAATGACACCACTATTGGAAATTCTATGTATTTACGATGGAAACATTGGAAAGAACGCCCTTTACCAGAAAAATTAGAAAAAATTAGCTTGGACCACCACGAAGTCATTGATGTTGTGTTATCTTTTTTACCTGAGAAAGTGCTGATCAAACGGATCACAAAGGAAATCAACTAAAAGCTCATTTGAATAACGCTGTGAAAATGTCTGAAAAAGCTAATGAGTTTCTAGAAAAAGATCTAGCTATCCCTGCATCAAAATCCTATCAAAATGCATATAAACAAGTGTTATTCGGACTTGAAAAAGCAGGCTATCCATTTAACACAGAATTCTTTGAATCTACCTCTGACACGGATGGTGACACTATAGCAGATGGAATAGAATTCCTAGATGGAATGAATCCATTTAAAAAGGATACAGATGGTGATGGATTAAAGGACAATATTGAATATGAGATTAAATCATTTATTTCCCCAACAAAATATGATACAGATCATAATGGCATAAGTGATGCAGATGAAGATATCGATGAAGACGGCCTGAATAATAAAGATGAGCAGGTTTATCAAACAACTTTGATTAAGAAAGATTCAGACCAAGATAGTTTAACTGACGGATTTGAAATACATCAGTTTGATTCATTACCTAATAAGTATGATACAGATAGCGATGGGTTAAGTGATGGAGATGAATATGCTTTAAAGACAAATCCGAATGTAGCAGACAGCGATAATGACGAGATCATGGATTCACAAGAACTCCATAAACAATCTATTCGTAAATCATTGATTCAGCCTGATAAATCAGAAATTACAAGTGTAGAAGTTAGTTTTAGTGCAAAGGATAATATTAATAAAACGACTAGAATTACCAGCACAAACAAAGTCAATATTAAAACAACTAATTTATACGGTATTATTGGTTCTCCTGCAAGCATAAATACTCAATCAGAATTTAATAAAGCAAGCATTAAGTTTACTTATGATGAAGCGCAGCTAGGAGATACGTTAGAACATGATTTAGGCATCATTTGGTATAATGAAGATGAGGAAATGTATGAAAGCCTTAACGCTGTGTTAGATACAAGTGAGAATACAATAAGTGTGGAAACTACTCAGCTTAGTGAATATATGGTTGTTGATAAGACAAAATGGTTGGAGCTTTGGAGTAGGGAATTAGAGTACTCAAGGACGCATGGTGTAAATGAAACGCTGCTTCACAATCTTGCAACGAGGACAGGTGGAAAGTACGGTCAAGCTTCAATTGATATCGAAGATGATACATTAGGTGATGTAGGAATTGATATAACAGATTCAGATGGGGATGGCTTATACGATACCTATGAAATTATAGGAATGAAAACACCATACGGTATATTCTACTCAAATCCTGACATGAAAGATAGTGACGGAGATGGAAAGCCTGATAATGAGGATTTGAGACCGTTGTACTCTGATCTATCCAATTTAACTATTTTTCAATCAGACAGACCGGAAGGCTATGATCAAGATGGAAATGTAGCTGATGATATGAAAACAGATGATTATACAAAAGATGAAATAATTGATATTAACTGGATGTTCAGATTCCAATTACTTGAATCTTATTTCCCAAGTATTCTCTTTGAAGAGTTCGAGGAAATGTCAACAAGCTTATTTTCTACGGGAGATATGGAAGATGTTGTTTTAGATATGATTGATCATTTTGAGGAGGGAACTGGTACAGAGTATAGCAACGAGACTTTAACTAATGAAGCGAGTGAGCATGAGACAACGAAATCCTATGTTGAATTTGTCAAAAATGCCTTAGTTGATGAGCTAGAGAGAAATGGAGGTAATTTGGCAGCACTTAAGTTTGATAAAAGTACAAAGAATACAAATGAATTTTATAATTTTATACAGAGAAATGCTAGTTACCCGACGTTTAGCACTACGAGTGATAATATAGGTGGACTTACAATTACAGTAAATGATACTTGGGGGAATACGGTAACAGTAAAAGATTTTTCAGTAGAGAAGAATAACTTTAAAGGAGTCATGCATATTCGTTTATATGATCATTTTGGGTTGGATAAGCCAGATGTTGAGAAGGTGTATGTCAACTTAGCAGGATTCCGTGCCTGGTTTGTCTTACAGCATTATGATGAATATGATGGGAAATATAAGCCCTTTGTTTCTGTAATGGAAATGGATGTACCATTCGAGGGAGAATTGAATGATTAAAGTTAATTTAAAAATTATAGTTTTGATGATTGGTATATTCTTAATTCCATTAAACTTAATTGGATGTACAAAGAATGAGGAATCAAGTGGGGAAACAAAGATTTTCGAAATTGACAATACAGAAGAGGTCTTTGGTAAAAAGGATGAAGAAGAGGTGACTGTTAAAAAGCATTATATGATTCTAAATCCACCAAAAGATCTAATAGAATTGAAAGAATTAGTTGAAAAATACAGTAAGGATCATCCAGTTGAAGGAGAAATTAAAGTAATAGAAGGAAAAAACAGGATTTTTGATATGTCCTTTTATAGGGAAAGTGAGGATTTGCCAAGAGACTGGCAGCCTGATGAAAGTTACATGAATACAGATCGGCTAGAACATCATAAGAATGATCTAATTGCATATATAATTTGGTCAGATGCTGAACCACAAAAAGAATACAATGTTTATGATAAAAGTAAGGAAGGAAAGGTAATTAAGTGGATGCATTTTATTGAGGATCAGCTTGTTGAGTGATACACTAAAATATAAAACAGATATGCAACCGGTTACATTCTATATCGTGATGGCCTACTGATATATTAAATTGTAACCTTATCAAGGTGACTAAAAGAAATTCGGAATTTAGTTGAATGATTTTCGAATGTTAAAATCAAAATATATAGTGATTTGGTGCTTAAACACCGACCACCGGTACTTTTTTACGTTATATAGGACGACAATAACACGAGAATATGCGATAATATCAAGCGTTTTCTACTTCGGTAGAAGGCGCTTTTTTTCTTTATTAATACGTTTATTAGCAGTTAACTAATTAGGGGTACGGAAACGATTCTGGAATTCAAGGGCCACTATGGAACTAAACCAAAAATCCAAATGTTTAATGGTTAATAAAGTAGTTCCAGAAAAGGGCCAGATTGTAGAGTAACTCATTTTTAAAATAAATGGATATTTATATTAAAATTTTTAGATGAGATTGTGAAGAAATGTACTTAAACTATAGGGCAGCATTCCTGTAATGAAGAAATATGAGGATTGAACATAAAAAACCTCTTGGTATGATATGAATGTCCAAAGCTTGGCAGCAGAAAGGACAAACATCACATATATACCAGGAGGAAGGGAACAGTTCGGAGGACTTGAGGAGGGCTACTACATAACCAAGGATAACTATTAATGGTCTGTAAGAAGTCCTTCGAGAATTTGAGGGGAAATGTTTCAATGGAAAGTTGGTAAATAAACTTGGTTCAAACGAAGCTTTATCATTAGCAAGGTTATCAATTTATTGTTCCTATTAGTGTATAGATTATTTCTATAATTCATCACTTAGTATAAAAATTATAATAAAGTTAAGTATTTAAAAAACTATATTTTAAAATTTAAATATAAGTGGTGAAGAAAATGCAAAAAGTAGTTGGGATTATTGGTGGAATGGGACCATTAGCAACTGTTGATTTAATGAATAAAATTATTTTTTATACACCTGCAAAGAAAGACCAGGATCATATCCATATTATCGTGGACAATTATTCACAAATACCTGATCGAACAACAGCTATTTTAGGAAAAGGTACAGATCCTACTCCTTTTATTATACAATCGGCACAAAGGCTAGAAAATGCTGGTGCGGATTTTCTAGTAATGGCTTGCAATACTGCTCACTTTTTCTTTAAATCAATAAAAGAATCTGTTAGTATCCCGATTCTACATATGCCTTTAGAAACAGCTCGCTTTTTACACGTAAATAATATGAGGAGAGTAGGTTTGTTAGCTACCGATGGAACAATAAATACAAAACTGTATCAACATAGTTGTCAATCCTACGATATTAATGCCATTGAGCCTGATATGCAAATGCAAAAAGAAGTGATGGAAGGAATATATGCTATTAAAGGGAGTGATTTAGAGAAAGGGAGTTTATACCTTTCAAGAGTAGCTGATAAATTAATAAAAAGAGGGGCAGAAGCTATAATAGCAGGTTGTACAGAAATCCCTCTTGTACTTAAATCATCCCAAAATATTTGTATTATTGACCCAACAGAAATTTTAGCCAAATCGGCAATTAAAACAGCTACTGAGACAGAATCAGCTAAAGCAATTGGGTAAATTAGATAAACGTAATGGTGAACTAAAATAAGGAGCAGTAAATATGAATATTGAAAATATTGAGGCCTTCATTTATGTATGTCAACTAGGTAGTTTCAATAAAGCAGCAGAGGCTCTTTATTTAACTCAACCTTCTGTAACAGCACGTATTCAATCCCTTGAACGTGAAATTAATTTAAAGCTTTTTCATCGAAATGGAAACAAAATTTCTTTAACTGAAAAGGGAGAATATTTCTTACCACACGCACAAAAAATTCTTCAATCTTATCAGGAAGCAAAGTACGGATTACAACAAGTAACTGTACCTTTTGAGCTAGTACTTGGGAGTGCTTTGTCAATATCCAACAACATTCTCCCTGATATTTTGCCAGCTTTTAAATCTAAGTTTAAGGATGTTAGAATCAAAATTATAACAGGACATTCTAAAGATATTTTACACAAGGTCATTAATAAAGAGGTTGACTTTGGTATTATACGAACAGAAACTCACCCTCAAGTAGAATCAATTCGTCTTTATAATGATCCTATTAGCCTTGTTGTACCTTCAAATCATTCTTTTTTAAAAGAAGAAAGAATAACAGTAGAGGATATAAGTAAACAGCCTCTAATCTTTTTTGATTATGGATCTATCGATTGGCTTATCATTCATCGTCTATTTCAAAGTAATGGTGTAAATCCGAATATATATGTAGAAGTTGACAATATGGAAACGGCTAAAAATTTAGTATTACAAGGTCTAGGCATTAGCTTTTTACCTGAGCATTGTGTAAGAAAAGAAATAGAAAAGGAAGAGTTATTTAGAGTAGAAATGACTCCTCCTGTGAAAACGAATATTAGTATTGACTTTATCTATTTAAAAGGTAAAACTAAATCTGTTTTTATGGATTTTTTAAAAAATAAAATGTTTGAAAAACAATAAACGAATGATGTGTCAATCATTGGTGGGAAATCCAGCAATGATACTGAAAAATTTATAAGTTCTTATACCAAAAGAAAGATTGTGAAATATTGCACTTAAACTAACGGGTGCAAGAGTTGAAGAATAAAATGGGTTGCTGCGGCAGCCTTTTCTCTTTATCGTTCTTCAACTAAAGTGCAGGTTTATTGAATAAGGAAAAATTTTACAATTGAAGTAACTATGTTTGCGAGGTGTGGTTAATGGAATAGGACTTCAGGTTGATCAAACATGGATAGAGAAAGAAACGCAATTGGCTTGTCCGTATAATTTTACTTTTTAGTAAGTAATTCTAACTGATACTGTTGAGGAGCTGTTAAAGTATGCTTCAGAAATATTGGATTCATATACTAAGATTCAAAATATGAACGGTGACGATGGCGAAATAAAAGGAAGTCTTAAAATTGGGGCACCAGAATCCTTAACTGTCTATCGTTTAGAATGCGTACTGACCGAGTACAGACGAGAATTCCCGAATGTGGACATTATTTTGGTTAATGGGACATGTGGTGACATCAAGGAACAGGTGTTGTTAGGTGAACTTGACATTGGTTTTATTGCCTCCTGAAATAACGGACTCTGAATTAGTCGTACACCAATTAGAGGAGGAACCGATGGTTCTAGTTGGATCATATACAGGAGGTGTCCTACTATATGGATATCTCCCTTTTCTATTTATTTGGATAAATAGAAAAAATTTTTTGAAGAAGAAAAATATTGTTTATATTAAAAGCGATGAATAGAATGCAACTTATCTTTATTAGTGCAATCGTCTTATTATCATGTTCATTACTTGACATAAGCGGTACCAATGGTGTTAAATGAAAAAGAGACCGATTGTTCTCTTTTGAGAAGGAGGTACGAAAATATGAATAAAGGAGAACGAACGAAAAAGTTTATTATTGAGTAATCATCATCCTTATTCAACACAAATGGTTATAAATCAACTTCTATCTCTAAAATAATGGAGGCAACAGGATTAAAAAAAGGAGGAATATATAGACATTTTGATAGTAAA
>JBNJJO010000075.1:0-13626 GCA_051750265.1 Bacillota bacterium | reverse complement strand
AAAAATTGATTTAAAATTAAAGCAGTTTAAAGTAGGAGATACGATCGTGAACCAAGGTGATATTATTACAATTGATGGATCTACTGGTGAAATCATGTTAGGTGAGATTCCAATGATAGAGCCACAGCTTTCGGAAGAGTTTCAATTGTTGCTTACTTGGGCAGATGAGGAGAGAAAACTTGGCGTAAGAGCAAATGCTGACAATCCAGAGGATGCCAAAAAAGCTCTTGAATTTGGAGCAGGTGGAATTGGATTGTGTCGTACAGAACATATGTTTATGGATGCATATCGAATCCCAATTGTTCAGGATATGATACTTGCTGAAACATATGAGGAGCGTGAAGACGCTCTTACTAAGCTATTACCAATGCAACAAGAGGATTTTGAAGGAATCTTTGAAGTGATGCAGGGGTACCCAGTAACTATTCGTTTATTAGATCCTCCTCTTCATGAGTTCTTGCCGGATAAGGAAGAGCTCTTGGTTGAAGTTACAAAGCTTCAGATGACAGATTCGAATTCTAAGGAATTAAAGGATAAGGAACAACTTTTAAGAAAAGTACGTCAATTAGATGAATTTAATCCAATGCTAGGGCACCGTGGTTGCCGACTGGGAATGATTTATCCTGAAATTTACGTAATGCAGGCAAAAGCAATCTTTTATGCCATTGCGAAAGTAATGGAAAAAGGAATGGACGTAAAACCAGAAATTATGATTCCTTTGGTTGGCCATGTAAATGAGTTAAAAGAAATGCGCCAATTGGTAATCAATGCTGGGCTACAAGTTAAGGAAGAAACAGGTCAGGAATTCAATTATCTCATCGGTACGATGGTTGAAGTTCCACGAGCAGCCTTAACAGCTGACCAAATTGCTCAAGAGGCGGACTTTTTTTCCTTTGGAACAAATGATTTAACTCAAACTACTTTTGGATATAGTCGTGATGATGCAGAGGGTAAGTTCCTTAACACTTATATTGAAAACAAAGTTTTACTAGAAAATCCATTCGCTACTCTTGATCAAGAGGGTGTAGGCAAACTTGTAGAAACTGGCGTAAAACTCGGTAGAGAAACAAAGCCAGGGTTAAAAACAGGAATTTGCGGAGAACATGGAGGAGAAAAAAACTCGATACAATTCTGCCATGATGTAGGATTGGATTACGTAAGCTGTTCACCATACCGTGTACCTCTTGCACGCCTTGCAGCGGCTCAAGCCAATATTGAAAATCAACAAAAACAGTGCGTAAAAGAACTTCAAGCTCAAATATAAAAATGAAGAAGCTGTCTCCCTCTACAAAGAACGATTGAAGGACACGAATTATTATTAAAGTAATGGGAAACTGCAGACTCTTTATAAACATGCTATTTCTAAGATTGTTAGATAAAATAGGCAGACACACGTCTGTCTTTTTTGTATTGTAAGGGGATTTTGTTTAAATCTAAAAGAACGAATTGAACATTTCTTGAAGAGAAACCAGCAGGGTTAACCCTGCTTTAGACCTTAAGGAAAGTTTTTTATTTTATGGTTACGTTTGTGAAATGAAAGAAATCAATAGTGATTAAGGAATCCAGTTCATCTTGAATTAGGATTTTTTTTGTCTGAGGATCAATTTTTTTTACTAATCCGATTCTTGTGTTAAAGTAGCCATCTTTCCAAGTTGTAATTTCAAGAATGGTTTGATTAGCTAGACTGTCTGTTAAAAATTGCTCCATTTCTTCAATTTGACTTTCATCTAATAGTGGTCTTGGTGACTTACCGTAATCGTATTGAACATCTTTCAGCATTTTTACATGTTCAGGAAAAAAGAAACCTAGCCATTTTTTGTTTTTGCCCCGATCTCTAATCATAAATCATTACCCCTTTCTATTTTTTATTATAGGAACATTTGTTCTTTTTATTCAAGTGAATTGTTTGAGTCTATATCAACAGGTTAGCCTTTAGGCTAGCTTTTTTCTTTAGAAATAAGAACTTAATAATTCAAGATCATACTACGGGCGGCAGCACTACAGCCTGAATCAGAAAGCAAAGAACGCTTTCAGTCATTCCGTACGTGTCGCTTCGGCATTAAATGGACCGATTACCACGGTCTTGTACAGCTATCGCCTACATTCCATAGGTTCCTGTTCCATTTGCGGCAAGCAGCCGATGGGCTGCTTTTATTTTGGTTTTTCCACTCTTTTGCGCAGCGAATCGTACAAGTTCGCAATCCGAGCTAACCTTGCCAGCTGGTCGAGCCTCCTAGGCTACGCCCTCAACCTCTAGGTGTTAATACGTAAAATTAATCAATTAATAGAATGTAACTATATATGAATTAAAAACTCTTTTGTTGGGCAATTCTAACAAAAGGGTTAAATTAATTTAGGGAGGGTATAATGAGGCGGTTTCGTATGCATAAGCAGATCAGTTCTACTTATAAAAAGGTTATACAAGAGATTGAAACCGACAATATTCTTTCTTCTAATGTAAAGGATGGGGGATTAAGCACTGATATTGTCACAAACGAGACTATTTTTAGAGATATTTTTAAAAATTGTTCTGATATCATCTTTCGGTCGGTGCAAATCCATGGAAAAACAAAAATACTTTTGATGTACGTTGATGGCTTAATCGATTCGCAAGTTTTAGATCAAGCAGTGTTAAAGCCTATACTATTTCATGGTCTGCCTCAAGGACTGGGTGAGATCAGTCATATTGGACAAATGCTTGAAGATCAACTGATAGCTGTGGCCCAAACCAAAACCGTTTTGAAAGTAGAGGATGTTGTTAAAAGTGTAGTAAGTGCAAACGTGGTAATTCTCGTTGATGGGGAAAGTCAGGCTTTAGTGGCAGACATGAAGGCATGGGTGGCTCGGAGTGTCGAAGAACCTGTTACTGAGCCGGTCATCCGAGGGCCAAGAGAAGGATTTACTGAAACTCTTCGTACGAACACCAGTATGTTACGAAGAAAAATAAAAAGTCCAAGTTTGAAAATAGAGTCTCTTCAAATTGGCAAGTATACTCAAACCGATGTTGCTCTGGCTTATATTGAAGGGATTGTAAATGAATCGGTTTTAGAAGAGGTTAGAAGAAGAGTTCAACGAATTCAGGTTGATAGCGTGCTGGAATCAGGCTATATTGAAGAATTTATTGAAGATGCACCATTTTCTCCTTTCCCTACAGTTCAGTATTCAGAACGACCGGATGTTGTGGCTTCTAATATACTAGAAGGGAAAGTAGCTATATTTATAGATGGAACTCCTAGTACTCTCATCGTACCATATACCTTTTTTTCTGGTTTACAATCTGCAGAGGATTATTATGAACGATTTATGTATGCGAGTGCGATTAGATGGATTCGTTTTCTTCTTTTTAATATTGCACTATTTTTGCCATCATTCTATGTAGCAATTACAACGTTTCACTCTGAGATGATGCCCACGAGTTTGCTTTTAAGTTTTGCAGCTTCTCGTGAGCCAAGCCCGTTTCCAACAGTAGTCGAAGCCTTAATGATGGAGATTGTATTTGAGGCATTAAGGGAGGCTGGTATTCGCCTCCCTAAAAATGTAGGCTCTGCAGTAAGTATTGTGGGTGCATTGGTTATTGGAGAAGCTGCCGTTACAGCAGGTATCATTTCAGCCCCAGTAGTTATTATAGTCGCCAGTACGGGAATAGCTTCATTTGCAATTCCTCGATATAATTTAGGAATTGCATATCGTCTTCTTCGTTTTCCGCTGCTTGTCTTTGCTGGAATATTTGGTTTGTATGGAATAGTAATGGGTTTTTTAGCTATTTTGTTTCATTTAGTAAGCCTTCGCTCATTCGGAGTTCCATATCTTAGTCCACTCGCTCCCTTAAATGTTAAAGAAATTAAAGATACTTTATGGCGAGCGCCAAGGTGGTTGCTTAATCTCCGTCCTAACTCCTTGATTGGGGGGAATCCTATTCGCGTACCAAAAGGTCAAAAGCCAGATTCCAAAAGATGAGATGGGGAGATGTTAAAGGTGCAAAAGAAAAAAATCCCTTTTATGTTCTTTTCCTTGTCCCTATTGGTACTTACAGGCTGTTGGGATAGTACTGAATTAAATGATCAAGCATTTGTACTTGGAATAGGGGCAGATTTAACCGACGATGGAGAATATCAAGTAAGTGCACAAGTTGCTAATCCCTCCGCAATGGGAAACATAGGAAGCGGGGGAGGGCAGGGCAAACAATTTTTAGTTGAAACAGAGAGTGGAGAAACTTATTATGAAGCTTTTCAGAATCTACAATCAAAGTTTTCCAGAACACTTAATAGGGGACATAAGCAATCAGTTTATATTGGAGAAAGACTTGCAGAGCAAGGACTCGGTGAAATAATTGATGTATTTACTCGGGATCAAGATGCTAGAGTAATGGGTGATATTTCTATTGTAAAAGGCAATCATGCTGTAGATGTGTTGAAGATATCTAACCTTTTGGAAACTACTTCAGCTGTTGAGTCTTTAAAAATACAAGAGCAGATGAACATATCGGCTAGTAGCAATCTCTTGGATTTTTTGGTGGAAAACGCTAGAGAGTCCATGAGTTCTAGTCTACCAGCATTGGGGTTAGAGCAGGATCAGAACACATTAAAATATGTTGGAAGGGCAATCTTAAATGAAAATCTCGAATTAGTCGGATTCCTAAACAAGAACGAATCAAAGGACCTAATGTGGGTATTGGGAAACTTAACTCATCAAGACATCACTGCATCTATTTCAAAAGGAAAAGGAAAAGTCAATTTGAGGGCTACTAACTTAAAAAGTAAGATTCAACCTATGGTCACTCAATATGAAACAAAGTTTAAAATCACTCTTACTGGTAAAGGGGAGGTTAGATTGAACAATACTAATTTCGATCTCACTAAACCAGATAAGGTTGAAATAATGGAACATGAACTCGAAAAATATTTTGAGAAACGTATTGCTCAATTAATAAAAAAGGTACAAAAAGAATATAAAACGGATATTTTTGAATTCGGTGATGCTCTTTATCGTAAGGATCCTTACACATGGGAAAAAGTAAAAAAAGAATGGGGGGAAGAATTCTCTGAAGCTGATATTTCAGTTAATGTTGATTTAACGATTCATCTTATAGGATTGACTGGATCATCTCAATAAGACAAAAAGTAAGGAAAACAATAAAGTATTTTATGTTTATATTTGGATCCAAAAGCCCTTTATATATGGGTGTTCTTTACAACCATATATAAAGGAAACTTTCTTTCCAACTCATACGTTGTGTACCCCCCTGTTAAACCACTTCTTTCTAATCCATGTAATGACAAGCAATATAATTGGAAAAATAAAAAACAATGGAACCCATACATAAGGTGTAATGATCTGTAATGCCATGCCATAAATATGTTCTGAAATATTATCTGAAATAGATATGCCTAAATAAAGAGTTAGTATGACAGCCGGTATAATCAGCTGACGATAATTTTGAAGATTTACTAATTGCTGGATAGCTTTTATAGATGCATAAATTTTAATATACATCTTAAAAAATGCAGTTGTTGAAAGGTAAATGACACCGAACGGATCTAAATTGTTAATAAAACCTGCAATATTTACTACTCCTAATAAAGAGTAAAGAGGATAAAGACTACGTTTATACAAATCCTCATCAAATGTGGAAATAGCGAAAATTACGGCAAGTGTCAATAATAATCCGGTTAAGATAGAAGAGTAAATAGTAATTTTCATAATTTTCTCTGGATTTTTTACCTGCGTCCAGATCATTGCAAATATAATCGTTTCGCCGTACGTTTGAGTAATGCCTTCCGGATAAATATCCTCCCATATTGGTGCCCAGCCATCTTCTAATACAGGTAAAAGATATTTTATATGTAAAATGTCAGAAGCAAAGAGTAGGATAAATTCAATAGAGAGTAGAATTAAAATGATAAGTACAAGAATTTCCCCTGCTCTTGCAAGGTTTTCGATACCTAAATATAAAGAAAATACCATAATAAGTAAGAATAATCCGATAAACATCAATGGCGGTGTAATCGGCAAAAGTGTCAATGGAATCAAGTTTTTTAAATCTCCTGCGATACGTCCTGCATCAAATAAAAAAATTAGCGGATATAACCAAGAAATAGGTGTACCTAACCACTTTCCGAATTGTGCTGGGAACCATTGGACAAGAGTCAATCCGGGATTCATTTTCATTAATACGACGTATATGATCGTGACTAAAGTTCCTAAAAGACTTGAAAGAAGAATAACTATCCATGCATCGCGACCTGCACCAGAACCAAAACCAAATATGATTGTCGTTCCTAATTGAAATAAGAAAGTCAGTCCAAATAGTTGATAATTCGATATTTTTTCCATTGAAATACCCTCTTTAAGTTATTAAGTAAGTAATTAAAATTTATGAAAGGTGTAAAGGATTTTATCAATCCGATTTTTAGAGAGTGCCAGGAATTAACTCTTTAAAGAGCCCATCTTAAGATCATATACCCTTTTCCTACTTCGATATCCAGTTTGTACATACTGTAGGTATTATATTCACTATCTATAAATCACAGCTTTAACCTAACGTTTTGAAGCGTGCTTTACATTTGTACCTTCTTTCAATTACTAGATGGTTACGTCTAAGGTATGATCAAATAGGAAATGCTGTGGCTAATCATATTATGAAGGAGCATATTTGATATGAATTTTATTCCTTTGCCTTGGAAAGCAGCTACGATGTTAGAGTATCCTTGGTTGTTTCCAGCATTTTTGTTTATTTTGTCTCTACTTTTATCCATCATTACTTGGGTTAGGAGCGGAAAATAAGATTTGATTCATCTATTCACTAAAAGGAATACGGTGTAAAAAGCTAGCAAATTTGTACATTTTGAGACCGCTATCTTAAGATTCGAACAAATAAAGAACTCCATCGGCTAGTGAGCATTTTTAATACACTTAAACTCCTTATAGTGTTTTTTTCTTTATAATAAAACTGCATAAACAACAGTAAGCGACTTGCTCATCTTCTTGGAATAACAAGGTCGTTTACACTATTTCCCCGCTCATGATCCTACTAATCCTTAAGAATCGTTTTTAATTCAGGTAATCTCCCCATGGCAGTTAGTAGTTTTTATACCTAACGTAAAACGCCTTCGCTCATCTTACTTCATTGGAATCATCTTTATAACGGAAAATATACGTTGTGAGGTACTTTATTGTATTAAAAACCCATTCACTTTTTTACATTTGCAAATCTAATTGTGGATCGGTTTAATTAAATTGATAAGGTTATAGCAACATTACTCCTTACCTTTTATTAGGTTCTACAACGTAAAAATCCCCACCTAATTCTCCATAATATTTAACACCATTATTTAATTATATTCTGTATCTTAATCCTCATTATTGAACAAGAGGTTTAAATATTTTCCTTATTGTTACATACTCCAGAAGTCATCATAATCCACTTTAAAATATTGTCGAATGAATCTATCAAATATGAAAGAAGGAAGAAGGAATCTGAACTGAAGCTGAATTATCTACCGGAGTTTTGTTACTTTTTTTTTGAAACTAAAAAATATAAATAAAAACCGCCTTTAATAAGACGGTTCAAACTTTCTTATTTTTAATTCTCTTAGCTTTTTGGAGCTTTTCCCCAATCAGCAGCGAATTTTTTAATACCTTGATCTGTTAGTGGATGCTTAGAAAGTTGCTCAATTACCGATGGAATAGTTGCAATGTTGGCTAACATGGTATTAATTTTAAAATCGCAAAGGCTGGATAAAATTTTTTTCTTATTTAGGTGTCATAACTTAGAGTCATAAACAAAACTATAATAATAGGAGATAAAGATATTACTAATGAAATATGGTTACTCTAGGGTAAGTACAATTTAGTAATAAAAGAAGCCATCAGATATTACTTATGAAATGTTATTAGAAATAATACCTAGAGTATTAAACAATCCCGATTATTCTCTCTTAAGGAAGGTTATCTTTATTCTTGCTATGAAAGGGTTAAGAAATTCTGAATTTCAAATCCATAAAGATAATGTAATAGACCATGGAGATAAAGTTGAAATTTTGTTCAAAAAGCACTCCATGATATTAGAAGGTAAAGAAGGGGAACTTTTCCTTAGAAACTATTTTGAATCTCATTTTAATGGATCTGATTATGTATTTATAACCAAAAAACATGATGAAAGCATTGTACCGATAGAAATTATGTCAGTTTACACCCATCTAAATGCTATAACAGAGGATTTTAACTTTCCAAGTAAAATCACCCTAAATACAATTCGACACGCATATGCTTATTATTTATATACGAAAAAAAGTTATGCTATTCAACAAATTGCAAATAAGCTAGGAATAGAAAACAATAGTGCTGCTAATCTTGTAAAAATTAGTATAGATAGATATAAAAAGAAAATATCTTGAAAAATATAGATAACATAGTAGAGTAGATATTATAAATTAATACTAAGGGTATAAGCCCAAATAGTCATAGCCATAGCTGTGTCTATTTGGGCCTTTTTATTTGGATTTAAGGGGGAAAAGAGATGTACGAAAAACAGAAGAACAAGTTGTACCATCAGGCTTAGAAAATCTAATTATTGCTTCTCTAATGAGCCAAGGTGATTTAATTCCTAGTAAGGAAGATTTTACTCTCTGAAAGAAATATCAATGATACTGTCAATCGTAATTTCATTAACAATGAAATAATGAGCGCACCGTTAACAATGTGACAGAGCGCAATAATAATGTAACAGAAACGAATCGTAGAGTTCAGGAAAACATGACGGAAAAAGAGAATGTTTCTAGAGATGTTACAAGACGAAATGAGCAAAGCGTCAGAGAAAATGTAAGTAATATCAATAATGTTAATCGTAAGCAAATCAAGGATAAAACCTCTCTGGAGTCAGAAACCTTGGCACGTTACACAATGATATGATACGGCAACTCGGGAGACCCTACCGATCTTTTTCTTTTTAGAAGAGTATGGTGTACAAGACTAAATTGTTTTTCTGTTTAAATTAGTGAGTTAATAGTCAGAAAAATAGCAGACAAAAAGTTTTGCACCTCTATGCAAAACTTTTGAAATGAATGCCAAATGGTTTAGCTTATTTGATAGAAGAAATTTAACCATTTAGCCTATTCGTCTTTGGCATGGAACTTGCATAATAAATTAATTGAAAATGAAAATAATTGAAGCAAGTTAAAATCCCACCTCTTAACCACCCTATAACAAAAAAAGAAATCGCTTTCAAAATAAGTGAGTTAAAGGAGAGTTTCAATGAAAGTAGCAGAAAATCAAACACATGAATTAAAAAGGAGTATGAAGGCTAGACATTTATTTATGATTTCACTGGGGGGTTGTATTGGTACAGGCTTTTTCCTTGGCTCAGGCTACACAATTCATGAAGCTGGTCCAACAGGTGCTATCCTCTCTTACCTAGTTGGCGGTTTTATCATGTATTTAACGATGCTTTGTCTTGGTGAACTATCAGTCGCCATGCCGGTCTCCGGTTCATTTCAAACATACACGACGAAATTTATCGGTCCTGCTACTGGTTTCGCCGTTGGATGGCTTTATTGGTTAGGTTGGGCAGTAACAGTTGCCCTAGAGTTTCTGGCAGCGGGACAACTTATGCAAAGATGGTTTCCTGAATCACCGGTTTGGATGTGGTGTGCACTCTTTGCTTCTCTCATCTTTTTACTGAACGCTTTATCAGCAAAGGCATTTGGCGAAGCGGAGTTTTTGTTTTCAAGCGTTAAAGTATTGGCCATTATTATGTTTATCGTGGTTGGCGGTGCTGCTATGTTTGGTTTTATTGATATGAAGAGTGGACAAGAGGCACCGTTTTTCTCCAACTTTTTTACTGAGGGTCTCTTCCCGAATGGAGTAACGGCACTATTTATTACGATGATTACCGTGAACTTTTCGTTCCAGGGCACTGAGTTAATCGGAATTGCCGCAGGGGAAAGTGAAGACCCGGAAAAGACGATTCCTAAAGCCATCAGACAAACGGTTTGGAGAACTCTTTTCTTCTTCGTGTTATCAGTATTTCTGCTCGCAGGTATGATTCCAAGGGAGGAGGCGGGAGTCGTTGAAAGTCCATTCGTTGTTGTACTGGATAGTATAGGAGTTCCGTATTCGGCTGACATTATGAACTTTATCATTCTTATAGCTCTCTTGTCGGTTGCCAACTCTGGCCTTTATGCGGCAACACGTATGCTGTACGCGCTTTCTAGAGAAGGGATGGCAAGCCCGATGGTAGGTAAGGTAAATAATAGAGGGGTACCAATGAATGCATTGCTTATTACACTTGCAATAGCTGGTTTGTCTTTACTGTCAAGTGTAGTAGCTGCAAAAACAGTGTTTGTTTGGCTTCTTTCCCTTGCAGGATTAGGAGCACAAATCGGCTGGATTGCCATTACGGCTTCCCAGCTTGCGTTTAGAAGAAAATACATCCACCAAGGCGGAAAAGTAGAAGAGTTAAAATTTAAAGCACCGCTTTATCCGTTCCTTCCAATCGTCGCCTTACTATCAAACTGCATTGTCATGATCAGTCTAGCATTTGATCCCGCGCAGCGAATGGCACTTTATTGCGGAGGAGCGTTCTTCATCGGTTGTTATGTCGTTTTTAAGGTGAAGAAAAACAAGCAGTTAAATACAAATCAACAAGAAGTGCAACTACATTCAGATAAAAAAATGGTCATCTAATTTAACCAATAAAAAATCCGAATTCCTTACGTATGGAATTCAGTTCTGGTACAAAATTTGTAACAGAATCGTATTCTAAATATATTAATCATCTTTTGGAGGTAAGAAATTATGGTAAATAAGGGAACAGTTCGTGTAAAACGAGGTATGGCAGAAATGCAAAAAGGCGGCGTTATTATGGACGTTGTCAATGCAGAACAAGCAAAAATTGCTGAGCAATCAGGTGCGGTAGCTGTTATGGCTCTTGAGCGTGTACCAGCTGATATTCGTGCAGCAGGTGGCGTTGCTCGTATGGCAGACCCTACAATAGTAGAAGAAGTGATCAGTGCAGTGTCTATTCCTGTTATGGCTAAAGCGCGTATTGGCCATATTGTTGAAGCACGTGTGTTAGAAGCTCTAGGTGTTGATTATATTGATGAAAGTGAAGTATTAACACCAGCTGATGAAGAGTTTCATCTTAATAAAAGTACATTCACTACCCCATTTGTTTGTGGTTGCCGTGATTTAGGAGAAGCCGCTCGTCGTATTGGTGAAGGGGCTTCTATGTTACGTACAAAAGGTGAGCCAGGTACCGGGAACATTGTAGAAGCAGTTCGTCATATGCGCCAAGTAAATGCACAAGTTCGTAAAGTAGTTGGGATGAACGAAGACGAGCTTATGACAGAAGCTAAATTATTAGGTGCGTCTTATGAATTATTACTTCAAATTAAAAGAGAAGGTCGTTTACCTGTGGTCAACTTTGCAGCAGGTGGCGTGGCAACACCAGCTGATGCTGCACTTATGATGCAATTAGGTGCAGATGGCGTCTTTGTTGGTTCTGGTATCTTTAAATCAGAAAATCCAACAAGGTTTGCACATGCAATTGTTGAAGCAACTACACATTATCAAGACTATGAATTAATTGCTCATTTGTCAAAAGATTTAGGAACAGCTATGAAAGGAATCGAAATTTCAACATTATTACCAGAAAATCGTATGCAAGAACGTGGTTGGTAAAAATATTACCTGGGCAGACTTAACCTCTTGGTGAACTTGCCCTTTTTGATAAATTATCGCTGAAATTCCAATTGTTGCAGCAGTAATATGAACAATTAGTCCTGCACAAAGCCCAAGCGTCGTCGTTATTCCTGCTTTTTTACCCTTAGGGCACTTAAACTCATGAAGCAGGTTAGTTCAATAAAATGATGTGAATCTGTTTGCATTATGTGGTATAAGGCTGATTTTACCACAAATAGGGTTTGTTTTTATTCAAATCCACTATGATATTATTAGGACATAATTTATCATAGGAGGATTTATTTTGATTAACGATTTACTTAAGGTAGCAAAGGAATTTATTCGTTCTTGTTATAGGGAATTAAATAAAACTGAGCAGGAACTAGAATATAGGTTGAATGAAATTAATAAACAGATACTATGCCAAGGTTTTTATGAACACACAGCCGTGGAACTAGAATATGGAGCAAAAGTGGCTTGGCGTAATAGTAATCGTTGTATAGGAAGATTATTTTGGGATCATTTAAACGTTATCGATAAGAGACACTTAAACACAGAAGAGGAGATTCTTGAGGCTTTATTTGAGCACATTGAATATGCAACTAATAAGGGGCGTATACGACCTACTATAACTATTTTTTCACAGAAAACTCCTAATAAAACGGTACGGATATGGAATCACCAATTAATTCGCTACGCAGGATATAGTACTGAACAAGGTGTTTTAGGGGATTCCGACTCCTTAGCTTTTACAGAGACTTGTATAAAATTAGGATGGGAACCGAAGTTTGGAAAATTTGATATTTTACCCCTAGTAATTCAAATAAATGAGAATAGTCCAAGATTAATTGAAATTTCAGATAATCTTCCTCTTGAAGTTCTAATTCGTCATCCTAATTACAACTGGTTTGAAGACTTACAACTGAAATGGTATGCAGTACCCATTATTTCGGATATGATTCTTGAAATAGGTGGCATTACTTATACTGCTGCTCCCTTTAATGGTTGGTATATGGGCACTGAGATAGGAGCACGAAACTTAGCTGATGAATTGAGATATAATATGCTTCCTCAGATAGGATCCTTAATGGGATTAGATAATAAAAGTAATATATCTTTATGGAAGGACAGGGCACTCTTAGAATTGAATACAGCAGTCTTACATTCTTTTAAGGAAGATGGGGTTAGTATAGTTGACCATCATACGGCTGCTCAACAGTTTAAAAAATTTGAAGAAAAAGAAATGGAAATAGGAAGGACAGTTACTGGAAATTGGGCTTGGCTCATTCCGCCATTAGCACCTACGACAACACATATTTTTCATAAATCATATAAAAATGAAATTATAAAGCCTAACTATTTTTATCAACCTAAACCATATTAATTTTTTAGTAAAGCCAACAAAAATGTTGACTTTTATCATTTAGTATTCGGAGGATACTTACTATATCAAAATGCTGCTTTTCATCTCGGGAGCTTTAGTCGAAGAAGAGATTGCATAAACGCATTTATGCAGCCACCAGGCAGAAGCCGAAAACGTTGATTCATCAACCCTGTATAAAACGTGCATAAACGATAAAAAACGAATAAACGCCAAACCCATATAGATCAAGGGTTTGGCGTTTTTGCTAGCCTGAAAATAACTTTATGTTAACTTACTTGAAGGTCATACGTATTTCACATTGAATAATATATATGAGTTTGAGTGAAATGAGGGTGAACAATTAATGAGTGTAGATCAAAAAGCATCCACCTTTTTTAATCTATTCATCAATATTTAGATTTCACTATATGTTTATAATATTCAGTTTTTTTATCCGGTACTGTAAGCTTTGACGGCTTAAGCCAAGAAGCTTAGCTGTTCGCGAAATATTGCAATTATTTTTTTTTAGGACATGTTCAATATAATACTTTTCAAATGATTCCATTTGGTCTTTTAAATGGACC
>JBNJJO010000074.1:0-13711 GCA_051750265.1 Bacillota bacterium | reverse complement strand
CCATTTGTTGAGTCGGACTTAAGATAATTGTACCTTTTTTAATAGGAGCGGTTAGCGTCACTTCGCCTATTTTCTTTAATTCTTCTTCCGGTAGCTCATCTAGTAAATTAATTTGTGATAGAAGCCTGAGTTTATCCATGTCTACACTCCTTTGTTATACCGTTTCATAATCATTTCATAATCAAGCCACTCCTATATCTACGAACGACTTTAACAATATTCATAATTCTTCTCTATCGTTCGATATGTTCCATTAGATAGGGACTTAGTACACTTAGGTCGTACGTAATGTCCTTCTTTCCTTAACAATTGTAAAACTTTATCCAAAGTCTTTTATAGAAGAAAAAAGTACAGTTAATTCCTGCAGTAGAACGTTCTGATAGTGAGTTCCCGAATGATACAACTCACCTATTTCTCCATATACTTTTCCTATTTTCTCTCGGTAATCAGGAGCTTCCTTGTCAGGATTGGAACTTTTAAATCGATCCATGACAGCTTGAATATAGGCAGGACGAGCTCCCCACCTACCCAATACATTACCATTTTTATCTAAAATGACAGCAATAGGTTGGTTACGTACTCCATCAGTCAAAAAATGGTCCATGGTTTCCAAGTGTTCTTCCATTAATAATACTTCTGTAGGAATGTTGCATTGTTCCATAACCCGGAAAAGAACCGGGACATTCCAAATAACGTCTGGGCACCAATCTGTACAAAGAATTAAGCAATAAAGATCTTGAGGATTACGAAAAGAATTAAAAAACAAGTTATCCGTTTTATTTTCCCATGAGAAATTTTCATAGTTGTACAAAAATTGGTCCTTCGTATTTAAGATTTTGCTTTGCTCCATTACTCGAATTTCCATACTGTCTATAAACTGTTGAGGAGTTATTCCGTGACCAAATTTATGTTTTAAATTTATTGTCTCGTTCATCTTTATCTTCATCCTTTCAAAAAAACTATCATTTATCACATCACAATAATAGAACTAAACTGACCATTTATAAATGGTCAGTTTAGTTCTATTTAAAAAGTCAGATTGGCATGAGGGTTACTGTTTAAGAAGAAAGGGTAACCAAGCCTTCTTTAATAACTCTATTCCTTTTTCCATGTCTTTCTCACTCACACCAGCGAACCCTAAATACAGTCTTGGGAAAGGATCAGTCCTTATGGTCATCCACATGTTTTTAAAGTCATAGACAATTATTCCCTTTTCAGCAGCTGATTTTATCAGGGTCTCTGTGGATTGATTCGTGTTAACCGTGATTTGTACATGAAGGCCGGCATTTTGACCAGTAATTTTTACATGGTTATGAAAATTTTCCTGAATAAGCTCAATTAATTTATGATGCTTTTTACGATATAATTTACGTACTCTGCGGATATGCCGATACCAATGTCCTTGTTCTATAAAAGAAATCATTGCCCATTGGGTGATTCGAGAAGGGGCGGATGTGAATTCATAAGAACTTTCCTTCAATTTTGTCAATAACTTTTGTGACAATACCATGTAATTCATTCGTAAAGCTGGTGTAAATACTTTGGAGAAAGTACCAATATATATCACTCTGTCATATTCATCTATACTTTTTAGAGAAGGGATAGGCTTTCCAATATACCTGAATTCTCCGTCATAATCGTCTTCGATAATAAATGCATCTTTATTAATTGCCCACTTTAACAAATGTTCCCTTTCGGAAAAAGGCATAATACATCCTGTGGGAAACTGGTGTGAAGGAGTGATATAAGCAAGTTTTGCGGACCTACCTTCTATATCGTTAACTGAAATCCCTTTTTCCCCTACTTGGATAGGTAATACTTCAAAACCATTCATTATAAATTGTTGACGTACCAAGTTATATCCTGGTTCTTCAAATGCTATTCGGGAATTATCGTTAAACAGATGGCAAAGTATTCGGATACTATCTGCTATTCCACTGCCAATTATGATTTGTTCAGGAGTGCAGCGAACGCCCCTCGCATTAAATAAGTAATCTGCTAGTGCTGCGCGAAGTTTAGATTCTCCCTGAAGATCACCATATTTTCCAATATCCATTGAAAAATTTTCAAGAGCTTCTTTCAACATCTTATTCCAGGCTCGAATAGGGAAACAATGTGGGTCAACAGCAGAAGGATCAAAATCAATTGTCGGTTTAGATTCAATAGGTGAACAGTTAATGCCTTTAATTTCTTGATCAGCATAGAGTTCATATTGTTTGGTAGGCAAAACAGCTTGTGGATTTATTGCGTAAAAACCCGATCGTGGCTTGCTAATTACGTATCCTTCAGCGATTAACATTTGAAACGCTGTTTCAATCGGTGTTTTACTGATATTCAGTTGCATTTGTAATGATCTTATAGAAGGCAGGCGCATACCATTAGTTATTTCTCCATTTCGAATGGCGTCTCGAATGTGCCGATAGAGGGTAAGATAAATGGGTGTATTTTGTTCATCTTTTATTAAAATTTCAAACATCTACTATCACTCCCAGATAATAATTTTTTTAAAACTATTTCAATTTCTAAGCGTTTAATTTATTATATAAAGTTTTTTGATATTTTAACTAAATACTAACTGATTTACATAACTATTTACATAACCTACCTAAATATAGATTATTAAGCACTTATTAAAATTATTGTTTCCACTCATAATCTTCGTATTACTTTATCCTCTTGTTCTCTTTTAGGCCCTTGCAAAATTATGATTTTATAAGTTCTGATAATGCCTCCCTATATAAAATTAAAACTTTCTTATACTGCAAATTAATCCATCCTTTTTGCTTGAAGTCATTTAACACTTTCGGACCGTCACTCGGTTCAAACCAAGACAAACTGCCAATTCTTCATGAGAGAATGGAATTCTGAATACTTTGTTGCACTCTTTGTTGCCTCATCGATAAAATGGGTTATGTGTTTAGATAAATTAAAAAAGACTGAATATTCGGTCAATGGTTTGAATATCTAAAATTTTGAAGTGTCTTTAACTTTTATTGATGATGCTTCTCCCTAATTCTTACAAAAAAAAGTGGTATAGATGTCCTGCAATCAAAGAAAAAGGGGCTTCCATCCATGTTCATGATAAATAGCTTTTATTATCTGTTTAACATCCGAATATTTATCTTCTCGATTTAATCGTTTTTCCCAGTAATAATACGTGCTTCCTGGAATGCTAGCGACTTTAACTAATTCCACTACATCAAATTCACTCTTTAGTTCAAAAATTATCTGCGCTTTGATCTGGTTTGTAATTTCTCCTGTTCTTGAACTATAGCATTTACTTTTTTAGATAGGCATTCTCCATTCGAAAACGTTCATTTTCAGCTCTCAGAGCTTCTACCGAACCTTCAGCTGGTCGTTTCTCATGGTTTAATTTTGTTTCTTTTTTCATGGATGGACGCCCCTTTTTTCTAGGTTGCGGGGCAACAATTCCTCCAGTTTCAAATGCGTTTCGCCAGTTTCGGATCATGCCTGGTGAAGAAATCTCAGTAGGAAAAGTAAAGTAGAAAAGAGTTTTAGGTGTTATAAGTCTCGTACATTTGAAGCTCGGATTAGTCAGCAAAGCAACTAAACTTCGGGCAAGGACCCTGTGGGGCAGCATGACTGACATCCACCTCATGGAAAGGTTGGACGAAGGGATTTGAGAGCAAAGATTCTGTGAGGCATGGGAGGGTTGACCTCCACGAAATATGTGGACATCCACCAGCGCGATCATATTTTTACTCTTCACCATTATTTGTAAGAGTGTGGCTAATGAGATATCGGTCTTTTTGCTGTCCAAATTTATCCTAATGAGATAAATCCAACCATAGTACCTATTATTTCTCTAAAATCTCTTTCTATAAAATACTGAGAATACTAGAGAAAACGCGAGATTTCACTTCGTTTATTGAGGGAAGTTAGTTAAAAAGAAAATTAAATTTGTTGTGGTAAAATATAGAAAAAAAGGGGAGTGGAGGATTAAGGAGTGAAGTTAGCATTAAATATAGGAAAGAAAAAATGGCTAGCCTTAGTTACCTACTTTGTTTCTATGATTTTGTTTGATTTATTCGATTCAATCTTTGATTTTAACCATTTGATATTGGTGATATTTAATTTTGTCAATTTTTTATTGGTATTATCTTTAATGTATTGGTCAAGATTGTGAATCTATTTTAATCTAGTGAAGAAGTCAGTTTCGCCATATCATCACCACCTATGAAGAATTAGTATTCCTCCGATTTATAGCGTAATTTTGTAAGGAGTTAGTGGGCCATAAATAAGAGAATGATTTATTCGTGAGTTAAAATCAATCTATAAGTTATTCAATTCTTGGGTAAAAAGGTAATCAATGAGAAGACATTTAATGGACTTAAATCCCCAAAAAAATGGTTATACTGACTGCAGATCTGTTATCAAACAGATTATATATAAACCCGGTGATTATCCGAACCAAATGATTCCTTATAATCCATGTACTGCAACGAAAATTATCGAGCTTCGGAAGTTCCGCAAAAGAAAAAAACTCAAGAATTTCCTTTGGCTTCTCATGGTAACAAGTATAGCTATTGTAATGGGGATATTTGCTTACTTTATTATAATGAAGATGGTTTTTCCTAAATATTCACCTTTATATGTTGAATACAAAGCTGGATTGCCTATATCCAAGAGAAACTGCTTCTAACAAAAAAGATGTTGAATAATCTCAACTCTCATCAAAAAAATAGCTTATCGTATGGATATCAGTTTTACGCTTCCATAAATTGTATTATCATAAGTTTCTACTATTTTCTGTCAAAACCATTGTCGTTTAACGTTTATTTTATTTATTGAATATTCGGCCCTCTAAATAAATGGAAATTAATAACATGATAAAAATTTGCTATGCTTCTTGTGTTAAAAATCTCAAAAACAATTGTTTTTGAGATTTTTTATTTTGAACTAATTTTGAACAATTTAGTAACTTTTTTAATATTTCAAATCATTACTCAAAATTTATATATCTATAACTTCCAATTTAAAGCTGGGATTAGAACTTAAAACAGCTTAAATGAAGGGCCTTTGAGCCTCTTTTGCATTTTTATCCATCTATTATTCCGTTTTTGGACTTATCTCGGATTTATCCCGTAAAGAACAGTTCATAAGGTATCACTATGACTTAGAAATAAGAAGGGATGTTGCAGAGCTATTGGATCTTTGTGATCTTCCCTCCACCTGATCTTTTCGAATCATAAAGAAGCTTGTCTGCCCCTTCTAGCAACTCGTCCAGTTACATTTGATGGGAATGAACCAGTCCAATTGACAGTCCTAAGACTGGTAAAATCTCTGAAGCCATCTTTTCAAAAGCGTTAAGGAGGTTGTACGCTCCTATCGACAGCATATGATGAGGGCATTAGTGGAATATTGGCTTCAGCAAAAAGTTAAAATTATCGCAGAAGGAGTCGAAACAGAGGAAGAGGTAGCATTTTTTAAAGATCTAGGTGTACCCTAATTCAAGGGTATTACTTTATGAAACCGAAGCCAGTGAATGTTTAGAGTCAAAATGCTGTAAAGGAGGATGACCGTGATTCATTTATTTCATTTTACGAATTACTTCCTCTTTTGAATAAGCACCGAGTCCTTCACGCTCAGATAGCTCCAATACAAGCTGTATTATCCTTGTCTGAATATGTGGAAGAATGGCTTCCCAATCATTAGTGAAAAGAGTAGAGAGATGAATATTCGCAAACAAGTAGGATGAGAGAGTTGATTTTTTCACTATCCTCTACATTCCTGTTTTTAATACAAATGTATCGACTTGTTGAATCTGCCCATGGCTGGCAGCAAACGAGTAGAACTGGTCTGGAGAGGAAAAAGTAGATTGTGCAGAAGGACGATTTAATAGCTCTGTCGCTATTTCCTCCCCACTTTGAATGTCAAAGATAGGCTGCTCAAATGTCTTAATATCGCCTGTTTTTAAAGTCATGTCAATTTCTTGCATTAAGGTTGAGCAGTTTATTTCAATTACTTGATATTTATTCTTTAAAAGCATATCATGGCTCCTCTCAAAATTTTTAGATTAGTGTAAAGAAAGGATTACCTTTAAGATAATCCTCTTTCCAAGAAATTATGAAGAAAGTATTCGCGTTCTTCTTTTGATTTACGGCCTCGTTTTTTGGGTTTAGATTTTTGTTCTTCTTTTTTCGCTGGAGCTTGATCTCTTGCTTCAATATGAGTGGCATCAATCGCAACAGTATCATCTGAAATAAAACCTTCAGATATAGCTTGGAGAAGAAGGATTTCTTGAACACGCTCAAGTACATTTGATTCACAAATTTGAGTAATCATTCGTGAATAAGATGCTTCAGACGGAACGTTATCAGATACAAAGAAACCACAATCAAGTCGAAAGATCATATCGTTTTTCAACCTATGAACCAAATCTTTTATAAACGGAATTCTTTCCGTAATTCTCGCGATTAAAGAGTAAATCATAGCTGCATAGTTCAGCTTAGAAGGCGCTCCTACTGGCAGCTCCATAGGGTTGCCCTATCAGCGGCATTTATACATGACAGAAATTGAACCCAGAATGCTTCTACACTGATGGTAGTATAGTGGATTCATACGTCCAAATGCTAGCGACCACATAGCTGTAAATGGCTGGAAATCGAATGACATAAACAATGGCAAAACACCTACGATGGTGATTATTGTGATGTAACTTTAGAATAATAACGATTAAATTTGACTGAATAAATCAGCACGTAGATAACGATTAGTGCAGCAAACAAGTTTAACACGATCAGCGAAGTGTTTAAATTGAAAAATTGTGTAAGCGCTCCGACTCCAATAACCGGAACGATAAATCCAGAGTACGCGCACAAATAAAAAGCCGAAATGACTCGTGGCCGCGCTTCTGATTCCGGTAACTGACCTGCAAATCGTAACGAAATTTGAAAAGTCCATCCGCCGCCGATCGCCTGGATGAAAATGCCTGTCCAGAGTAAAGGCAAGCTTGATGTTAAACCAGATGAAACAATAAACCACGACCCGATCGCAAGAAGCAAGATGCCGAATCGGATACGTGTAACCGGATGACTCGGCCAAGGTATGAATTGAGCCAAAGCCGCCCCACTGAGAAGCACGAAAATGATCAATCCAGATACGGAGAGGTTAGACGAGTGAATGACATTTTTAACGAATGTAGGAATAAGGGAAAACGCTATTCCTTGTATTGTGAAAACAGTGAAGATAGGCAATCCGACCATTGACCAAAAATGAGAACGAATATTACTAGGTACACCAAGTGATATCTTCCTTTTTACACGTTTTTGCTCAAGGGAAACAACATCTTTTGGAATTGTTTCCAGTATGATGAGCGAAATGATGAGCAGGACGAGCAGAATTCAAAATGGCAGCCGAAGTGGCTGAAGATGAAAGTATTGTAAGATTAAACCTGCAACAGCTGGTCCCAGACCAAAACCAACAAGGATCGTGACTCCCGATAACTTGAGAGCTGTGCTCACTTTATTTGAAGGAGTTTGCTTCATTAGAAAAGCAACAGCTGTACCTGTAAAGGCTCCGTAAGCGATACCTTCCAATAACCTGGCGACATAGAGCATCCAGGCATCTATGCTCCCCAGGAAGAACAAGGTAGATATGATGGAGATCCATCAACCTATGAATATTCTTTCAAGCACTGATTTCGGTTTTGAGCCGAAAGTAAATATTAATATAAGTTTAATCCAGGCACTTTTCATTACTCCCAATGAAATTTGCCACAGGTATCTCTAAACTATGATTCTCGCATTGAATTAAGCAATCTTGTGATTTCAGCAAATCCCTTTTCAATTCTACTTCCAGCCTTGCCACGTTTGTGACTATTTACTAAACAACCTGGCTGCATTATAATCCATTCGTTTGCGGGTGGTATCAGCTGTGCTACTACTACCCCTTATTCCAATTTTTCCTTACCTGCGTGACTACGAACATAATCGGGATATATCCATAAATAAAATAAAGTCCGACGTCTGAATAAAACTCGGAAATCCATCGAAATCTACGGCCCTCCACAAAATACTCTAATATCAGAATTCCGACCAGAAAAGCAAGCAAGCTCGCACGCGGTTTGATTTGAAAAACGTTTTTCATTCCACGGCATGCCACCCATAAGCTTAAAGATATGTTTGCTAATATTTTTATCAACCACATTGAAATGGCTAGAATTTCTACTCTCATGATCACAGGTCCCTCAATAATCTTGAGCATATTAAGCGTCGGCCAAAAGATTTCGCGCATCTGCCCTTCACTGTAATACATAAACGTTATGATTATTATCATCAAATACATTAATGTAACAAAAAATACCGCCAAATGTGCCCATTTTTGAGATTTTGCCGGTGATTTAATGAATGGGTAAAAGAGTAGAAGAGCTTCAAATCCCATGAATTGATATAGCATGCTTTTAGAAGAGAGTAATATGTCGGTTATTGAATGGTTAAAAAGAGGCATCAAGTTTAACGGATGTGTATACGGCAAAACTAACAAATTCTCTGGAATAGTAAAAATAATTGTAATTAGTAATCCCAAAAAACTTAGTCCGGTAACGGACCGAAACCCGCCGGATACGGTATAGTATATAAGCAACACCAAAATGGTGCTTGTGGGTAAAATTTTCATTGAGGGAAACACCCAGACTTGAATAACTTCAATATAGGCACTGAATTCAATATAAGCTCCGAAACAAAAATAAAGAACGATTGCGAAATTGATTATGTTCCCTGCAATTTTCCCGAAACATGTATTGTTGATTGCAGTTACATCTAGACCTTCTTGATTAGAATGTAAAATTTTATAAATCATCCATAAGATTAAATGAATGCTAATCCCTACTAAAACAACAGAAATATAAGCATTATATCCGGCATGTTCGGCCAATTCTCGTTGGAAATTCAGAACTCCGACCCCGACCATACTGACATACATAAGAGGAACAATTAAGAAGGGAGATATTAAGTATTTTTCGTCAACAGGATTTTTCATATACGAAACACCTCACTAAACTGTACTTTCAGACATCGTTCAACCACTGCCAGTATTGACAATTTTAACCTGAACGCTTACTGTTGTTTCTATTTCTTGATAAATTTTTTCAAAATCTTGGGCACTCCATTCCTTAGACCGACTTCTTACTAAGTCGCCCAGGCCGACTGGATCAACCTTATTTTCCTTCAATAGTAACAGGAATTTTTCAATTTCTGTTTTAAAATAAGAACCCATCGTTTTTTCAAGCTGTGTAAGCTGCTCTTCTGATCTCAAATCCACCCAATCCGGGACATCCTGAAGATCCGTCTCCAATTTCAACCGAATTGAAATAGAAGGGATTGGATTAACTTTGTTCACAATATAGTTTGCCTTTGAATGCATGCTTCTCAATAAAATAAAATCTTCACCCTGTTTGTTTGATGCTTTTCCTGCAACTGGAACCATGTAGTTTCCATTCTTCGAGTTCTGAATAAGCATTTTTAATAAGAAAGCGTCCTTCATGCTAATTTCGATTATATTTTGATCACTTCTAAATAAAGCCAGACCATCGATTATTACTTCTCCGTGATCTATTTTAAAATATGGTAAAAACATGTCTCGTCCTTCACCATAATAATTAAACAAGGATTCATGAAGGTTCATCAACGGTAAATTTCCGTTTCTCATGTTTTGCTCAATCATATCCGATAAAAAAATCGGTTCTTGGGATTTTTGGATGATTTCCAACAGTTCCGAAGCGTCCCCATCCGCGACTCCAAGCTGAAGCCGCGATGAAATTTTAGGATCGCGGAGTAAATTATGGATTTCAGTCCCAGTCCCTTTTTCTGCAAGCGTTTTTCCGAATAACACCATCCTTAGCTGTCCCCTTTCAAGGGGATCTTTTGTCCGCGTATTTAGTCGTGGCAGAGTGCCATTATTAGAGTTGGATTCCGTATGTAAAACTTGTAGTTCTGTTTTTCCCTGTTCTTTAAAGTGAGCAATTAGAGCAGCGCTTTTTATGCCATTCGAAACGGTATCAAAGCTAATTGCATGGACAAGAACAATCTCATTCACAATTTTTTGATCGACACAAGCCGATAAAACTGCACACAAAATGATAACCAGGAAAATTTTCCTCCTATACATAATGGCCCTCTTTTCATAATTTATTCTTCATCTAAGTCATTTTTCTGTTTAACTGGTTTAGGCAAATACCTAAATAAAGAATTTGGTCTTAAATATTGAGGTCTTTTATTCAGAATTTGAAAGGATGAACGTATAAAACTGTCTTTAAGATCCATAGTCCTTAAAGGAAAAATCGGAACAGCGTAAGGAGAGCCTAATGATTTTAAACGAATAATATGGACGAACAGAAAACCCACCCCGATAAATATGCCCATTCCCCCCCATATCGCTGACAGAATGATGATAGGAAAGCGTAAAAATCGTATCGCATTTGACATCTTATATATCGGTGTCGTAAATGAGGCTAAAGCCGATAGCGCGACAAGAATTAGTAAAACATTACTTGTTAAAGCTGCTTCGACCGCAGCTTGACCGATAACAATTCCTCCGACAATACCTAAGGTTTGGCCAATTTTTGTTGGTAATCTGGCCCCTGCTTCCCGAAGAAATTCAATGGTTATTTCTAAAAAAAGCACTTCAAAGAAGGGCGGAAATGGAACGTTTTTTCTGGAAAAAATAAGGGGGCCAAGCAATTCTTTTGGAATGACTTCATAATGGAATGTGGTTATCGCAACATACATTGACGTGGCAAACAGCGAAAAAATGACACCAAAGATTCGAATCAATCGAAAAAAAGAACCTAATATCCATGGCAAATAATAATCTTCCGGGGAAATAAAAAAATCAAACAATGTAGAGGGTCCCGTAACAAAATAAGGTGATCCGTCGCTAATGACCGCGACTTGCCCGTTAATAAGTGAATACACCACTCGGTCCCTGCGTTCCGTGGATACAAACAATGGAAATGGCGTCAAAGAATTGTCTGAAATTATTTGGTCCAGTATGGACGAATCAAACACGACATCGTGATCAATATCAGTAAGCCTTTGCTCAAAAGTTTGAATATTCCGTTCATTTGTCACCCCATCGATATAAATTATTGCGACTTTTGTTTTTGAAGTTGTTCCAACAATAATTTCTTTTATAATCAAGTTTGGGATATTGATTTGTGTTCTTAGCAAACCGATGTTTGTATCCAGGTCCTCTACGAAACCGACTTTAGGGCCGACGACGCTAAACTCGTTTTCCGTATCATTATTTTTTCGCAATCCATGATCGTCGGCTAAATTAACCAACGCACACTTTTGATCGTTTTCATGAAGTTGAACGAGCGCATAACCTTTCAGCAGTTTGGATTGAATATTTGTTAACTCGTCGGTAATCTCTATATCATTAATGGGAATCCAGGCCTTAATATCCTCGATTTCCTTGATTTCGGAATCCAATGAGCGATTTTGCAGCACAAGAATCAAATGTTGCTGCATCCATTTCGCATCGATTAAGGTACTATAATAGAAAATACTCACTTCTTGTTTACCAAGTAAAATCGCTGTTGTCTTAAAGTCACTCGATTGTCCGGATAATTTTAATAATTGATCGAGGCTTTTAAATTCTGTTTTCATTGCGAATAAATCCTTCCTGGCTAAAGACTCCAAATGTTCTTTATGGTACCATATTATTTTTTGTAAAAAACTCTTTTTTTATACATGGGTGGAATCACAAAAAAATTCGACTGATCAAGGACGGCGAGCATTGATCTGTACGTCGTTCAGTCGGGCCATTGGATGGGTACTGGCGGCTACGGGAAAAAGCGTTGTGGTATCCAGTAACGGGATCAAGTCGCTACTGACTGTTTCAGCAAACTCATTGAAAAAAACGGATTCCCTTAGGGTACGGGACATCCGGATTTTTTGGGGATATGGGAGCTTAGCGTACGTTTTCGCGTTATGTTGGCGGGACCCCTACTTAAAACGCAAATCAAGAATAACCGGGAATTCAGGCTTTTTCTGCGGTTTGTACCGGATCTGGAAATATCGAAGACCATAAATGCGCTGTCTGCCGAGAAAATGGAGTTGTTGAAGTAGAGAGTTTGTAGCACCAGTTTTTTCGGCTCATCGGTAGATCTCGTAAGTACTTGGTTTCTATGCTGTCTGATGTTAGTTCGTATTTATATGTTACTCATATCCAAATTAGTTCAGTGTCACTGTTATAACGAATGGCTTCAATATGTAACGATATTTCGTGGGTACACTTTTTTTATTTTGTGTAGAAAAAGACCACATCTTATGATGGGTCTCTTCTACTTATTACATTGAGTTATACATTTTAAATTTATTAATTCGGATAATCATATCGAAGTAAAGCATTAGACCTCTGTCAAGAAAGTAGATACCTTGATCGTGTAAGTTAGATGGACTTCTGGTAGTACATGGCCTCAAAGCGATCAGGCGACTCGTAGCCCAAAGAGCCATGAATCCTTTTACGGTTGTAAAAGATCTCAATGTATTCGAAGAGCTGCTGTTAAGCCTGTGCTTTGGTTTTAAATCGGTGCAGTAGATAAGCTCCTTCTTCAACACGCTATGAAACGACTCGATGCACGCATTATCATACAAGTTGCCCTTACGACTCATACTTGCTGTCATTTTGTACGTCTGCAGCCGTGCGCGGTACTCGTCCGAGGCATACTGGGACCCGCGGTCAGAGTGGTGAATTACCCCTCAGTGGGCTTCTTACTGCATAGGCTTCATCTAGTGCGGCCAGTACCAAATCCGTCGTCATCCGGGAGGCAAGATTCCAGCCTACGATTTTACGCGTGTACAAATCCATGACGCTGGCCAGATACAGACGGCCTTCACGACATGGAATGTAGGTAATGTCCGTCACGGTGCAGTGGTCTTGAAGGTTTGATTTAGCAGGTTCGGTGCAATCGGACGGTTGTGATTGGAGTCGGTGGTTGTGACCTTGAATTTCTTGGACACACATGCGCGCATATGGTTCTCCTGCATCAGAAGCCTGACCAAACGCTCGGAAACCGTCCAGCCCTCTGCATGAAGACGCTTTGTGATCTTGGGGCTGCCGTAGCGGCAGTGACTGTCAAGAAAGTGCCGAGAAATCCGTGACAGCAAAGCCTGTCGGCGCTTCTGGTAGCTATTCTCGTTCTCTTTTTCCTTGTGCCATTTGTAATAGCCGCTCCGTGATACTTCGAGCACGCCGCACATCTTCTCCAATCGAAACTCGCAGTGATGATCTTCGATGAACTGGAACCTTAGTTCTTTTCTTTGCTGAAGATGTGCAGCGCCTTTTTTAGGATGGCGAGTTCCTCCTGGAGATCTTGGTTCTGACGTTCCTTCTCCTGATTCTCTCGCTGCGTTTCACACAGTTGTTGCTCAAGCTGCCGCACTTTTTCCGGTGTCGCTAACATCTCCATTTGAAGCTCGTCCCGATATTGGGCTTTCCAGCTGTGCAGAACACCTGCGGAAATCCCGACCTCCTCAGAAATTTGCGGCATGGACTTATTCTACTCGAGGATGTGCCTGACCATCTGTTTCTTAAATTCTTCACTGGAAATGTTTCTTTCCATTCCGGACACACTCCTTTCTACCGTCATTATCAACCTTCACTTAAGAGGTGTTCACTTTTTATTCTAGTTGCACATATCCTCTACTTCTTCCTTGAGATGTACCACCACCTTTTAATTTTATTA
>JBNJJO010000073.1:0-14513 GCA_051750265.1 Bacillota bacterium | reverse complement strand
TCTCCAAGATACCTGTAAAAATAGGACATAACATGGAAATATATGTATTTGCACAACTGTAAGAGGTATGTATCACTCTTTTACTTATTGTTCAACAATTGCGCCCGATTCTTGAATAAGCAGCTACCTACTATTAGCTGGTTTTGTTGAAAAGCAGATACCTTGCAATTACTTAAATTCACTTCTAAGCAAATATACAAAACCAGGGGTTTTAGCTCGCCCATTTGGCTATCACATAAGAGGGTAGGCTCTCGGGACTCGACTTCTTTCATCTTAGTCGCCACACCCTGTCCTCTATAATTTACCGACGTTGCAAAAAAAATCTATTGCACCCATATTTTCAGAAATACTATTTTTACTTTCGGTGTAAGTATCTATTTATATGTCACGAAAGATTTTATGGTTGCCCTATTTTTATTAGGTTTTATGATCATAGTAGCCAAGGTGGAACGTCTCTGCCAGTGGGGACTTGATCCCGTCCACAAAACTGTTCGCCCTCTACAAAATAACTCACTTTCCCCATTAAAGGAAGTTAGCTTTAGATATTCACCTCAATATTTTTGAATCATTATATTACCAACATCAGTTTGGCGGATATATAAAATGTTGTTCCTTTTCGAAAGGTTCAATCCCATACAAAAACTCTAAGTGTATTTAGGAAGAATTACTGATTCATGAATAATCAAGAATTTTTTTGACAAAATAAAAAAAGAAATTGAGTCTTTAGCACAGCGGTAATATGTCAAGCACAAAAAAATAATAAATTGGAAATTATTCTGGGGCAAAGTAAAAAATTCCTTAAAAAAGGATATAGCAAATAAACCCCACTACAATTTCAATTTTTTACCAGTTAATTCATGCGTGAGGCTGTGCAGCAAAGGATGTGAAAGAAATCAAATTTGATTAATTTCTCCTTTCGGGTGGTGTGTACAATTGATTGGTGCTTAGTAGCGAATACACCAACCGTACCAATTTTCTAGCAGTAAGGACGAGTGCTCTTTTGTGTTGATGCTTTGGTACTTCCTTATATTTTTTTTGGTAGAAGGCTTTGTATTCTGAATCATGTTGGCGAACTTTATCAGCTGCCTGAATGAAATAGTACCTAAGGTACTTGTTTCCGGAATTTAAACGCTTTGTTTCTTCGGATTCAAATTCACCGGATTGAGATTGACTCCATATAAGGCCAGTGTAACTAGCCAAAGCATGATGATTCTTAAATCGATTTATATCACCTATCTCGGCAATTAGACCAGCTGCATAAACATCCCCGATTCCTTTGATTGACGTTAGAGTCTGTGGGATGCCTTTCATGAGTTTGGCAATTTCACGGTCAAGTCGTTTAACCTCAGATTCCATGTGTTTAATGACACTCAGGGAAACTGAAAGTGAAATATTAACTGGATCAGCCATTGTTTTATCTAAACGATACGAAGAGCGTGCTATTTTTTGAAGATATTTTGCGATTTCTTCAGGATTTTCAAACCGATTTTTCCCTTTCACTTGAAGAAATTGAATCAATTCTTCAATGCTCATCTGAACAATCTGTTCAGGCTCTAGCTCTTCAATTATCGCTAAGCAGGTAGTCCCAAACATATTAGAAAAGGGATTATCTTGACGAAGTCCACTAAATTTAAGAAAGACTTGGTTAAGAAAATAAGTTTTATCTCGTGAAATATTTTGCATCAAATGAAATCGGGTTCTTGTCAAACGCTGCAAGGCTTCATACTGAATGGTTTCTTTCATTTCGATAGGCAGTCGTCCGAAACGCAGGTGGTCTGCGATAACCCAGGCATCGATGCGGTCGTTCTTGACAAGGGTGTCGTACCCTTTCTTAAAACGAGCCACTTTACGCGCATTTAAGACGTATACATGTGATTGAAAGGATGGCTCGTATCCTTTGAGTTGTTCTCGAAGATAATGGGCAAGATGCCAACCAAGGTTAGAAGTAGCTTCCATCCCAATTTTAAACATGTTTAGCTCCTTTTTTTCCGCCGTTTCAAGCATCCTTTTGATCAGGGTATCTGCCCATTTTGATCGTTTGAAACAGAAAAAGAAGCTAAGGAAGTTCCGTCTCCATCCATGAATTGCACATGGTGAGACTTTAAACTCACGTCTATACCAACTAGCATTTTTGACATAGAATCACCTCCAGGTAAGGGATAATCAAGCAATCTTAGACCTGGGTGCCCATGGGAATCATCTAGAACAACCTCGTCATCAGCACTCATTCTACATAGAAGACAATCAGGGTACTACTCCCCCTACTAAGTGGAAGGCGCAACCAGCGGTTAGAAATTCAATGATGAGTCATGGGTAGCAGGCTAAAAAAGCAGTACACAATGTGTCCGCAAGGAGGGAAAGAAATCTCCTAAGAAAAGCTTGTCGACACCATTGTCCCATGAGTTGGCCAAAGATTCTATAAAAAAATGACGGAGTAAAACGCTGGAGTATCCTCCATTCTCCGCCATTTCTCGATATTCAGTTAAAGTCATTTCAAAGAAGCAGTAGGGACCATCCCCCTGCGAAAAAATGAACAACACATAAATCTATTATTGATAGTTTGAATCTTTACCTCGGCTTCCCCACCAAGTGGGTGAAACAAGGGTAAAACAAAAACATTTAAAGATGGGGAAGCCGAGAGGCTAACCTTGAAAACCTATAGGAATCTAGAGTGAATTTAGAGGATCCGGATCAACTGGAAATTCTTCTAGAAAGATCTCTTACTACTAATATACGAGGGGGTATAAAATGAACGTAAATGAATTAGGTTTCCTTTGGTACTTACAATCAAGTTCAAACATGATGAATTTTTTATTAAAATATCTTAGTGAAACTTCTGAGGATACCGATTTAAGGAATATTTTAAATGAAATATATGAAATCTCTACACATCAAGAACAAGAGGCTACTCAATTATTGTCTGAGGAAGGTTATAAAGATACACCGTTCTTCAGGGAAGATGATATATATAGTTCAACAACAAAGCTATTTTCAGACCAATTAATTATAGAGATCTTAAAGCATATAACGAGTAATGGATTGCGAGCGCTTGCTGTTCAATATATTGAATTAACAGATTATAAAGTAAAAAATTTTTATAAAAAAATACTTAATGATGTAATTCAATTAGATTTTTCTTTATTAAAATTGCTTAATGATAAAGATTTATTACAAAATAATTCCTTCTCTTACAAAAAAGCAGATGAAAGGGATGGGAAACTATTCAAAGTTGCATCAACTCAGCAACGGCCACTTAATGCGGTAGAATTGGCAAATATGTTCAGTGCCCTTCAATGTAACAATGTTGGAGTTGCTCTTTGTACCGGTTTTTCTGAAGTCGTAGAGGATATGGACACAAAGAAATTTATACTAGAAGGGAAAAAGTTAGCATTTTATCAATCAGCCTCTTTATCCGATATCTATAGAGAAAATGGAATTCCAACTACAACTGGACTAGAGGCTCACGTTAATAAAGTAAAGGAATCACCTTTTTCAGATAAATTAATGGCAAACTTAATAATGTTCCTAAATCCAGTTAGTATAACTAATCTACAAAATGCAGTGGTATCCAGTTATAAAAAGGATCATATAGATTCTATAAAGGAACTAATCAAGATGATTGAAAACTACTCAGAGAAAGGGCTGAAGTTATTAATAAGGAAAAATTGGTTTAATGAACCACCTGTGTCTAATTGGTCACATAAATAGAAACGATGGCAGGTGCTAATCAAGAAATAGAAACTTCTCGGCACATAGGCCAGTTACACGAATTCCATAAGCGACACCCACCGCGTCATGCCCCCCAAGTGAGCAGACGTACAGCCAAGATTTCACAGATGGATTTTTCGGAAAAGGTTAAAAATTAGCAGCGTAAGAAATCATTTGTATTTCTTTCAACCTAAAAAGAGCATTATGGCTAAAACCCTTTCTATCGCATTCAGTCAAGTCGCTCTAATAAAAGAATAAAAAAAGTTCTTAACTGATTCCCAGAACACGGCTGATGGTCAAATAAAAATATTTACAAAAATAATGTAAACAGATAACTTACCAGTTCCGAAATCTTGGGAAACAGAAATTACAACTTCAACATACTCTTCTTTTTCCGGTAAGTTAATGATGTATCATATCGGTTTTTTGTTTCAAGCTGCACAAAACTATCATGGGGCAGGACTAGCATCAGCCATGCGTACAGACATTGTGACAGCTTATGAGGGTACTATTCTCAAAAATCTTATCGTAACAAAGAAATGGTTTAATATTATGGTACAAAAAAATGGTTAGAACACCCCCACTTGCTCCTAACAGAAAAGAAATTGCAAAAGAAGTCTAATAAGCATAATTGCTGGGGGGTATTAAGTGAATAAGAGCATATTTGAAAAATTAATGTGGAGCATTGCACTTCCTGGATTTGGACAGTATTTAAACGGAAAGTATTTTAAAGGCACAGTTTTATTAATACTTGAAATTCTTATAAATATACAATCCAATTTCAATCGGATTATACTTATGAGTTTTCACGGAGAAATTGCCAATGCAATAAAATATGCGAACTATCAGTGGTTGATGTTTTATCCTTGTTTGTACTTTTTTTCTATGTGGGATGCAGTTAAAGACGCAGGAGGAGACAAAGCCCCTTATTCTTTCCTACCGTATGTGTTCACTGCGTTTTTTGTAACTGTTGGATTAATTTTCTCCTCAGACTTAATGATATTTGGAGTGTTATTGGGTCCTGTATGGCTCCCAATATTGTTTGTTTTTCCTGGAATAATATTCGGATTTATTGTTGGAAAAATCTTAAATAAAATATCTTAAAAAACCATCACTTTAAATATTTTAGAGGATGGTTTTCTATGTTGAATTTGCATGAAAGTTTATTTAACTAAATGCCCCGTTACATTAAGTACATTTCTACACAATCTTCTTTATTTACTTTAACAAGCATAGCCAATTTCCTATTAAGTGTTATTCAACAATCGGCCCGATTGTTGAATAGAATGGGTGTTTTTTAAACAATTTTATTATTTTTCAAACAACTATATTGTAAATTAAACAACCTTATTGTTACTTATCAATAGACATATTTTACATATCAAATATGCCCATCCCTTTAATTTTATTGGCTTGACGTACATTACCTAAATATAAAAGGTGGCCATTTCAGCATTTTTCTATCCCTATTCAAATATATCACTCCTTTTATTTGTATATATTATACGAACATAAGTTCCTATTATTCGAGTCTCCTTTTTTGAACATGTGAACATGACAACGCTTTGCAGGGAATAGAATCTAAATTTGATTAGTTTTTCTAATAAAGATGTCCCACTCCATACAAGGGCGTGTTTTGGGGAGCCACTAAAGGGTCTGCTCATAGTCTGTAAGGTTGCAAAGATCACTCAACCTAACAATCTATGGCATATCGCTTCCCTCTAAAATCCAAGCGAACAACAGCTTGTAAGATTTACGGCCATCTACGAAAAAACGTGTAGATAGGGGTACCGCCAACATTTTAACGTTAAAATGTTGGCGGTACCCTTATAAGATAATTAACGTTTTAAACATTTTTTTCGAAGGATTATGAATTTATGTTGAATTTATCATAATTTGACGTTCAATTAAAAATTCCATGTTTGGAGATTTCAACGTTTGCCTTGGCCTTAAAGTTAACATTAGGATATTCTTTTTCCCAATTGATTTTTTGCCAAGTTTCATGATAATGTGCAATAATATGTTTCCCAATACCAAGGCTGTCCGAATTAGCTTCTTGCATTTTTTTGATTGTTTTATTGGCTTCTGTTGTTAGCATTTCGGATAATTTTTTATTCAAATCATTGATTTTTTTCTCCGAGTTTAGCAGGTCTTCTGGATACTCCATTATTTCTACTTTAAAATCTAACTGTAAGTCAACGAAAATACCATCAGGACTTTTAGCCCTTACCTTTAAATCCCGCTTTGATTTTAGTACATTGACAAGAATGAAGTTTTTTATTTCGGGCTCTTTGTTTTCATGGACTTTAAGCTTTATCGATGCTTTTTTACCCTTTTGATCGGCCATCAATAAATAAAGAGTTGATTCTTGAAGTGTTAAATCGTGCCCGGTATATTTATGCTCATTAAACATAGCCAATCCCTTAATTTTGGCTTCATTTTCTTCTAATTCAATGAGAGGCAATACAAAATCAGTCCCAGGATCAAACATGTCAGAGATGAGTGGTCTTGTTTGCTTCGGTAGGACTGTAGCTATTTGCTCACTTCGTATCAGTTCACTAAGATATTCATTCATGCTTTTTTTCTCTTTGAGTTTAAGATTTAGCAGGTCGACGGCTTGTCCTTTAACAACCGCGACATTTGCTACAAGGGAACTTTTGGAGTCTCTGTAAAAGATGTCAAGACTCGGGTAAATATCCTGTTTTGCGTATTCTTCTCCCAACAAAAGAACCATTAATTTTGAGGCATCAGACTCTTCCGATATTTTATGATTAAGTATATTTCTCGCATCCCTTGGTGTATCTCCCTTTGCTGATACAACTTGACTTTCTGTGACTTGCGTTCCTCCTTCGCCTGCTGTAAAAAGTGGAATGATAATGGTATCTAATATTTTCCCGTCAGACGATAAATCAAATCCAGCTGTCATCACCAGTTTTACATCTTTTAGTAACTGTTGATCCCAGCAGCCGGTTAAAAGCGAGACACAGATGATAGATATAATGAATATTTTTGAAGTCTTCATGAGTGAACATCTCCTGGTACTTCTTTTGTTCCCCGTATAATAGATACCAATAAAAGGATACATGGCAAAATTAAGATGAAAAAAATACTGTCTAAGGACTGGTATTTAATAAATGAACTAATCACTTTTTCGTTCGTAGGTATAAAAAGTGCAAGTACAAATATCAATGATGCTGCATAATAGACGAATGTTGAATGGTTCGTTTTTGTAAACAGATTGGCCAAACCATACGAAATTACATAAAGATACCTCATCAAAGAAGTTGCAACAACTACGATCCAAATCGAAAAAAAGAGTAAATCTGTTCTTTCAATAATTTGAAAAGAGTGAAATTTCATGATGTATAAAATAGGCTCAGGGATGAACTTCATTACTGGAGGACCGAAATAGGTGAGACTCACAAACGTTAGATAGGCATAAAAGAGGGTAACGAAACCGTTTGCCATCAACGAAACCTTTAATTTTCCTCCGCTTGTTCCTAAACAATAGGGAAAAATCACTAACAATAGCTCAAATCCGAGAAAAGAAGTTGTAGCCTGTGTCGTGCCTTTTAAAATGGTGGGGAGCCCGCTTTGTCCTACTGGAAGAATATATAAATAGATAATATCTTTAACAACGTAAGTGATAAATAAAAACAAAACAATTAACAAAATCGAAACGACAATACAGAATCGAGCCCACACTCTTAAATGTTCTTTTGCACAATATACACATATAGCTATCATGATAAGACTAACTAACCAAATCGGCTGACCCTGACCTAACGGAGAACTTATAAATGAATAAGGATTAAGCAATGATCTTCAACGGTAGGGCGCTTTCCTGTAATAAGGAAAGTGCTTTTTCCATTTTAGGTCCATGTTGTTGAGCAACAAAGATAATTGTAATAAGTAAAGATATTGTGAAGAATTTCAATTAAACTGGTAGTTGGTGGAAGAAGGAGTTTAGGGGAAATTTGTATATCCTGTCGTATAAACACTGGTTTAAGGAAACTTTAATTAAAGTTTGATCTTGCATATAACAACTAGATAAATGGTTATGAGGTATTAAAAATATGATTTTCATTCTACCCGCAACTGCTTTCGTTCTTACTGCGTTAAAATTGGGAAATTGAAGAAATTGGTTAAGAATGGATACATTGAGAAGAGTAAAGGTGCCAATCGCGAGACGAAATGAATGCATGAAGAATTGGAACTGTGAATTCGGCACTAACCAGATATCACTTTAGTTTCAGAATATTCCTCATTAGGTATAATCTAATCAACAGGAGGATAATACTAATCTCCGATCAACAGGTGATTCGCAAGGGAAGTAACGGGATAGGGATGATACAACATCTTCACGTATTCGAAAAGCAGGTCTACTTGCACGTACCATCCATTGGGATGTACTGTACCCGATGCGAGATCGGATTTAGTTGGACCTATGCTTTTGTCGGACCCAAGTAGCGGTACAGTACTCCCTTTTGCTCCCGTGCCATGGAACAAGCGCTCGGCTCTACCGCTACGCACAGTGCCCGGATGCATCAAGCCACGGCCAGTACCGTACAGCGGATGCAGGAGGAGGCCTTGCCGGCCGAAAAGGAACGCATTTACGAACAAGTATGGGAGGAGGCGAAGGCAAGCGGTCATCTGGTCCTGGGTGTCGATGATTTTGCTATCAAGAAAGGACACACGTATAACACAGGCATTCACAATCTGCGTGGCGAAACGATGCCGGATGTGCTCCCCGGCCGCAAGTTGGACGATTTGCGCCCTATGCGGTAGTGATGGATTTTGCCCCCGCCGACCGGCCGACCGCTGCTGAGGGCGGTTGCCCTCCGTTGCGTGGCTCCGGGCAAATGATATCGATAAGTTTTTGTCCTTTCGGCTAACGATATGCAAGTTCTTGTCGAGCGCATTGAACATAAACTTGTATCGTGAAAATGAAGAAATCCGCGGTTTACGCGGATCTGCCCCTTCCTGCCTTGAGATACGAGAGCGCAGCCTTCGTCATGTAAAAATGAGGAAACACATTTGTAAGATAGATATCCAACAATTGTAAAACTAAATAGACTCCCGGATGCTCTTAGGAAGGCTTTTAACAACCAAATCGTAAGAGTGGTCAATCATTTCAAAGATAGCCGACTCTGGCAAAGAACCCTCGAGAATAATCGTATTCCAGTGCTGTTTGTTCATATGATACCCCGGTCGAACGTCCTCATGCTGCTCTCTCAAGTTTTCCGAAATCACCGGGTCGTATTTTAGGTTCAAGTACCCTTTTTCCTCATAAAAAAGAGCGAATATTTTACCTGCAATTTTTATCGCTAATGGATCGTGTCCCAAGGGATAATCCTTAATCGCTCCTTTTTTGTTTAGACAGTATTCGATGAAATTATTTTTCAAACCGGCTCATCTCCTTCGTAAATGACATCGTATAGTCCAGGGCGTTAATCTAAACCGTCGGCAAGCATCTTCAGTTTCTATATATTATAAAACGAACGTTCGCAATCTCCAAATAGAATCCGTTAATTAAGCGAAAAGCTGCCGATTCTTCTGGTGTAAAAGTCTTCGCTGCCAAAGGCTTTGTCGAATCGGGCGTAGGTCACCTGGTGCTTGCCGAGCAGGCCTATGGTTTGCTTCAGGAGATCGATCGCATCGGTGGGCGAGTGCGTATTGCCCCGGCGAAGCCAGGCATTCAGATTCAGGCGCGTCTGCCCTTCGAAAGCCAGCAATGGATGATAGCTCTTATAACTCAATGGTACTTGGCGGTTTAGTTTACAGATTAACATGCCAACCGAAACGGCATCTGTCATCTACATTACATTGTTCTGCCGTTTTACACATTTTCAAAAATAAAAGAGAACTGTAAGCTACATTACAGAACTCCGATTTTTTTAGAATTATAATCAAGCTATCATTCGATATTGGTGGTTTTAGAACGATGAGCAACCAAAATTTAACCGAACAGCTGGAAGTGGCCACACAACAGTTTAAGGCCAATTCACCGATTGAAGCGCAGTTCAAGATCGGTCAAATGATTGAGGAACTTCAGAAATCGGGGATCGCTTCCGGGAAGCAACCAGGCGAAAAGGCGGTGGACTTTAAATTAACAAACGCACTAGGCAGGGATGTAATTTTATTTGAAGAGCTCGCGAAAGGGCCGGTTGTGCTAGTCTTCTATCGCGGCGGATGGTGTCCTTTTTGCAATATGCAATTAAAGGCTTACCAGCAGATATTGCCGGAAATCCAGGCGATAGGAGCGCAGCTTATAGCGATTAGCCCGCAAAAGCCGGATCATTCGTTATCCCTTCAGGAAAAGGAAGGATTGGAATTTCAAGTCCTTAGCGATCCGAACGGCTTGGTAACGGCCAAGTACAATCTGCTCTGCTCTTCGATGTTCCGCCGGGAGTAAGGGAAGTCATGGAAGGTATCGGACTCGATCTTGCGGAGTACAACAATACCTCGAAATGGGTTTTGCCGGTTCCGGCTACTTTCATGATTGATGAGAGCGCCATTATTCGCTCCTCCTATGTCAATCCGAATTTCATGCAGCGTCAAAGCCTGGAGGAAATTTTGCGAGAGCTAAAAAAGCTGTAACGATTTTTGCATCATTCATTTGTGAGCAGAATAATCGATTATGGTAAGAACAAGTCTGAAGAAGCGAGGCTTTAAATTGGATATCACATGTATAATTATCTTGCCGTACGATAAAACCTGACATATCCATATATGTTGGTGATACGGGAGAAGCTTATATGGCTGGGTTCAGCGACAATCGGAGCGGGCGCACGAGCAGGGCTGTATTCCCTGTTCGTGCGTTTACATAGCCCACAAAGGCCGCAGACGTCCGGAGTCTCCAAGCGAACATTTTGTTGATACAGAGGGGATAGAGGAATGGAAAAGAATTCTCAACCTCAGGCCATAAACGTCGAAAAATTGCTTCGTCATTGGCTGGGTGCTATGAAGTTCCGATTCACGGTTGCCATTTCCGGAACAGTGAGCGATTTTGCTTCATTTGATGCTGGTTACGGCGTCAGGACGCCGATCGAAATTGTATGTCACATATCGCAATTGTTACAAAACTGCTGTTCAACGATTGCCGGTTCGCCGCGCGTACGACTTGAATCTAAAGGCTGGTATGAAGAAGCTGAGCGATTTTATGAAATAGTCGAACAATTGGATCAAGCCATCTTGCAATTTATACCGGCAAGCGTTGTCGAAAACCTTGTTCAGGGACCGTTAACGGACGCGACCAGTCATATCGGCCAATTGACGCTGCTTCGTAGATTGGCAGGAAGTCCGGTTGGGTATATCAATTATTCGCAAGCAACGATTTAAAGGGTGGATGGCTAAGACAGACGGACATAGATTCCTGTGTTGGCTCTCAAAAAGCGTATACGATTCGTGAAGCCTACAATAAAACCGCTTGAAGAGGTCAATGCGTGGGCGGAGCGAGCGGCTGAAGCGGATTAATGAGGCAGACGCAGGCGGCTGTTGTACATGGGGCAGCTATGCATCTATATTAAATGTAAATTAAGAAGGAGAGAATATATCATGACAATGACCAAGGAAGAAATTTTGGAAGTTCATCGTTTTCGGCATGCAACCAAAGAATTCGATCCTAGCAAAACCATCTCCGACGACGACTTTGAATTTATTTTGGAAACGGGACGGCTCTCACCCAGCTCGTTTAGCACTGAGCCGTGGAGATTTGTTGTTGTTCAAAACAAACAGCTTCGGAACAAAATAAAAAACTCTTCGTATGGAGCAGCCAGTAAACTGCCGGAGGCCAGTCATTTCGTCATTATTCTGGCCCGGACCCCGCTGGATACGAGATATGACTCCGCCTACCTGAAGGAGCAGCAGTTCAAAGACGTTCCGAAGGAACACCTGACAAGGCGGCTTGAATTGCTTGAAGAGTTCCAGAGACATGATTTCAAGCTCCTGGAACATGAACGCTTTCTTACCGATTGGGCCGTCAAGCAGACGTACATACCGCTTGCGAACATGATGACGGCTGCGGCGCAAATAGGCATTGACTCATGTCCGATCGAAGGCTTTCACATTGAGAAAATGAATCAGCTGTTGGACGAAGAAGGGCTGCTTGAGGACGGACACTTTACCATCTCGGTCATGATTGCCTTCGGTTATCGCAAAAAAGAGCCGAGACCGAAAATACGCAGACCGTTTGATGATGTTGTGAAGTGGGTCAAATAAAATAATATCAGCACCTGTCGATGCAAAAATATGTTGAATGAAGGTGGCGCTAGGATCTTCTATGACTTCTACGTCCCCCGGTTTCAATAAAAACCGGGACAGCATGGCTATGGCTTGAGTCGCTCCGGCGGTTATGATCACCTGTGAAGGCAGACACCGAATCCCCTTGGTATGCAGCAAAAGCCGACAAATATTCGTGCGAAGTTGCTAATGGCCTGCAGGATCATCGTCATAGCCAAATTCTCCTGAATGAGTATTTGCATATGCGGCAATGGCGGTTTCTTTCCATCTCTTGAAAGGGATGTGCTCCAAAGCCGGAAAACTTGGGCGAAAATCAATGCCTTGGAAGCGAGCCGGGGGTTCCGCAACAGTCGCTTCACCGGAAGAATCGATTTCTTGGAGCTGAGAAGGGAATTGTCGTTACTTCCGCCCAAATCAACGACATAGCTGCCAGAGCCTTGACAGCCCTCCAAGTACCCTTCGGCGATTAGCTGTTCAAACACGTCCACGATGAGTGTCTGCGATACTCCGAATTCGTTTGCCAAATCCCGCGTCGATGGGAGCCTAACACCGGCTGCATAGACACCTTGAAATATCTGTTCGCGCAGTAAGGAATAGATTTGTTTGGTTTTCGATTCAATTGTAGCAGACAACGTGCGTCGGGGCATAAAGCAAGCCTCCTTCATTTCAAATAAGTGGTATGCTGATTTTCAAATAAAAGTGGATCTGATGGAATCAAATTTACATGCTAACATGGATATTGCCAATACAAAGTTTCAGAAAGAAGATGAAACCGATGAACCTTCGAACCTTGTTTATTCGGACCCGTGAACGGAATGTTCGAAACAGTGAAGCAAACTCACAGCCTCAGGGAATACCGTCGAAGGCGGCCGACTGGCTTCCGATCGCCGCCCTCTTTATGGCATCTCTGAATCTGAGGCCTACGATTAGTTCAATCGCGCCCATACTAGAGGTCATTCGAAGAGATCTGGGCATGAATGCATTTGCAGCCAGTTTATTAACCTCTATCCCGGTTCTTTGCATGGGCTTTCTTTCGCCGCTATCCATTCGACTCGGCAAACATATTGGCTTTGAACGGGGGATTGCCTGTTCACTGGTTATGATAACGGGAGGCACGCTTTTGCGTATGGTCGCGCATTCCGCTCCCATGTTGCTTCTTACCGCCGTTTTGACAGGTGTTGGCGTAGCTGCGATGGGGCCTCTATTATCCGGATTTATCAAAAAGCACTTTTTCCGCAACATTCCAATGATGATCGCCTTATACTCTATGGCCTTGTCGCTGGGGGCCGCTCTGGGCGCCAGCTTGTCCGCTCCTATTCAAATGAAATTACACTCATGGCAAACGGCGCTTGCTTTTTGGGCGCTGCTCGCGGTCGCGGCTGTTCCGGTGTGGTATGCAATAGTTAAACAGCAAGTCTATTCTCCAATCGTGGAGGCTGCGGAACCGTCTCAAACGTCGGCGTTGCCGTGGGGCAATAAAAAGGCATGGCTGTTAACCTTCCATTTTGGACTTATGGCTTTGGTTTTTTATTCCTTGATGGGATGGTTGCCGCCTATGATGGAAAGTGCGGGGTACTCACGCTTTTACGCGGGAATGCTACTGACGATGTTTGCCTTGATTCAAATACCGAGCGGGCTGGTGGTTCATATGCTGCTGAAACGCTTCCCTTCCCGCTTGGTCTGGCTTCTTTCAGCCTCATTTCTGCAGCTAATCGGGCTGATCTTAATTTTTTTCGCTACACTTCCTTGGTTGGCGGCTCTTTTAAGCGGGTTTGGCTGCGGGATGCTATTTACTCTAGGGACCTTGCTGCCGATAGACGAAGCGGCAAATCCCCATGAGGCGGCATCCTGGGCAGCTATGACACAATCTGTCGGATATTTGATCGGGGCGATTGGACCGGTCTTTGTCGGTTGGGTTCATGATACTACACATAAATTTGGCTTTGCGATATCGGGATTGATTCTTATCACGCTGATATTGGCGATGGTTCAATGGCTGATAGTTCCGCGAAAAGCAAAATCGGCAGTTGAAACCGCAGCGAGAATCATGAATCGCATTTGATAATAAAAAGTTGGGAGTTGTGCATATGAAAATTTTGTAGCAGGTTCTACTGGGGTAATCGGCCAATTGCTGCTTCCCAAATTGGTGCAAGCAGGCCACGAAGTTATTGGGATGTCTCATATCCCGGAACGCACACCGTTGATTCGAGCTTCCGGTGCAAAGGCGATCGTGGTTGATGCATTTGATCGAGAGGCGCTATGTTCAGCACTTGTCGACATTCAGCCCGATGTGGTTATTCATCAGTTAACTTCATTAAGCAATTGGAACTTTGAGGATAACGCCAGGATCAGAATAAAGGGAACGCGCGATTTTTGCCAGCGGCTGCTTTTGGTGTATGGTATCTCCGTTCGAGGAAATGCCGGGCATCGTTTCGGTCGTCTCCGGCTATACGGGAGGCCACAAGCCGAACCCGACTTACGAAGAGGTGTGTTCCCATACGACGGGACATACTTCTACTAATTGCAGAGAGATTCAACTTTACTTTGCTTCATTTTATTATTCG
>JBNJJO010000072.1:0-14820 GCA_051750265.1 Bacillota bacterium | reverse complement strand
CAGCCTCTTATTATGGGATTTAGCACTTTGATTAGTTCTCGGACAGGTTGCCCCTTCATTAAACGGAACGTATCTCGTATCTTCACTTTAGCTTTCTTAATGCTCTCTTTACTCGGTTTAATGAGTAATTTATTTCCTTGCCATGTTTTGTATTGTCGAACGGAGAATCCAAGAAAATCAAAACCATCTTCGATATGAGTGATCTTGGTTTTCTCATTGCTTAGTTCGAGACCTCTTTTCCTAAGGTACGGTTGCAGTCTTTCGTATATAGATTGTGCTTGTTCCTTAGTTTCTGTTAATACAACGAAATCATCTGCATATTTAACAAGAGCTATCTTGCACTTGGGATGGATAGCGTAACTTCCATTGGATTTATATGTTTTACGATATATAATACCAAGTTCTTCTTCCATTCCGTGAAGTGCAATGTTTGCTAACAGAGGAGATGCGATACCCCCCTGGGGAGTACCTTCCTGTGTTTCAGAGAACACGTGTTGATCTACATATCCCATCTTCAACCATCTTTTAATGAGTGCTTTTCCTGGAAACCGAGAGGTTTGTTTCTCTATCCATTCATGACTCAAACGATCAAAACAACTCTTGAAGTCCCCTTCAAATATCCATTTTTTCTTACTATTGGTGTTAATCTTGTTAAAGATGTTGCTAATCGCATCATGAGTGCTTCGCTTTGGACGGAATCCATATGAGGAGGGTTCGAATCTTTCTTCCCATTGAGGTTCCAACGCGTTTTTCACCATATTCTGATAGACTCTATCTTTAATAGTCGGAATACCAAGTGGTCTTAGTTTTCCGTTTTTCTTCGCAATATATGTTCGTTTTGCAGGCCTCGGACGATGTTAAAATATATTTTGTTTCCTTTGTTGTTTGAGTTGTTCGGCACGATAAATTCTTTGTCGTAGCTTCGTCACATACTTTTGAATTTCATTCCAGTTTACTGAATTCCAATTTGTATACGAGACGTGCGCCGACGCTCGTTCTGAGGTATTCATAACTGCACGCTCCTTTTTCGTCAGAAATTAGCCACAAATTTATTTTCGTGTTGAAGACCTATTGGAAGTCAGCCCTCTTTCGAGCCTGTCATGGGTTTGCCAGAGTTGGCGACAGTATCCGTTCAGTTATACAGTTTCCTGTTTTCTTGTTATCTTTCGGTGTAACGGCTTTTGCTTTCTCCAATATCCCATACCCTCTGCCACATCGATTGGTTTTGCAACCTTTCTACTGTTGGTACAGATGACATAGGGCTTACCAAGTTTCACATTCTACAGATACGACAGGGTTAGGTGGGTTCTTTACTCCGGGCAAGATGTGGGACACAGCACAGTAGCTTTATGAATCTACTTTTCCTCTTACCAATACCCAAGCGAAACTATGCATTATCTCGAGCTAAGTCTTACGAAGCTTACAAACCTTCACTTTTGTTCACCATATCTGTCTTCTCCTAGCAGTATTCCGGACCATGCAATTGTCCTCTGTTTCCGCATTTCCTCATGCAACCTACAAACTCGTTACCAAGCATGCAGTTTCGGATGGAGATCATCTTTGTGTCTAGATGAGTAGCGTAAGCTACACTGAGTAAATGCGACTTCTTGTCGCACCATAAAGCTTCTTATAAGCAGTATAAAAGGATCTGATTGGAAGATCCTTTTATACTGCTTATTCAATTAAAGCCACTCGTTAGTCAGGAATTCATATCTATTGATGAATTGGTAAATAATATCCAAGAGGTGATGATGTGGATAAGAATAAATTAAAACTTACTTCTTCCGAAATAGGAACACTATGGGGACAGTATGTAAACGGAACAATGACAGATGTAGTAAATAGATATATGTTCTCTATTATTGATGATGAATCAATAAAAACTATTTTTGAGGATGCTATCAAGACGTTCGCAAAACATAAGAAACAACTCGTAACTTTTATGGAGAACGAGGGGTTTCCAGTTCCAATTGGATTTACTGAATCTGACCTCAATAAGGGTGCAGAGAGACTGTTTACTGATATATTTTGCTTAGATTATCTACATATCATGACATTACATGGATTGTTAGGACACACCACTTCATTAGGCGTTTCCGTCAGAGAAGATTTACGGCATTTTTACGATTCATGTGATAACGACGCGAAAAAAATGTACCATCAAACAATTGAGTTATTGCTTGAGAAAGGGAATTTTCAGAGAGACCCTTTTTTTTATCCTTCCAAGAACCCTGAAGTTATTTCTAGCCAAGATTTCACAGATGGAATTTTCGGAAAAGGGAGAAAATTAGCTGCAACAGAAATCATCAGTATTTCTTTCAACCTTAAAAAGAGTATTATGGCTAAAACTCTTTCTATCGCATTTAGTCAGGTCACTCAAACAAAAGAAGTAAGAAAATTTTTAGAGGATTCCGAGAAAGCAGCTGATGGACAAATTAAATCATTTTCAAAAATCATGCAGACGGATAATTTACCAGTTCCTAAGTCGTGGGAAACAGAAGTCACAACTTCAACAGACTCTCCTTTTTCCGATAAGTTAATGTTGTATCATATTGGTTTCTTGTATCAAGCTGCCCAAGCCTATCACGGGGTAGGTTTAGCATCAGCCATGCGAACAGACCTTGTAACGGCCTATGAAAGCGTCATTCTAAAAAATCTAATGGTAACAAAAAAATGGTTTAATATTATGGTGCAAAATAAATGGTTAGAACAACCACCACTTGCTCCTAATAGAAAAGAAATTGCAAAAAAAATATAATAAAAACAATATTTCTCGGGTATGTATAAGTGAATAAGAGTCCATTTGAAAAACTAATGTGGAGCATCGCACTTCCTGGGTTTGGGCAGTATTTAAACGGAAAGTATTTTAAAGGCACAGTTTTATTGATACTTGAATTTTTGATTAATGTGCAAGCCAATTTTAATGAGATCATATTTCTAAGTTTTCATGGGGAAATTGGAGATGCCATAGAACTTGCGGATTATCAATGGCTGATGTTTTATCCTTGTTTGTATTTTTTTTCTATGTGGGATGCGGTGAAAGATGCAGGTGGAGGGAAAGACACTTATTCTTTTCTTCCGTATGTGTTCGCTGCGTTTTTTGTAACTGTTGGATTGATTTTTTCCTCAAAACTAACGATATTTGGGGTATTATTAGGTCCTGTTTGGCTTCCGATGTTGTTTGTTTTCCCTGGAGTAATAATCGGATTGATTATTAGAAAAATCATAAATAACATTTCTACATTTAGTTGAACAAGATCCCAAAATATCGCATGAATACTTTATACAAATCTAGTTAACATAATCGCAATTATGAGTAGTAAAAACACACCGGAATAAATTCTGGTGTGTTCTTTAATTGAGACATATAGGAGAATTTGTAGTATTCGTGATACATGATGAATGTTACTAGTTTCGTTTCAAAAAGAAGTTGACATAAGTAGGTATTATCTGAAATTGTTCTTTAAAATATAGTTGTGACTTCAATCGAGCCCCATATCTCCTCAAGGAACTTATCATCTATCTTACTTGTTTAAGCAATTCTTCAATACTGTCACTGACAATCTTGTTTGCAGCATCTTGGAACTTACAAAACATACGCTTTTCTCCTGCTCCCCAGCCAATAAAATATTTTTGATCGTTATAAACAAACTGAACTTCTCTCCCTATGTGTAAATCTTCTAAAAACCGTTTGTAACTATTATCCATAACGTTTCCCCCTCTTTAAAAATTGATAAAAATAACAAAGGATATGATACCGTGATTTATATTTATAATGATTATGGTGGAACACATACCACTGCGCTGGCAGCAGCGTATCATTTAAAAAATTTGCCTACTGATCGAAAGCTGACCAAAGGAGAAATATTGAATGTTAACTATTTCAATAAGTTAACTACTTCTGATATAGGAAAGATCATTTTTCATGGGATAGATGAGGATGGAAATTCTGTTTATACAATTGGTCGAAAATCTTCCAAAATTGTTGTTCCAGCTTTAAAAAACCTAAGCTTCTTATTGCAAGACAAATATCAAGGTCATGAAAAAATAGTTTTTTCTAACACATCACCAACTGTTCCTTTAGCTATGACATTCGGAGGCTTGTTTTCAAGAAGATTAAAAATAGATTTTATCGGTGTTCCGTTATTAGTTTTAGGTGCCAAACAATGCTGTAATGATATTATTCGGTTGGTTGAACACACAAAACAAATAGGAAAATCGACAAATGCAAAGGTGATTGTATTAGAGAATAAAGGATTTAAGTAACTTCCAAAAGCCCTCAGATTTCTGTTTGTTAAATCCGAGGGCTCATTTGATTACCGATAATGGATTAAGTAGCAACAACATCTATAAAATTATAGAAAATAAGCCATGTTAAATCTGGCTGACTTTATAATAGAAGGGTAGCTTTAGTGGGGAAAAAATTTACAACTTTTATGTTATTACGACCAAAATACTTAAGTATTTAAATCAAAAATCATACAACTTTTTTACACTGTTCGGAAGTTTTAGAACGGTGTATTACGTATTTGTAGGATTTATATTAAACACCTATATAGGAATTGTATATATATTACAAACTAATTTATGCATAAAAGTAACAAATCTGTTCAATTTTATACCTATAAATAACATTAGGAGTGATAATAGTGAAAAAGGTTAAGTATTTAGCAATGGCTTTTTTACCAATTACTTTACTGTTTGGTTGCGCAGCAAACCAAGAAAACGAAGCGATGGACAATCGTGACAACAATGAAGTCCGAAATGTTCAATACAGACAGAATGATGTCGATATTCGAGGTGATCGAAACGGGAACAATGACTTTGATCGTAATAACGATAACGAAACCCAAATGGAAGTAGCCGATAAAGCTGCTGATCGGATAGCTGAACTAGATCAAGTAAGAACAGCAAACGTTATCGTTACAAACCGAAATGCCTATGTTTCAGTTGTTTTACGTGATGGAACAAAAGGAGAAGTAACAGATCGTTTAGAGAATAAGATTGCAGATCAAGTAAGGGATACAGATCCTGATATTCGGAATGTATTTGTATCATCAAACCCTAATTTTGTAGATCGAATGACAGATTATGGAGAAAGAATTAATGAAGGTGATCCGATAGAAGGTTTATTTGAAGAATTTACTGAAACGGTTCGAAGAGTATTTCCTAACGCTCGATAATAAGTGTGATGAAACGCAACAAGTCAATCCAATATGTTATATACATGATATCTATTAGGTTAACTAATTTTATAGTAGATAATCTTTGGAGAAACCATTAAATATATAAGAACTTATTTAACAATAAACTAATTAAGACATAAAAGAATGAAATTTCATGTTCCTTTCTGAGATAACTTCTTTGGGTATCTTTATTTTTGATCCTCCGAAAATTCATTTTGATTAAAATGTATAGGGTCAATACTTTTTCCCTTTTTAAAATAAAAAAATGATGTTAATAACACGTATAAAAAGAGAAACCCTTATATTATAAATCAGGTGTTTCTCTTTTTATTTGAAGTTGATTAGATTAAATTATTGAACATATCGATAATTTTGTTGTATTAAACGTCACATAATTTTTCGAGAAAGTATTTATTTTTTATTTTTTTTATCCATTATGCATGACCATGTTTACGATTATTACGTACTCTTCTCATAATAAAGCTCAAAATTAAAACTAAAATGATTGAGCCAATAATAGCAGGGATAACCTCAAAGCCACCAACTTCTGGTCCAAAGTCTCCAAAGATAAATGTTCCTAACCATGCTCCAATAAAACCAGCAATAATATTTCCGATAATACCTCCTGGAATATCACGACCTGCTATCAGGCTTGCTATCCAGCCAATAATGCCTCCAACAATTAGGCTCCAAATGAATAACATAAATTATAGCCTCCTTCTGAATTAATATCTTCTATTTGTTTTTACCCAAAAAGGACGTAAGCTATTCGTGGCCCATCATAAAGAAAATAAGAAATATTATCGGACATTTCTTAGGGCTGTTAAAAACAATGTTTTTTTAAAATTTTTATGCTTAACGTTGTAAATTTTTTTCCTGTTGAAACCCCGAATATTTTAAAATAAAATGAACAAACTATAATTGAGCATGAGAAACCTCAAAATTTCATGGTTTTCCTTTTAGAGATACCTTCTTGATATCAATTTGGAGGTATCTCTATTTTTGTTTCTCCTAAAGAATTTTATGTGTTACAGATTTTTATTGAGCAGGAGTTATTATGAAAAGATTTTTTTGGAAAGTAACGCATGGTTTCATTAACTTGGGGAATAGTAAGCAAAGACCTAAAGGTCACATAAATCAAGAAAGGGGAATGACCATGAATAAAAAATGGTTTTTCATGCTAACAGGTATATTTTTATCTGCGATGATGTTATTGGGATGTAACCTTAATCCAGATCCTGCGCCTCCTGAAGAAGATCAAAATCAGGTAGATGAAGATTTGAATGATACAAATGATCTCAATGGCGATACAGAAAACGACAATCTCCCTGGCGTTGATGAAGATGATAACATGTTTAAAGATGATGAAGAAGATGCAGATCCAGATCCAGAAGATCCAATAGAAGATCCAGAAGATATAGGTGATAAAGATAATAAAGACGAGTAATTCAGATGGCTGGTTCCACTAAAAGGGAACTGCTTCTTTAATCTCTTGCTAATACACGCTGTAGGATTTTTAAAAACCTGAAAATCAGATAGATCTTCAGGTTTTTTGGTGCTTTAACTTTCCTTTCCCTTTACGATAAATAGAACGTTGTCTTCTCGAAAAGCAAGAAAGCAAAAGTAAGTTTTCCTTGCCCCTGCTTCTATAATTCCGTGAATTTTTTCTTCAACTAAAGCCACCCTTTAGCATGTAATTAACAAACACTAGTGGTTATTTTCATATTGTTACGAATCCTTATTAAGTTAAACTGCCCAGTTCAATAAGATCCCAAAGTATCACAATCTCTATACAAATTTAGCTTAAATAAAGTGTTTTACAGATAGTAAAAACTGATCCTAATTGAAAATATTAACCGAACTGCACATTTAATAGGAGCCTTTTTCTTTTTGGGTTTCTATTTATTTTTATGAATGATCATTATATCAGTCCATTTAATCTATCTGGTGACCAATCCTTAATACCGTCATCCTCTATAATTCCGAGCGTAACATCCGTAATATCTGGATCAGTAATAATCTTATCCCGCACCCTAAACTTTATATCATCAGCAACTGCAAGCGAGAGTCCTTTTCTTAATTCAATTAGTCCCTCGACATGGTAGTACCGACCTTCTTGTAATATACGGAGTTTTTTTATATCAGTAACATCCTCATCACTAAATATGGCATTCTGCACTCTTTCCTGTATATCTTGTGGCGCAGCTACTCCTATAAGACCGACCATATTATCATATCCTACTCTAAAAGCGACTCCAACCATAAGGAATCCGATAAGAATAGTGACTATCCCATCTAAAGCATTCAAGTTGATAAAAAAAGTAATAACAATTGCAATTAAGGCTAATAATGCACCTGTAACTGCAACAATATCCTCATAAAAGACCAAGCGAGTAGGTGGTGCGGCTCTACCTACATTTTTGAACGAACCTGAAATAATTCCCCACCCTTTTATATCTTTAACTCTTGCTTCTTTTAAAATCTCTTTCATTGCTTTAATTAGAATACCACCATCAATCAAAAGGTTTAAGATTAGTACAATAATGCTTAACCAAAATCCACCTGTATTCTCTACGGGATGATGAAGTAAATGCCATCCTTCTTTTATGGTTTCATAAGCCATTATGGTAACCACAATTACTGCTATCATACAGAAAATATTGATTACTCTACCAAAACCTGTTGGGAACTGCCGAGTTGGTTTTTTTTCAGAAAGAACACTACCAACAAAGACAAACCCTTGATTAACAGCATCAGCGAGGGAGTGCATAGCAGAAGCAAACATTGCCCCACTCCCACTCATTGCATAAGCAATTGCTTTTAACCCTGCAATAATTGCATTACCAATCATTGCTACTGCAGATGATTTATTTCCCTTTTTTATAAGAGTAAATAAGTTATCATGTCTTATTTCATCTTCCACTTTATCGCCTCCATGAAACTTTTATATTATTTTTTATTGTTCTTAAAAATGTGGACATTATTAATAGTTGACCAAGATTTTTATCAATGTATGTTATGTAAATAAAGAATTAAACAAGAAATGTTTCTGAACCCAATAAAAAGGCAGCGTCACTTTTTGAAGTAACGCCACCTGTTTTGACTGATCTAAGAAAAATAAAGCCATGATTGTAATGGATTTTAAATATTTTCTATATTTTTTTAACTTCTAAATAATGAATATGATGTCCATCACTTTCATGAACTTTGAATAAATATCCTTCAGTTTCCATTTCTGTACCAATCTGTGCATTGATGTTTTGGGTCAGGACCCATCCACCAATTGTGTCAATTTCTTCATTTGAGATAGTTGTTCCAAGCAGATAGTTAACATCTTCAATCAGTAATTTAGCCTCTAAGATAAAATGTTCCTCATTTAATTTTCGAATCTCAGGTATTTCATCTTCGTCAAACTCATCTCTTATTTCTCCAACGATTTCTTCGATTATGTCTTCAACCGTTACTAAACCAGATGTGCCACCATACTCATCAATTAATATGGCTAGGTGTGTTCGTTCTTTTTGCATTTTCACTAATAAGTCATGAATTGGTATCGTTTCAATGACACGGATAACTGGATTAATAAATGATTCTAATTTTAAGTTTTTATCACTATCTTCATTCATAACTTTAGCAGTTAAAAACTCTTTAATATTTAAAAAACCAAGAATATTATCTTTGTCACCATCTACTACTGGATATCTAGTATAGTTTTCATATTTAATTATATTTATTACATCATTAAAGGTTTCATCAATTGAGATACTAACAATTTCTGTACGAGGTACCATAATTTCCTTAGCTATTCTCTCATCAAATTCAAAAATATTGTTTACATATTTGAGTTCATTTTTATTAATTTCACCACTTTTATAACTTTCTGATAGTAAAATTCGAAGCTCCTCTTCAGAGTGAGCTACATCATGCTCAGAAGCTGGTTTTATCCCGAACAAGCCGACTATAAATCGAGCTGATCCATTTAGTGCCCAAATAAATGGGTACGTTATTTTATAGAACCAGATAATTGGTTTTGAGAAAAGCAATGTTACTGTCTCTGCTTTTTGAATTGCTACTGTCTTAGGAGCTAGCTCCCCGACTACTACGTGTAAGAAAGTAACAGAAGCAAAAGCAATACCAAAAGAAAGAATATGAGTAACTGATTCATTCAAATCAAATCTAACAAACAAAGGATGTAACAAACTTTCTACTGTTGGTTCTCCAATCCACCCTAAGCCTAATGCAGTGACTGTAATACCTAATTGACACGCAGATAAGTATTCGTCTAGATGGCTTATGACTCTTTTAGCAGCTACTGCTCCTTTTTTACCTTCTGTAATTAGTTGATCTATTCTCGAACTTCTTACGCGTATAATTGCAAACTCAGTTGCAACAAAAAATCCAGTCAACGCAATTAATAAAACTAATAACATCAAATTAATAATATCCAATGAGTAACCTTACAATTGTAAGGTATACACCTCCTAATATAGTGAGATAAATCTATTCTTCTTCCTGATTGCCTTGTAAGAAGATCATTACAAATTTAATTAATTCAAATAAAGTCATTAATGCTGCTGCAACATACGTTAAGGCTGCTGCATTTAATACCTTTTTAACACCTTGTTCTTCATCATTATACAAAATACCTTCAGTTAACATTAGATTCCTTGCTCGTTTACTTGCGTCAAATTCAACCGGTAACGTTACTAGTTGAAAAGCCACTGCAGCAGAAAAAAAGATAATTCCAATACCTATTAGTGAGAGTTGCTGTAATAACATTCCGCCAATAAATAAGAACGGAGCGATCCCAGATGCGATATTAGCAAATGGAAATATTCGATGTCTAATTACTAGTGCATGATAAGACTGTTGATGTTGAATGGCATGTCCAACCTCATGTGACGCAACGGATACAGAAGAAATAGATCGACCATAATAGACGGATTCAGATAATCTAACAACCTTCCTAATTGGATCATAATGATCCGAAAGTGTACCGTGAACTACTTCTATAGGGATATTCTGTAATCCATTCCCATCCAAAATTCAACGGGCTACTTCAGCACCCGATAAACCTGTACGGGTTGCTTCAGACCATTTCTTAAAATTACTTTTAACTTTGAATTGCGCCCAGATTGAAACACCCAAAGCTAAAAAAATAAGAAAGTCCATAGGATGAAAAAACATTTATTTTTAAACCTCCTAAAGTTAATTGAGTAATAACATTAATGTCTGTATTAAGGACAGACTTTCATGTGAAATATGTTTTTTCACATATTCGTGATTCTTCAAATCATTTTTATCAAGATTAGCTAAAACTCCAGATATATATTTTTCTAATTCTTTAATTTTCAGTCTCAGTTCTAGGACATCAATCTTTTCTGCATCCTTCTCTAAAAGCCTTTTTTTTATTTCATCTAATGACATACCATCCACTTTACATTGTTCAATAAAGTTTAAATGCTCAATTGAAGAATGGTCATAGTAACGATAATTTGAAGGAGAACGTTCTGCTTTTAATAAACCAAGATTAGTATAATGATCAATTGTTCTCTTTGTAACATTTACTTTTACAGCTAATTCTCCAATTTTTAACTTCTCAGCCCCAACACAACCCCTCCAAACTATAACGTGATGGTTATTGTATGAATTATATATTAAAAATATTAATTAACAACTATATGTAGTGAATGTAATAAAAGTTTCACATTTTGATAAAAACTCTTTAGGTAAAACTTTAACACCCACGTCCACATTTTCCATTCAAATATTACATAAGATATACACATGTCCAATTCTTGGGGGTTATTTTTTTGAAAAAAGGGTATTATTATAGTTGCTGGTAGCATTCTATTATCTTTAGGAATAAATCTCTTTTTAGCACCCTATGAGATTTTGGATGGAGGTATTATAGGGATAGGATTAATTCTTAATTATCTATGGGGACTTAAAGCAGGCCTTATGATTATATTTTTAAGTATACCTATATTTATAATAGCTTGGTTTAACTACAGAGATTACTTCTACAATAGTTTACATGGTATGATTGTTTCTTCCCTTTTTATAGATCTGTTAAAACCTTTAGATGACCTATTTCGTATTGAAGCAATTTATAGCTCGGTCCTAGGGGGAATCTTTGTAGGTCTTGGAATTGGTTTAATGTTGCGGTTTAGGACAAGTACAGGTGGAACTGATCTTATAGCCCAGTTCCTTTGTGATAAGACAGGCATAAACGTCGGAATACTTATTTTCTTTATTGATTCAATTGTTATCTTATTTGGAGGTCTCTTGTTATCTCCTGACACTTTGTTTCTCTCTATTATCACAATACTTGTTGTTGGAATTACAACGAGTTTTTTCACTAATAATGTTGTTCAGGCATGAGTAGAGCAACGAACATCCTCACCCCCCTACCTCCCACATTTTTAAAACTTATTTTATCGAAATTTTTAAACGTGATTTTACTAGAATGTATACGATATACAGAGCTAGTTTACATATGATATACATCTAAAACGCTCTCTGTTGAAATGAGTTAAGGTATAGTACACAAAAGTGAATTTCATTGCGTCAGAGAGCATTTCTCTGCGTATCTACATAACAATGTACATATATAAATTGTACATTGTTACCTTCCATATCTATCCTCTTCTACTAGTAACCCTCCATACAAATCAACAGTTTAATTTGTTATTGTTAAATATGGAGGTTTATATATGTTAAATACACCTATTAAGCCGATGCTTCTACAACCATCTACCGAAATTCCAAAAAGCAATAAGTATATCCACCAATTAAAATTAGATGGACACAGAGCTTTACTTCATTACGATAACGATAGCATAAAATTATTTACAAGACATTTAAATGAAGTAACATATAAGTATCCTGAACTACAAGGTATTAAACTCCCTGTTTCAAATTGTATCTTGGATGGAGAGCTGATCTGTTTTGACGGAGAAGAAAACCCACCAAAACCTTGTTTTGATAGTTTAATGGTTAGATTTCAAACGTCTAATCAATCAAAAGTTAATCAATTAAAAGATAAACTACCTGTTCACTACTCAGCCTTTGATATTCTATATTTAAATGATATGCCACAAATTAATTTCCCTCTAGAAGATCGTTTAAATACCTTAGATTCTATTGTCACAAATGATCCGTATATTTCTACATGCCCTACTTATACTGATGGTGAAATACTCTTTAAAAGAGTAAAAGATTTGGGACTAGAGGGAGTTGTATCTAAACACCTTAGTGAGAGATATTTTCTTGATTCAAGACCTCATGACGTATTCATAAAGATAAAAAATTATCAATACGAAATTATAAATATAAAAGCGATTCGCAAGAAAAAATTTGGATGGGTAATGGTTAAAGATAATGAGTATAAAGGTATATTGGAATTCGTTCCTCCAATAGAAAGAAAAGCTTTTTACGAAATTTCGAAGCAACTAATCATTAACGAGGATGAAAAATATATCTATCTCGATCCACTGATTCAATGTAAAGTAAAATATCAATGCTTATCAAAAAATGGTCTTATGAGAAGTGCGAGCTTAGAAAAGTTCATTGTTTAGTCATGCTGTACTGTACTTATCATTTTATGTAGATTCTTTTAAAGAAAACAAAAAGAGTAACTATCTTTAAACTGGTTAACTACTGATATAGTCATATTTTTAAGTTAACTTTGCTTACACATTAAAAATTTCAGCATAAAATAATTTAGACAATTGTCCCAATTTTATATCTTTACTACACTTCTGAAACCACTGTAATACAGTGGTTTTTTGTCGGTTAGCTCCCGAGTTAAAAAGCCGAGCAAAGAACCCCTTTTTTTCTGTACTGGCTGTTTCCAGTTGGGCTTGTTGGAATTCTTTAAATGCTTGTTGGTTTTCCCTAATTGGAAGATGATCAATGGGAAAAGCTATTTTCTTGGATCGAGATGGGGTCAAAGGAACAAGGCTTAGCTGACTACCAATCCCCTACACTATTAGACGTAGCGAAATGGGTAACAAAATGTACGGGGTACCCAAAAGTGTTTTTGATCCGCTGTTGTACTATGCTTTTTTTGCGAACAGTTTTCTTTTTCTTTTCTGCTTGTGTTCCAGCTGCAGGTGGAATTTTTGGTAGTTGTTTTGGTGCATCAGCAGCAGGTTGTTTTGGTTGGGCATTTTTTGTTTTTTCGATCGAAGCTTGAAGGGCGCTCATAATGTCAACAACATTTTGGCGTGGTTCTGCTTCAGTAGGTGTTTTGCCTTCATTTTTATTCACTTTTGATCCAATCAAATCCTGTAAAGCTAAACGGTAATCATCTTTGTATTTTTCAGGGTCAAATGTTGTCGTTAACTGGTCAATTAACATGATAGCAGATTCAAGCTCTTTTGAACCAATTTCCACCTGTTCTGGAACACTTGGTACTTCTTGTACATTCCTTACTTCATCTGGATAGTGAACAGTCTCCATAACAATACAGTTTTGATAAATACGAATAATGGCTAATTGCTGCTTTGACCGAATTGTCATCTCTGCAACGCCAATTTTTCCAGACTGGTTAAGTGCTTCGCGAAGTAATGCATAAGCTTTTCCACCGTTCTCGCCAGGTCCAATAAAATAAGAACGATTAAAATAAATTGGATCTATGTCTTCTAATTTTACGAAGTCAATAATTTCCACTGCTTTATCTTCATGTTCTTCTTTTAGTTCGTTTAACTCCTCATCTGTTAACACAACATATTTACCTTTGACGTACTCATAACCTTTTACAATCTCATCATTATTGATTTCCTCGTCGCAATTCGGGCATTTTTTTTCATATTGGATAGGAGTATGGCATTTTTTATGTAAGCTTCTCAGCTTTACATCTTTGTCCTCAGTTGCTGAATAAAGCTTTATTGGTATATTGACAAGACCAAAGCTGATCGAACCTTTCCACATCGTATGCATCGCAAATTCCTACTTTCATTTTCGGTTTATTTCATTAGTTTGATTTATTATTAAAAACTAATGAATGGTAAAAATCACTAAAAAAAGCTTGATGGGAGTTTATTTACAAAAATGGTTGGAATATTTTTTGGACTGCTTGCAGTTATTTACTTGCTTACATAATCCCTATCTGAACTTTAATACCAAATTTTACAAGGTGATTTGTTTGAATCTATATTGATTTAGAACATTTGTTCTGTTATTATTTTGGTATTAAGAAGGAGATGATGGATTTGTTAAGGGACAGAGTCACTATATATTGCGACATCACGCATAAGAAATTCGAATTATTTTCGGTGGAAAAAAATTTAAATTAAGTTAAAATTTTAAGTAAGAAAGAGGAAATGAGTCGTTAGTCATACAGTCACTAAGAACTTTATTAAAGGAGTGTGGGAACGGTGGATCTTCGTAATATTGAAGAAATGACCCAAATGTTAGTTAAGCTCGAAGAAGAAATAAAAGAAACAAAAGAATCACTTCGTTTAATAAATAAAAGTATAGATAAGTATGACAAATATGCTTTTTTAAACGTATCTTAAATGGACTTTAACTAAAGCCACAAAAATAATTTCCACTCATATTTACTATTCCTTATTAAAGAAACGCCCCTTTTAGTTCAACAAGATCTCAAAGTATCACATGAATACTT
>JBNJJO010000071.1:0-14882 GCA_051750265.1 Bacillota bacterium | reverse complement strand
TTTTACCATTTTATCTTCCAACTGCTCGCCTACCTCAGCCTTTAGTTAATCGTAAAAATTCCTCCTTGTTCCTGTACTGTAACGACCGGTCAATTCCCTTATAAATTTGTTCAATTTGGAAATCACGAAGAGCTTTGTCTAACGCCATTTCAGCATATAGAGAATTCAAGGTATTTGTTTCTTGTTGGTGCGATGTATCAAGTGAAAACTTATCCATAGGAATCCCACTCTTTGATATTTTTGCTTCCTAACTCTTATATCCATTTTTATATCGATCTAAACAAGCACTTCTATTCAATACCTTTCCCTTTTTTAATTGTCACTTCCCCTTACAAATATCTGTAAATATCTTTAATATTATTAAATTCTTGAGGGTATTTATATGATTTAGTAATAAAATGTTACGTTTTTTTTATACCTTAGTCCATATTCAACATAACCCTGTCCTGGGGTAGCATTTCCACTTGCCGTTGGGTTTAACAACTCTGGTTAGGTTTGTCTTAAGACCCTCCGAACGGTTCCTCGTGATCAATGCACTGGCTACCAGTTAATACTTCCCGACTAATTGGCGGACATATTCGAGATATTCACCCTATAACAAAGCGAGATGCCACACCACAATATTAGTCTTCTTTACATCAACATCAATATTTTAAAATAGAAAATAATACAACAAATATTTACTCTCTCTCTTCTTCCCTTCATCAAATAACAATTAATGAAGATTTTCTTACACTTTTTCTATTTTCGACAAAAAAACAAAGGAATAAAATCTAACAAACAAATAGTGTAATTTGTGTTTCTAACCTACTATGATTTTATTACTATCTTCCAAGGAGGTGTAACGTTTGAAACAATTCATTTTCACTATCAACACCAACAGTCTTGATCGCGAACTTATTATTAACGCAAAAGGGATGACAGATGCCGTTGAACAAGTAAAGCAAATACTCAAAATGGATCAGTCGAATATTTCCACTCAAGCAAAAAGTATTGAATTTAAAGGTGTAAAGTATTTAAATTGATATATTTTTTGAGTTACAGGTTCTTATGGTGTAACTCCAATATAACAGATTGTAATTTCTGAATAAGCATGATTTAAAAATCCCTTGTCACTTCGGTCCTTAGAGCTTATAGAAGTCAGTAACCAAATGTTAATAATCCCCTAATCTTAAGAGGCAAGAAGATTAAAAGCATGTAAAATTTAAATCTTTGTTTCTCTTGTTCGCAAAATTTCTCAACCGTTTGCTACTCCAATGGAAACACCTTCAATATGCATATCAGCTTTTGGTATCTTACCTCTTTTGTAATAAACATTTCATTTACTTCTGTTAAATTCGCATTGCTTTAAATTCAATTTAAGGTACTTTCCTTTTGTTTGATATTCTTTTAATCTTTCGACCTTCAGAGTCGTTCACTCGTTAAGAAATGCAATAGAACAAACAGAATGTTGATTTATAACCTACCCATTTTTCGGTAGTTAGCTATAAGTCTTACATCCTCTTGTTCGCTTGGATTTTAGAGTGAAGCGAGATGCCATAGAATGTTAGGTTATGCGCTCTTCGCAACCTTAAAACTATGACCAGACCCTTAAGGGCTCCCAAGTTCCTCTTCACTATGTTAGTGATCTGAAAAATTAAATGAAATCCTTCTGGATAATACTGTTCAAACAGGTGCACAGCAAATAACCACTCCACGTGCTAAAACAGGGTCTACGGATTTTAGTATCATTACTCACAGAGTGCCTGGTTCATGTTAGTTATTTGAAGGTTCTATATGCGCTACTACAATCATAAACGAATCCAAGGTGTGTTAAAAAAGAGCACAGAGGGCTACTTTTTCTCCTTCTTAGCCTAACTACCACTCCTCGGACTATCGGTTAAGCTTAGAAAAAGAAAGAACTAAAGCCTGTTAGCCCTAGTTCTTTAGGTTAAAACGGAAATTATAGTGTCTACTTTAGGGATCGCAACGCACTATTGTACCCGATTTCTAAAGACTTTTCCCCTTTTTTGTTGCGAAGACTTTAGTTTGAAATAGTGCATTCAAGGTTCCATCTCCAAGTAAAATCCCTAGTACGATCAAAACAAAACCAATAATCTGTACCAAAAGGATTCTCTCTCCTAAAAAAATAGCTGCTCCTACTAAAGCAAAGAATGGCTCTAAATTAATAAAAACAGAAGATGTTCCCGCCCCTACTTTTCCAATCGCATAGTTATACAGCATATGACCTAAAGCTGTAGCGCAGATAGCGGATGAAAAGAAAACTCCCCATACCATAATAGTACCTTGTGTCATACTTTCTAATCCGTTTGGCAAGCAATAGACTTATAATGAATAAAAAAACGGATCCTATTAGTAACATGTACCCTGTCATTAAACGAGGATCCAATGTTTTTGCTACTTTATGTATTAAGACAAAGCTTACGACTTGAGCTAAGATAGAGAAAAAAACATACACGTCACCTACTGATATCCCATCAATTCCGACGTTGTTTTTTAATATAATTACCGTTACACCTAAAAAACCTAGTAAACTACCAATGACTTTTGGAAAGGTCATGACATCTCCCCAAAAAAGAATTGCTAAAATCATCGTTAAAAGTGGACCCATTCCTAAAATGAGTCCACTATTTGATGCTGATGTTTGCATCAGACCTAACGATAAAAAGTAATGATGAGCTACAACATTCAACAATCCTCCAACAATGACGTACTTCCATTCTTTTTTTGTTAGGAGCCGCACCTTTTTCAAGAAAAAAAAGAATAACAAAAACGCATATTCCCGCAGTAAATATTCGAAGCCGTCATTGTGATGGGCATAAAATGCGCCACCAACACCTTTGTTGCAACCACGTTAAATCCCCAAGCAAACATGACATAAACTAATATGAGATACAGACTATATTTTTTCATATCTTTTTCACTTCACACTCTTCTCGAAAAATCATCCTGCGATACGGAGAAAAATTGTTTTCTAGTTTACCTTCTTTCCTAAATCATTCATGTTTATTTAGCGATTAACGTTTTCCCCGTGCGTTCATATGGTTCGGAACACGTACAACTTTGTCGCTCCACTAACTGATCAACAGCATAAATAACAAGTGATTTCATCGTCGAATTCTTTCGTTCGCCGACCTCTTTATGCACATGTAGTGACGGACGGACATCGGTTACTCCTGCAGCCATATTCGTTGTTAACGTGATGGTGGCATAGCACATTCCCAACTCTCGCGCGAGTGGTGCTTCTGTTACCGTCATCATTTTCCAACTTCTTCCATTCCTAATTTGGCAAATACTTGGATCTCCAACTTTGTTTCATAACGAGGTCCTTCCATACAGACAAGCTGTACGCTCGGATGGCTTTAGCGCAAATGTATTTCCACATGCAATGGCAATGGGGAACATCCAGCATGGAACCATCATTGGGAAGTTGAATGACGTAATACCGCCAACTACCCCAAGCGGATATAGATACATTCCAGATTCAAGGTCGGTTGCAATATCAGGAGCTGTTTACCCATCATTAATGTGGGTGCCCCAGCTAATTTTACACATTCAATACCACGCAGAACCTCGCCCATCGCTTCTGAAAGGCTTTTTCCATTTCAATCGTGACCAGCTTGGCAAGATCTTCCCAATTGTCAACAAGAAGCTGCTGATACTTAAACAATATTCGGGCCCGTTTCGGAATAGCTGTCTGTGACCATGTTTTAAATGCTTCATTCGCAACTTGAACCGCAAGATCCACATCTTCACTTGTAGAAAGAGGGATTTCAGCAATTGTTGCCCCCGTTGCTGGATTGACTATAATTTCTGTTTTGTCGGAAGTAGAGTCAACCCATTTGCCTCCAATATAATTTTTTAACAATTTTATTTTTTGTGTGAAAGTTGTCAATTAAATATCTCCTTTACTAATTTTATAAGATTGATAAGATAATAGGATCATCCTAAAAAGTTATATAGAAATATCGTGGTTATTTACTAGTTGATTAATATCCTTGTAGTTGAATCCATGTGCTTCTGCAACAACTAATCGTTCTATATTAACCTAATTATTTATCACTTTTTCGACTAAATACGCATTATTCTGTTCTAAATAGGAAACCCAATTCTCCGACTGTTCGTATAGTTCTCCGATAGAAAGTAGTAGTCCTTCATCATAATGCTTGCCTATTAACTGAAAACCTACTGGCAAGTTTTCATCTGTAAAACCACACGGGACAGTTATAACTGGCAATCCCAATAAGTTCCCAATTGGCGTTCTACCTAGCTGAAAAATATTGTTAATGGATTCTTCTGGAAGAACACTTCCAATATCAAAAGCTGGCATGGAATTAGTTGGTGAAAAGAGAACATTACATTTATTTTCTTCCATCGAATCTAATAAACTCTTAATAAATTTTTCTCGATAGTGAAGAGCATTGATATATTGACTTGCCAAAACTTCATGTCCTGAATTCAAGCGGAATTGAGTATCTTTTCCGTACATTTCTGGATTTTTCTTGAAGGTTTGTTCATGGAAAGTATAGGCTTCTGATTTCGAGATGATTTTTTGTGCTTCTAGTGCATCTTCTATACCTGTTATAGTAATGTCGACAACTTCCGCACCAAGTTCTTTTAATTTTATTAACGATTGATAAACGATCTTTTTCATTTCTTGATCCATGTTTTCAAAAAAGTACTCTTCACAAATTCCAATTCGTAATCCTTTTAAATTATTTCTTTTTATTTCTAAATCAATCATATTCATTTTTAGGGGGTCACACATTATGTTTAACATGATTCTACTATCTGCAACCGTTCTAGTCATTGGTCCAATGTGGTCAAGTGTCCAGCTTAAAGGGGTGCATCCTTTTGTGCTGACAAGATCATACGTTGGCTTTAAACCAACAATTCCACAAAGAGATGCTGGAAGTCGAATCGATCCTCCCGTATCGGTTCCAACAGCTCCAAATCCCATTCCTACAGCAACTGCAACCGCAGAACCTCCACTTGAACCCCCTGGTATTTTCTTTATATTCCATGGATTTCGTGAAGGACCATAATGAGGATTTTCTGTTGTAGCCCCCATCGCAAATTCATGAAGATTTGTTTTTCCTATTATAATGGCTCCTGCATCTTTTAATAGCTTTACAACATCTGCATCACGATTTGAGATCGATTGTTCAAAAATTTTAGAGCCCGACGTTGTTACACTACCCTTTGTTTCAAAAATATCTTTTATTGCGATCGGAACACCATGAAGTGGACTGCGAATCTTGCCATCTAGTAATTCTTTTTCCAACAATTCTGCTTGTTTGATAGCATCATCATGAAGAACAGTAATATATGCATTTAAAGATGGTTCTAGATCATCAATTCTTTCTAATAGTTGTTTTGTTAATTCTACCGGAGATATTTCTTGTTTTTTTAGTAAACTGGCTACAGAGTGTATATTTTTAAAAAATAACTCATCCATCCCCATCTCTCCTCATCATTAAATTACTGTTCTTTTTTTATAAACTTCTCCTAAATCACCCTCTAGGGTAAGAATCGAACTTAATAATTTATTTGTCATTTCATGTTTCGGATTTCTAAATAAGTCTTTTGTCGATGCGGTTTCAATTACCTCCCCTTTAGATAAAACAGCAACTCGATCACAAAAATAAGCAACCAAGTCTAAATTATGGGCGATAAATAAATAGGTTAAATTAAATTCCTTTTGCAAATTGATTAAAAGATTAATAATCTGTGCTTTAACGGAAACATCTAGTGCTGATACCGGCTCATCCAAGACGAGAAATTTAGGTTTCAGGATTAAAGCTCGAGCTATTCCCGCTCTTTGTCTTTGTCCACCAGATAATTCATGGGGATATCGATGGAAAAAATCCGATCTCAAACCAACTACTTCTAACATTTTCAATACTTCTTTATGGATGTATTGAGCGTCTTTATTTTCACCAAATTTTTGAAGTGCGTGAGCAATTTGCTCTCCTATTGTTTTTCTGGGATTAAAGGCTGAACCTGAATCTTGGAACACAATCTGAATATCCTTTCGTAATGCGGCCATTTCTTTTTTCGATAAGTCTCTTAATGACTGGCCGTTATAAACAATTGAGCCATTGGTTGGTTCGATTAGCCTAAGGATCATACGTCCAACGGTTGTTTTCCCTGATCCAGATTCCCCAATTAACCCAAACGATTCTCCTTTACGAATAGAAAAGCTCACATCTTTCACTGCAGTTATTTTTTTACTTGGGAGAAATAAACTTTTTTTACCACCATAAATTTTCTGCAATCCCTTTACTTCAACAAGAGTATCTTTCTTCATTATCTATTTACCCCCTTCATTCAGTACACAGCGTACGGAATGATCTAATCCAAATGGTTTTACTTTTTTCAATAAAGGTTTTGTTTTATGACACATATCAATAGAAACATGACATCGATTAACAAATCTGCATCCTTCTGATAAATGCAATAAGTTTGGGGGTTCCCCTTTTATTTGAAATAATGGTTTTTTTCCTACACCTTCATCAAAGATCCAATCAAGGTTTGGTATACATTTTAATAAACTTTGTGTATAAGGATGCTTTGGATTAAAAATCACCTCTTCAGTCGCACCTTTTTCAACAATTTGCCCTGCATACATAACTGCTACTTTCTCTGCAATACGAGCTACTACACCAAAATCATGAGTGATGATTAAAATAGCTGTTCCGAACTTGCGATTTATTTTTTGGAATAAATCTAATACTTGTAATTGCACAGTCGGATCTAAGGCTGATGTTGGTTCATCGGCAATAATTAAGTCCGGGTCGCAAGCAAGAGACATTGCGATGACAACCCGTTGTCTTAACCCCCCGCTTAATTGGTGTGGGTAGGATTGAAAGATTCGCTCTGGTTCATCAATCCCCATTTGCTCTAACAAATCTATCGCTTTTTCCTTCGCTTGTTTTTTTGTCGAATTTGTTTTATCTAACATAATTTCGACAATTTGTTTTCCTACTCGATAGGAAGGATCTAAAGAGGTCATAGCATTTTGAGCTACAAGGGAGATTTTCCCTCCCCTTATCTCCTGCATTTTTTTCTCACCAATAGTGATAAGATTTTCTCCTTCTACTTCTATATTTCCGGAATAGTTTTCTAATAGATTTTTAGGTAACAATTGTAGTATTGAATTAATCGTCATTGACTTACCAGAACCAGACTCCCCAACAATCGCTCCAATTTCTCCTTTTTCAATTGTAAGATTTACATCTTCCAAGACAGTAAGAGTACCTTCAGGCGTTTTGATTTTTGTTGATAGATTTTCAACCTTTAGTAAAGATTTTGTGTTCAATGCTGATTGGACATTCATCTAACCACCCTTTCATAAAATCCTAACCCGATATTAAGCGATATTTTGAATGGCTTTTTTACTCATTTTTTTATTTTCTTTCAATTTTGAACGTTCATATGGATCTAATGCATTTCTTAAACCATCACCAATCATACTGAAGGCAAAAGATAAAATTAAAATGGCGATACCTGGAATAAATGTGACAAACGCATGCCCTTGCATCAGTACTTCACTACCGTCACTTGCCATTCTGCCCCAATCTGCAGATGGAGGTTGAACACCTAGTCCGATAAAGCTTAATCCAGCTACCGTTACAATTGTCACACCTGCAAGAGTCGTACTGTACGCTATTAATGAAGGTAAAACATTGGGAAGAATTTGTTTAAACATGATTTCCACTTTACCAAGTCCAAATGCTTTAGCTGCTTCAACGTATTCTTTCTGACTTTCTTGTAGAGTGTCCGTATAAACAACACGCGTCATATAAGGGATTCGTACAATAATCATGGCGATAATGACATTAAGTAATCCCGGACCTAAGATAGCCGCAATGGCGATCGCAAGTAATACAGCTGGAAAGGCAAAAAAGATATCCATAATTCTCATAATGACGTTACCGACAATTCCTTGATAATAGCCTGCAATAACCCCGAGACAAACGCTAATGATTGCAGCAATAATGACGGGAACAACTGCGGAAATTAATGAGGTCTGTGTTCCGAAGATGATTCTGCTTAAAATATCTCTACCTTGATGATCTGTCCCGAATATATGTCCCTCTGATCCAGGAGGCATTAAACGAGTGCTTCCTTCTGCAACTCCAATTGGATCATAAGGAGCTATCCAAGGAGCTATAACTGCTAAAACCAAAGAGAATAATATAATACTAGCTCCTATAGTAGCCATTCTGTCATTTAAAAAAGCTTTACATGGCTGTTTCCATTTACTAGCCATCTTCTCACCCCTATTCAGCTTTAATTGAATCTTGTAATTTCGGACTTAAGCAAACATTCAAAATATCAACGACTAAATTAACTACCACAAAAGTTATCGCAATTAAAAGAATTCCAGCTTGGATGGTAGGATAATCATTAGAAGTAACAGCTACATAAAGTGCTTTCCCAATGCCAGGCCAATTAAATACAACTTCACTAAATAAAGCTCCGCCAATAATATAGCCTACTTGTAAGCCAGAAATATTGATGATTGGGGGAAGTGAATTCCTCATGACATGAACGATATTAATTTTTGATCTTGACAATCCAAATGAATGAAAATAATTCACATAATCTTTCTTTAGAATGTCTATCACTGTACTTCTCGTTAACCTTGCAATGACAGCAAGGGAAACCGTTGCGGTAGCAAAAGCAGGTAAGATTAAATGATGAAGTAAATCCATGAATCCTCCTGGGTTTCTCATATTGTACATTCCGCTCACAGGGAAAATTTGAGTTTTAATAGCAAATAGCCACATCAGCATTAACGCGATCCAAAATACTGGCATACTCGCTCCTATTAAAGCAACACCCATGCTGACCTTGTCAAAAACACTTCCTTTTTTCAATGCACTTATCAAACCTAAAATAACACCTAACGTTACACAAATAAGTAAACTAGCGATAGTTAAGATCATGCTATTTAAAAAACGTGGGGTAAGCTCTTGAATAATGGGAGTATGAAGTGTATATGAAAATCCTAAATCTCCTTTGAGAAGTTGCGATATCCACGTGCTATACTGAACATACACTGGTTCATTTAACCCCATCTCAATTCTTAATGCTTCAACTGCCTCTGATGTTGCGTCACCACCAAGGATCGATTTAGCAGGATCACCGGGTATAAGTCGTATTAGTAAAAAAACAACAATCGTTACACCGAATAAAACCGGAATTGTAGATAATATTCTTGAAAGTATATATCGAAACATGCCTTCTCCTCCCAACTTATAGATTTATAAAGGTGAATCATCAGGTATCTAACCCCATCAAATAGAGATTAGATACCTTCAGTTCTGATTCATTGTCTTTCAAAATTAGTTTTCAATCCAAACAGGTGCTAATGTGTACCATTCTTCTGACGGAACAACAAAGCCCTTAACACGAGAGTGAACAACATATGGTGCTGAATCATTTACAATTGGAGCAAATGCCGCATCTTCCATAATTAATGCTTCTGCTTCTTTCCATGTATTATTTGCTTCATTTTCATCAAAAGATGTGGAAGCTTTATCTAGTAATGCATCTACATCTTTATTTACATACTTCCCTGAGTTAAAACCACCAGGTGCTACAAATTCAGAGTGAGCAACCATTGATAGAAAGTATGGAGAAGTCCGGCCAGATGACATTTGATTCATTCCCACATCGCTTTTCATTCCATCACTATAGGCTGAATAATAAGTAATCCATTCCTGTGTATCTAACTCAAGTTCAATTCCAATCTCTTTTAAATCTCTTTGAATCCATTCAGCGATATCAACTGGAAGCAATTGTCCTGAACCATCAACAGATGTTTGTAATGTTGTTTTAAAACCATTTTCCAATCCAGCCTCTTTCATCAACTCTTTTGCCTTTTCAGGATCATACTCATACCATTTGTTTTCAGCATCATGAATGACTGACCCTGGTGATACCATCGTATAGGCAGGATTTACTGTTCCATTTAATAATTCATTGGCAATGCCTTCTCGATTAATTGCATAATTGATCGCTTGTCTTACCTTTTGGTCTTTCATATATTCATTATCGAAATTGAATGTTAAGTACCAAACATGTGGTGGAGTTCCCGAAATAATTTCATAGCCCTGATCTTTTAAATTATCAATAGAATCTGGTGGTGGAACTGCAATAATATCCACTTCATCATTTTGAATAGCTAATACCCTCGCTGCAGGATCTGATAAAGGTCTAAATATAACTGTATCTAATAAAGCCTTTTCTCCCCAATATTCTTCATTTCTAACGAGAGTAATATTTTGCCCTCGGTTTCTTTCGCTAAATTTAAATGGTCCAGTTCCAACTGGATTTTCTCCCATACTGTCATTTCCATTTTCAATAATGGCAGTTGGACTAACAATTTGAAGGGAATTGATTTGAGCTAACATTCTTGGAAATTCTGAAAAAGGTTTACTAAGATTAATGTTTATTGTATATTCATCTACAATTTCACTACTTTCAAAAAACTTCCATGTTCTAAACGTACGTCCTGCACCAGCATTGTCGTAATATTCAAAATTTTCATCAGTTAATCTTTTAATATTAAAATCTACTGCTTCAGCATTAAAAACTGATCCATCATGGAATTTAACTCCTTCTCTTAAATGAAACGTATACGTTTTTCCATCGTCTGATACTTCCCAGCTTTCTGCTAAAACATGAATCAGTTTAGGTACAGATTCTTCGTCAGAGGATTTACTTAAATCTTCACCAATCAATGGTTCAAACATTTGATTCGTAATTCTCATTGTCACCCATCCACCTGCTCTATGTGGGTCTAAAATATCCGCTTCAGATTCCATCCCAATAATTAATTGTCCACCTTCTTTAGAATTGCTACTATTTTCATTCTCACTTGTAGTAGTATTCGTACATGCTGCTAGAATCATGATAAAACTTAGAAAAATTGCCAAAAATAGTTTTTTCCTTTTCATCATTTCTTTCCCCCTATACGGCTTCATAGAATTGCTTCATCTATTAATTTGTTAAGCTTGGTTGCAATTGTTTAATCATCTTTAATACAGTTCCAAACATGATATCCGTACCTTCTGTCAAATCTTCATAGGATGCATACTCTGCCGGATTATGACTAATTCCATCTTTACAACGGACGAATATCATCCCGTAATCACAAACATATGACATGGCTAAGGAATCATGGAATGGACCGCTCATTAGCTCAGGTGCTTCTAAACCTTTTTCTTTACATTCGTTTCGGATGATATCTTTAATCCAAACTGCACAATATCTTGGTTCACTTTTTGTATCTTCAATAATTTCGTATGTTAACTGATGTTTATCAGCTACCTTTTGAATACTTTCTCTTAATTGAGCTTCGTATAAATCTCTGCGGTTGATGTCTACATCACGTAAATCAATTGTAAACTCTACTTTTTCAGGAATGATATTACGTGAATTTGGAAAGACATCAATTGTTCCAACTGTGCTTACAGTTGGTGCAGATGGATCTTGTTTCGCTATCTCATTTAGAGCAACGATAATTTCTGACGCTCCCACTAATGCATCTTGACGAATTGCCATCGGAACAGATCCCGCATGACCAGCAAACCCAGTTAACCTGACCGTTAACCATAAGGGTCCAGAGATAGCGGTTACGACTCCAATTGGCTGATCCTTTTTCTCAAGAATCGGACCTTGCTCAATATGTAATTCGAGAAAGGCTGCAATACTATTTTGTGGATAAACGGATTCTTCAAATTTATTTGGGTCGCAGCCAAAATCTCTTAAAGCTTGTTCTCTTGTTATTCCATTTTTATCCTTTCTTAATAACTCCCCTTCTTCTAACTGACCAAGTATTCCTCTTACACCAAAAAGTCCTTTATTAAATCTCCAGCCTTCTTCATCAGCAAAAGATACCACTTCAATCGGATTATCTGGCGTAATTCCTTGTTCAGTCAGCGTTGTTACTACTTCAATCGCTGCAAGTACTCCCGCCACTCCATCAAATCTTCCTCCATATGGCTGTGAATCTAAATGGGATCCTAGCATTAATACCGGTTTATTTGGATCTTTCCCCTCTAGTCTCCCGATTAAATTACCAAAGTGATCAATACTTACTGTCATTCCTGCCTCTTCCATCCAACTTCTAGCTAGCTCAAAGGCTTGTTTTTCGATTGATGAGTGTGCGGGGCGACAAATTCCCGTCTCTCCGATTTTCCCTATTTCGCTCATTTCCTCAAAATGTTGTTGTAATCGTTCTGCATTAATTTTCATGTTGTATTCCCTCCTTCTTTCTTTTTTGAACTGTGAGTATAAATTTTTCTCATTCCGCTGACGGTTCATAGTTTTCTATAATGGAGATTGGTTGGATCTTTTCTGTTTTTTCGTTTACATGTTTTGCTAACTCTATCAAATTCACTTTGTAGATAAGACGAGGACGTCCTTTTTGATTGATTGATTCTTTCCCAATGATATTTGCCATATTTTTTCCACATAAACTTTTTAAAATTCTTGATGCATGTCGTTCACTAGTATTCATACCGATACTTATTTCTCTTGTGGTTACCTCATTTTTTCGCATCATAGACAACCATGCATAAAATTTACGAAGAGTTAATGAACTTTGACTTTCATCTTTACTATTCAAAAGGGTATAATCAATGGATTGTAACGTTCCGAGTGGTCCATAGATCCTAGATTGATCATCTATTAAATAGCAACTTCCTTTCCTTTTTTTGATTGAAAATTCCAAAGCATTCTTTGCATTGTAAGCAGCACTTTCAGCAGTATTGCCAATCCCAATTCCAAGATTAACCTTAAGTGAATAAAGTTCGTCTATTTCTTTTAAAAATGTAAAATCTCTTCTCTTATTCGTCACTTTTTCAAACACTCCGCGTGTTGTGTAAAGAGTGATTACATTATTTTCTTTCATATTCGTGCTGGAAAATAGGTGTTTTCCATATTCCAAAATTCTATCTTTAATGAATTCACATTCATGTTGAAAATCATCAAGATTCATTTCTCTTTCGTCACTTATAATCTGAAATTGCATTACTGTCATTTGGGCTTCCTCTTTTTTTTGTTGCTTCCCTTTTAACACTGCTTTTTCTAATGTGTCTCGAATGATTGATTTTGTGTGTTTAATTAAATAAGTTGGAGTATTCAAATGCTGCAAGCGTTTATAGACGGAATTTAAAGTTGTTGCAATCACTTGTACTTTTCCTTCTATTAATAAGTTCGAATGGTATTCCACTAAAGCATGACTATCCATTATATTGTCTTTATTAGAATTTAAATAATAAGGTATATTTGAAATACCTATTTCTTCATAAATTTCCTCTAAATAATGAGCATTAACAATATCGAAACTAATAATAGGATAATAATGATAAGTTTCATAAACCTTTACTAAGAGTCTATAAATATCGGAACCTTCAAAAGGAATATAATAGGATACACTGTCCAAAGGGAGATTTCCTTTTGATATATAGTAAGGTGAAGGACCAGCAAAAATAAAAACATCCGTTGGTTCATGATGATTTCCAACTAATAGCGCAGATTGTTCTGCCGTTTCGTAAATAAGTGTTTTAATTTCAACATCATTAAATTCAGTTGCTATCTGACAAATTTCAGTTACTAATGGTCCAGGCCCAATTACTGCTATTTTCAGTCTTATAAATGTCACCTCCTTGAAGTGTCTTTAATATGTCTTTAATTCTTATAAATTGATTATCTTTCGAATAATATGAATAATCAAACAAATTGTTATATTACATGACACAATAAAACATGAAAACGCTTTAAATTTATTCATTGCAAAATCAAAGCTCAATAATGTTATATTTAATGACAATAAGAGTTATATAATAATTCAAATAACTTATCAAAAGAGCAATAATTTCAATAGGCCTTTTAAGGTATTAGAGCGAGTACAGTAAAAAATACTTTCAACTCTATCATTTGAAAATTGATTACATATAAAAAACAAAAACACCAAATCTCTTAAGTTATGACACTTATAAGCTATTTTATATAATTTCCAGAAAAGTATTTTGCTGATCATTTTCCATGTATCAAGAATAAAGAAAAAATTGAAATTATTTTTGTTACTGTAATGAATTGGCAATTCAAATGTTTGAATAGTATGAAAATTGTTAGTATAATAGAAAAAAGGTCAAGGAGTTGATTTTTTATGGAAAAGAATTTACTTTATTCACCTCAACCTGAAGGAAATGTTACTGATTCTCTATTTGCTGAAATGGTGTTAGACAAGGCTCTGCTTGATTTCCGAAAAGAGAAAATCCAACAGAAAATCGACCAGTCCTTACGAGATAGAAACAAAAAAGAATTCCTAAGATTAACAGAGGAATTGAAGAACGTTTCTTAATTGTCGTATGTATATCGGAATAATTTTGAACTAAAAAGAAATAAACTTTATATAATCGAAGTTATAAGAAGCAAGGAAGTCCAATCTAATACTTTTAGATATGGGCTTCTTTGATTATATGTCCTTCACTTTTTATTGAAAAAGCATCTGTTGCTGGCTGAAAGCAGGTGCTTTTAATCTAAATGTAATTGCACTATCGCGCCCGATTGTTTAACCAAGTGGTTTAAATTTAATGCACAGTACAGGCGTATTGCGACAAAATCATTTAACCTCTTCACATAAGGTAACGCACTGTTGCATCCAGCAAGAGTTCGCAATAAAAAAACAACCGAAATAATTCGATAATATCCGTTAGAGGCGCTAGCTATATACGTTAATTTTCAAAAGTTAAAATTGATATTCGGATTTATTTCGCACTATTCGTCTAATATTCAATACCTAATAAACAGATACATAGGAAGCTCACGATTATAACTAAAAAAGACACAATTCCTTGTAC
>JBNJJO010000070.1:0-15104 GCA_051750265.1 Bacillota bacterium | reverse complement strand
TATCTTTAAAACAAAAAGCAATAGTTAAGGAAGAGTAACAAATCATGTCAAAATTCCATCGTGAACCACACACATTTGTTGATCAAGTTGACTTAAAAAAGAAGAAATTTGGTGATACCCCATAGGTGACGTTTGTCAGTTGAAGAATAAGTTTATATACCAACTATTTTTCATCGCTACATCTAACTATTTCTTTTAAATCAAAGAAAATGCCTACATTTTGATCGGAATGTAGGCAAAATTCAAATTGTAACCCGTTTTTTTACGACAAAATTATCTTCAACAAGTAACCAATTTTGTGGAAAATCTCGACCTAATACCCAATAGAAAAATCCTCTTAAGCCTAATTCTTTTACAAGATTGAATTTGGTTTGGATGCTTCTAGCGTCCTCGAACCATACTTCATGTCGCGCCCCATTTTCATCTGTATAGTAAAAAAATGGAGCTTGAGATACGGGGTCATGATAACGGCTAAGGTTTTGTCCGAAAAGAAGATACAAGACAAAGCCGAGCAAAGGAATAAAAAATAAAACCAATAACCAAGCCCATGAGGAACCAACATCTCGTCTTTCCCGAAAAATAACAATTATCGCAAAAAAAATATTCAATACAATAACTAGCCCGAACAATAAGGAAGTAATATGCATAATGATATCCTCACTAAAAACGTTATGCTTTCGTCACGTTTGTTCCTTCATAAGAGCTTTGATTTGGTTGAATTCTTTTTTTAGTTGTTTCATTTCCATCTTATTTCTTTGTAGTTTTTCTTCTAATTATTCAAGTTCCAAATAAATCTTTTGATCGGTCGAAACTTTGATTTTATAATTCGGCTCCATTTTTTCTAGGTCAGATTTCACTTCCTTTTCGATTTGGGGCAGACTTCACCTGTTGGTGAAGTCTGCCCCAAAATGAAGTTGGATTTATACATAAGTTGTTTGGAATGGCATCATAATCTGAAATTGAACAGGACATGTAGGTCCAATGTTTTTTGTACCAGTACCGACATGCTTACCAAAAAAAATGAATATATCAAATATCATCATCTTTTTGTTGTAATTCTTCTATCCTTGCAACTCGTCTTCGTACGATACCTCTTTGGAAAATCCATCTGGTATCCCTCTTCTATTTGTAAGTCCTTGAGGTGGTCTAATTGATCTTATGTCATCATTTCCATTGAACCATTTATTTATAAACATTGCTTTTATGCCTCCTTAAGTTTTAATTTGTGAATGTATCAATAAAAAATAATCGGTAATATTCCCCAATGACGTACCATAGTGTATAGATCTATTAACGCAATTACATCGAATGCCTCTTCTATCTCATTCAGTCACTTTCTCTATACCTTTGATTTTATGGATTTTTTAATTTATTGGTAATAATATCTAGAGTTTTGGAAAATATAAGTCAGTGTTATTTTGTCAATATGCTATTTAAACTAAAAAAATGCATGTATGTGAGGTGAGCTAAAGTGGAAAATATGATAATCGGGATTGACGTTGGTTCCACTACGGTAAAAGCAACCGTAGTGGATCCGAATACGAAAGAGATTCTATGGTCTGATTATCAGCGCCACAATACGAAACAGGCTGAAAACGTATTAGAATTTTTGGTTCGTATTGGGAATGAATTTTCTGAAGTACCAAAAGAAAAGATTCGAGTGTTTATTACGGGATCCGGTGGCGGTCCGATTGCCGAGCATATCGGTGCCAAATTCGTTCAGGAAGTGAATGCCGTTACGATGTCGGTTGAACAACTGCATCCTGATGTAGGCAGTGTGATTGAATTAGGTGGACAAGATGCCAAGATTATTATTTTTAAAGAAAACAAGGAGACCGGAGATAAGCAGGCCATCACTTCCATGAATGACAAATGTGCCTCTGGTACTGGTGCTACAATTGATAAGTGCATCATTAAGGTAGGAATGCCGGAAGCAGAAGTTGCAAAGCTCACTTTTGATGATACCAAACTTCATCATGTTGCAGCGAAATGCGGTGTTTTTGCAGAAACAGATATCGTGAACCTCGTGAAAAGCAGCATTCCTTCTTCGGAAGTTATGTGTTCTTTGGCGGATGCTATTGTTTTGCAGAATCTTTCTGTACTGACCCGTGGGAATACATTGCGACATAAAGTTCTCTTGTTAGGTGGGCCGAATACATACTTGCCTTTTCTTCAGCAATGTTGGCGCAAGCGAATTCCTGAATCGTGGGAACAGCGGGGATACAATTATCCGAAAGATATACCGATTGATGAACTAATTTTTGTTCCGGAAAATTCTCAGTATTATGCTGCATATGGTGCTGTCATTTATGGACTTCATGAACCTAGTCAAGTTGGCCTTTACAAAGGTTTAGAAGAATTGAAGAAATTTATTACCCATGGTCGAAAGGCGAAGCTGGGTGAAAAAGCCGGTGCTCCATTAGTAAAAAGCGTAGCGGAATTGGACGAATTTCGCCTTCAGTACAGTATCCCGAAATTTAAGCCAGCTTCCTTTGAACCGGGACAAACAGTTAAGGCCGTAATTGGTCTTGACGGGGGTTCCACTTCATCTAAGGCTGTGGTGGTTGATGAAAACGGAACAATTCTCCTTAAAGAATATCAGCTTTCTAAAGGCAATCCGATTCAAGATACGAAGGAGCTGCTCGGGCGTATTTATGATAAGATACATGCCTCTGGTGCTAGACTTGAAATCATTGGTTTTGGGGCAACCGGGTATGCTGCGGATGTCTTGGAAAAGACATTAAAAGCGGATGTCAATATTGTGGAAACAGTTGCTCATATGATGAGTGCCGTCCATTATTTCGGCGATATTGACGTTATTTGCGACATTGGCGGCCAAGACATAAAAGTCCTTTTTCTGAAAAATGGGGATATCCGCAACTTCCGCTTGTCAAACCAATGTTCTGCTGGTAACGGAATGCTGTTGCAAGCAATGGCCGATCAGTTTGGTATCCCTGTTCAAGAATATGCTGAAACCGCATTCAAGGCTGATCTAAGTCCGAAATTCTCTTATGGCTGTGCGGTATTTCTTGATTCTGACCGGGTGAATTTCCAGAAGGAAGGCTACGCAAAGGAGGAACTGTTGGCTGGACTTGCCTTAGTGCTGCCGAAAAACGTATGGCAGTATGTGGTGCAAATTCCACGCATGGCAGAACTTGGCCGCAAGTTTGTCCTGCAGGGAGGAACACAGCATAATCTGGCTGCTGTGAAAGCGCAAGTTGACTATATTAAAGAGCGGGTTCCGGATGCTGAGGTGTATGTCCATCCGCATACGGGTGAAGCTGGAGCAATTGGAGCGGCAATGGAAACCCTTCGTGTAGTAAAGAGGCGGGGGTATTCAACTTTTCTTGGTCTTGATGCAGCGATCGGCTTAAGTTATATATCCCGCAATGATGAATCAACCCGCTGCAATTTTTGTCCGAATAACTGCAGCCGCACGTTTATCGATACTACTGCACCTGATGGACAAACAGCACGCTATATCTCAGGTTTTAGCTGTGAGAAGGGAACGGTGGAAAACAAGGAAGCGATGATTCAGCTGACTCAAGATCGCAACAAGCTGAAAAAACAATACCCTAATCTGGTGGATTATGAATCTCGGCGAATGTTCAGGCATTTCTACGATCCGGTTCCTATGCCAGAGTCAGACCAAACGATCGAGGATGTCAAAATCAAAACTGGTTTGCTAAGTATTGGGAAGCGTAAAAGCAAATTTATTCGTTCGTTCCAACGTTCATCTATAGAGGCGATGGAAAGGCGGAAACAGCTGCGCATCGGCATCCCGAAAGTGCTGAATATTTGGTCTACAGCACCATTTTGGCGAACTTATTTTGAAACGCTGGGCATCGAGCAAAAGAATATCGTTTTTAGTGACGATACGAGTGAGGAAATGTGGCAGGAGGGTGGAAAGTACGGGTCCATTGATCCTTGTTACCCGTCAAAAGTAGCACAAGCACATATTCATAATTTGTTGTTCAAACATCATACAGAGCGCAAAGCTCTAAACGCGATCGTTTTCCCGTGCATCACCCATATTCCGACTCATCTGCAAAATGTGGTGGATTCCACCAGCTGTCCGATTGTCGCCGGAGCTCCGAATGTCATTAAAGCGGCTTTTACGAAAGAAACGGACTTTTTCAAGGAAAGAGGGATCACTTATTACGATCCGGCGGTGACGTTTACAGAACCGAATATGCTGAAAAAACAGTTATATGATGCGTTTACTGATTTCTTGCAGATAACTGAAGACGAAAATAATTTCGCAGCAGATGAAGCATGGAAGGCTATGGAGCTTTTTGATCATGAGATGCAGGAAAAAGGAAGGATGATCCTCGAGCAAATTGAAGAGGAAAATCGCATTGCCATTCTTATGATCGGACGTCCCTATCACTCAGATCCAGGACTTAACCACAGCGTATTGGATGAGTTTCAAGTGTTAGGCTATCCGATTCTATCGATGCGCTCCATTCCGAAAGACGAAGCTTGGCTGCGCCGCTTTTTCAAAGGTGATTTAGAAAGCGGAAGAGTGGACCATGCTTTGGAAGTGACCGATGTATGGCCGGAAAATTTCAGTTCAAATAGTGTTCAGAAGGTTTGGGCTGCTAAGTTTGCGGCTAGGCATCCTAATGTAGCGGTATTGGATCTTTCCAACTTTAAATGCGGACATGATGCCCCTACCTATGGGCTGATCGACTCGATTATTTCAACAGCCGGCACTCCTTATTCCGCTCTTCATGATATTGATGCGAATAAGCCGAGTGGCTCCATTAAGATCCGTGTTAAAACCTATGCGCATAGTCTGGGACTGCATGAGGAGCGACTTCAGGATTTAGCGCAAAAGAAGATGGAATTGCAGCAACTTATTGAACAAAAGCGCCGTGAATTACTGCGGCAACCAAACCAAGAGAAAAAAGCGATATCTGAATAACACAAAAAGGAGCTGATTTGAAAGTGCGTACGACAAAAGAACGCGAAGTTGTCAAGGATAGCCAACAGCCGGATTATCTTCGTTACTTTGAGGAAGAATTGAACCGGTATCAGGTTGAACAAGAAGCAGAATTGGGACTACTATCAAATGCACAATGGTTTGATCCGGTTCCCCGCCAATTTTTTGTAAAGGACAAAGATTCCACAACCATTCTTTTCGGCGGTCTTACCATGGTCCATGACTACTTGATGGAGGGAGCGCTCCAAGGATTGGGATATACTGTCAAACACATGGAATGCCCTGATACGGAGTCTCTGCGTTTTGGCAAGGAATTTGGAAATCGCGGGCAATGTAATCCAACGTATTTTACTGTAGGGAATCTGATCAAATATCTTACTTATCTTCGAGATGTTGAAGGCAAATCAAAAGAAGAAATTGTGAGCAAGTATCTTTTCATTACGAGCGGTTCCTGCGGACCTTGCCGTTTTGGTACCTATGTGACAGAGTATCGGAAGGCACTCAGAGATGCCGGTTTTGATGGGTTTCGAGTGTTGCTCTTTCAGCAGCAGAGTGGCTTAAAACAGGCTACAGGTGAAGAGTCCGCGCTTAAATTAGATAGTTCATTTTTCCTTACATTTTTAAAGGCTGTATTGATCGGAGATATTTTGAATGCGTTAGGGTATCGCATCCGCCCTTATGAAGTGGAAGAGGGATCCACCAATGCTGCGCTTGAACGCTGCAAGCAGCATTTATACAGAGCTTTCAGCGAGCGTAAACAACTTATACCAGCTTTATACCGATGCCGAAAAGAACTGCAAGCGGTGAAAGTCGACAGAACCAGGGTAAAACCAAAAGTAAGTATTATCGGTGAGTTCTGGGCGATGACGACTGAAGGAGACGGCAACTATCAGTTGCAAAAATTTTTGGAAAGTGAAGGGGCTGAAGTAGAAGTACAGTCAGTTACGGCATGGATTTTATTTTTGATTTGGGAGGGGCAATATGATACTCGTAAACGGATGAATTTGCGTGAAGCGGATTCCGATAGTAAGGGCTTAAAAGGAAAGAATCCTTTAAAACGTCTACTAATATTAGAATTAGCCGATCGTACCGTCCGCGGGATGTTCCATACCTATGCCAGAGCAATCGGGCTTCGAGGATATCACTTACCTGATATGGATGAAATAGCTGAAGTTGCACACTCCTATTATAACAACCACCTAAGGGGTGGAGAAGGACATATGGAAGTCGGCAAGCTTATACTTAATGTAAAGAAACGGAAAGTAAATATGACCCTTTCTGTTAAGCCATTCGGATGCATGCCTTCATCCGGTGTTTCCGACGGTGTTCAGTCACTCATTACCGAGATTCACCCTGAAGCGATTTTTCTTCCCATTGAAACGACGGGAGATGGGGCAATTAACGTTTATAGCAGAATTCAAATGATGTTGTTTAAGGCTAAACAGGCTGCCCAGAAAGAATTTGATGAAGCTTTAGCCAAAAAGGGCTTATCCATAGAGCAGCTTCAGGAAAATATTTTTAGCCGTTCGCCCATAACGGAACCTTTGAAGGTAAGCAAACATTCTGTTGCTTGTACATCAGCAAATGTCGTTTATCATTTATGCGGGATTCCAAACAGGTTTTCTTTTCGCCGCAATAAAGTAAAAGAAGCATAAACGTATTGGATAATAGGATAACTAGGTAAAAAGCACACTTAATTGTTACATGATAATAAAGTTGTTTAAATTATAATAAAGTCATTTAAAAAAGTTGTTTAAAACCCGACGCGCAAACCCGCGCTTTTATACTGTATCTAATCTGTTCTTGGATCTTAAGTGAATTAAACAAAAAACCGCCTATACAGTGGTTTCGGAAGTGAGCATAATGTGCAATAAGTAGAGTTTTAAGCAAACTCTCATTTTAACCCGTAAATTTATGTGGAAGTTGAGGCAGTGTTTGAAACAATCTCTAAAACATTAGCTGCAGAGGAGAAAATTCAGTTAATTGGTTTTGGAACATTTGAAGTACGTGAGCGAGCAGCTCGAACAGGACTTAATCCACAAACAGGGGAAGAAATGCAAATTCCTGCATCAAAAGCTCCAGCATTCAAACCAGGCAAGGAATTAAAAGAAGCTGTTAAATAACTTAACTATTCAGCTCTAAGGGTAAAAAAATTCTTAGAGCCTTTTCCAATTAAATAAGTGAAAGTTAAAACAAGAATATCCCAATAGAGTAAACCCTATTGGGATATTTTTGTTTTGCAAGATTACTATAATTAGAAGTATCCCATATGACTTATTCTCAAATATAAATGAAAATCGAGGAACTTTTAGAGCGAAAATTTAAAAGTACTTATTGATCCTCCACATAAGGTGTATTTATTGCAATAAAGACATTTAAATACAAATAAAGTTGCTATATTTACAATAAAGTTGTTTGAAAAACGCCAGCCATGTTGTTCCATTAAAGGACCAGATTGTTAAGGGAAACACCCAAAAAAAATTGTATTTTTTACTACTATTTTAAGTAGGATTAAATTATTTGTTCAAATATCACAATAAGACCTCTACCTATAAAAAGATTCCCAACAATCTCTATAAAATGTTTACTTTTCCTTCCAATAATCTTTTTCTTAATTCTATCTTAACATCTACGTAAATGAGGATTTACACTTTCTATCTATTCTTAAAATGTACTAGATTTTATAGGGAGTGGAGTAGATGAAAAAGAAAAAGAAAAAGGTTTTAACCGTAGCGATTGCTGCACTTATAATGTCAGCCTGCTTTGGCTGATAATGAGTCGGACCGTTCTGACAATAGGAGCTTCGGTCCGAAGACGTTTGACCTTCAGGCACACCGCGGGGGAATGGGGCTGACTGTCGAGTCGACCATTGCATCGTTCTCCCATGCACTTGAAATGGGTGTGAGCACACTTGAGCTTGATGTGCAAATCACGGAGGACCACCAGGCTGTTGTCACGCATGATCGCAAAATCTCAGGAAGAAATTGTAAGGATACGAACCCAGTGTTCACTGGAGACCCAGAGTTCCATTACGTGGGCAAGTACATAAAGGACCTCACACTTGCTCAGATCCGCACGATGGACTGTGGTACAAATACCAAGCCTGAGTATCCAGAGCAGGAACCGAGCCCAGGGGCTAAAATGCCGTTGCTGAGCGAAGTTATCGACCTTGTGAAGCGCTACAAAGCTAAGAAGGTGTGGATGAACATTGAGACGAAGGTAGAGGCTGGTGCACCGTGGGAGACAGCTCCACGTGAAGAGTTCGTGCAAATCGTCGCTCGCCACGTTCGCGAAGCAGGAATGCTTGACCGCGTATCAATTCAAAGCTTCGACTGGGGTGCGCTTATGCGCATGAAAGAGGTAGAGCCACGCTTACCTGTCGTTGCACTGACCAATGGTCCTCAATTCTTACAGCCAGGACAACCGGGGGCTTCACCGTGGTTGGGTGGAATCGACATCGATGATTTCGATGGAGACCTTGTGGCGGCAGCCAAATCGTTTGGCGCGGACGCAATCTCCCCTGTTCACGGCTTCCCACAAAACGGTAATATCACTGACGATAACTACGTACCTTATGTAACAAAGGACATGGTGGAGGATGCGCACAAGTCCGGCATGAAGGTCATACCCTGGTCAATCAACGATATGCCAACGATGAATAAGCTTATTGACGACGGAGTCGACGGAATCATCACCGACTATCCAGACCGTCTGCATGAGGTCATGGAGGAGCGTGGATTCAAGCTGCCTAAGCGCTATAAGGCACCGACAAGTGTGAAGAAATAGTTACAGAATAAAAGATTCTATTCAAAGTTATTTTTAGTAAAAGACTATCTATTCATTTAAAAAAGTCAACCTTAAATCTTCCATTGTATTAAACAAGACTTGCTCCAATGAATAAAAGGGACTGTATCAGAACGAATAGTATAGTCCCTTTAAGTATTGTAGTGGGTTCCTATGACGCCCATGTTCCTAATGCTCCTATCTCATTCTTTTCAAGTGCTGGACCAACACGTGATGGTCGACAAAACCGAAGATTAGCGCACCATGTCATGCGGTAATAGCAGCAGCTTCCGGCACATTTAATGGAGATACCGAGATGTCAGGTACGAGTATGGCAGCACCAGCAGTAACAAGTGTTGTCGTGTTAGTTCTTGCTGAAGCTCAAGCTAACGGAATTACTCTCACCATAGACCAAATCCGTGACATCATAATGCAAACAGCAAGAAGAAATCCTCCAACAGGGGAAGGATGGAATGATCGATATGGGTTGGGGCGTATTGACGCAAATAAAGCAGTAAAAGCAGTAGCTGCGGTTGTGCCAGTACCATTTCCATGACTTGGGTGAGTGTTCTTCATTAAGGAAAATAAAGGTTCTGGTGTAAACTTGTTTGTCGAAAAAGTAGAACCTCAATATCTTTATCGTCTACGGATTGTGATGTCTAAATCACTTATTTGAGAATTTAATGTCATTTTGAGCAGACTTACTCCTTAGTGGCCTGCTTTCTTTTAATCACATGCTTTTAAATAAATCATCATAAATATAATTTGAAATGTAGATTCACAAAGATTTTTTCTTTTTTTAGTATTTTAAGGAGGCTAACATGTCTATTATACGATTTGACGAGTTTCAGAAATTGAATGAGAAGCTTGTAGCTATGCAGCAACAACAAGCATTAAAGCGCTACATCGAGCGATCCAATGAACGTGAAAAAACTGCTCGTGAGCTAGAAACTAAAAACCCTCTTGAAGTGGATACACCGGAGCGAGTCGCTTTTCGTAAAGCTATTATTAATCCTCGTGATGGACTAGCGATAGAGCGTCTTATAGGCCAAAATGATCTGTTTCCAATTTCTTATCTTGAAGCAGGCCTTAAAGCAGCCAAACCTGTTTGCAGGATCGAGGTGCGTGATAGTATTGGTAGTGTTCTCGGACATGGTACAGGCTTTCTTGTCTCGCCTTCCTTATTGCTTACAAATAATCATGTTTTGAAAAATGAAGATATGGCTCTGTTTAGTCTCGTGCAATTTAACTATGAGCTGGATCTTAATTTAAAGGAGCGCCAGATTAAGAGCTTCCGTTTTACACCAAAGCGTTTGTTTATTACTGATCAAAACCTTGATTTTACATTAGTCGCTATAGAAGAAGTGTCTGCCGACGGAACAAAATTGAGTGATTTTGGTTTCTTGCCTCTCATGTCCCGAAGGGGGAAAGCCTTAGTTGGTGAATATGTATCAATTGTTCAACATCCTTCGGGTGCACCTAAAGCTGTAACCATTAGAGAAAACAAAATTACGGATATATTTGACGACTATATACACTATTCAACAGACACCATGGAGGGTTCATCTGGTTCACCTGTGTATAACGACGAATGGATAGTCATTGCTCTCCATCATGCAGGCGTTCCAGATCCAAACGACAATACAAAATATATATGCAATGAAGGTATTCGAATAAGCAGTATTTTGCAATTTGTGATGGAGCAACGCTCCGGCTTAAGCGATGATAAGGAAAAGTTAATTGATGATTTGTTGAAGGATTGGAAATTTATCGATGATAAACCTGAAGGGATGTTGGTTGAGGAGTTAAGCAACGAATGGTATGAGGGTTCGACCGGTTATGACCCTAAATTTCTTGGTGATAATTATGATGTTCCTCGTCCGAAATTTCGATCTGATCTTGAACAGGACATAGCACCCTTAAAGAATGGTGGTAATGTGTTAAACTATACACATTTTTCGATTGTTATGAGTAAATCGCGTTGTTTAGCCTATTATACTGTGGTTAATATTGACGGAAATCAACTCATTGAAATTAAGCGTAAGAAAGATAAATGGTATTTCGATCCACGTATTGAACAAAAATTTCAAGGTGGTCCGGAGCTATATGAAGACAACGATCTTGATAGAGGGCACCTTGTACGCAGACGTGACCCTGTTTGGGGGGATTCGGCGAAAGAGGCAAATGAGGATACGTTCCATTTTACAAATTGTTCTCCGCAACATAAAAATCTAAATCAAAAAACTTGGCTGGATCTAGAAGATTATATTTTAAACAATGCCGAAAATTCTAAACTTAAAGTAACAGTGTTTACTGGGCCAATATTTCGGAGTGATGACGTCATGTACCGAGGAGTTCAGATACCAGCAGAATTCTGGAAAGTGGCCGTGATTGTTAAAGAAGATGGTAGTCTATCAGCTACTGCCTATTTGCAGTCTCAAAAAGAACTTATTGAGGATTTGGAATTTGCTTACGGTGAATATAAAACATATCAAGTAACAGTTTCAAAAATTGAAGCTTTAACAGGCCTTGATTTTGGAGATTTACGAAATCACGATCCAAAAGCTCGATTAGAATCCACAATAGGTCACGTCATCAAAACTTCCGAGGATATAAAACTCTAAATTTTGAATAACAGTGGGTGGTTGTGGTTATGTCTGCCTTTCCTCGTCTAATCGTAGCATGCCAACGGGTCTAGTCAAGGCTCGTCAAAGGATTTTCGCCTTGACAAGCCCCTTTCTGGCATGTTTGACTTTTGCCTTCGACGAAAGGAGGTGACATGGAGATCATCTTTCAGGTAATCGCAACGATGGCCAGCTGCATCAGGGCTACGTACACGGTTCGGAACTTCAACCGAACGCATCGGAAGCAGAAGGGCGGGAAGCACCGCAAGTAGCAAAAGAGCCGGGGCGGGGGTGTTACTCAACGAACGGGTGCTTTACTTCAATAAGGAGTAAGGCTTTTTTCTACTTTACCTAAAGTGGAGTTTAGCATTCCTGTAGATCGTTAAATATCAGGTTTGAAATAAATAGAGCCCCTCAGTAAGATATGAGTAAGAGACCAATCAAACTCAGAATCTTAAAAAAGGAGCTCTACTATAAATTTTAAAATGCAAGACAAACAAAATCAACTAATAGAAAGAATTTCCGATACACATCTTATTGTAGGTGTAGATATTGCCCAACAATTACACATTGCACGAGCTGTTAATTTCCGTGGAATTGTAGTTGGTGAGCCACTTATCTTTGAAAATAACGAAGATGGGTTTCTTAGACTATTAAATTGGATTCATAATTTACAAGGATTAAAAAACTTAGATTCAGCCATAGTTGGAATGGAGCCTACAGGCCATTACTGGATTAACCTATCAAAATGGTTAGATAAGCAGAACATCGAGGTAGTAACAGTCAATCCCCACCTGGTAAAAAGGAATAAAGAGAATCGTGATAATGCCCAATCTAAGAGTGATAAAAAAGATGCGCTCGTTATCGCAGATATGGTGAAAAACGGCTACTATTCCTTTGTTCGTCCGTCATCAGAATCCTTTGATAAACTTAGGGTTTTAATGTCTAATCGTGATGTGATTGTTAAACGTCTCGTGAGCTCTGCTAATCAGATCAATAGATGGGTAGACATTGTCTTTCCAGAACTCAGACAAGTGTTTAAAGATATTACGTGTAAAAGGAGCGATTGCAACTCTTCGGTTGTTTCCGACTCCTAATGAAATAACTTCACTGCAGCCCCTAGATGTCATGCGGGGATGGAAGTCATTAATGAAACGACAACCTGGACCTAAAAAGGCACAATTACTGATCCAACTAGCAAAATCCTCTATTGGAACTGGACAAGCACTTGATGCTTATAAATTTCATCTAGAACAATTATTAGAGGAATATGACCTCGCGGTAAAACAACTCGAAAGAGTTGAACAACAAGTTAAAGAAGTTCTCAATAAAATACCGTTCGCAAAGAAACTGCTTATGATTAAAGGAATTAGTGAAATTTCATTAGCTGGTATTTTAGGAGAGGCAGGGGACTTAAGTGGATTCTCTCATGGGAATTCTCTGTTACGTCATGCAGGATTACATCTAGCTGAAGCAAGCTCGGGTAAATGGAAAGGGCAAATAGTTATTTCTAAACGTGGAAGGTCCAGGCTACGACGTTTCCTCTACCTAGCAACAATGAGCCTTGTGATGAATAACCCAGAGTTTAAAGCCATCCATACCAATAATGTGAAGTTCAAGAAGATGAAGAAAATGAAGTCTATTATGAAGTTGATAGGTAAATTAGCTAGAATTTTTGTAGGAATAGCACGACGAAATGATGCCTACTGTCCAAATAAAGTAAAAGAAATTGTTCCTCTAGCAGCATAGTTATAGAAACACTAGTCTGTAAAAAATCAAAAAAAGTTATCTTTAATTTTGAATGTTGTCTTATTCGTAGGATTTCAAATATGTACGGAGTACCAGGTTTCTTCAACAAAAGGGCACCGTGACCCATCAGTTTAGCATAACTGGCCTCCACCCCTTGGATAGGCATGACGAAGGAATGAGAGGGCAATTGACCCGTTGAGACATGGGAGGGAAAGCCTCCAGGGGCGGCGTGGAGATGTGCATTATATGGTAAAATATGGAGTGATAGCTGACTCCTTTATTTAACTATGCCTTCACGAAGCCAAACTGATCTAAACTCATTTCATTTACCCGTAAATCCAATTACAAGGGTTGTGAAATCCTGCGAATAAGTGAGCATTTGAGAGATAATCGTATCAAACTGAGGGAGTTGAATAGGGCAGACTGCCGCGGCGGGTCAGCTTACTAAAATGCGTGATCCTCACGGAAAGTCATACAAATGCCGGGATACCTGCTAATAAAGATATTAAGGCAGGCGACTCTTGTCGGGCATTGCATAATCAAACAATGGAGGCGGTTAACAATGAATGAAGAACTTACATTCAATTCCGAAATGGCTCTTGCATACGAGAGAAACACTCGAATCTCGGTTCCCACATACGATGCGTTATTTTCGATGATTCAATCTTATTATCGAGCTCAATTTGGCGAAAAAGCGGCATCATTACTCGTGGTCGGCGCAGGTGGCGGAAATGAACTATCCGCATGGGGGCCGTCTAACTCGAATTGGACGTTCACCGGGGTCGATCCTTCTGAAGAGATGCTTAATATTGCTAAAAATAAAAAGGTTCAACTAGGCTTGGAAAGCCGCGTCAGACTCATCCAGGGAACGATTGACGACCTTCCGACTACAGATTCGAAGTTCGACGCGGCAAGTTGTATCTTGGTTCTTCATTTTATTGACGATATTCAAGAGAAGTTGAAGCTTCTCGGGAATATTAAGAATCATTTGAAGCCGGGAGCACCGTTCGTACTCGTTAGCGCCTACGGAGACCGAGATAGTGCCGAACTTCAAGACAGAATAAACGTATGGAAAAGCTTTTTCCTGGATGATGGATACGAAAAATCCAAAGTGGACGATATGGGCAAAGGCATTATGAAAATTTCTTTCATCCCTGAAAATCAAATCGAACGGCTATTGGAAGAATCCGGCTTTACGAACATAACCCGGTTTTATTCTACTGGACTTTTTGCGGGATGGATTTGCCATGCGGAATGATTTATCGCAGATAAAAATCGATAAGTTAACCCTGATTCATTGCGCTAAACCAGCTAATAGAAGCTCTGTTGTTCAATTAAAGGGCGCTTTTCTGTAGAAAGGTAAGTGCCTTTTTAAATTAAAATAAATGACTGAATTAGTCTTCTGGAAGTATAGTTCAGGAAGGTATTTGACTTTTTTAACAAGAATAGTATATGAAGAACACTCTAATAAACGTTAAGGTGGATTTTGTATGGATAAACGAGTTCAATTCGATTTTGAAATTGAGTTTACGAATGGCGGTGGAATTCAAGGGCAAGAATTTCGTCTAGATATTGATGGAGATGATATAACTGATGAAGAGTTGGCTAAATACATTGTAGAAGATATGAGGCTATTGATGGCCGGTGAAGTTAGGATACTTAACAAAAAAATTATTAATGAAAAGCATAAAAGAAGTCGTGTTGATGAGAAGTCTGAAAAATGACCTTAAGAAAAAACAAATTACCTTTCCTAATAACGAACGGATATATAATTCTTAAGACGGATATGATATTAAATTTTTTAGCTGCCATATAGACAGCTATTATTAATAAACTTACCAGATAATAGAAGCAAAATATTTATTCCATTAAAGGGCGCAATTCCAGAATAAGAATTGTGCTCTTTCTTTTTGTAAGGGGCCATTTAATTGAATAAGAACCTCAAACAAAATTGAATATGTATATTAACATTAGTATGGAGAGTTTGTGAAGGATTGTACTTA
>JBNJJO010000069.1:0-15518 GCA_051750265.1 Bacillota bacterium | reverse complement strand
AGTTCTATACAGGATGATCTTCTACTAAAGGGCGCTTTAATTGAAGAAGGATCACAGAAATGATCAAACTTTTTTATAAAAGAATTGATCCAATTAAGTATATTAAGAGCGTGTTTTGATCAATCTTTTTGGGGAATGTAAATGTGAAGATTAAGAGAAGTTGTAGCTAATTACAAGAAATTTATCCTTAACTAAACGTTAATATTACCTTAATGTTAATATTACTTTAATGTTATGGTTAATAACTCTACACAGAGAAATGAAGGGGAAACCCTTCATTTTTTATCCCCTACCGTACCGTAATATCCAATCAAATGAAACCTCACAGGGAAGAATATGAGAGGTCTACATATCAAAGAAATCATCTGCTTTAGCATTTGGATCTACCTCACGTATTGCCTTCATAAGCTTCTTTATTGTGGGTAAAGTAGGATTTCTTTTACCAGAAGTTAATTCACTTACGGTATTCCTACTTACCTTTGATTTTTTTACGAGCCATTCCTGAGATATTCCTCTTTCGTCAAGCCATTTCCCCAAGGGTGAACGCGGTTTACCTCCCCATAGTCCAAACATATCTATCTCCCTTTCAATTAATAATTTAGCCACATTTTTACCGAAACCGTGACAAGTTATACCTAATAGCAGTGAAATATTTTTCTGGAGACGAGTAAACTGGGACAATCAGTGCGGCATAGGCTATTAACACGAAAGCAAAACAGTAGAAAACATGTAGCAAACATGTAACAAATAGAGTACCTACACGAAATCATCTGTTTTAAGAATCAATTCCGTAACAGATTCAACTGTTTATCACTACAGCACTTGTACAAGTAGAAACGTAGTAAAGACGTAAAAAAAAAAACCTGTTAAGTACTTAGGGGGGGAGAAAAAGGGTTGAAAGGGAGCGCGAGGGGGAGAAGGGAAAGAAAGAGGGGTAATCAACATGAAGAACATAACAACAGCATCACGACACCAATTGTATTTGCTTCTAAGTTACGCAATGCACTTCAAAGACAAGGAAACTGAACAGATCATATTAGATGAGGTTAAACAAAGAAACTTCTTAGGGAGGAAATAGGATGCTCTTCAAACAAAAAACGGAGACGATTGACTTTAAAACGTTCCTGGCCGGGAATCGCGTTAAGCAGTCGAATCGAACCTCCGATATTACATTATACTCTGGTCTTTTACCGTCAATGACATTCAGTAGTTTCTTTGATATGACACCTCATATGACTGGTCTGTACGTGGTTGTAATAGGTGTTGGGTGCTTTGCTATACTTTCACACTTGATTGAAGTTAATTCAGCTAAAAACGGCTTTAACAGGCTTGCATACATCATTGAATCATTAACGCGTTTTATTTTACCTGTAGGAACATTCAGCTTCATGATATGGGCGTTATTTAAGATCGTATAGCGTTTTTTCCAAAAACGGAAAAAACGTATAGGAGGAATAAGATGTTTAGTGAGTTCATCAAGCGTCAGAAGGCTAAGAGTGACTTAAATAAGTGTTTTATGAATGCAGGATTATATAAAACCTATAAGAACAGTAGTGGTAGACAGTTTTACTCTTATCCCAAAATACATGCGGTTGTTTTTAAAGATGATTCAATCCAGTACACATTTACTTTGCTTAATGGCATGGACCCAAAGGAAGTTATGAAAAAGGATTATGTTTTCAAACAAACATTCGGTTCAAATATCGAGTTAGAAGGCGATTATAAACGGTTCACTTTAACGATCTACAAAACGACAATGCCGAAAGAGTTGATATATAAGCAAGAAGAAGTAATTCGGAACATAAGTCAGCTTAAGTTAGGAATTATTTGTGGTCAAGATCGGAATGGTCAGTACATCTCTTTTGATCTGCTTAAACAACCTCATATCTTGATAGCTGGAGAAACAGGATCAGGGAAATCAACTCAATTACGGTCAATCCTTACAACCTTGATCTTATCCAAGAAACCACGAGAATTAGAGCTTTATTTAGGGGATTGTAAAAAGTCTGAGTTTCACATCTTTAGGAAGGTTGAACATGTGAAGTGCGTGTTAAGCAATGCCAATGATGTACAAGAGATGCTGCAGCACATCAAGAAGGAGTTAGACGAACGGAGCAATTTAACTGAAACATTCGAGGTTAGTCACATTGATGATCTACCAAAGGGGCATAAAAGACCTTATATCGTGGTATGTATCGATGAATTTGTAATGCTACGCAAAGATGAAACGGTTATGGATATTCTTACTGAGATAGTGGCGATAGGTAGAACGCTTGGAGTCTTTGCTGTTCTATCGATGCAACGTCCTAATGCAAAAGTATTGGATACCACTATTAGAGCGAATCTGACCGTAAGCATGGGATTTAAATTACGTGATGTAACGGAATCGCGTATTGTTAATACACCAGGTGCGCATGAAATAGATGTAAGTGGGCGTTTTATTATGAATAGTGACAAATTGTATGAGCTCCAGGCGCCATACCTAACGTTAGAGAACGCTAAGAAACTGCTGGAACCGTTCATGGTTGCAAAGGAAGCGAAGGTAGTAAAGAACGATAACAGCACGGATTCGTGCATTCAATTAACTGAAGAGGATGTGTTCACCAATGCCATTGAATAAGCGTGATAAGTCGATTATTGAGAATCTAAATAGATTTCGTGTGATGGATCGTGATTCAATAGCAGACATTCATTTCAAAGGGTTAAAGAATCCTCAATATGCTGCTAACAATGTGTTACTCCGTCTATTAAGGGATGGGCATATACAAAGATCAACTTCATTCGCACCATATTGTTATTTCGGCCCGGATGTGAGCATGAAGAAGAACAGCGCTAAAATAGGGCATTTCCTTGCAATCTTGAATGTATATAAAGATATCCTTCAATATGGCAACCTTGATACGTTTTTAGTTGAACCTAAGTTCGGTGATAAAGGTATGGCTGAACCTGATTTATTCTGCATCTTTAGGAGAACAGCATTCTTTATTGAAGTACAAAAGACCATCTATTCAGAGAAGCAAATGAACGATAAATTAGACCGTTATAGAAAATTATATAAAAGTGGCGTTATGACACGTGAAGCATGGCAAAACCCTGATAAACCAATATTCCCTCATATCCTCATACTATCCGAACAACGTTACGCTATTGATCGTACCTATCCTTTTAAAGTTATACTGGCACAAACATTCACGAAGTTCTTACAAATGATGAAACCAAAAGAAGAAAAGAAAGCTGAACCAGTAAAGAAGTCAGCTGATGGTGGTATCAAAGTTAGAATACAGTAAGCTAATTAGAATACAGTAAACAAAAAATAACCCTTACTTTATTCGTTAAGGATGCTGGACTAGGTTAATTGATACCTGGTCCTGTTCTCCATCTAATAGGGAACCCCAGAAAAGTTAAAAAATTCCTGATGGAAAATTTTTTAACGGAAGTGCCTATAGTCCCTATATAGCTGACTTGTCCTAAGTCTACACTTATAACAAGTCATTGAATCTGAAAAGATAAAAACTGGTTTACCACAGGAGACACAGTTTCTTTTTCCTTCCGTGGATTTATTTTCCACTTCATTGTTTTTAACATTATCTGATCTTAATAACACTTGGTGACATTGTTCACAGTTGATACCATTAATAAGATCGTTACTAGAAATGAAATTCATTTTACTACATACTTTACAAGCACGTACAATCACATTTTTCTCAAGTAAAGAACTTTTTATCAAGTGTTGAACACGTTTTACATTTCGGTCTTCATAGGCAACGTTTATTTCTTTTATTAAGTCTTTATCCTGATCAAGTAGTTTCCTGATTTTTTGTTCACATTCTGGATCGTTTCCACTTAATTTAGCTATCCATTCTTTCAACTCTGTTTGAATGCCACTCAATTAAATACACCACCGATTAACTTTTCTCTATATTTTACTGTTTTTGTCAAACTTGATAAATAATAATGTCATTTCTTATAGACTAATTCGTAAAAAATTCATTTTTTTCTATCTGCTTATTTTAACCGTGGCATATTTTTTTCAGAGAGCAAACCGACCTATAGAGCCCCCCCCCCCGCCTCCCTAATGTACGGCTAAGATTATGATGGATTATTGAGCAAAAAACGTAATTAAATTGTTAGGAATGTGCCTTGCTGTGGACTGGCTATAATGCGCTGCCAGTTCACAGCATTTATATATGCGTAAAAAAAAATATTTATGAACGAGCAGGTTTTAATGAGTTGCTATTATACGGAATCAACTATTAGATACTTTTATAAATTCATATTATTGGCATGAGAAGCCTCTCTCCCAAATATGATTAAAACATTAAATCTATAAATCTTTTAAACATTTAGTGAGATAAAAAACTTTTCGGGATTATTCGCAAAATAAGAATAACAAAGGGAGAGGTATAGTATGAGAAAAGTAAGAAGTGATAAGAAGGTTAAGGTGCTAGCTGGATTAACACAAGACGATCATGATAAATTACAGAAGTTAGCCATTTCATGCGGGATGACAAAGACAAAACTTGCTGAACATATCATTTCTTTATGCTTAAATAGTGAAGATCACGTAAATTGGTATCAAGATAAATTCAATAAAGATGATAAATACAGAATCGTTGTACATAAGACGCCAGAAGGAATTGAATACATTTAAGCATTTTTCTTCAAAGACTTAACTAAACGTTTCATATCTTTCGCACAATTAGCACATAAGCCCGCACGTTTAACACTACTACTTGATTTCTTACCACATGCTTTGCAAATCATATTATCTTACCACCTTGTTTGTCTATTAGTCTCATTATGGTCAAGGTAGTAAGGATTCTATACACATGAAACAAAGTTCAACTTTTTATATGTGGATTGTAAGGTTAAGATGTAATCAAAAAGAAAAGCCTTGGAAATAGATGAGGGCACTGAAAAAGTCCACTTTTTTCAGAACAACAATATAGTTATAAAAAAACGGGTCTCTAGAATCGCTTCTAAGGCCCGTTACTTGCTTGAGGATACATTTAAGTACCCCGAAAATCTTTAGTTTTTTGCGAAAGACCACTTTTTCAGCAGTCTCAAATAGACCTAGGGCTTTTCTTTTTCTACCGCACTTTGTTTGGTTGCCTTAAAGAACCTCAAACATTCCTAAAGAGCAAGGAATCTTTGAGAACCTTAAAGGAAAAAATGAAGTAAATACTTGGTAACTAAAAAAGGTTACGAAAACACGCTTTTTCTATTTGCTCGATTTTAGAGGGAAGCGAGATGCCATAGTCTGGTAGGTTGCGTGATCTTTTCAACCTTACAGACTATGAGCAGACCCTTTAGTGGGCTCCACAAAACAAGGACATCAACGAACTATCAGTAGTTAAGGTATAGTTAATATTAAGATTAAACTTAACTGGTCGAATATAAAAGTCATTAAGCATAGTGCGTTCTCTTTCTAAAGGAAGGTTGGGAATCCAAAGGGTTCTGCGAAACCCTATAAAATCGAAGGAGACGATAATTAACGAGATAACATTATAGTAGGGAGATCCAAGTTAGTGCAATTAAAAAAGGCTCACTTGGAAAATGTTGTTCCATTAAAGGGCTATTTAATGGAATAAAACTTTCAAACAAAACTGGATATTTATGAGTGGCAGTTTAGTGAAAGAAGGAAATCAAGAAAACTAAGAAGAATATTTATCTAAAGATTTATAGAATAGCTTGGTTAGGAGAATTAATTTGAAAAAGAAATACAGTAAGTCACAGGCAGCACTTATTGGCATATTTACAGCCTCTCAGTCTTTTAAACGGATTATTATAGCAGGTTCTAAAGTTTAAGTGCAAAAAATTAATAAAACTATTAAATTATTTATACATAATACTCCTACTTTGGTATTATATGTTTATACATAATTTTTACCAAAAATCAGTTTGGAGGGAATTAATATGGTTCATAAGATACTTCCTCGACCTTCTTTTTTAGACACTTGTGTCTTTTTAAAAGTTGTAGGAGAGAGAAAAGTTTGGAGGTCCCATGACGGTAAGAGATTATACACATGGGATTCATTACATGGTGAAATAGAAATTTTTAATAAACATGGAAGACACTTGGGGTGTGCAGAACCAATTTCTGGTGAATTAATAAAACCAGCTGTGAAAGGAAGAAAATTAAATGTCTAAAATAAAATATATGGATGCTTGTTTACAAGGAGAAGCACTACTTGAAGATATTGATGATTTTATTGATGAGTGGCATGAGAGTGATTCTGATGAAGAAGTTTATGAATATTTAGGAATGACTTTTGAAGAGTATAGCCTATGGGTTGAAAATGCTTCTTTGCTAAAAACTATCTTTTATTCAAGAGAAATTGGTGAACCTGTTTTAGAAGTCATTAAAGAAAGTGATGTTCAAAAACTTGTTGCTAGAGCTGCAACTGCTGAAGAGGCTACCCAAGTCAGAGTTTGGCTTAAGAAAAAAGGGTTGTTAGCATAGGAGTTGACTTAGATGGCTAACTCAATTACTCGTGAAAAAAAATTGGCACAAAGATTGATAAAAAAGTATTCTCTTGCTCCGCCGATCAATATTCGGGAACTTTTAGAGAGATATGCAAAATGTGTAGAAGATTCATTACCTAATGATGCTGATGCTATTTGTATTATGAATATTGAGGAACCTCTAGTAATATTAGATCGCTTTAAATCTGAGACACGTAAGAGATTTACTTTAGCACATGAATTAGGACATTTAATTATTCCATGGCATTCCGGGATGATCTCTTGTCATACTGACAAAGAAGATACAATTAATGAAACTGCTTATCAAATTATGGAATCTGAAGCAAATAGTTTCGCTGCGGAGATTTTAATGCCATCTGAATGGTTAAAGGAGTTAGTTTTACAGAACGAAGAAAATGGAATCAATGATCTAATTGAAACTTTAGCTCATAGAGCCCAAGTTTCTAGAAGTGCTGCTTTTTTTTCTATAATAAAGCACTTACCGGATGGCTATGTTTTTTATATAAGAAACAATGAATTGAACTTTGATAGTGTTAAAAGGTCCCCTGGTACAAGTGTTATAATTCCTACTAAAAATCATAATTATGATTATAATTGGTTGAATCAAATTTCAATTGAAACTGGGAATTATGACTTGGATTCCATAGATATTCAATGGTGGAAGTTGCCAAAACCTTTATCTACTGAACAATTAACAAATATAATTGAAGAGTCCGATTTAGACCTAACTAATATTTACCAAAAAATTAATAGCTTTAGAAATGGTGCTTTTGTTTCTTCTTTTAATGAGTTAATTAATCTTCTCCCAACAGGATATATTGTAGATTTAGAGGGAGATGATTATAATAGGCTATTCAAATCCCCAACTACCAATATAGGTATACCTAATTTTAATGATATTAAAGATGAAATTGCTTGGTTTAACGAAAATTCATACAAAAGTGGTTATTTTAGATATCTTGATTATTACTTTTTTTGGGGATACTTTGTTGTAAAAACACCACTTACTAATGAAACTCATGATAAACGATTATCTAAAGATATATTAAGAGCAATTCTAAATGATTGTTATTCAGATAAACTAATAAGCACAAAATTAACTCACAAATTAAATGGAATAGTTGGATCGTTGAATAATAAAGCCCCTGATCAATTTGAAGAATTCTATAGACTTTTTAAAGAAAGATTAATAGGAGAACCAATATTCGAAAGAATAATGCAACATGAAGATTTTGAAGTGTTTATTATTAACAAAATTAATGAGCTATTAGCCAAAAGAGCTAAAGGATAATGTGCTTTGTTATTTAACAAGGTATAGTAATTACTAAATTATGTACGAGCAAAGTGGAATTTAGGATACCCTTTGTGATACAGGATGATATACTAGGGCGCCGATGGAGGAATCGCCGCCCTCCCATCTAAAAAGCCTTGCTTTTTCCGAAAAGCAAGGCTTTTTTTTTCGATACAATCTCAGTATTGGAAGAATAATGATGATTGATACAATAGGTAGTGATAAAATTAGGTCAAAATGCATATAGGTTTTTAGATCAAAGAGGGGTGTCAAAAGTGAATAAATTACAAAATAATGAATTTGTTAATTTTATATGGAAAAATGCAGAAATTTTACGTGGACCGTACAAGAAAGAAGAATATAGAGATGTTATTTTACCTTTAAGTGTATTAAGACGTTTTGATAGTTTACTAGCACCAACAAAAGAAAAAGTGTTAGAAAAAGCTAAGGCTGTTAAACATGACGCAATTCTTAATAAAATTACTGGTTACGACTTTAATAATACGAGTCCCTTTGATTTCCTAACTTTATTAAAAGATCCTGATAATATAGCAGCAAACTTACGTAACTATATACAAGGATTTTCAGCTAACATTCGGATCATTTTTGAACGATTTGATTTTGAAGATGAAATTAAAAAGATGGACGAACATAATTTGTTATACAGTGTCATCCAGTTATTCGCAAATATTGATTTAAACATATCGAAAGTATCAAATATACAGATGGGCTATATTTTCGAAGAATTAATCCGTCGCTTTTCCGAGAACGCCGAAGCAGGGGATCATTATACTCCTCGTGAAGTTATCCAACTTATGGTGAATCTTATCCTGAATGAAGATCAATCCGATTTAATGCAGGAAGGGAAAATTGTCCAAATTGGGGATTTTGCTTGTGGGACAGGTGGGATGTTATCGGAAGCTACTCGATTCATTCAAGAGTTAAATCCAAATACGCAAGTTGAAGTATTTGGACAAGAAATAAATCCAAAGTCTTATGCCATCGCATGTGCTGATTTACTTATTAAAGGACAAAATGCAGGTCATATTGCATTTGGTAATTCTTTGACAAATTCAGATGGTCATAAGAATTTACAAGTTCGCTATGCATTAATGAACCCGCCTTTTGGCGTTGAATGGAAACACTATGGTGCAAACATTAAAGAAGAACACGAAGAAAAAGGGAAAGATGGTCGTTATGGTGCAGGACTTCCTCGAACATCTGACGGATCTTTATTATTTTTGCAACATATGGTTTCAAAAATGAAACGCGATGAAAAAGGAAGCCGTATGGCAATCATTTTCAACGGCTCCCCTCTATTCACTGGTGACGCTGAAAGTGGAGAAAGTGAAATTCGCCGTTGGATAATTGAAGAGGATTTATTAGAAGGCATTGTCGCATTGCCTGATCAGTTATTTTACAACACAGGTATTTCAACATACATTTGGATTCTATCGAATCGTAAAAATGATGAATTGGCAAAAGGTTCGATCCGAAAGGAGAAAATTCAATTAGTCGATGCAACAAGTTTTTATGTGAAAATGCGTAAAAGTCTTGGGAATAAACGTAACGAAATAACTGAATTACAAATCGCCGAAATCACACGTATATACGGTGACTTCAAAGAAAATGAATACTGTAAGATTTTTGATTTAAAAGATTTTGGATATCACAAAATAACGATCGAACGACCATTACAACTAAATTTTATTATATCCTCAGAGCGTATTGTAAATATATTTAACGAGTCTGCATTTTCGAAGTTATATGATGAAGAGGAATATATGCATCTGACTCGCAAAAAAGATAAAAAGCCTGCTGATGTAAAAAAACTCGAAAAGTTGAACGAGGGTAAAAAACTACAAGAAGAAATAATTACAATACTAAGTGAAAATATTTCAGATAGATTGTACAAAAATCGTGAAGACTTTTTAAAAATATTAAAACCATTATTCAAAAATGTTCCTGAAGTAAAAACAGGATTGTGGAAAGCGATATATATGGGATTATCAGAACGTGATGAAACAGCTGAAATATGTAAAAATTCTAAGAAAAACGTGGAAGCTGATCCGACACTTCGTGATACTGAAAACGCACCAATGAAAAATAATATACACGAATACTTTGAACGTGAGGTATTGCCATTTGTTCCTAATGCGTGGATTGATGAAAACAAAACGAAGATAGGATATGAAATTCCATTTACACGTTATTTTTATAAATATTTATCAACGCTCCCGTCGTCTGAGCTAAAAGAATCAATCCAAGTGAAGGAAACTGAATTACTAGAGTTGATGGAGGGTTTATTCCATGAAACGCTATGAGGAATACAAGGAAAGTGGTATTCCATTGGTTGGAGAAGTTCCTACACATTGGGGTGAAATTAAACTTAAACATTTAGCTCTTGATAAAAACGATAGTTTTGTGGATGGACCGTTTGGTTCGGATTTAAAAACTGAACATTACACAGATTATGGTGTTCCTATCATACAGCTAAATAATTTAGGAGACGGCGAACACGTAAATAAAAATACGAAATATACATCTGAAGAAAAAGCAAAGAGTTTAAAGAGAAGTAATATTTACCCAGGAGATATTGTAATTACAAAAATGATGCCAGTCGCAAGGGCTGCAATAGTTAATAATGATTATGAAAGATATTTAATTTCTTCAGACTGTATAAAATTGTTAGTGGACGAAAATCGAATTGAAAAAAGATTTTTAGTTTATTCTGTTAATAGTAAATATTTTAGATCTTGTGCAGAATCAAACTCCACGGGGTCAACGAGGCTTAGGACAAACTTATCGTTAGTAAAAAATTTTAAGGTTCTAATTCCTCCACTTGATGAACAAATAGCTATTGCAAACTATCTTGACCAAAAAACAGCCCAAATCGATGAAATCATTGAAAAGAAAAAAGAGCTTCTAGATCATTTAATGGAGTACCGACAATCCCTTATCACTGAAACGGTGACGTGTGGATTGAACCCCCAAGCGAAAAAGAAAAATTCTAATGTTGAGTGGATTGGGCAGATTTCTGAGGATTGGGAAGTGAAAAAATTAAAATATTTAACGATTTGTAATGGAAAAACACTGAATGAAAGAACCAAAGCAGCATTTGAATTTAGATATATTGATATAGGTTCTTTAAATGAGTTTGGGGAAATTCCCAAAGAATTAGAAGTATATGAGTTCGAAAATGCACCATCTAGGGCTAGAAGATTAGTTAGAACAGGTGACACGATAATTTCAACAGTAAGAACCTATTTAAAAGCAATTGGATTTATAGATAAGGAACATAATGATTGCATTGCATCTACTGGTTTTGCAGTTTTAACACCTTTGGGATTACATGATAAGTTTCTCTTTTATGCAGTTAGAAGCGAACCCTTTGTAGCAAAAGTCACTGCTAATTCAACTGGTGTTAGTTATCCTGCTATTAATGCGTCACAATTAATTGAACTTGAGATCGTATACCCAGTAACTATCGAAGAGCAAAAAAGAATTGCAGATTTTCTAGATTTGAAAACAAATGAGATTGATAATATACGAAAAAAAATACAGAATCAAATAAAAGATATACAAAAATACCGCCAATCCCTTATCTACGAAACGGTAACTGGCAAGATAGATGTACAGAACTACAACGTAAGCGAACAGGAGGTGAAATTGTGATATTAACACCTGATATTTTAAAAGAACGTGCTTTTCAAACAGTTGTCAAGGAGTACTTGACAACTGTAAATGGTTATTTTGAGGGGACAAATCAGGATTACAATCGTCAATATGCGGTAGACGAAACACAATTATTTTTGTTCCTTGAAGAAACACAAGAAAAGTCTTTAGCAAAATTGAAAGAGATTTATAAAGGGCAATATAAACAAAAAATTCTCTTCCGTTTAGATAACGAATTAAAGCGTCGGGGTATGGTTGATATACTTAGGAAAGGGATCAAGGATTACGGAGTACAACTAAACTTAGCATATTTTAAACCACCGACTACATTAAATAAAGACTTGATAGCTCTTTTCGATAAAAACCGTTTGTCTGTCACAGAAGAACTTGTTCATAAAGAGGATGAACGGATAGATCTTGTGTTATTTCTGAACGGTTTACCTGTTTTGGCATTTGAATTGAAAAACGAATTCACAGGTCAAGATATAGAAGATGCGAAACATCAATGGATGCATGACAGAAGTGGTAAAGATACACTTTTTCGCTTTAAACAGCGTGTAATTGCTTGTTTTGCAATAGATACGAATGAAGCCTTTATGACGACGAAGTTAAACGGAACAAAAACATTCTTCCTTCCTTTTAATAAAGGTTACAACGGTGGTAAAGGGAATCCATCAGTCGAAGGAAAACTAAAAACACATTATGTATGGGAAGATGTATTATCTCGTGATATCTTATTAGAAATTCTTGATAAATTCGTCTACTTGAAAGTTGATGAAGAAGAAGACGATGAAGGAAACATAAAAACAAAAGAAACACTTATATTCCCACGTTATCACCAACGTGACGCTGTAAAAAAAGTTCTTTCACATGCAAAGACTTTTGGTCCAGGACAATCCTATCTGATTCAGCATAGTGCTGGAAGTGGGAAAACAAATTCTATATCGTGGTTATCGCATCGCTTAGCAACACTACATAATGATAACAACGATTCCGTATTTGAAGGCGTTATTGTTGTAACAGACCGTAAAGTTTTAGACAAGCAATTGCAAAAAGCTGTATATCAATTAGAACATAAGGCTGGTATGGTAACAAAGATTGAGGAAGACTCTTCTCAACTAGCTGAATCATTAAACAAAGGTACGAAAATTATCATAACAACCATTCAAAAGTTTCCGTATATCTTAGATAAACTTGGTACACTAAAGAATAAAAATTTTGCGATTATCATTGATGAAGCTCATTCATCAACAAGCGGAAAAAATATGGCTGCACTCACCACAAGTTTGACACTTGAGGAAGCACAAAAATTAGATGAGGAAGCAGAAGCAAACGAGACTAATCCCGAAGAGAAGATTTTAGATGAAATTACCCGTGTCGGAAAACAACCAAACATTAGTTTCTTTGCGTTTACAGCTACACCAAAAGGTAGCACATTAAAAATGTTTGGTACAGAAGATGCAGAAGGAAAACCACATCCTTTTCATCTTTATAGTATGAAACAAGCAATACAAGAAAGATTCATCTTAGATGTTTTAAAGAATTACGTTACGTATAAAACCTATTTTAGAGTGGCCAAAAAGATTGAAGAAGATCCAGAGTTCGAAAGTGCAAAAGCAACAAAAGCAATTTCTCAATATGTTAGCCTGCACCCTCATAATATAGATCAAAAAATAGAAATTATTATCGAACATTTTCGAAAAATAACAAGAAAAAAATTAAACGGACAAGCTAAAGCGATGGTGGTAACTGCTTCACGTCTACATGCTGTTCGATATAAATTAGCGTTTGACGTTTATATCAAAAGAAAAGGCTACAAAGATATGAAGGCACTTGTTGCTTTCTCTGGAAAAGTAAAAGATCAAGGAAATGACTTTTCAGAAAGTGAAATGAATGGCTTCACAGAAAAACAATTACCTAAAAAGTTTGATAGCGATGAGTATCAAGTATTATTGGTTGCCGAAAAATACCAAACGGGTTTTGATCAACCAAAACTCCACACAATGTTCGTAGATAAAAAATTATCAGGACTAAAAGCTGTTCAAACACTTTCCAGGCTTAACCGTACTCATCCTGACAAAGAAGATACATTCATCCTTGATTTCGTAAACGAACCTGAAGAGATTCGAAAGTCATTTGAACCCTATTATGAAGATACCGTTTTAGAGGGCGATATTGAACCAAATGAATTGTACAGCATTCAACAAGAATTAGAAGATTACATGATTCTTCGAGAAGATGAGATCGAAAAATTTGTTGAAATCATATATAAAGATCAACAAACAAAGCGTGACACCGAATTATCCAATAATTATATCGACGCTGCTAAGAAACGATATAATGATTTAACCGATGAAGAACAACGAGACTTTATCAGTAAAGCAAGAAAATTCATCAGTATCTATATGTTTATTTTGCAAATTACACCGTTTCAAGACGTTGAGCTGCATAAACTTTTTGTCTACCTCCGTTTTTTATTAAAGAAAATATCACTAAAGAAAAAAGGCAAGATTGATTTAGAGGACAAAGTCGTACTCGAATATTACTCTATTAAAAAGAAAGGCAAAAGTAATATCTCTCTTGGCGAAGACGATGAAGAACACATAGTTTCAATTGATATCAGTGGCGGTAAGTCAAATGTAGATCCCCCAACGGATCCACTAACTGCTATATTGGAGAGACTAAACTCTAAAAATGGTACGGATTTCGGTGAACATGAGAAGTTAAATATCCAACAAATAGTTGATATTGCAGCAGAAGATGAAACACTTAGAACACAAGCACAAAACAATCCTTACGATGACTTTATATTGGGTTTTCGCAAACGCTTTATGGATTATGTTGTTGATGGTTATGAGAAAAACCAAGGATTCTTTGGTAAAATATTAGAAGATGATATTTTTCGTGATCAGATCGAGGATTATATAGGTGAACATATTTACGAAGTATTAAAACAAGAAAATGCATAAGAGATTAAAACGTATAAAAGATGTTAATTCGATATTAGCATCTTTTTTTCTCCCCCCAAAACTTTTATTTTAGGAGTTATTTCACCAGTTCTCCAGTCACATAGGTCTTTTTTTATATATTGAATTTCAGCTTTTGTTTCATCAATTAAATCTTGAATAGTCTTTTTCATTCTTATTCCCTCTTTCAATCCCAAGTTTTAACTTCATCAAGCTGAGAGAGATATTCATATTCAATTTGCTCGTCAGTGAGTTTTTGAAAAAATTCTTTTGAGTAACCAGTTCTTATTACCAAAATTTCAATCAACATGTCTCGATCAGTGTTTATTTTTTTCATTTTTCAATTCCTCCCCACGTTGGTTATAATGAGGGTAGAAAGAAAACGTGCAGGTTTTCTTTCTACCAGTTTTAAAACATGTTTTAAAGTCGTTTTGCCTTAGTGCTGAACGGCTTCTTTTAAGTCTCCTTGACACTAATTAACGCCCCTTGTTTTTTAGCGAAGTCAGCTAATTCATCTGTGCAATCCCATGTATATTCCGTTAAAAATGATTCTAAGTTAATCCCTTGATTTGCTAAATACCTCTCTAGCCAGTCAACATTGACTGTAAACTCCTTTACGTATTGAGTATCAGTAGATTCATCATAAAGTCCATAAGTTTCTAATGTGATTACGTGCGCCATTGTTAACACTTCCTTTTTGGTTATAATGTTCGCTAAGGGAACCGCCTAATTAGGCGGTCGCTTTTTCTTCATCTACTGGGTATTAGCATGAAATCATCTTTGTTATAAAAGCTATACTTGAAAGGTTAGGCGCTTTATATGGCCTTCTACAGACTTTCTGTTTCTAGCGCAATAAGTTTGCTTACCTTAAAGAACCTCAAACGTTCAAAAGATCATGAACCTTTGAGAACCTTAAAGGTTACTAACTATCAACTTAAACCTTGACTCTCAAATGAGTCCTAACCAATAAATACAATAGCGAAAGCCCTTCGCACGATTTTAGTTTTGTTCCAATGGGGTACACCCTTTTGGAACAAAATAAATACTCAATGAAATTAACTTTTATGTCACTTTAGGAGATATTTTGCGTATATTTTAAG
>JBNJJO010000068.1:0-16181 GCA_051750265.1 Bacillota bacterium | reverse complement strand
CGCAAAAGAACCTAAAACATTGAATAATAAAGATTGTAGAGGGTTGGCTCACCTTTTATTTAGGTGAGCTTTTTATTTTATTGATTCTGATGCAAGAAAAATGTTTCTACACATGTATGAAAAATTTCTTATGAAAGAAGATAAAGGTAAAACAATCACATGTTGGTTCGAATTGAAATTTAAAATATATAAAATAAGGAGGTTCTACATGTTCAAAAATTTTTTTTCACTAAGCAACCCAGCAGGTATAGTCATAACATCTGCCAGCTTACTGTTGGTCCTATCACCAAAAGCAAGAAAAGGAACGAGAAAACTATTAGTAAAAGGAGTAGGAGCTGCGCTTGCATTAGGAGATCAAGTGAAGGGTTTAACAACTGGTGTACGGAAGCAGCTTGGTGCAATGATAAACGAAGCAAAAGTTGATAATGAAAGAATGAAGATTACTGACCTTTCAGAAGCAATAAAAGAAGGAGTAGAGGAAGGAATTGAAAAAACAAAACAAGCAGATGAAAAAGCGAAGCAAACGTTTAGTTATTTATTTAAAGAAGATGATCCAAACGAACACTCTCAACAGTTTCGTGCGTTTAATGTATTAAACGATCAATTTGTTAAAAATAAACTGCATGAAATGGAACAACCGCTCCAGTAAATAAGCCTATCTTATAAGCGAGGTTCATTTTGATTCACCCACTGTGGTGTTGATGCGGAATGACTCTATGTTTTTAGTTAACATTTTTACACCAAACCCTTTAGTTTTAACGGGTGAAATTTGATGCTAGTACATCCTTCTATCTTTTGTGGCTCTCATAAGATGAGGATTAGTCGTTATTTGACTAAATGGAGGGAATATTTATGTTATCTCGGGTTGAATTAATTTTTTTCCTAGGATTTGTATTGAGTATTGATAGTTTTGGGGTAGGATTAACGTATGGCGTTAGAAATATTTTAATCCCTATGCGTTCACTCTTTACTATTTTGGTCATTACCGGAACAGTTATCTTTGTATCAATGAGTATTGGTCACGGAATACGCGGTTTTATTTCTCCAGATATTGCAGAAATGCTAGGGGGATTATTATTAATTACTCTAGGATGTTGGACTTTTTACAATCTGTATAAAACAAACAATGAAGAAAAAAATGATACCTCTACAACGTCGTTTTCTCAGATTGATAAAAAGGACTCTACCAAAAATAATCTTGAGTTCAAAAACTTAAAAGTTGTGATTAAAATCTTGAGAACACCAATAAAAGCAGATGTCGACCAATCAGGATGGATTTCTATTAAAGAAGTGTCGACTTTAGGCATAGCACTCTCACTAGATGCTTTTGGTGCAGGGATCGGAGCTGCATTTTTGGGTTATCCTATTTTATTAACGCCTATCATTATTGCCATAATGAGTGCTATTTTTGTTTATGTTGGAATAGTAGTAGGAGCTAAGTTTGCAAATCTAAAATGGATAAGTCAACTTCGTTGTCTTCCGAGTTTCTTATTAATCATAATAGGTATATATAAATTCCTCTAAGGGGGATGGGTAAAAACTGACACCTACTCACACTTTAAGTATATTAGTTGTCATTGGAGCGCTATTGGATGGTTTTAATTTATATGAGCCTGATTTTCATTATTAATTATGTTTTCTTTGTTTAATATTTTGAAGGTTTTTTCCTAAATGCTATGGAATATTTTATGCCATACCACAATAGAAAAAAGAATTTACAAAGTCAGGTTGTTATGAATGTTGGGTATTTAAAATATGCCGAGACACCTAAAATAACAACAGCCCCATAAAGAAATTAAAAGATATAGATGAGGCTACAATATTTTTCCAAATTAGTCAAAATTAAAAATGCTGATGGATTCATTTCAGCATTTTTTCAAACTTTGTAACATTATTGTTCCAGAATCAGTCTGTATAGCCTTCACTTTTCCTTGTCTTATCAAACTTTTTATACATTACTGAGTGGATGATTAAAAATAGTTCCTAGTTCAACAATCGGGCACAATTGTTAAATAATTCCCAATTTCTCATTTATATCACTGAGAGATTCGGATTTGTTTTTTTAGTCGGATGGACTCTTATGCATTGCTGTAGGTGTATATGCAATTATGAGTCCATTTCTTAATGACGTTGTTCTTGAACTACCAAGAAAATAAACTTCTGTAATTCAGTAACGTGGAAGGATAGTAAGAGATGTAAATAAAATTTAATAATAAGGGGGTAGGAAAAAGTTGAATAAAAAAATTGACTTTATATTTATAGCCCTTCCTATATTTTTCCTTGGTTTTTCAATTTATGATTATATTACAGGTTGTGAGGGTTGTGTAAAGTGATTTTCGTTACTTTTTTTATTCATTAATAGCTTTAGTAATCTATTTTGTCTCTAAAAAAAGAAAAAACAAAACCTGAATTCCTCAACTAACTGGTGCGTGTGCGGCCGAGCCTAGGTCGTATCATATAGCGGGTGGGATTCCCGTCGAGTAAGAACTAGCCATTCGCTCGTAGCGAGTCTTGGAGGGCTAAAGGTAACTTTAGTCTTTAAGCGTAGACAGCTAGGTGGCGGGCCGAAAGCCAAATGGTTGAAGGGATAGAGCTCCATAATGTTAGTAATTCGAGAGGGCTGATGCCTTACGCACAGCAGAAAGCTACATTTCATCCTTCGTTTATGGCAAGAAGGGTGAAACCTCTCTGGAGTCAGAGACCTTGGCACGTTACACATTGATATGATACGGCAACTCGGGAGACCCTACCGGTCTTTTCTTTTTTTTAGAAGAGTATGGTGAACAAGCGATAACAAGCAAGGAAACCAAATGCCGCGTTAGGGAGTCGGATAGCAGCGTAGTACCAATGAAATTGGGTAATGCCGATGGAGGAAAGGCTAGCTACCAGTTATCACCCTTACTAGGGACACATTTACTACACGCAGAGGTAGGGATAATAAATGGAAACAAAACTACTAAGGATAGCAGAATTAGCAAAATCTGATCCTAAAATGAAATTTACATCTCTTGCACATTTATTAAATGAGCAATCACTAGTTCAATGTCATCATGAGTTACCTAACAAAAAGGCAACTGGGATTAACGGTACAACTAAAGAGCAATACAGTGAAAATCTAAAAGAAAACATAGAGGATTTAGTAAATAGGCTTAAAAGTAAAAGTTATCGTCCTGTTCCAGTAAGGAGAATGTATATTCCAAAGCTCAATTCAAACAAGAAAAGACCATTGGGAATACCGGAACACGAAGATAAGATTGTTCAAAGAGGCATTACGAAAATACTAAATAGTAGTAGATGTAGATATTAAAGGATTCTTTGACAACGTTGACCACACATGGATGATGGAGTTCTTAAAACTGCGAATCGCTGACCCCAACTTACTAAGAATTATTGGTAGGTTTCTTAAAGGTGGATATATGGAGGAAGGCAAGAAACACAAAACAGATAATGGTACTCCGCAAGGTGGAGTGATTTCTCCAGTATTAGCCAATGTATACCTCCATTATGTACTCGACCTTTGGTTCGAGAAAAGGGTTAGAAAACAGTGCAAAGGACAAGCATAGGATAAAACCAAAATTATTCCCTTTGGAAGATTTGCGGAGAAAGATGCAAAACAAAAGGGAAATAGAAAACCAGAAACCTTTGATTTCCTAGGTTTTACACACTATTGTGGGAAAAGTAAACAAGGAAATTTCCGAGTGAAACGGAAGTCAAGCAGAAAGAAAGTCCAAGGCAAACTCAAAGAATCTAAAGAATGGTTGAAGGTTAATAGAAATAAAGATATTCATATAATCATGGATAGATTTAGACGCTCTCTTGTAGGTTATTACAATTATTATTGCATCACAGATAATACCCAAAGTGTAAACAAATTCAGAGACAAAATCGGATACTTACTGTTTAAATGGCTCAATAGAAGAAGTCAAAGGAAATCATTTACTTGGGATAAATACAGACTCTTTCTTAATAAATACCCATTACCTTACGCAAGGGTTAAAGTTAATATATACGACTTAAGAAAAGAGATTAGCTACATTTTGTGAATGGTGACTAGGAGGAGCCGTGTGCATTGGAGCAGCCGTCAAGGCTGAAAATCTTATGGAGTGAAAGTCTCCTGTTGTCAGTTGACCGATTCAGACAACTAGCATATCCGATGCGTGAGGAGGTAACAAATCACGTTCTGCTCGGACGTAAAAGCCATAGCTGCCTATATTACTCAGAGAATATAAGGTAGGAACAGTCAGTATGGCAAGCAAACCTAGAGGCCAGAAGGATTTAACGAATACTGCAGTCTCGAAATGGCTCCCCCTTCAGAAACTGTTGAAGGGAATGTTGCGATTCGCCGACCCATTGATGCATTGGGGAAGGCCGAAGCCCTATAGGAAGAAACGGTTATATGCACTATAGGGGAAGCCGGGATATGGGCTCTAGCATCTAGGGAAAGATTTTCAGAGATAACGACGGGAAGGTCCTACTACCAGATGGGACGACAACAACCAGCAAAGACCTGTTATATAAGGTAACACCGAAATTGACAGGAGGTTTTAGGACTGACGGATGAGGTCGTAGTAGCTAAGAGGAAAAGGTAATGCTTTTCTAAATATGAAGAAACATATTTCAACAATGGTAACACCAAAGTTGAGCAAAGGACCTCTGGGCACTTGGATGCCATGGGATTGTGAAATAGGACACAGAGCCTTAATAATAATAATAACAGTTATTTGTCCCGAATATGGCTAATTATGTAGTAAACTTTGTTATAAATTGGGGAATATGGGTGTCGCCATTTAATCCTAGGATAATAAGGGAAGGCTCATTTATGATATATCCAAGGTCAGAACCGGACTCGGGAAATCCGACCGTCCGGGATCGCAAGGGGCTTCAGGAAACGTGGCTTTAATTAGCGCGCGCGCCTGAATTCTACCAGACAATAGTGCAAGCACGGTTCTGTGAGGGGGGAGGAACACAATCTACCGTTAAGGTAGAGAGGTTCCCTTCTACTCGACTCAACAAGACGCACAGTAAATGATCAGACTTTATTTTAAAGCAACAATTGTGCATATTTACTATAATCTCCCATGAGTGCTGCCCGTAAGGGAGAGACAATTTTTTTGAAACAGTAATTACCCTAATAATGATACATTAGTAATCAGGAAAATGATTACCCTCCTCTAATTTCCAGCTGGCTATTGATTATAGGTTCATTTTCTGTACGTTTTACATAATAATAATTTCCTTCTTGATCTTGTTCACGAGCTTTTACATTATCAGCCAACCAAAGGAAAGCCATTTTTGAACTCTTTTTTTCTGACGATAATCAAAAATGGGAAATAAAATTTCAACACGATTTTCCATGTTTCGAGTCATCATATCTGCAGACGAACAAAGGATTTTCTCTTCACCATTATGATGAAAGTAGTAGATTCGACTATGTTCTAAAAAGCGCCCAAGGATACTCCGTACTTTAATATTTTCACTAACACCTTTAATACCAGGTCTTAAGCAACAAATGCCTCTAATAATTAGCTCAATTTTCACACCTGTATTGGAAGCGTCATACAGCTTCATAATTAACGTTTTATCTGTCAATGAGTTCATTTTTGCGATAATATGCCCATTTTTATAGGTTTTATGGAATTCAATTTCATGGTTAATTAATGAAATAAAATCTGTCCGAATATCAAAGGGTGCCACTGTCAAATGATGATAAGTAGGCTTTTTCATATAACCACTTAAATAGTTAAAAAAGTTGGTGGCATCGATCCCGATTTTTCTTTTCGCTGTTATTAAACCTACGTCTGTATAAAACTTTGATGTTACGTCATTATAATTCCCAGTTCCTAAATGAACAAACAATTCAATGCGCTTCTTTTTGCGTCGTACAACGAGTATAATTTTACTATGAGTTTTTAAGTTCGTCATGCCATAAATCACTTGGCAACCTGCCTGTTCCAATTCTTTTGCCCACTGCACATTGTTTTCTTCATCAAAACGTGCTTTTAATTCTACTAAAACGGTTACTTGTTTCCCCTTTTCTGCAGCACGTTTCAAAGCGTTAATAATAGGGGAGTCCCCACTAACACGATATAAGGTTTGCTTAATAGCTAATACACTTGGATCATCGGCAGCACAGGAAACAAAATCAATGACGGTTTCAAACGAATCATAGGGATGATGAAGTAGGATATCCTGTTTTAATGCTTGTTCAAAGATATTTTTACCAGACGCTAAATTTTGTGGCGTCTTTGGAACAAATGTTTCATCCACAAGATGTTCATGTGTTTCTTGAATACAATTATAGAACGATGATAGAAAGGTTAAGTCTAATGGTCCACCAATCACATATGTGTCCTTCTCATGGATTTCAAGCTCTTCCTGTAAGTACTTCAATACATTTTGGTCGTGATTGGGACCTTGAATTTCAAGTCGAACTTCATCGCCCCATTTTCGGTTCTTTAATTCTTTCTCGATGACATGTAAGAAATCTCTTGCCCCTTCTTCATCAATCGTTAGATCCGCATTTCTTGTAATGCGAAAAGGGGTAACACTTTTCATAACAAACCCTTTAAATAATTTATGGATAAAGTGGGAAATGATATCCTCTAATAAGATAAATTCCCTTTTATCAAGGTGACTTGGTAACTCCACAAAACGCCCAAGTACTGAGGGTACACGTACGATCGCTAATTTGCCATTTGATTGTCCAATTTTCATGCCCTCTTGGCTACTTTCTTTGATGACAATTGCTAAATTTTGACTTTTGCTTAACAACTTTGGAAATGGGTGATAGGCATCGATAGCCATAGGAGTTAATACATGGAAAATTTCTTCGTCAAATTGGGCTTCCAAAAAGGCAAGTTGCTCTTCACTTGCTTTATTAATTGAAATGATGGAAACATCTTCAATCTCCAGTGCAGGGAGAAGACATTCGTTGTATGTCCGATATTGTAATTCAATCATTTCATGTGTTTTTTTGGAAATACGTGATAATTGTTCTTTAGGCGTCAAACCAACTTTATTTTCAGGATTTTTAAATCCTACTTTGACTTGATCTTTTAATCCCGCTACCCGAACCATAAAAAATTCATCTAAATTGGAACTGAAAATCGAAAGAAATTTAAACCTCTCTAGCAAAAGATTATTTTCATCCATTGCCTCCTCCAGCACACGTTGATTAAATGCTAACCAACTTAATTCACGATTATTATAGTTAGAGTAGTCCTCTAATTGTTTTGTAGAGTCCCTAGTAGAAGTTTCTTCCATTGCAAATACCCATCCTTAAAAGAAGATTTTATAAATAAGAATTCCAATAATGTTAATATACCTAATTTAACCTATTTAACATCACCATCATTTACCTTTAATGTGTTTAATTTATTAAGTCTAGTATTAATTTAATATAAATTTAATATGTAATAGGTTTTCTAAGTTAAATAATCTATTGGGAATTGTATAAAACTGTAAATGTGTACTATAATCTTGATTTTTAGGGAATTCTATCTAAAAAGGAGGGTGAAGATGGTAGTGGCTAATACAATGTCAGGTGTTTTATCAGGTGGTTTAGCTCAAATAGAAGATACGTTTTCTTTAGTAAGAGGGAAGCTTACATGGAAAGAATACAGTAGGTCTACAACAAAAAATATAACAGGAGGTTTTGGCTTTGCAGCTGGCTTATCTTTCGGTGCAGCTATAGGATCAAGTATTCTCCCGGGATTGGGAACAATATTCGGATCATTTATCGGTGGTCTCTTTGGTTGGCAAGTAGGGCGTCAATTAGGTAACCAAATAGGACAAGTCATTATTAGATGAAAATTGAAGTTATCATTGCTTATCTATAATTCAAGAATAAAAGAACAGCCTGAGTACATTGAATATTTGTACTCAGGCTGTTTTACCTTTTCATTTTTAAATCCCCTTTATTAGACAGGGGGCATAGTTAGTGTAATTGCTTTTCTATCTCACTCATTTTTTGTTTAAGTGCATGGTCATTCATCACATTAATTGGAGCAGAAGAATCCATTGTAGGAGAATCTTTTGGTTCAGAAAATATGTTACCAAAAGTTTCTTTTGCCTGATGAATCGTTTCTTTTGATTTTTCCATTCCTCTCTCTTTCATTTCAAACATAGCTTCTTTCATATTTGGCAATTCCATTGTCTCTTTTTCATGCTTTGCTTCTTCCATTAAAGAGGATAGTTGTAATCTAGCACCAGTTGTTAAATGTTTGATTTGATCTCCTAACGCTAAGGTAGAACCTACCCCTTTAACTAATAATCTCTTTGTTCCTCTTCTTGCTTCGGGAGAAACGGTTAAGATTAATGTTGCTGCCGTAATTACAATCCCTAATGGATTAGAAAGTAAAAAGAATTTTTTCATATGTTTATATCCTCCTAACAATTAATTTACATTATTACCACTGTCGATGATTTTATCCAAAAAAAATAGGTTTTTTACGTATAAACCCTTTATAAATGACTACAATATACCTTATGTAAAAAAATTTACAATAAATTTACAAAGGGGGTGCTGATATGATTCTTGACATAAAAAAAAGGTATTACCATATAATACCGGGTCGACTTCGCATGGAACTCTATGGGATCTATGAAAATCCTGAACGTGCTGAAAAATTTGTAGAAATATTTTCTACGATAGAAGGTGTTACCTCTGTAAAAACATCATTATCTAGAGGTTGTATTCTTCTTAATTATAATGAAGAGCTAATCTCAGTTGATCAACTTCTACCACTCTTAATGAAGTATGAAGAAGTAGCATGGAAGCTTGATCATCAAAATAAAGTGGGTATATGTTTTGAGACTGATCAAGATGTGGAAGAACAAGTTGCTGCAACTACAGAAATGGCAAATGTTTTACCGTTTAACCCAACCATGCCTAAACAACAAGGGCATAAGGAAAATTTACCTTTGCCTTTAACGTTGTCAATAGCTGGTTTGGGCGCATTAGGGATAAAACAACTTTTTTGTGGTCGATCAGCATTAGCCCGCCACCCTGTTCTTTTTTATTTGAGTAGCGCGTTTGCTGTTGCAACTGGGTATCCTTTTTTTCGTCGTGGAATTCAACAAATGCAAAATAGGCGAGGTGCCTTAGTAGATTTTGTGTTAGGTACTAGTTCTCTTGCATTGGCTCTAGTTCGAGAAAATCTTGTTGTTCTAGCAGGACTGTCACTGCTTCAATACTTAAATTGGAAAAGGAGAGATGAAGTCCGTAATAACTGGTTAGATGAGCCAACTGTCTCACCTGAAATACATCGATATTCGAAAAGGGCTGGAACGTTAGGAATCATGGGTTAGCTGGATAAGGGAACTATATGAAGAAGATTCTAAAGGAAGATTAAAAGTCTATATTATTGAGGGAATATCAAGCTTTGATACGATAATTTCTGACCTGATGAATGACCCTTTAGAAAAAGGACCTGTCATTATAGATGCTAATCGATTACTTCTTCAGTTTTTCTATTTATGATTATGCAAAAGCTTATGTTCATAAGCAATAGGGACTAGTTCTATTCCCATCTTTTGAGCTGCAATATAACGTGTGTAACCATCCTTAAGGATCTTTGTTTCCCTCTTAATCGTAATGGGTTCATCTAAGTAGCCTGTCCGTTTAACATGATTCATGACTTGCTGTATTTTTTCAACACTTGGATTAGAATTTAAAAACCCATCCGTTACAACAATCTGATCTAGTAAAATAAACTCTTCTGTTCCATCAGGCTTCATATTTATTTTCACCCCTTATATTATTCTTCTTGATACAAACTGATATATAAAACTAAGAGGTATATCCCATAAATTGTTGGTAGAAACCCGTTATGGAGGAATCTAAATCGGTTTTGTTGTTTTAACTTCTCCAATGAAAGGACAGATTATAATAGAACTCATTGATGAACTCTACTATAATTGAACATTGAAATTAGATTGAAATATATGTCAATACATATGTTAATTTATATATTGACGTATGTGTTATTTTTAATTTCAATACTTATTTCATCATATTTATATAATACATGTAGATGTGAATGCCTATTTCTTATATTGATAAATGATTGAGTGCAAAAGCTGTCACAAAGCAAATAAATACCACCGGATAAAACATAATAAAATATATAATTTATAGATATAAATATATTTTAATAATAGGTTTGAAATATACAACAACATATATATTAATTTATATTTTATTATTAAAATAATATTTTTGTTATTTACTTCAAAAAATAAATGGTTTATACAATTTATTTTTCCTTTGTAGTTTATATAGATCCCATAGTTGTGTGAAAAGTGCTGTACTATTCTATCAGAATTAGAAGATTATGAACTTTAGTAATAAAGGGAAGGGAAACGGAAGAAAACTTTAATAACGGTTAGGTTTTTTCCCTAATTATGAATTATTAGCTTATCCGAAAAGATATTTCACCAGAAGGTTTGGAAAAGTTTCCTCAGGTGACTTAGTGTAAAAAAGGTTAATTTCTTTCCCATTTTTAAAATTATCAGACAATTTGTGTACAGCTAAATTAGATGAAGGGTTATACATAATAGAGAAGATAATTGCGTTAAAATGCGAATCTCCAACATCCGAATATTGATAACTTTCAGGAATTTATATTTTTAAATCATTTTCATTATAGACACAATAAAATTATGAATCTGGCAATAAACAACATCTTGTTGTCTATTTCAATATATTTAGGGATAAAGAGGGATCATTTCATCTTAAAAAAATGATATCTGTATGTGAATACGCATAAAAAATATATGTTTATGTACATCGCATCATTCTTAAATCTGCCGAAAGAAAATATGCTAACTTATGTTCAGATACTCCGTAGCCTTAACATAACTCAAGACTGTTTGGGATACGATATTCTTTTTTAATTTTGTCATTATTTACAAAAGTTCTAACTTCCGATAATATATAGTTATCGGAAGTTAGAGAAAACAGTAGTTAGGAAGGAGATTTAACCATGCTTGATAAGCAAAATGATAACTTTTTACAAGTTGAGAAGGAAAAGTTGGAGAAAATAAAATATTACATCAAAAACTCAAAAAGTAAAAATACACAAAAAAGTTATGCCTCAGACTGGACGCATTTTACCGAATGGTGTGAGTCCAACCAACGAACCCCACTTCCAGCGAATGCTGGTACAATTTGCTTGTATCTTTCTGAATTAGCAGAAACCCATAAGTACTCCACTCTTAGGAGACGACTTTCTTCTATTAATGAGGCACATCGGTTCAAGAAATATCTTCCTCCATCCAAACAAGTAGAAGTCCAATCCCTGATGGAAGGGATCAAGCGAGAAATAGGCTCACAGCAGGAACCGAAAAAGGCGTTGATGTTGCAGGTCCTTCCGAACCTTATTGAAAAAGTCGACACCACCACTCTGATTGGTCTCAGGGATAAGGCGATTCTATTGTTGGGTTTTGCTTTGGCCAGCCGACGCTCGGAACTGGTATCTATTAATATAGAAGATTTACAACTAAATGACTTTGGAATGGATGTCAGTATTCGAGAAACCAAAACGAAAAATTATAATTTGATAAAAGGTGTGGTGTTTACATACAATGAATTTTGTCCCGTTAATGCAACAAAAGGATGGATTAAGGCAGGAATGATTGAGTCAGGAGCATTGTTTCGGTCAATCGATCGTCATGGAAATGTAAAAGAAAGGTTAAGTGACAAATCCATTGCGCTCATTGTAAAGAAATATATCGGAGAATTAGGTTTAGATTCAAATGATTTTGCAGCACACAGCTTACGCAGTGGTTTGTCGACAAGTGCTGCCATGATGGGAATGACTGATATTGCAATAATGAAACAGACTGGCCATAAGACCAGGGAAATGGTTGATCGTTATGTCCAGGCGGGCTTACGGTATAAAAACAATGCTAGTAGTATTTTAAAAAACCTATAGGTTATATGATCCTTTTATATAATGCTTTTTTTGAGGGGAAATTAAGAATAATCACAATATATCTTAAATGTAAGTCTTCTTTGAAAACACTGTTGTATCAAGATTATGAATCTGACAATAGTTACTATAGTCAGATTCATACTTTATCGTGCAAATGATTAACTAAAAATATAAATACCTAAAATCCCCTAATTTTTGGATGTCTGAGATTAGCATTTTAACGCAATTATCTTTTCCTTTATGTATAACCATTCATCTAATTTCGCTGTACGTAAATTATCTGATAATTTAAAACTGGGAAAGTAATCAACCTTTATTAGATCTTCGTCACCTTTAAGTGACTTTTCCAAACCTTCAGGTGGACTAGCTTTTTGAGTAAGTTAACATTTCCAAAAAAAGACAAAAATCCAACCGTGATAAATGTATTTCTTTTCCGTTTCCCTTCCCTTCATTACTAAAGATTCATAATCACCTAGTTAAGGTAGAAGATGTAGAGTACTTTTTACACAACTATTTGGATCTATATTTACAAAAACAGGTCCTATTAATTAACCAATTATCTGTTAAGTAATACAAATATAAAAATGATTTTAATAAATACATATACTTTAATATATATGTTATTATATGTTTTATACTTAATATCTAAATGTAACTTTTCATTACATGTATTTTACCGCAGTTTAATCATCGTCTTTCCCTTTTACCGTTTTTATACCTTTATATTGTTTCAGAACATGTTCATGTACGATAGTCCCTCCTTAAGAAATATATGGAACTAGCAGTGTGATACCGGTCTTATGTATTTGATAATTTAGATTTGAGCCACTTTTCAAGGGTTTGATCACATAAAAAATAAGCCACATGATTTTCAATTTCATAACCCTCTCTTATGATAGTTAGTGACCAAACAATCTACATGAGAAGAGGACAAAAGGATGATCAAAATGGCTCAATTTCATAATATCAAATTTTTAAAAGAGGTAGAAGGATTATCACAGAGGCAAATTGCAACAAAACTTGGGATTTCAAGAAATACTGTAAGTAAATATATAAAACACAATGAGTCACCAACAACGATTTATAGGCAAAAAATATATAGGTCAAAAGAATATTCCGAAGAGACTAAACGAGTGTTACCGATCATTGATCAGTGGCTTGAAGATGATCTCAATCGCTGGGGAAAACAAAAACATACAGCTGCAAGAATTTATAACAGATTAGTAGATGAATACGACTTTAAAGGATCAGCATCTAACATTCGAAAGGTTGTAGCTAAACACAAGAAAAAACTTCAGGAAGTCTTCATTCCTCTTGATTTTCAACTCGGCCACCAATTCCAATTCGACTGGGGAGAGGCGGATATTATTCTACAGGGTCGAACACAAAGTGTATTCCTCTTTTGTATACAGCTTTCGGCAAGTCGGCTACGATTTGTGAGAGCATATCTACACGAAAAACAGGAGGCTTTTCTAGATGGTTTTGTTCATGCGTTTGAATTCTTTGATGGTGTTCCAACAGAAGGGTTATTTGATAATTTAAAATCGGCAGTACTAAAGATCCTTCAGGGGCGTAATCGTCTAGAACAAGAGACATTTATAGCTCTTCAAGCTCATTATCTTTTTAAAGCAGAATTTTGTAATGTGAGGTCTGGAAATGAAAAAGGACGAGTTGAAGGTACAGTTGGTTATATTAGAAGAAATGCATTAGTACCTTTACCTGAAGTTCAAACAATGGATGAACTAAACGATTCCCTACGGGAATGGTGTTTGAAAGAAGCATCACGCCAAAACGTACCATATACCAAAGAAACTGTTTCAGAGATGTGGGAGAAAGAAAAAGAACACCTTCATCCACTTCCAGCTAATAGATTTGAAGCTTGTAAACTCGTATCTTGCCAGGTAAACAAAACATCTTTAATCACGATTGATACGAATCAGTATTCTGTCCCTTGTAGCAAAGTAGGTCAAACAGTGTGGGCAAAAATTTTTGTCGATCGTGTGATCGTTGTGGCTCAAAATCAAGTGATCGCTGAACATTCCCGTTCCTATGAACGCAATCAAATGATTACAGTCCTTGATCACTATCTTGAAGCATTGTTAAAGAAACCACGTGCTATACGAGATGCCCATGCATTCCAATCATCTGACATCCCAGAAGTGTTCAGGCGTTTTCATCGTAAGATGAGAGAGCATGAAGGAGCCAATGGAGATCGTAAGTTTATTCGCCTCCTCCTCCTTCATCGAGAGATAGGAATAGAAAAGTTAACACAAGCCTTACAAGAGGCCGATCAGTTACAAGTCTTTCGATATGAAGTAGTACATGAAATCATTCAAAGACTTACAAATAATAACTTAAAAATTCAGGATCTCTCAAAAGAAAAAACGCCAACAAATCTACTAGACTATAAGATTCAAAAGTCGAACGTAGCACAATATGAACAATTAACAGGAGGTCAGTTGAAATGACAACAGAATTACTACTTGATCACATTACGAAACAGTTAAGAATGCCCACGATCGCTAACCAATATCGATCACTCGCAAGAGAAGCAGAAGAACGGAATCTTACTTACGAAGAATATCTATTGGCATTGTTAGAAGTAGAAATGCAAACAAGGGATGAAAATCAAAAACAGCGAAGACTAAAACAAGCCACGTTTCCTGTTCAGAAAACATTAGATTCCTATGATTTTAGTTTGATGCCTAGTCTAAATAAGAATCGTTTTTTGACGTTATCTAAAGGTGAGTTCGTAGAGAAAAGAGAAAATATCATTTTTCTAGGGAATAGTGGTACTGGAAAAACTCATTTAGCAACAGGACTAGGAATAGAAATGATCAAAAACGGCTATAAATCAAAATTCATTACAGCTTCTGAATTAGTGGAAGAACTCTTAATGGCAAATGAAGAACACAAACTAGGAGGATTAGAAAAAAAGTGGCTCACTTTTGACGTGATCATCATAGATGAGCTAGGTTATGTACCCTTCTCCAAAATAGGAGCAGAGCTTTTATTTCAGTTCAGTATCAATAGTAACAGTAAAAAAGGAGTGCAGGCTTAACGCAAGCACTCCTTTTTAGATTTTATATTTTAGTTTTGACTTTCAGTAAAAATTTGAAAGGTCACGCCGAATTTGTCCGTTACATCACCAAAACCTGGGCTAAAAGGGGTTTCTTCAAACGGCATATTAACTTGACCGTCTTGCCGCAAGGCTTCAAAAATTCGTTTTGATTTTTCCACGTCATTCGTTGAAATGCAAATTGTTACCTGTTTACCCTTTTCAATAGGCGAACCACCTGGATCATCCGAAAACATGAGTTCCGTTTCACCAACTTGTAACTTTGCGTGTGCCACAAGGTTCTTTAGATCATCAGTGAAAGTATTAGACATTTCCGGCATATCTCCGTAAGTAATGATTGTGAGGACTTCGGCACCGATTGCTTGTTCATAAAACTGAATAGCTTCCCTTGCGTTCCCTTCCATATTTAAATAAGGGGTAAGTCTTACTGTCATCATTGGTCAGCTCCTTAATTTATTATTTTTTCAATCGTAGCATATGAATAATGCTTTGATTTCTTTTCGATTGCTATCTTGAACAACAAACAGAGAACGAATGCTTTTGCTACGCCCCACAGTGCAACTTGCCAAGCCTCGGTGAACTGTGAATGCTGACGGCGAGGGTCACACTTTTCTGGTCGAACCCAGAACCTCCAAATAGTGCTGATTGTACATAATGCCTAGGATGTTCCCAAAGGGATCGACCACAGAAGCAGTGATGAACCCCTCGCCGCGCTCTGTGGGTGCCTCGTACTCTTTTGCTCCCATAGACAGCAGCATCTTGAAAGTTTCTGTTACATCGTCGACGTGCCAGTACACTACAGCACCGGCCGGGCCGGTCGCTGAATCATCGGGCGCGTACCGGCTATCGATTATGCCCAGCTCGTGCTGGTAGTCGCCGAGGCGAAACTCGGCATATCCTGGACGTTCGAAGTATGGTTCGATGCCCAATAGCTCGGCGTACCACTTCTTTGCCGCTGCTAGATCATCCGTCCAAAAACTGACTGTGGTGAGTCCTCGTAATGTCTGTTTGTTGCTCATAATCGATTTCCTCCTTAATGTTGAGTAGTACGTCCCGATGCTAAACTAAATAACATCTTCTGATTTAACTTCGATTTACTTACGAATAATCCCTTCTCTTATTCAAGAAAATGGCCTAATACACGAAAAGACGCGTTCCTAAATAAA
>JBNJJO010000067.1:0-16199 GCA_051750265.1 Bacillota bacterium | reverse complement strand
ATTCTGGATAAGCGCCCGTTTGTTGAGTAAAGATAAAGTTTTTACTACAAGCTTATTATTTTTTAATTTTTTCCGTACCAAAATATTAAGAAACAAATTTTGCTGCAAATTCTTTATATCTTGCCATCATATCAAGAGCTATTTCATAACTATCCTCTACTTTGAAAAATTTTCGATCAAAACCAATCATTTCACTTAAAATCTCATATGCATAATCCGTATAGAGTACTGTTCCAATTCTAAACATAGAAAAAGGAGTACCTCTCCAAATGTCGAAATGAGTAAGTACCACACAAACTCTAAGACTGGAGGAAGACTCCTTATGACTATTATACGACAAGGAAGCCTATTTGACCTACAAAATTTATATGATTTAGAACCTACCCAACGATTTGAAGAAATATTTTATTCTTGACTGTCAGCTGATCGAAAAATTGAAGAGGGGTGTTCCTTAATGACAAATAGTAGAATGAATCCTAAGGTTGATGAATATTTAAGTAAAGAAAAAAAGTGGAAGGAAGAATCTGAGAAGTTGAGAAAGATCGTTCTTGACTGTGAGCTGACCGAAGAATTTAAGTGGATGCATCCTTGTTATACGTTTGAGAAAAAAAACATCGTTTTAATACACGGATTTAAAGAATATTGTGCGCTTCTGTTTCACAAAGGTGCCTTGTTACAGGATGCCCATAGGATTCTAATCCAACAAACGGAAAATGTACAGGCGGCGCGCCAGATTCGATTTTCCAATGTTCAAGAAATAGTTGAAATGGAACCCATCTTGAAAGCCTATATTCATGAAGCCATTGAAGTTGAAAAAGCCGGTTTGGAAGTGAATTTTAAAAAGAAAACAGAAGAAATCATAATTCCTGAAGAACTTCAAAATAAATTCGATGAAATCCCTGCCTTGAAAACAGCTTTTAAAAGCTTGACTCCTGGACGGCAAAGAGCATACATTCTTCATTTTTCTCAACCCAAACAATCGAAAACTCGAGTGTCAAGGGTTGAAAAATGTATGGAGAAAATTCTCAATGGAAAGGGATTAAATGATTGCACTTGTGGACGATCACAAAAGATGCCCAACTGTGACGGCTCGCACAAGTACATTTGACCTTCATTAGTTGCTTCCTTTATATAGAAATAATTAGATTTAAGAATTACAAAAGAACTGAGACCGGTAAGAGAAGACAATCAAAAGCAACCTGAATTCTATTTCGTAAAGGATTCAGGTTGCTTTAATATTTATAGAACTAATATGATTGAAACACAAATGCAAATGTATGTATCTCGAATTATTTATTAATAAATTCAACAAAACTAGTAACACTATTTCGATTAAACCTTTGAGGTTTTTTTACGAGCCATAAGCTTCTTTTTATATTTATTCCTGAAATTTTCATTTCCTTCAAAAAGCCTAATTCCAATTCTCTTGCAATGGTTAATCTTGAGAGAATACTTACTCCAAGACCTGATTCTACAGCACTTTTTATTGCTTGGGTACTTCCGATCTCCATGTAGCTATCAATTTTATCTAATACCCCATGCTCTTTTAAGGCGTTTTCGATAATTAGTCGTGTTCCTGATATGGATTCTCGCCAAATCATTCGTTCATTTGCCAATTCGTTAATATCTATTTCTGATTTTTCACTCCAAGGGTGGTCTGCTGGATAAACGAGAATTAATTCATCATCAGCAAATTTATTAACAGTGAACTTTTTATCTTCAACAATCCCTTCAACCATGCCGATATCAATTACATCGTTCGCTAAATCCTCTAACACACTCGGTGTGTTTTTTATGGTTAATGTTACGTTTATTTCAGGTGTCAATTTTTTAAAGCGACCTAGTAAATTTGGCAAAAGAAATTCGCCTATTGTCAAAGATGCACCTACCCTAATGTTAGAATTGTACTCGCCTGTAGCCTGCAAGATCACTTCTTTGGATCGGTTAAAGTCGTTAATAATTGCTTTTGCGAAAGGATAAAGCATTTTCCCTGTTTCCGTTACAATTAATTTTCCTTCTGTACGATCAAATAACAGGGTTCCATAAAGATTCTCAAGCTGCCGAATCTGTCTTGTTACAGCTGGCTGGGAAACAAAACTTAATCTTGCCGCTTGGCTTATACTCCCCTCATCAACTACTAAACAAAACGTTTTCAAACTATCGATGTTCAAGGAAACTCCTCCCCACAAAGTTATATTACCGATTATTCGTATAGTTACAATATTACCATATGTACATATCAGAAAAACTCTGAAGAAGTATAACGATCTGTTATAACCTATGCAATTGTTGCAATATACCTTCTTATGAAAGCATGATATCGTAAATATATAATAAAAAAATTAATTATTATTTTATCTATTTAAAACATAACAGTATTAAATATTGAAAACAGGAAGGGAGAAATTATGAAGGAAAAAACAAAAAAACTCTTTCAAATTTTTTGGACCTTTTTAAAAATAGGTCCGGTCACGTTTGGGGGAGGGTATGCCATGATCCCACTCATAGAAAGAGAAGTGGTAGAAAAAAAGAAATGGGTCAATCATGAAGACGTAACAGACGTTTTTGCTATTGCAGAATCGATTCCTGGAGCAATAGCAATTAATTCATCAACATTTATAGGATATCGAATAGGGGGGATTCGAGGGGCTATAGCTGCATTATTAGGAGTGTTTTTACCTACCTTCCTTATTGTCGTGCTACTGAGTATTGTGTTTTTACAAATTCAGCACAACCCTAAGATTGAAGCAGCCTTTCAGGCGATTCGTGCTTCTATTGTTGCCCTGATTGTATATGCAGGATATATGATTGGTAAAACAGCGATCATTGATAAAACAACACTAGTTATTTCGTTTGGTTCTATGGCGATTCTGTTTTTCCTTCATCTCCATCCGGTATTAATCATCTTCTCTGGTATTATTCTAGGTCTTCTACTTGTTAACGTTAAGCGGAAATTGGGTTTCTCAGTAAAGACGAAGAAGGAAAAGAGTTCACCTGTACAGCAACTAGAATGCTATATGGGAGATGGAATTTAATATGATCTTAATTTTAATTGAACTATTTTGGATGTTCTTATTAATTGGTTTTGTCTCATTTGGTGGAGGGTATGCGATGATCCCTGTCATTGAGATGGAGGTTATTAATAAAGGCTGGATGACAATTCAACAATTTACAGATGTGATCGCAATTGCGGGTATGTCGCCTGGACCAATTGCCACTAACAGTGCAATATTTGTAGGTTACCAGGTTCATGGAATCACAGGGGCAATCGCAGCTGGGTTAGGTATGGTTATCCCGTCCTTGTTACTTGTTATCATCATTGCAACTTTTTTCTATCGAATTAGTAAAAATAAGCATGTTGAATCTGCATTTTATGGCTTACGTCCAATTATTACAGGCCTTATTGGTTATGCAGCGATTAAATTTGCAATCAGCAATCACTTATTAGATTCTTTTTCTTGGTATTCAGGTAGCTTACTAGCTATATTCGTTTTGTCTTTATTTTCTTTAATAAAGCTTCGTTTGCATCCTGCATTGGTCATTGTGATGTCAGGTGTTTTGGGGGCTGCGATTTATTCATAACAAAAGAAGAGTCTACTTTGAATATAATTTGTTTGGAATACTGTGGAGAAAATGTAAAAACGTAGACTAAATAACATATACGTCAATCTTAAGCTGGTATTCTATTAATCGTTGGAATCAAAAGTATTCCAATTTTCTAGATAAAGTCGCCTAATTTATGTAAGGAGTGTATATCATGACATCATCTGAAAAACGTCCAAATATCTTACTAATTACAAGTGATCAACAGCATTGGAATACAATCGGTGCCTTTAATTCTGAAATCAGCACACCGAATTTAGATCGCTTAGTAAAGGAAGGAACAACATTTAACCGAGCATATTGTCCTAATCCAACCTGTACACCAAGTCGGGCCTCGATTGTGACAGGTATGTATCCGAGTCAGCACGGAGCATGGACTCTTGGTACAAAATTACTTGAAGATCGTCATGTCGTTGGTGATGATTTTCAGCAAGCTGGTTACAAAACATCTTTAGTAGGAAAAGCGCATTTTCAACCATTGCAATCAACGGAGGAATACCCCTCACTTGAAGCTTATCCTACATTACAGGATTTAGATTTTTGGCGAGAGTTTAACGGCCCCTTTTATGGTTTTGATACAGTAGAATTAGCACGTAACCATACGAACGAAGCACATGTAGGTCAGCATTATGCAATCTGGATGGAGGAAAATGGACTCAAAAAATGGCGCGATTATTTTCTTGCTCCTACAGGAAATATGGATCCTAATGAAACCTATAAATGGAAGATCCCTGAAAAATATCATTATAATAATTGGATTGCTGAACGTTCAAATGCAATGCTTGAGGATTACAAAAATAATGATGAGAATTTCTTCTTATGGGCGAGCTTCTTTGACCCACATCCTGAATATTTAGCTCCTGAGCCATGGGATTCAATGTATGATGACAAAGAGTTAACGATCCCTACTATGACGCTAGGTGAGCATGAAAAAAACCCACCACACTTCGGTAAAACACAGGAAGATACTCCCGATTTTTCCGATTTATATGAAAGCGGCTTTGGTATACATGGTTATCGTTCACATCATTATTATGAGTATGGAGCAAAGTTTAAATTAACGGACTATGACAAAAAGAAATTGGTTTCTACTTATTATGGCATGGTTAGTATGCTAGATAAATATGTTGGTAAAATCTTAGATAAATTGGATGAATTAGGATTAACGGAAAATACAATTGTCGTTTTTACAACCGATCATGGCCATTTATTTGGTCAGCATGGGTTACAGGCGAAGGGCGGCTTTCATTATGAAGATTTAATCAAGCTTCCATTTATCGTTCGCTATCCTAATCACGTTCCAGCTGGGCGCACAAGTTCAGCAATTCAATCATTAGTTGACCTAGCTCCTACATTTCTATCTTTTTGTGGTTTGCCAATCCCGCATTCCATGTCAGGAGTTGACCAAAAGCAAGTGTGGCTAGGAGAAAAGGATCAAGCTCGAGATCATGCAATTTGTGAATTTCGACATGAAGCAACAACCATTCATCAAAAAACCTTTGTAGATGAGCGTTATAAAATTACTGTTTATTATAATCAAACATATGGAGAGCTTTTTGATTTAGAAAGTGACCCAGGAGAAGTCCATAATTTATGGAACGAACCAGAATTTGCGGAGCTAAAATCTACATTATTGCTAAAATATATTTGGGCTGAATTAGGCAAAGAACCATTATACATGCCGAGAATTTGGCACGCATAAGCTGTGACGATAAAAAGGTATAATCACTGTGAATAACAGATGATTATACCTTTTTCTAGAGAGAATAATTGATCAGTAATCTTTAATTATAAAAAACTTCCATCAATTCACAATTCGCTTTACCTTGTAGATTCCAATGATAAACGTCAAATACTAATCTTTCACAAGCCGCATTGACTGTATTCAACGATTACATGAAGAAAGACACTTTCCTTATTTCAGAAAAGCGCCCGATTGTTAAACATCTGCTTAGATGCAAACAGAAACTCCTCTTTTCCCCAATTAAGTACTTCAAGCGAATTCCCCGTTCGTAAAAGTGTACTTTTAGAACAGAAAAATAACATCTTCTTGAACAATCCTAATCGAACAATTTCATGCCTATATTTTCCGTGCTCTGTTTTAATAGGGTATACATTGAACATTACGGTAAATAAAAACCCCTTTTAAAAAGGGATTTCAATAAAAAGAAGATAGACAGAATGATTGCGCATAAAATCGTTAAAAATTACATGTAATCAAATATCCATAAATGAGCAAGAGTACATACCACCGATAAAAATATTGCCCATGAAGGTTTAACATAATGAAGCCGTATCATAGGAAACATAACAACTATAAATAATACTGACCACCAATAATTCCAACCGTTATGATAAGTTATTTTTTCTAATTTGTAACCTATCCACTCGACTATTAAAAATAGAAAAATCCACTTTAATGTATGAAGAATTTGGCTTTTTAACGTACTTGGATAATTAGATAAGAAGAGAAAAGCCGAAAAAGGATTAATTATAAACACATGAATAAGAAAAGTAATTGCATGATTTCCAATATCTTCTCTTAATTCCCATAGATGAAAAAATTCATGAGCAAAAAAAACATACAAAAGGTTGGATAATGCTATGTACAACATGGTTGGATAGTATAATTTAAATTTCTCCCAATCTCCCCAACGGAAAGAAGCTAATAAAACCCATACAGCAACAAAAATATGCAACGTTATTTCGCCTCTACATCAAAATTTATTTTTTAGTGACTTATTATTGTTACTGCTCGTCTTACAACCCATCGATCTATATATGCCAACAATTACAATTGTTTGTATGAGTAACTCAAGCGTATTGACCGCATATCCGTTTAACTGTATGTATAATTCTTTTGTATATATAAAGCGAATGGCAAAATATATTCCTATTAAGACTAATATGTCATTTTGTATATCTAAAATTTTTCTAAACACATTCATACCCCATTTATCATCAATTCACTATTATTTTTCTAATGCATAAATCAACATTTGTTTTGTTTTTGGTGTTCATTTTTACTAATGCCAGACTAAACTTAATCCCGCAAACCCTTCTATTACAGAATTCTACGTTGCAACTAGAAACATAGCTACCCATAAAATAAAAGTTAATTACACCACAGACGCTTATAGCAACTCGTTATTTTTCTGTTTATTAACCATTTTACAGAACAACCAGAACACTAAAATAATAAGCCCCATAACAATTAAGAAAATGAATGCAAGTCCAAATAGTGTATTAAAGGATTTTCTGGATAAAAAACTGTATTATACATTTCATCACCTTTTTTAGTATGTATGTAATATGTATTTAAAATGAATGTAAAAATATGTAATATACAATACGCCTGTCCTATGCCTTACAGAACGGGGTACCGTCAGCAAAACGCGAATTTACAACGTTAAGGATATTCCAATATTAAAAATCCCAATCTCTCAGTAATATAAATGAGAAATTGGGATTAATTATTCAATAATTGCGCCCGATTGTGGAATAACGAAAATGAAATTAGAAAAGAAAACTAACTTATGTACTCTTCAATTAAAGTACCCGTTCAATAAGTATGTAAGTTATTACTTAGTTGAGCGTTGTATGAATAAAGATTGTTTTATAGTTTTAGAATGCTTAACATAGTGTAGATTAAATGCTAAATAATCATCCTTTGTCATTTCATATTTTAGTTCCATTCTATCCCCCCCCCCTAAAATCTCTGTATGTAATAAAAAAATCATTAAATGTTTTTATTACATTTTCTATAACTAAGAATGCAAATCCTTGTTGAACTATGCTATTCATTTAATTTTCTTAGATCCTCAAGTGATATCATAGGGAATAAACAAGGTTACATCGTTAATTATCAGGTTATAAAAAACCCCAATATCTCAGTGATATTATTGAGAAATTGGGATTAATTATTCAGCAATAGCGCCCGATTGTTGAAGATCTTAAGTAAGTACTATGTCTTGTTTAACTCAAGCACCCGTTACTTTAAGTAAATTCCTTCACAATGTGATATATATAAGCACTAGGAACAGTGTTTTAGTTTTTAGAAATCCTCGCATTGTTGATATAAATATAAAATTTGATTACTTGTTAGAAAGCTTTTTTCTATAATGACTAATATTATTAATGTATTGAAAACTATAAAGAATTAATGCTCTAAAAAAAGTCGATTGCAAGGATTCCTCCTGTAGGTAAAAGAACTTGCTAGTGGTTTTTAAGTTTAAACAAATCGGTTAGTCCCATCACGGCTCCATATAAATAAATAGAAGCTTTAAAAAATACCGTGATTAACAACGTAAAAACAACAAGAGCATCAAGACTTTGGATAAAGTCTAACAGATTAAAAAGAAGAGGATGAATCAACAGGGTAAAAAACACCGTTTTGATTCATCCTCCGAAAAGGACCTGTCATGAAAATCCAGTAAAATTAAGGGTTCCGTGACGGTCCTTCATCATGTTTATGAGTGGTTCAGAACAATCGTATTTGAATCTAGTTTGAAAAATTGAAATATTCCGTCAAAAGAGTCGACAATGAGATCCTATTGTTGCGAGTGTTAAGATTACATCACTGTTTGTTCTTTAAGGAAAGAAGCAGCTTGTCCATTAAGCAGCTCAGGATTTTTATGGACAGTTCCGATTACTTCAATTCGGCTTATTTCGTGGAAAGTGAAATGCTTATCTTCATGCAGGCTTTGAATGACAAACTCTGATTTGATTCCTTTTGTTTGGTGAACGACGATTCCGATTTCCTCTTCATCCAGTTCGACGTAATGATTATCCGAAGTGGATTGGAACCCGTCCCAACTTGGAATATACATTTGTTTAAAGCCTTTTATAATATCTCCCTCGTAAATTTCGTTCCCCTTATGGTCTGTTATGCCGATAAATTGCATTTTTATGTAATTATGATCATTCCAGACTGCTTGTCCAATCTCTATACTTGCTGCATCCTCCAGCATTCCTGGAGTGCCATTGTACATTCCATTTGTGTCCCAAATTCTAAATTTATTCTTTTTCATGATCCATACCTCCTTTGTCCCCATTTTGTAAACGATTCCCATGTATAACCCATTTTAACATTAGCATGAGAGACCTGTCACTAGCCGAAGATTGTCGAATGAATCGACAAAAACCGAGTTGCGGATGCTGATTTTACGTTATTTCTAAAATTCTTTTTTTGAAAAAGATTAATTAAAATAGCCATTTCTAATCGTATGAAACTTTTAGAAAAATATCACAGTTTTAATAAAAAATCCTCCTAAATACCTTCAAAACTATCTTCGATAATCTGGCCCTTTAAAAGTAAAAGAGCACTACTCCTTTTATTCAAGGATAGCGCCCTTAAATGGAAAATGAGCGTTATCCTTGTTCCAGGATAGCGCCCTTTAATGGAGTTCCAATTGAGCAAGAAATGTATTTAGAGAATTCCTCAATTCATTGGGTTTAATGAGCATAGGTAAATGACCTGTTTCAAGTATTTCGATTTTCTGTGGAGCAAGATTGGAGATCATTTTATCCTGTTGGGACAGACTCATTTCTTTATCTTTCGCTAACTTTATATATAGCTTGGGTACATTTGTTGGAACGATTGCTTTTGTTCGATCCGTATAAATGTGAATAGACTCCGGTACAAAACCGCGTAATACTTCGGTTGCACGCTCTGGTGAAAGATCATTACATAGTCCCTTACGAATAGCAGATTCAGGTGGTCGCGTACCAAATACACGTAAAAGTACATTCATCAATAAACGTTTTGCAAATGGAAAAGTTGAGAGGAATGATCCCCCATTTTTAGGAATAGTCGCCCCGATTGCAATAAAGCCAACCAGACGCTCCGACAGATCATTAGCAATTTTAAGAGCAAGGACACCACCCAAAGAATGTGCTACAATAACAAATTTTCTGACTTTCCAAGCTTCAATTTGTCGCTTTATATATGCATTGTATTCTTGAAGAGTCAAACTTTGCCGTAATCCATTCTCTCCTTCTCGTTCAGGAAAATCAACTAGTAAAAAGGGGCTTTTCATTTCTGATACAACCGGTTCCCAAATACGGCTTTCTAAGCCTGCACCTTGAATAAATACCAAACCAGTCTGTTCATTTTCCTGCCCTTCAATCTCTCTCATATTTCTTCCTCCACTTCTTTTCTATCTGAAAAAAGAATTACTATCGTATGTAAGCTAGTCATAAGTATTTATCTTTTATTCTTGATTATTAAGATAAAATCCTTCTTCAGATAACTATCCGTTAATTGAAATACTATAAGTGCGATTCACTTTCATTCCTTCTCTTATTCAAGAAAATGGCTCTTTAATGGAACACGATTGGCGATTTTAAACATTTATTACTCCAGAAAAGGACTATGATCGGAATGAAAAAAAAGAAGTTGTTTAAGATAATGAATATTTCTAGTTGCATAATACTTATTCTCAGCAATTAAAAGCCCATCAGATAAATCTGATGGGTTCAGAGTGTAGACAAACCCCTTTTTCAAAAAGTTATCTGAAGAAAAAGGGGTTTTTTCTAGTTACATATTTGGTTTTTATCCTGAGAAAAAAACACCATATATTGATGATTTATTAACTATAAAAACCGTTCTCAACATTTGAGAACGGTTTTTATAGTATTGATTTATGCTTGAATTATTTAGAAGCCTTCTTTTGTTTTTTATCACAGCAAGTGCATTGTCCGTACAAAGTTGATACTTTCTCATTCTCAAAATGATCAATTGTGTTATTGCAAATTTGGCAAATGATAGTTCCCATTAGAAAAACCCCTTTGTTTGAATTTTATAAGATAGACAATTTTAACCTCTTAAAATGTAAGCGATTTTTATTTGTTGATATTATAATAGCATGTCACATTTGGTTTGTAAATCATAAATTGTATAACACATTTCAAGGGATAATGTCGATTGTTAGGAAAACTATAAATTTAAGGTTCTGTTGCAAAATTTCAGCTAACTTGAAATTTATCTATAAATCTTAAGTTATGACACTTTTGGAAATTACTTTTGGACAAGGTTGTCACTTTAGGATTTATTTTGCACCTTTTTTAAGCGCTATTTTGCACATACAACTTTAAAACCCAGCTACCTTCACATGAGAAGATTAGCTGGGTTTCTTAATTATTTACATCCACTTATTATAGAACTATTCGGATCCGACTAGTAAAAAAGCGACTGCTCATTGTTCAGCAATCGCGCCCGATTGTTGAAGATTGACATAATGACTAGTTACCTTTAATACTTAAAGACTTATTTTCTAAACTTTCCCTTTTAATAGCAATCTCTTTGTTATATCTTTCCCCCCAGTCTCTCATGAGCATAATAATTGGTTCTATTGTATGGCCGAACTCAGTTAACGAATATTCTACCTTTGGTGGTACTTCTCTATAGACTTCCCTGTGCACTATTCCATCTTTTTCTAATTCACGAAGCTGAAGAGTCAACATTCTCTGAGTGATGTCAGGCATTAGCCTACGGAATTCATTAAAACGCTTTGTTCCTGACATTAAATGAAATAAAATAATTCCTTTCCATTTTCCACCGATTACTTCTAACGTTGCTTCAACTGGACACCCGTATGGGTCAGGACAAACTGAGTATTGGTTATGCTGATTTTTCATTTGTATACCTCCATTAATCATTAGTATAAAAAATGATACTATACAACAAAAATGTGCGTACTTACAAAAAAATATCATTTGAACTATTATAACAATTATAAAAGCATTAAATATAACAGACTCACTTTTTAATGCTATTTATAAACTTTAAATAACTTTACGAAAGGATGATTGAACCATGGCAATTATGAAGGCTGTAGGTTTGCATCATTATCTGCCAATTGATAATCCAGAAAGCTTGTTGGATCTACAAATCGAAAAACCGAGTGCTTCGGGTCGGGATCTACTCGTTAGCGTAAAAGCTGTTGGAGTTAACCCAGTTGATTATAAGGTCCGCTCACCTAAAGAAAAAATGGAGGAAACCCCTAAAGTTTTAGGATGGGACGTGGCAGGGATTGTAGAAGAAATTGGTCCAGGTTGCAAGTTGTTTAAACCAGGCGATGAAGTCTATTATGCTGGTGACTACACTCGACAAGGGGGGAATAGTGAATTCCATCTTGTTGACGAAAGGATTGTAGGTAAAAAACCAAAATCCTTAAGCTTTGGAGAAGCTGCTGCTCTACCATTAACAACGATTACTGCTTACGAGGCACTATTTGATCGTATGAATATTAGTCTTAACCCAAACGAAAATAAGAATAAAACGATTCTTATTATTGGCGCAGCAGGCGGGGTCGGATCTATAGCCATCCAATTAGCTAAATGGGCTGGGCTAACAGTGATTGGTACTGCCTCCAGACCTGAATCTATTGCTTGGTCAAAAAAGCTGGGAGCTGATCATACCATAAATCACTTTGAAGAGTTCGTTCCGCAATTAAAGCAGTTAGGATTTGAAGCAGTCCATTACATTCTTTGTCTTAACACAACAGATAAACATTGGGTAAACATGACAGATGCTATTGCCCCTCAGGGGAAAATTTGTTCAATAGTCGAAACAGATGGACCACTCAATCTATCACTGCTAAAAAACAAAAGTGCAACGTTTGTTTGGGAGGTAATGTTTACAAGATCCATGTTCCAAACGGAAGATATGATTGAACAACACAAGCTCTTGAATAAAGTAGCCGGTTTAGTTGATAGTAATATAATAAAAACTACCTTAACGGAACATCTCTCACCTATTAATGCAGAGAATTTACGAAAAGCTCATAGATTGCTAGAGACTGGCAAATCTATAGGAAAAACGGTCGTAGAAAATTTTTAATGTAATCAAGCTTAAACATTAGGGACAAAAATGGCTGTTACGAGTATTTAGGCAGCCATTTTTGTTTACTTCTTATTAAAATTTAAAACCTCAAATACGCATAACCCCGTTCCAAATAAGGACGGGGTTAAAATAAAATTGTTTAATTTTTGATGTAAAATACTTCACTGCACATAAAAATATAACAATAAAGTCGTTTAAATCTAAAGGCTATTCAACAATTGCGCCCGATTGTGGAAGATCATTGCAAACCCTTATTGAATAAAAGCACCCGTTTGTTTAAGTGTAATACTTCACAATCTTGGTTTCAAAAAAAAAGAGTATACCTACCCCAAAGTTGAAGTAATTAGTTAAAAAATGGACAGCTTAATACCTAAAGAAGATTGTTTTTTGAGAGGGTAGTTAATTTGGACAAAAAATTATTAAAAATCTTCTTTAGTGTTGGAGTTCTTTTGATACCATTTGCTTTTAGACGTAATAAACTAAAAGATTGGCTTTTGGTATTTTTTATTAAAGGATATATTTCAAGCATTTTAGCAACAATCCTCGTGCAAAAAAAGGAATTTTATTATCCTGTTCGTTTTGTTCCTAAGATTTTTAAAATAAGTATAACATTCGATTACTTACTATTCCCTTTGATAGGAGTCTTTTTTAATCAAACTACTTTAAATTCAAAGCCTCTTCAGATTTTTTTTCAATCCCTCCTTTTTAGTATACCTATGACAATTATCGAGGCACTATTGGAACGTTACACCAAACTAATTAATTACAAAAAAGGCTGGAATTCATTAACTTCATTTTGGACTTTAACGACTACACTTTTGTTTGTAAGGCTATTTATGTCAATCATAAGAAAATTCCATTTAGAGGATTAAAAAGTGGGCTGAGATTTAAAAAATGGCCCTTTTAATGTAAAAGAGCACTACCCTTATTCCCTTTTCCAATCTTGCGCCCTTTAGAAGAACAATTAGATCAAACTTTATTTTTAAAAATTTATTAATAACAGGGGTTCTCTATGATAATCCTAAGTATAAATAATATTGTAAGTGGGTTTGACGACTCCATTAGAATACTCTTTCATGTCCACTAACTTTAATTTAAGACGAGGCTTTAAGCTGCCGAACAGAGAAATACCTTCACCGACTATAATTGGATTAACCGTCAGCACTAATTGATCAATGAGTTTATGTTTAAGCAACGACCCACCCAACTCACCGCCCCCTCATAGCCAAATTTTACCTTCCCCTTGCTGTTTGAGGTTCTTAATAAACCCTATAGAATCTTTTTTGATAAGTTCAACTTCCTCGTTCGACTCAAATTGCATGGAGTTTGAAAATACGAAATGTTTTATGCCCTTATAGCCAGGTTCTCCCGGTTTAGCACCGAATTGAAATCCAAACTCGTATGTTTTTCCGCCCATCAACACTGCATCGTATTGCTGAATCTCTGATAAAAAGTCCGGGACATGATCCCCATCAAATAAAAAGAGAGAATTATTTATATTCCCATCTATCATACCTTGATCCGCAATAAAGTTGTCTAGTGAAACTGCAACATGATAAATCAATTCAGCCATTCAGTCATCCCCCCAAGAAAATGAATTGACTAATTAATTCTATAAAAACAGATTATTTTCCTTTTCTTGTCAATTAACCTGCCAGTTAACTCAATAAGCTTTATTCCATAAATGGCCTTATACAAAAAGACGCGTTACTCGATAAACGCGCCCTTTAACAGAATAACTAAAATATGGTCTCAATCCAAAATCACTTAATTCTCCTTCAACTAACACACCAGTTTGTTTAACAAAAAATAAGTGTTTTTATCATTCAAAAAAACAGACTTGCAATTTATTACCATCGAGATCATAAAAATCAAAGAAGTTATTTATCCCATCGTTATGTAATTCTCCTACTCTTACACCCTGCTGTTTTAATTTTTTATATATAAGCTTTGCAGGTCAGCGAAAGTAAAGGCTTCTTTCAATTGGGAATACTTTGGGGCTCATATCCTTCCTTTCTTAAATTCTAGTAAACTTTTAATTAATATAATTAGCGCTTTCGATAAGATGTTTTATATTGTTAAGCTGAAAAGCTCCATATATTCTTTTTTGGGATGTAAGTTCATTTATAAAAAACTGTTGTAATTCCTCTTTATTCGTAAACCGTTTAACTATGCTGTTATCCGACCAATCGTGTAACTCTTTTTCATCGTGATTAAAAAATACCAAGATGTTTATCCACGTTTCAATATCTTGACTTTTTAAATAGTTTGATAAGATGACGGCTGTCTGCTGAACCTGGTTAATTGGATTTTCATAAGTCTTTAAAGTTAATGCTCCTGACTCACCTTTATCAAATATAAGCGTTTCCTCTTTTTCACTGTCTAATAAATCTGCTAAAAAAGAAAATTTTGGGGAGCCCTTTCTTGTCATTCCCATTACTATATGACCTTTCCAGTTTTTTGTTTCTATTACATATATACCAGTTGGGTAAAGTACAATGTGATCGATCTGCCGGATATTACCGTTTACTTCCGGTATAAAAATGTTCGGCATAATAATCATTTCATCAGGTGAAATGATTCTTTTTCTAATAAGATCTGATTTAAAATTTTCTAGTATTTGATGGGTAATTATTTCCCCTTGGTTTCTATAATTTTTCCGTATATCTTCATTTTCAATCATCAGCTTTTCTATTTCGCGTTTGTATGATTCAGACAAAAGTGTGACCTTCTCATCGAATGTTGCTGCTGCTGTTTCCATAGAAGCTTTTTGTAATTCTTTAATAGCTGCTAACTCTTGGTAATGGTCGTTTCTCATTTCTTTTTGTTTAGCCTTTTCTTTTTTTACTATGTAAGCTAACCAAGCGACAGACACGGCAAGTAAAGTGGAAATTAACCAGGTCATTTATTTTCTCCTTAATTTAAAATTTTTTGTTCATCAATGAATTGGGGTTCTGGAAACGTGCTTTGTTGCATATCTCATTTATGGTGAATTTCGATTCCTGGCAGTCTATATAAAACACTAAATTCTATTATAGGACCAATTTCTTTAATTAAGATAGATTAGACAAATTTTTCTAAAAATAATTAAACCTCCCCATTACGGTATTATAATAATTCCCGTCAGATAGAACTTTGTCCTTTATTAAAATACCTTCCACTTCAAAACCATAATTTTTATATAGCCCTGTTGCTTTTTCATTGGTTTCAAGAACAAAGTTATTTTCTTGATTCCATTTGAATCTGCCCAATGTAAAGATTCTTTTAATAAGTTTTTTCCTATTGCATATCCCCAAAACTCTTTTAATACACAGACTCCAAATTCTACTTTATGAGAAGTTCTTTTCAATTTGTTCCCTTCACATCTTGAAAAACCTACAATTCTTTCATCAACTTCAGCAACTAAAAATAGGTTAGTGATGCTTTCTGTATCATCTTTAATTATTCGTTTAAAGCTGGATTCATCTGTGTACGCCTCGCCTTTTTCTCTATCTAAATTTTCTGTTTCACCATCTATCTGCAATCTTACTTCAGACAAGTTTTTCGCATCCTTTTCTATTGCAGACCTTACAATATAACGTAAATTATGGATTAACCTTCATTACATTTTCTCCTGTCAATTCTAAATTGAAATAACCTACCCTGCGTTAATTGAATAACTTATAGTTCATAGTTCGATTTCTTATGAAAAATCCCTTCTCTATTTCACGAATAAGGCCCTTTTCCAAAAGTAAGAGCGCAACTCTTATTC
>JBNJJO010000066.1:0-16686 GCA_051750265.1 Bacillota bacterium | reverse complement strand
ATGTCTAGAAAAGGAAATTGTTTAGATAACGCATGTATGGAGAGTTTTTTTAGCCACTTTAAAACTGAATGTTTTTACCGATACCAATTTGAGAGTTCGAATGAGGTTAAGGAAGCAGTAAAAAATTATATTAAGTTTTATAATAATAAACGTTTTCAAAAAAAATTAAATAACCTTAGCCCTACTGAATATAGAGCTAAGGCTGCCTAATAAGTGAACCTTTTATTAATTGTCTACTTGACGGGGATAAGACCAATTGAAGATCCTTTTTTATTACCGATAATGCCTCATTATGTTAACTAGTTTTGTATAAAGTATTCATGCGATACTTTAGGATCTCAACGCCTAGGCAGAATAATTGAATAAGAAAATAAAGCTACACATTAGATAAAGAACAAACGACCACCTTCCACAGTGGTCGTTTGAAGGTATTGCTATATGTCAATTACATTATATGTTGTTATTTAAGTAAAAATACATTCGAAGGTTTATGTTACATGTACCCCTGAAATAATATTTTTACCCTTTTAATACTTTAAATGCTTCTCTTACTTTTCTAGCAAATTCTATTACCTCTTTTCTTAAAAGGATCTTCGTTTGAAGATCCTTTTTCAATGCCGATAACAATCAATTATGTAAACTAGTTTTGTATATCATCAATTGGAAAACGGACATTTATAAAATTTTCCTTTAAAAAACTGTAACCTTTTCGCTTCTCATTCGATTAATAACTGAACATATAAAAACAAGGGGGGATATTATTGTCAAACTCCAAGAAATTAGATGAGGTAATTGAAGAGATATATGAGCTTTATTACACAGATGTTTATAAGTTTTTAATATGTTTTACCGGTAATAGAAATGATGCCGAAGATTTAACACAGGAGGTTTTCATGAAGGTTTTAAAAGCTCATTCTAATTTTAACAACCAAAGTAAATTAAAAACGTGGATACTTTCAATCGCAAAGCATGTTGCAATAGACCAAATGAGAAGGAAAAAATTCCTTTCTATTTTTAAAGAAAGCTTTTTAAATCAAATACCTTCAAACCAAAAATCACCTTTCGAAGTTCTTCAAATTAATGAAAATAAGAAACTGTTATATGATGCTATTGCTACATTGAAACCTAATTATCGAGCAGTAATCATTCTTAGAGGAATAAATGAGTTTTCAATTAAAGAAACATCAGAAATATTGGAATGTAAGGAGTCAAAAGTTAAGGTGGATTACCATAGAGCGTTAAGTGTATTAAAAAAGAAATTACATATTAATTCTGAGGAGGTATTTAATAATGCGAAATGAAGAAGAGATTTTTGATGTAATTAAAAATTCTTCAGATATGAAACCACGTGAGGAATTTATACATCAAACAAAATTAAACTTAATCAAAGAAGCCAGAAGATACAATAAAAAACACAAAGCAATAAAACTTTCTTATTGCTTGTCAGGTATTGTTGCTGCACTTGTAATGGTTGCTTGGATATCTTTTTTTGGTGGAACGCAATATATTGCAGATTCGGTTAGTCAAGTAACGGCTTCTCTTACAAAAGCTAATAAGGAAACATCACCTATCGCTGAGAATAAAAAAGAAAGCACTCCTATTTCAAATGATAATCCTTCGGTTTTTATTTATCATACACATAATACTGAATCTTTCACCCCATTACTCAACATCAAAAACGACCCGATGAATGCTGTAGTAGATGATAAGAAAAATATCACTTTAGTTGGGAAAAAACTTGATGAGTTTTTACAAGAAAAGAATATCCAGTCACTCCATAACAAATCCGATATTCAAAAAATCACTAAAAGCAAAGGATTAAATTTTTCTAAATCGTATGAAATAACGCGAGAAATTATTAAGGATGTTCTTAACAAAAACAAAAATCTGAAATTAATATTAGATATTCATAGAGACAGCAGAGAACGTCACCAATCAACTATTGAAATTAATGGTGAAAGTGTTTCACGAATAACCTTCGTGGTCTCACATCTTAGCAGTAAATATGAAGAGAATAGATATATAGCAGAACTATTTCATAATAAATTAGAAGAAAAATACCCTGGAATTTCAAGTGGTATTAGGACTATGGGGAAAGAAACGAATAACACCTATAATCAAGACTTATTTGGAAACTCGCTTTTAGTTGAAATAGGTGGTGTAGAGAACACCTTAGAAGAGGAATATAGAAGTACAGAGATATTATCAGAGATAATTAACGATGTTTTAGATGAAACTGAAGAAACTTTACAGGAGGAAAACATTAAGATTTCAGTTTTCCGTGAAGAATCTGAACAAATAGAAGACGTCCCATTGGAGAGATATGTCATGGGTGTAGTTGCTACACAAATGGATCCAACCTTTGAGATGGAAGCCTTAAAAGCTCAAGCGTTAATAGCACGAACTTATATTATAAAACATATTTTGCACCTAAGAGAAATGGCACTAACAGAAGGTGCTCCATTAATAGAAGGTGCAATAGTGACGGATACAAAAACGCACCAAGTTTACAAAAATCAAGAAGAGCTAAAAAAAATGTGGGGTGCAGATTATAACATTTATATGGAAAGAGTTAAAGAGGCAGTTCTTTCAACACAAGGGAAGATTTTAACATTTAATAATAATCCAATTGATGCTCCCTTTTTCTCAACTAGTAACGGTTTTACTGAAAATGCAGAGGACTATTGGGGAACTGATGTTCAAGCTCCTTATTTGAGAAGTGTTAACAGCTCTTGGGATCAATTATCTCCACGATTTAGTTCTACTAAAGTCATTAGTTTAAATGAATTTGAAGATACTCTAGGTATTGTTTTGCCAGAAGAAGGCTCAATTGGAGTAATTAGTGAAAGAACAGAAGGTGGACGTGTAGCTAAAGTTGTTGTCGACGGAAAAGAGTTTAGTGGTAGAGAAATTAGAGAAAAATTAGAATTAGAGTCTTCTGATTTTCAGTGGCAACGACAGGGCGAACAAATAACGATTGAAACTAAGGGTCGAGGGCATGGAGTTGGAATGAGCCAGGACGGTGCTAACGGTATGGCACTAGAAGGCAAAGATTATAAAGAAATCGTAAATCATTTTTATAATGGGATTGAAATAGAAAAGTTAAACACATTTTTGCCTCAGATATTATCTTTAATTGAGGAATAAATAACAGGAACGATTTTTCACTTTATCTTATTTAAACGGGTGCTTTAGTGAAAGAAGTAGCCAAAGGATCTTCGAATCGAAGATCCTTTTTCAATGCCGATAACATTCGAAGGTGAATAGGGTATATGATTAAGCAAAAATAAAAAGTACGATAATTCCTACTAACTGTTATAAATCAGTCAGTAATTCAATTTAATTTCCAATTAGTCTAATCATTTTTTAGTGAAAAAAATAGAATAGTAGAGAATAATCTATATATGAATTTCTATTCATCTCTGATAGTCCTCCTGTGTATGTTACCCCTCTGAATTGTCGAATTAATTAGACCGGAATTGGCATCTTAAAATTTTTTCTTGAAAGTAATACTTTTAATTTAATGAAATTATCAATTTCTTCATCAAAAATCAAATGCAGTAAAATGATTATTATAGTGCATTAGAAAAGCCTTGGATTCTATTAGATCCAAGGCTTTTTTGATTGCTGATAAGGTCAATTATGTTAACTGGATTTGTATAGAGTATTCATTTGATACACGCTTGGTATTATTTATTTCTTTCTCAACATATCTTTACAAAATAAGGAAAAAGGGAGGGGGTTTTCTTCTCTGTTAATTTTAATCGTTTTAATCATTGCAGCATTGTTGATTATATCTTTCTTATTCAAACTAAATCTGAAAAATGGAAAACAAGCAATACAAACTTTTACACTTCAGGACTTTATGAATAACTCCATCGACTTAAATGACGATATAGAACAAAAGAACTCTTTTATTGAAACCATCAACAATTTTTTCGATGGAGATCACAACGATAATGATATTGACCACATTGATGATGATGATATTGGAGATGGTGGCGATGACGGAGGGGATTAAAGCAAAAAGAATTCAAGCATTTAACCGAATTCTTTTATAAGATTTTTAGCAATGAAAAAAGATCTTCTAATCGAAGATCTTTTTTCATTGCCTATAAGAAGCTTTAAGGATATCAACGCTAACTATCAGAAGTTAAGATGTAGTTAAGTTTAATTAAGGTTAAGGTTAACTAGTCGAATATAAAAGTCATTAAGCATAGTGCGTTCCCTTTCTGAAGGGAGGTTGGGAAATCCAAAGGGTTCTGCGAAAACCATATAAAATTGAAGGAGACGATAATTAACGAGAGTTTATACCGAATTTTGAAAAATATAAACAAAACCGGGTTCCAACAAAACTGAAATTAAATCTGGCATGTACTTAAGAGATAAAGAGTTTCATGGTCTTACAGGAGTAACTAGATAAGCCCGTTCGCTTCATGATAAGTCCTGATGTGCCTTTTGCTGAAGAAATAACAAAGGGAATAGAGAAAAAGGGGTTATTGTACCAACTTGAACCGCAAGAATAGACCGTCAAAAGGCGGTCTTTTATCATTGCTATGGATTTACTTACCTAACAGGCGGCTAAACCATCAGGGTCTTTTTTATTGTTGCATTGAAATTTCAATAAAGATTTGACCAGCTTCTTCTTCTGAAATGTTGAATCGTTCGCTTGCGAGTTTAGCCACCATCGGGTCATGTATTTCAGGTTCATAACTATCACCGTAATTGGTAATTTCGTTGTATTGATATTCCATAAATGCGTGGATAGCTTCTTTGTCTAATGTTGGATTACTATTAGATTGAATATCGTCACTTTCACTAGGTGTAGTTGTGACAGTTTCTTCTTCAAGTGGATATACTTCTTCTCCGTTGTGATTCATTATTAAATCACCATCCAAATCAAGGCTTTCATAAGAATAAGTATCCTTATTATTAGTAAGTTCAATATCATTAAAGGCGCAAATCTTCTTGTCACCACAATCAAAATCAAATCCAAAATCTGTATTTTTTTCAATGATACTTGCCATCTTTGATAAAACGTCATTTTTCTCTTCATCCGACAGGTTGATAAAATTGGAATTCACTTCAGAGTTTACATCGAAGTTTATATATTTATAGCCACCACTTTGCGCAGAAGTACTGTGAGTTATCTGTATTGAATCTGTTATATATTTTGCAATTTCTTTATCCTCGTTTAGTTTGTTTTCTATTGAATCGGCTATTTCTGTTTTAACAGGTCCACTACATCCAGTTAATAAGATTAAAGTGAGCATTGTGAAAAAGATAATTTTACGCATTAATTTTCCCCCTTATTTACCAAAAACACGGGCAAACCATCCCTTTAAAGGCTCCTTGGAAAAGCGACCTTTACTTAAGTAATTTTAGTTACCAAACAAGTTTACCTTTACCATTTATCATTTTCCATTTATCCTCTATCTTTTGAACATTATAAACGATATGATATTGGTGTTTTATTTGCTCCCAGCCCTCTTTTGCTATAATGGTTACGTCTAACGTTATTCCTTTCTCGTTAGACGTGGCGTTGATATACATAATTTGATTTATCACATCTACGTATCCGTCCTCAAAGGCTCCATAAGGATGTCGAGATTGCCAATCAGTACCCCAACAATCATAAGCTAGTCTGTATGCACGTCTATTTACGTAGTTAAAATATTGAACAATCAAAGTCTTTGCTTCTATTTCATCAGCGGTATCGTACGAGTTTATGTAACTATCAGCGATATTGATATTTTCGGATGATTCTAAAGGAGTGGTATTTGTATTTTCAGAGTTTCCTATGGAAGTATCAACAATTGTATTATGGTCATAATAGTTTTCTACGAAGAAGTTGGAATTATCATCGGAGTTTTCATTACTCCAGTATGAAAATAGGTTGTAAGTATATGGAGAAAAATTGTATTCCGGGTAGCGTTTTGTACCTTCTTCCCCTGTATATGGGTTTATGTTTCCGTATGTTGACCAATTGTTAAAATAGTTACCATCAGGATCACTTCTATAGTGTGGCTTTACATACGTACCATCTTTTCTGAAATGACCTTTAACACGAACATCTGCATAAGCTTGTGTAGTGATGCTTAACATTATGAGTATCAACAGTATAAATACCCATTTATTTTCACTCATTTTTTACCACACCCTTCCTATTTATTGATTATAGTCCCGAAAATGCGGATTTACAACGTTAAGCTGTTTGCAACGTTAAAAATGAAGGATTTAACAACGATAAGACTTTTGAGACAAGTCATACGAGACACTAGCAAGCTTTATTTGACGTAAAATCGGTTAAGTCCCAATAGATTAAACCCTATTGATACAAGAGTTTCTGTCTTATCGATGTAAATTGTCAAAATCCTGACGCTACCCCATATAAGATTCCAAGATCTCGGCTTTGTCGGAAAATGTATAGATAAAACTATTGTTTTAACAGTAAAAAGGGGCTAATATAACTCCTTTTATTTGTAGGAAATTAAAATTAATCAAACTTTAGAACTATTTATCTCTATATTCTGCATTGTTATTAGTACTTTTTGAGTTATTATTAGAAATATAAACTAAATATAAATTTAATGGGGGAAGATTGCACATGAAAACAGTTGTATCATTTAGTAAAAGACATTGGAGATATATTGTAGTTGCACTTATTGCATTGTTTATTGGAAGTTCCTTCGGTCCATCACAGGACGAATTAGATTCTCTTGTTGATGATTACAATAATCTCAATAGTGAATTCACAGAACTACAGGATACGGCTAATACCCTTTCTTCTGAAAATGACAAACTTGCAACTAAAGTAAAAGAAGCTGAGCCATTTTTCAAATTAGCTGAGCAAGAACGCAAAGAAAAAGAAGCTGAACTAAAGAAAAAAGAAGAAGCTGCTAAAGCAAAGAAAGAAGCTGAGGAAAAAGCAGCTGCAGAAGCTAAAGCAAAGGCTGAAGCCGAAGCTAAGAGATTAGCAGAAGAAAAAGAAAAGAAAGGTTATGAAACTGGAATTACCTATGATCAATTAGCAAGAACTCCTGATGACTATATTGGTGAGAAAGTTAAATTCCGCGGTAAAGTTGTTCAAGTAATGGAAGGTGATGGCACAACTCAAATCAGATTTGCAGTTGGCGAGAACTATGACACTATACTTTTTGGAGAATTTGAATCTCATATTGTAGAATCTAGGGTTTTAGAAGATGACATTATTACAGTTATGGGTATATCAAGCGGTTTACTAACCTATGAATCTACTATGGGTGGAAATATCTCAATCCCTGGTATGCTTATTGAGAAGATAGAACGATAATTGGAGGAACACAGCAAGGTCGACACAATGGCTAAAAGCGTTTATGAAATCATTACTGGAAAAATCATTAAAAAGTTGGAAAAAGGCGTTGTTCCCACATGACGTAAACCGTGGACAAATTCAACCCCTGTCATGTTACTCCATTAAAGGGCCAGATAATGGAATAAGGCTAATGACTAAACAGGGGGCTTGCTACGGGAAGCCCTTTTTTGAAAGATAAGAAAGTATATAATTTTACCCTACCACAGTCTTTGATACTGTGGTATTTTTCATTTCGCTAACGGAGTAGGAGTTGAAGAAGAACGATAACAGAAATCTTAAACCAGAAATTCATCATTTGCCCACACAATGATTATGCGTTGGGTTCATCAATATGGTCCTGAGTTGGACAAGAGAATCCGGCGTTATATAAGTAAACGAATGACTCCTGAAGAACGGATGAAACATACATAAAAGTAAATGCAAAAATCTAACAATGACAGTATCTTTGTTCTAAAACATTTTTTAATCTGAGCACCAGCTTTTTTTAGTGAGTATATAATTTGTAATTTTTGCTAAATATCTTTATCCTAGGTAACACAGCTATTACTTAAAGTTAGCTGGTGAAAATAAATAAGAATAATCAGGAGGAAAGCATAATGGAACATACGATGATCAGTAAGCTTTTTGAACCTGTAACTATAGGTGAGTGGAAGTTGCGTACAAGAACAGCCATGGCACCAATGACACGCTGTTTTGCTGATGCTCAAACAGGAGTTGTTGGTGAAGATGTCGTGGAATATTACCGTCGACGTGCATCGGATGGAATTGGTCTGATTATTACTGAAGGCATAGTCATTAGTCCTCGCGCAAAAGGTAATCCTGGCGTTCCGGGGCTGTATACTCAAGAACAAATTAATGCGTGGAAAAAGGTAACAGCAGTGGTGCACCGAGAAGGTGGAACGATCATCGCACAAATTTGGCATGTTGGAAGAGCAAGTCATCATGAGATTGCTGGCAATCTACCACCACAGGCACCATCAGCTATACGAGCGGAAGGAAAAGTATCTCGATTTGGAAAACCTTTTGATATACCTGAAGAAATGAGTATCGACGATATTAAAGAAGTCATCGGCCAATATGCACAAGCTGCAATAAATGCGATTGAAGCAGGTTTTGACGGAGTTGAAGTGCACGGTGCCCACGGATATTTAATTGATCAATTTAATTCAGATGTTTCCAATCATCGGACAGATAGATACGGAGGAAATCTTGCAGGCAGACTAACATTTATGAAAGAAGTCTTAAAGGAAGTTATTGATGCAGTGGGAGCTAATCGTACACTTATTCGATTTTCAGCGTTAAAAATTGACCAGCCGGATTACATGTGGGAAGACCCGGAAGAAGCTATTCAAACTTTTATTGAAGCTTTCAAAGAGGTTGGTATGACAATGATTCATCCGTCCACCATGGAATTTACCAAAACAATTGCCGATGGAAAAACAATGCATCAGCTCGTCCGTAAATATTGGGATGGAGTTATTGTCGGAGTCGGAGATTTAAATGCTGAAACTGCTGAACAAGCAATAGCAGGAGGAACGATTGATATCGCTGCTTTTGGACGTCCGTTACTTGCCAATCCAAATTTCCTTCATCGAGTGGAAAAAGGAGAAGAAATTATTCCCTATGATGGGAAAATTCATCTGAAAGAATTAATTTAGTCCTTTTGGTTTCTTAAAAGCGGATGTCTCATAAATCATGAGCGGAGTCCCTGTATTTCGTTAAAGGGAAAAACGGGAATGATAGTGATTCGCGAGAGTCCTCGACAGCTATATGGTCTTTTGAACTTACTCCTGTTTAAACGGCGCCATTCCTAAATAGAGGGTACTGCAAAAGTACAATTTTTTTAAATTGAAAAATGGTAAAAGAAAAACGAGCCTTCAGAATCGTTTCTAAGGCTCGTTTGGCATATAGGGAGACATTTTTTGTACCCCCTAAAATCATTCATTTTTCGAAAACTACCACTTTTGCAGGGCCCTCTAAATAAGAAGTGCGTCTTATGATAATACAACGCTTGTTTTTTATAAAAAGGTTTGTTAAAAATTATCTTTATTTCCATTTATCTAGTACCAGCTAATATAGGCTGTCTTTTATTCAAGAATAGGGCGCTTTCCTGTAGGAAGGAAAGTACTTCTTTTACATTTTAGGGCCAGATTAAAAGGGGAGTTACTATTAGCAGTAATCCTTTAGTAATTATGAATACTTGAGAGTATAGGGGGTTGTCTTATTATAGAGACAAACTCCTTTTTGATTGATAAAAAAGCATATTGTTTGATAAACAAGAAAGTACAATATATAATTACATTAAATTAAAGATATTTTAGTTCGAGGTAATTGTATAAATGTTAAATTTCTTACACAAACTAGAATGTTCAAATATGTAAAAGGGAAGGAAAGATACAGAATGACAAAGGTATTGTACATCACAGCTCATCCTCATGATGACACTCAATCTTACAGTATGGCTGTTGGAAAAGCATTTATTGAAACTTATAAAGAAGTAAATCCTAGCCATGAAATTGTAAATATTGACCTTTATAAAGAAAATATTCCTGAAATTGATGTGGATGTTTTTAGTGGTTGGGGGAAACTTCAATCTGGAAAGGGATTTGAAGAACTTTCGTCGGAAGAGAAATCAAAAGTTGGTCGACTCTCAGAGTTATGTGAGCAATTTATAGCTGCCGATAAATATATATTTGTAACACCTTTATGGAATTTTTCATTCCCACCAGTATTGAAAGCATATATTGATTCCGTTTCTGTTGCTGGTAAAACATTTAAATACACTGAACAAGGTCCAGTTGGCCTTTTAACTGATAAGAAAGCCTTACATATTCAAGCTCGCGGTGGTATTTATTCCGAAGGACCAGCAGCTGAAATGGAAATGGGTCACCGATATCTAAATATCATGATGCAATTCTTCGGAGTTCCTTCTTTTGAAGGTTTATTCGTTGAAGGACATGCTGCAATGCCTGATAAAGCACAAGAAATTAAAGAAAATGCTATTGCACGAGCAAAAGATTTAGCTCCGACTTTTTAATTACCAAAGAAGTGTCAACAACTTGTTGGCTCTTTTTTTTGTGCGTGTTGTGCCATGACAAAAAAGTTATTTACTTCACAATAAAGTTCTTTACTGGAATAGGCTATTTTCTTCAACAAACGGGCGCTACTGGAACAAGGATAAGTGCCCATTTTCCATTTAAGGGCCATTTTATTGAATAAGAGAAGGTAAATATAGAGTTGTGTGTAAATATCCTGCAATTCGAATTTTAAACTAGTAGATCAGTTGGGTTAAAGAAAAGTTGAGAAGAGGAACTTCAAAATAATAAATATTGTAAATTAGCACCCATAAATGGTTGAGTTTCAAATGTACCAGGCTCTAAAAAAAATTTGAACCTATCTTTGAATCAATCTTGCATTGGTAAATCAAGGGTTAATGAATATGGACCAAATTAATTCAATCTTCTAGAGGATTTTCTAGTAGTTTTCCTTCAAATAAAACAACTTTATTGTTATACATTAGTCTTTAAATGCTCCCAATGTTAATCATTCTTTCCCGATTTACAAGATACATCTCTTTAATGATTGTCCTAACCTTCTCATAGTCCTCGCTTTCGACTGCTTCTAAAATCTTTTTATTTGTTTCATTGGCAGAATAATGTTTTTGTGTAGGTGTTTGCTTCCAATTAACAATAGCCATTTGAATAATTTTATCTTTTACTGAGTCTAACATCTTTATCATTAAGTTATTTTTCGATGAAGAAACCATACTTTGAGTAAATAGTATAGAAAAATTTACATATGTATGATAATCATCACGGTTTTCTGCGTCTATTTGTTCTTGTAAATGGCTCTGTAGCTCTTTTAAATCAAAAGCACATCTTTTTTCAATTACAGCATCTATAGAATAGGACTGCAAGAAGAAAATTACCTCAAATAAATCTATTAACTCTTTCAAAGAAATTTCCTTAACTAGAATTCCCCTTTTGGATAAAGAAGAAACAAACCCTTCAGATTCAAGTCGTGAAATTGCCCCTCTAATGGGTGTACGACTCATGTTGAGTTTTACAGCGAGTTCATTCTCTGATAAGAGGGTGCCAGGCATATATTGGGCATTAATAATATCATAACGGATCGTTTTATAAGCAATTTCAACTAGTGAAGTAGAGGACATATATTTCCAATTCCTTTCAGACTTTATATGTAACTATATTACAAGAACGATTATGCCCCTGCAAGGTTAATAGAGTGTGTAAAGAAAATTCTATGAACTTAATAATTTCTTATTATTAAGTTTAATAATTCTTAATATTATGTTTACATTCATCAATTAAAATGAATTTTGTATTCATCTTGTATACAAGAATTAATTTACTCTACCTTAGGAGGAAAATCATGAAAAAGCTAATTTCTACTCTTATTATTGGTTTATTAGTATTAGGAGTTTTATCAGCATGTTCTAGTACAAGTTCATCAAAAGAAATGGACAAATTTGTTATTGCTTACTTACCTCAAGAAACAGATGAACAAATGCAAAAAACATATGGTGATTTTGAAAAGAAATTATCAGAAAAGCTAGGAATGGAAGTAGAAGCTTACCAAGCAAATAGTTACAATGCTGCGATTGAGGCGATGAAAAACGATAAAGCTGATTTAGCCATGTACGGTCCGTTTTCTTATATTGTAGCTGAAGAAAGAGCGAATGCAGAAGTGATTGCAAGTCTTAGCTTACAAGCTTTAGAAGGTAAACCAGCTTCCGTTATTGTTGTACCAAAGGATTCAGATATCCAAACGATTGCTGATTTGGAAGGAAAAACAATGGGGTTTGCCGATCCGGTTTCTACAACTGGCCACTTATTGCCGAAAGCTACGATTGTAAAAGAGTTAGGAATTGAGGCTGAGAAGCTTGAAAAAGATGGTGCATTTTTTAAGAGTGTTCAATTTGCGGGAGGTCATGATAAAGCACTTCTTGGCGTAGTTCGTGGACAATATGATGCAGCAGGTGTCTCGGCAATGATGCCTTCTATGTTAGAACAGAAAGGGATTATTGAAAAAGGATCATACAAAGTTATTGCTGAATCAGAATCGATTTCAGCAGGGGGTGCTTTTAGTATTAGAGGGAATATCGATAAAGAAGTAAAAGATACTGTTAAGGAGTTTTTATTAAGTTACAACGATCCTAACTATTTTAATAGCATTGTAGGAACTGAGGATGCTAAATTTATTGATGCTACTGATACTGATTTTGATCAAATTCGAGATATTGCAAAATTAATGAATTTAAGTCCTGAACAATTACTTGAAAACTAGGGGAGTATTATCACATGAATACTACTAAAAATGCTTTAACAAAAGTTGAAATGAAAAAGATGAAACGTACATTCTCTTTCATATTATTCATTGTGTTATTTGCTTTTTCGATTTGGTTTGTGAAAATGAATCCTATTGAATTAGTTCAAAGCTTACCAACATTTATACAGTTTTTATTTACAGATTTCTTTCCACCAAACATTTCGGACATTAAAACTTATATTGGGCCAGTAGTAGATACGATTATCTTTGCTGTAATTGCGACATGCTTTTCTTCCTTGTTTGGAATTGTTATTGGTTTCTTAATGGCTCATAATACAACCCCTCACCCAGTCTTTCGTATCGTTTTTAGAAGTGGGATTTCCTTCCTAAGGAATATCCCTTTCCTTGTTTGGGCTTCTATGTTGGTTGTGATATTTGGTGTAGGAACTATGCCGGGTCTGTTTGCATTAGTGTTGTTCGGGACAAGCTTTTTATCCCGTGTATATGCTGAAGCTATTGAAGAGTTAGATAAAGAGGTCGGGGAAGCCTTGGATGCTTGTGGTGCGAGTTATCTTCAAAAATTAAAACATGCCATCATTCCACAGTTTCTCCCAAGCTTCTATTCTTGGTCGCTATTTATGTTTGAAATCAATATCCGTGCATCTGCTATCCTTGGATTAGTAGGAGCAGGTGGATTAGGCAGTATTATAAAACAGACGATGGACCTATTCCAATACAGTAAAACCTCTACGGCTATTGCGATCATGGTAGTCCTTATCTTAATGGTGGAATATGTTACACATCGGGTAAGGGAGAGATTAATCTAAATGTCAAAAAATCAAATGCCGATTTCCAATTCAATCGCTATTGATAAAAATCCAATGTATCAAAAGAAAAGAATTCCAATTGCTCATAAACAAACCCAGCGTCAGCAACGAATCTTTTTTTCTACAGTATTAGTTCTGTTCTTTTTTTGTTTAACGCAACTGGATATAAGTATTATTCAATTTCAAGATGGTTTAAGTAGAATTCCAACAGTATTATCCCAAATGTCCCAAATCTCGTTTGTTAATTTTGCAGAATTATCAAGAGAAATGATTGTATCCCTTGTTGTGGCCTTTTTGAGTTTAGTATTTGGTGTGGTAATTTCAGTAGTACTAGCCTTTATAGCGGCACGAAATATGACACCGAACCGTTATATTGGAATGGTTTTACGCTTTACATTTATGATTATTCGGGCTATACCATCTACAGTTTGGGTATTAATCGCTGTAGCAAGTCTAGGATTTGGTTCAATGGCAGGTGTTTTAGGGCTTATTTTCCCTACTACCTCTTTCCTAGTTAAATCATTTTCTGCTCAAATAGAAGAAGTAGGAGAAGAAACGATTGAAGCTATGCAATCCGTTGGTGCTACATGGTGGCATATTGTTTTTAGAGGCTTAGTTCCAACATTGTTTACGAACTTTTTAGCAATAACAGCATTTCGATTTGAAATGAATGTAGCAGAATCTGTCATCCTTGGAATGGTTGGCGCTGGGGGTATTGGTTTATTAATACAAGGCTATATCTCATTTTATGATTTTAATCATTTAAGCTTAGGAATTCTGATTGTTTTTTCGACGATGATTTTAATGGAATTTGCATCTAATCAAATCCGAAAATGTATATCTGTTTAATACGAATTTTATGGGAGGGAAAAGAGATTGAAAACCATTCTGAAAGTTAATAATTTAGTAAAACAATATAATGGAGAAACGATTGCTTTGAATGGGATAAATTTAGAGGTGAAACAGGGAGAATTTATTGCTGTTATTGGTCCAAGTGGTGCAGGGAAATCAACGCTTCTACGCTGCATCAATCGCCTTATCACTCCTTCAAAAGGAAGTATAGAATTTTTAGGCCAAAGAGTAGACTCAGCTTCAAAAAAAGATCTTCGTAAAATCAGGGCAAATATGGGTATGATTTTCCAACATTATAATCTTGTATATAGATTAAGTGTATTAGAGAATGTATTACATGGCAGATTAGGGTATATGGGTTCACTAGCAGGAGTTTTTAATAAATATAGTGAAGAGAATAAAATTGAAGCTATTGGTCTACTTAAGAAGGTAGGTCTAGAAAAAGAAATATATAAACGTGCTGATGAACTCTCTGGTGGTCAAAAACAAAGGGTAGGAGTTTGTCGAGCTTTAGCCCAGAAGCCTGAACTAATTCTTGCTGATGAACCAATTGCTTCATTAGATCCGAAATCATCTTCCATTGTAATGGATGCTATCTATCAAAACTGCACCGGGCAAGGAATTGCTTGTTTAGTGAATCTTCACCAGGTAGATGTTGCAAAAAAATACGCGACAAGAATTGTTGCAATAAAAGCTGGAAAAGTAGTTTTCGATGGAAAAACGAGTGAGTTAACAGATGAGATGATTCAATATTTATATGAAGGTAAAGAGCACGAAATGTATCAAGTGGCAAGTACGGCCAATTAAGAAGGATTATAAATTTTTTTAGATTAACTTGTACTCAACTTGTATACAAGTTGAGTGAATTTATTAGTGGAGGGATAATAATGATAGTTGAAAATAGAAGTGCGAATAGTGAATCATCAAACCGAGTCATATCTTTTGAAGGTATCCGAAATTTCCGTGACATGGGAGGCTATAAGACAACTGATGGTAGAAGTGTGAAGCGTGGTTTGTTTTATCGCTCAGCTGAGCTAACTGGAATAACCGAGAAGGATTTAGAACTTTTTAAAACACTTGGAATTAAATACATTTTTGATTATCGTGATGAAAATGAGGCTAAATTAAATCCAGATCCTATTATTGCAAATGTACTAAATGAAAGAAAACCAGCGTTAGAAGCTGAACAACATTCGCCTGTCCATTCAATAGAAGAACTAGTAAAAAGTGATTTTTTTAAGCAAATGAATGGTAATATGCTTACCGACTTTTATTCTAAGATGGCAATTAATAATGCTTCATATAAAAGACTAATGGAGATTATACAAAATCCAGATCATTTAGGATTAGTGCATCATTGTGCAGCAGGGAAAGATCGTACAGGCGTAGGAGCAGCTTTAATTTTACTAACTTTAGGTGTTCCGAAAGAAACAGTTATGGAAGATTATTTAATAACAAACGAAACATTAAAAGATTTCAATGAAGGTATCAAGATGAAAGTGTCAACTTTTTTATCAGCTGAAGATATTAAAAAATTTGAGGGAATGATGGCAGCGAAAGAAGTATATTTAGAAGCTGTTTTTAAAAAGATTGAACAGATTTATGGGGATTTTGACAGTTACTTACATGAGGAATATAATCTAACATTCGAAAAAAGAGAACAGCTTAAAAGTAATTGTCTAGAATAGTAACTTAAGTGGGGATTGCTAAAATAACCAATAATGACTACCTGTTTAATAAAGCAAATTCTTAGATTCTCTATAAGGTTAGGTAACTTGTTAGAACAAGCTATATCTTAAAAAATAGACATACAACGAAATAAGCTTTTCTTATTTCACAAACGGGCTATTCTTTCGGGAGCGTTATGCGGCTGGGGTGACAGCTTTAAATCCTATTTTGACTTGGTTATATTTTTATGGATACTTAAAAATATAAGACTTGAAAGGTTACAACAAAGGGAGTTTCAAAGATATGGTAATGAAATATTACTGGTGGTAGCAAATACGAGCAATCAAAGGCATTTTTAGAGTGGGCTTCCTTATATGATGAGGCAGGGATGGAAGTTAGAAGTAAAACATTGCACGAACATCGGATGTCAGACTTAACTTGTCCAGTATTGAGGATTGAAGGAGATTACACAGTCCAGGAACGAATTGAAATAGTCCTAAATTATTTAAGTAAAAACTTAAATTGTTATTGAGCTACTGGGTGCTTTTCTGCAATATCTTAAGCTGCTATAAATCTTAGAATATTGTTCAACGATCTTCCATTAAAAGGACGCCATTCTTAAAGAAGGCGTTCTTTTTGTATTGGGCGCGCTTCTTGAATATCTATCATGCCTTTTTACTTTTTTTATTATTATGT
>JBNJJO010000065.1:0-16710 GCA_051750265.1 Bacillota bacterium | reverse complement strand
GTTCTGGATAAGCGCCCTTTAATTGAACAAATTGAATGGTACTTGCAAAGGTTCTAAGGAAATAATATTCAGTAAATAAATGGAATGAATTTCTTGGTAACCCTTCTATAGTTGCCAAATTGACTTGCGTATTTTTCTGACAAGTACTTATCTAAAATTGGTATGTTATAAAAAGCAAACAAGCAGAACAAAATTATCGGTATGCTCATCGCCCAAGGTGTTCTGGTAAATAAGGCCAAAGCTGCTACCCAAACCAGATCTCCAAAGTAATTAATATGCATGGAGTATTTAAATAACCCTTTGGTGTATAATTTCCCTTTATTATCAGAGTTCTTTTTCCATTCATTTCGTTGAAGTTCAGAATAGGTGTTAAGATATGAACCAAATAAGAATAGAAACCCTATTGTTGAAGATAAAATTCAAATTTTCAGCAAATAATTATTTTTTTTTACCTATTTTGTTTTCAGTTCCGTTTAGAATTCTTTTTATATTTTGCCGGTGTAGAATTATTACAAACACGCTAATAAATAACGAAAGTGCTATGATAATTTTTTCTTCAAATATTAAACTGTAAATGAATATTGATATTCCAGCTAAAATTGAGCTAAGTGATACATATTTAGAAATTATCAACGTCAAAAGAAACACTACAAAGCCTACTAAAGTACCTAAAGGAGTCAAAAATAAGAAAACTCCTGTTGAAGTCGCAACAGCCTTTCCACCTTTAAAACCAGCAAAAATAGGAAATACGTGTCCTAATATGGCTAATAAACCACAGATAATAGGATTAACGGTAGCACTTAACATTTGGGGGAGCAAACAAGCAACAGTACCTTTTAATAAATCAGAAATTGCGACAATTAAACCTGCTTTTTTTCCCAAAACCCTAAAAGTATTAGTTGCTCCAAGATTCCCACTCCCATAGCCCCGAATATCTGTTTTATAGAACATCTTTCCGATAACTAAAGCAAATGAGATTGAACCAATTAAATAACTTGAAATGAGAGTTAAAATATTCAGCATAATATACCTTCTTACTTGAATCGTTATATATTGAAATTCGTTTTAATATACCTATTTTCCTGCCATCAACAAACTGGCCCTATACAAGAAACAGACGCGTTCCTAAAATAAACGCGCCCGTTTGTTGAAGAGCTTTAGATTGATGAGTATATCTCTATTTATTGGAAGATTTTATTATAATAACTAAGGGTTGGTACTAACAGATTTGAGCTATATATATTATCAAGTTCAGATCTGGTTACCCACTTAATATCACTTACCTCATCTTGCTGAAGCTTCGTTTCTGAGATTTCAAAGCTTTGATCAAATAACCAAACATCACAGAAATTATTATATATATCTCGCCGTTCGCTTTTTGCTAACTTTCCATTAGATCTTAATAAGCTAATCCCTATTTCTTCTTTTACTTCGCGTAGAGCACCTTCCATGCTATCCTCACCTACTAAGATAGATCCTCCCGTACATTCCCATAAATTTGGATGAGTCTTATCTTGATGACGTTTTGTCAAAAGAATTTCATCTTTATTATTCCTAATCCATACATGAACTACTATATGGTAATCCCCTTCAGCTAAAGGAGTTCCACGTTTATGAATTCTACCTGTTTTTATTCTATTTTTATCATACAGATCCCAAAGCTCCAAAAATTCCCCTCCCATCAAAGTCTATAGTACTTGTGTAGAATTGCGCCCTTCAATAAGGAAGGGGTGTTTTATCCAATAAAAATTTAACCCAATCACAACCAAAGAAAAAATTACTGCTGACACTACATCGTGTTTTGAAGTTGTTTTTAATGTAGGCATCCAGTTAATTTTACTTGTGAGGCTAACAAGCCTTGCAATAATAAAAAAGATAACAAAATAACTAAAAAATGTTCCGAGCATAAAATCACCTTAATCAAGTTCACTTCTATATTAACATTTTTTGCTAAAACTAAATTGCTTCTTTAAGTAAAAAAAACGCGTTCCTAAATAAACGCACCCGATTGTTGAAGATCATTGTAAAGTCTTATTGAAGAAAAGCACCCGATTGCGGAATAAAACAACTCAGTTAGTTTTAATAAAGTTTAATGTTTCTCTAAATGTATTTTGTGCTGATTCTACATTGTATTTAGGTGAGTATGGATCACTAAATCCGTGTTGCCCCTTACATATATGTACATCTATATTCTTTTTATCTAATGTTGAAATTAGTTCGTCAACATTAAATGATTTTTCTACTTTCGGGAAAAATAGCAATATTGGACATTTTGGAGATATATTTACATAGTCTCTAATACGTGAACCATAGTATCCGACAATACCATCGACACATTCTTCCTCACTACACAACCAAGCAACAGTTGCCCCTACACTAAATCCAATTATAAATATTTTTAAGTACTCATCTTGATTATCTAATATAATATTTTTCACTTTATGTAATGCGTTAGTGAAACCTACACTATCCATAAAATTACGATAAGCTTTTTCCTCTTGAGAATAGTTAAAAGGTATCTCTTGGTCTAATAAATTTGGACAAATGACATCAAAATTTTGTTCTGATATTAATTCACACAAATCTGTCATATGTTGGTTTATTCCATAAATTTCGTGTACTACAATGATTAATTTATCAGATTTGTTGTGAATTTTGATCACCTTATACACCCCTGTAATGATTTTCATATCATTTAATCAATACCATATTACCCCATTATTATGCTGCCAATCTGCACATTTGTTAAATTATAAAGGCGATGCCCCTTATTAAAGCATCGCGCCCTATTGTTGAAGACTCCTTGAGCAGCTCGTTGATCGAAATGCCTAAAATGTCAACGGCCACAAGTTGAAGTTATTCCTCGATTTCCCACTGTGGATTCCAGACTACTTCCCACAGATGGCCATCTGGGTCTTGAAAGTGGGCAGAGTATCCTCCCCAAAATGTGTCGTGTGCCGGGTCAGTTATAATAGCACCCGCTTTTTTCGCCTGTTCCATTACGTTATCAACCTCTTCTTTACTACCTACATTGTGACCGATAGTAAATTCGGTAGGACTTGATGCAGTATAAGGAACCTTTGCCTCATGAGCTATATCTTTGCGATTCCAAATTGCAAGCTTTGAACCTGCTTGTAAGTCGAAAAAGGCAACGGCACCATGCTCAAATTCTTTACCAACTATACCTTCTGTCGGAAACCCCAGTCCGTCTCGATAGAATTCTAACGACCTTTCCAAATCATCTACACCCAATGTAATTACAGTAATTCGTGGTTTCATAAATTGCTGATGCCTCCTCATAATTTAAATACCAATTCTTTACGTATCCCCATCTTATCAGAATCGAGTCCAAACTAAGAATATTTAATCAAACTCGTACAAGCCCAACACAAAAATACCTGCCGATCTTAAACAATCTGGTCCTATTCAAAAAGGTCGCCTTCTTAATTAAGAATTGCGCCCTTTTATTGAAGAAGGTAACGGCAATGTTACTATTTATTACATATTTGGATTAACGTATTTTGTCCAGTGATTTCTTTCATCAAACTATCAATCTCTTATGCATATAAAAATAAATTAGTATTGAAGTAGTAATTTCCTAAACGGATCAAATAAAAAATATATTTCTTTCTGATTATTGTGTAGTACCAGAATGAGCACAAAAGAAGAAACTGATTTAAATTAGTCATCCTTCAAACCTTTTGAATTAGTCTCTCTTTTCTTCCAGATGCTTTTACAATAAGACTTATTATTACCTATGCCACTATCTCTTGGTTGGTGTTCTGGATTGAGATTAAAGATTTAATTTTCTCTTCATAGTTGCTTTGATTGGCTCTTACCTAGTGCATTTTATATCGGTGTTTGTGTTCTTGTTGTAGGATTTCTTTTTCTATTTGCCTCAAAAAAAATGGAAAATCATTCAAGAAATTTTCCTTCCCCTTTTCGATAGGTAGAACGCTGTCTTCACGAAACGCAAGAATGCCGAGGCAAGTTTTTCTTGACCCAGCTTCTTTATTTCTATGAATGTTTTCTTCAACAAGAGCCAGCCCAATAAGAAAAGTCCAAAACCCCGTTCCTAATCAAGCCATTACAAGGTTAAAGGAATTGCGAACAACTTCTTTTTCAATCTATTTTATCACAAGTAAAAAATGCTATAAAAATCTAGTTAACATAAAGCCGATTATAAACAGTAAAAAAGGATCTTTGATCGAAGATCCCTTTTTACTGCTATCCTTAATTAACTAATCGGATTCTGTATAAGTTTTGACCTGAACATTAAATACGTCTAGGTCAAAACTATTTTCATCAATTACCCTGTTAACCACTTGTTTTATTTCGTTGTCATTTTCTTCTACAACTTGTTTGTTAGGTAGTTTTATTATTACCTCAATGTTCTTCTCAGACAAAACATCATATTCCATGCCAAACTCATAGCCTTTTTCGTGCAGCCGATGTCCTATCTCAGCAAAAAGAATAGCTTTATCTAGGGTTTCTGAAAACTGTTCGATCCCTTTCAATGCTTTAGCATTATAATCTTCAGTTTCTACTGGTTCATTAAAAGGTTGATAATAAAAAAATATGAAAAAGCCAATGAAGGTCAATACAGTCCCCAATATTATAAAATTTCTATTTTTCAAATTTCTCCCTCCAAATGGAACATTTTACTAATTGTTTAATATGTATGTCCACGCTAGTTGAAAAAGATCTCAAATATCACATGAATACCCTATACAAATCTAGTTAACATAATTGACCTTATCAGCAATCAAAAAAGCCTTGGATCTAATAGAATCCAGGCTTTTCTAATGCACTATAATAATCATTTTTTGCATTTGATTTTTGATGAAGAAATTGATAATTTCATTAAATTAAAAGTATTACTTTCAAGAAAAAATTTTAACATGCCAATTCCGGTCTAATTAATTCGACAATTCAGAGGGGTAACACACACAGGAGGACTATCAGAGATGAATAGAAATTCATATATAGATTATTCTCTTCTATTCTATTTTTTTCACTAAAAAATGATTAGACTAATTGGAAATTAAATTGAATTACTGACTGATTTATAACAGTTAGTAGGAATTATCGTACTTTTTATTTTTGCTTAATCATATACCCTATTCATCTTCAGTTAACATAAAGTCAATTATCGGCAAAAAAAGAGGTTGGGTACCTTTTATTGATACCCAACTTCTTTTTGTTAACATAAGTAAGGATTATAGGAAATAGAAAATACCTATGATCTCTTTAGGGAGCAAGATTTATTATCAACACATCTTTTTATTTTCTTTTTCAAGTTTTTTAGATTCTATAAACGCTTTAAAATTTTCTTTAGATACTTTAGATTCCATTAACTCTTTGACTAGTCGAAGCCATTTTTCATCTAATTGTTTATTTTCCATCATTAACCTTCCTAAAAATTGGAAGTGATTTATTTTTACAATTCGATTTATATAAAAATTTTATGAGGGTGCTTCCTAGTACTTAACTAGTTAAGTGTTAAAATGCAGATCGTGCAGAAATGCCTCCAAATTCCTTATTTTCCCCCCTTTGCAGCTTATGGAAACGGATGCGGATGTGGATTAAGCTGTTCAAGCGTCAGTGGTTGTTTCACATACCCAAGTTCTACTGGTACCTTCAGCACCCTCTCAAGCCCTACCAGACGGGTAAAGTGATGTCCGAATGTCATCGGCAACATCCCTGGAATCAGCATTTTCACGCAATATAATCCATTTCGACTCATTTCTGGTCTTGTTTGGTTCACCACAATCACATCGAGGTTCAAGCGGCGAAACAGATGCAGAACCCCCTTCAAATCCTCGGTCAGATCCGTATGCCCCGTCCTCCGCTTAAACTGCTCGTCAAACGTTCGTAATGGACGATTTTCATCCAGCAAAAATTTCAGACGTTCCTGTGCTTGCGGCAAGCTGTACAACATGGAATGATCCTCCATCTGCCGTACCAAGGACGGATCGCGTAACATTCGCTCAGCCTTCTCCCGGTTCGTCTCAAATTTCTTGTCAAGCATCAGCATTGTGCTGGACAACTCATGAATCGCACCTTTTACCGCCCGTATCGGATCCGGATGAGCACCGGCCGCACAGATAAGATTCACTCCCTGTTGTTTCCTGTTTTTCGCTAACGCCCAAACGCTAGGAATCTCATTCTCCATCGTCGTGTTAAACAAATATAGATCAAATCCCGCCACCGTCTTCAAACGATCGACCATCAACCGTAATTCCGTATCATCAGCAGAATAAGGGTCAAGGCGCGGGACAGGCAATTGTGCGTACCAAGTCATCAAAAATGAATCGCGTTCCACCACTTCCAAAATGCCGTGAAAAATGGCTTCCTCCAAACTTCCTCCCAACGCGCATCCGTTGGACGTTTCATAGACAAAGCCACTCCCATCAGTAAGGCCGTAATAGGGGAGCCACTGTGGAACTAGAATCGGACGTTCTTGCAAAAACGAATAGCCCCAGACCCAATCAATCGGACGGTCAAGATCAAACGAATGAAATGGAAAACCTGGCCGTGCATACTGTTCCTTCGTGTGCACCCCGACCTTGACAGGATTGAGTGCATCATCTGACAGATTGTGGAAACTGTCATGGATCACCGTCCTTTTGCCGCGGGGGGCCAAACCGCAGTAACGCTCCAATCCCTCCAAAATGGCCGATAACTCGCTTTCCACATAAGAATGAGTCCGACCACCCGTTCCTACATCCTCCGAGAACAACGGTAGATTCACACCCGCATCGGCAAAGATTGACGCGAGGTCATACATTTTCCGATTTAAAATGCCGGTCCGATGATCCAGATAATCGTTGACCAGTACTTCCTTCAGGTCATCAATCGAACGGCAGCGATAAGTATCGGCGTTAATCTTCGGACTTGGTTGAAGCGAAATTCGGGCCGCTGTCGGTGAATGATCAGGCCATTGACCGCAAACCGAACACATCGGATCGGGTAGAAAGAAGTGACGTGAGCTCTTTAGCGTTTTCAGGTTGATCAAAAATACCCGTCCTTCCAAGTGGAGCCGACTTTCTTGCAACAACATCTGTGACTCCGCCACAATTATGTAGGCCATCTGCAAAAGACCCGTGCGAAATGCCCAAGCGTCACGTGGGATTCCCCCGTGAGCCGCCAGTCTCTGTTGCAGTTCCCGCATCTCCTTGCGGTCGAGTCCTGCCATGAGGAGCCGCACGTCCGCACACTGGGAGCACCCCGGCGTACCCGGGCGAACGAGTGGTCCGATTACACCTTCACCAAATGAAACGAAGCCACGTATCCAAGGGATACCGGCTGATTGCAACACCTCTTCCGCTTCAAGATGAACGGAGGGATGCCAGGCATCGTGCAACACTAGAGCTAAATCCGTTGTTCCTGGTATTTCTCCCTTCAAATCGGTATAACGAAAGATCTGATATTGGGCGGAAAGTTCTGCGTACACGAAGTCCGCAATCAAGCCTTCTCCGATGACCGCCACATTAGCGCTCACTGAGATTCCTCCTCTCGCATCAACACGCTAAATACTCCTGCCAATGGCTCTTTCAGAAACGGTTCCAGTGCCAGGTCCAAGACCAACAGCCGTTTGTGGTTCCGTTTCAAGACCTGTAAGGCGGACTGCAACATCTTCGGTTGTGCCGTCTCTTCACACGCTCGGATCGCAAGACTTTTTGACCCCTTCTCTTCTAGAAGAACAGATGAAACCTCCAACGGTTGTGTCTCGAGACATGCTGCTTTGTTTTGTATCTTTGACAGCGCCTGTTGCAACGCTTTTCGCAACGCCATTGTTACATTCAATCCTACACTTCCATACCAACGGTTGTCTGTGCCGACCCACACCACAGGGAAGCCGTAGACTTCTTCTCCCAAGCCAAGCATCGGTACCCCTTTCATCGTGGTCAAAGCCTGCAAATAAAACTGGCAACCTTTATCTTCTACCGCATTCAACTTTACCCGAAGGACAGGAGACTTTTGCTTCGCCTGTTGTTTACCTAACTCCTTGACCAAGCACTTTTCTAGTCCACGGCATATGGCTTCAGCAACCGTTTCCCCCGCTCCGACACCGACAAATTCCTGCGGATCTAGCCTCTCTCCTGCTTCCTGATATAAGAGAGGCGACGTAACAAGCAGTTCGAAGATTCGCGACACATACGCTTCAATTCCGGCCAGACCTGCTTCCCGACGTGCTTGCTCATGCGTTAGACCAGTGCAGATCATATCCGGCAAAAGGCCAGCTGGTCCCTCCGACAATGGGTCCGCTACCTGGATACGGCACTGAGCCAACGGTAGCTGCTTCAAATCCCCTTCCTCCCAAACATGAAAAATCCCTGATTCCGCCGACGTCAATGAGCTGAAGTAAGGAAACAATCCGCTAGACTCACTTCCGCCTAAATCGTGTTCCAGTATCATATCGAGATCGTCAACCCATTCAGCTGTCACACGTCCAGTCACCAACGGATGAGGCGTAAACGAATGCCAGTTTCCTTCCAACGTCTCCAGATCAAGCAAGAAAAATTGATGATTCCGTTCCGATTCTGACACACCTGTAACTGTTTTTAACAATTCAAACACGATCACATTTGCCAACATCGCTCCTCCTGTAGAAGAGAAGGTGTGTAACTGCGGATCTTTGCAAAGCTTCGAATGGTGTATGCGGCGCCACGCTGACTCCCAACATCCTTCAGAATCCGGATGGACCAGCGGACCCGCTAGACCCATCTGCTGCACAAACATAGCGGGGAGTAATACCTTCTTCTCCTCTCTGCAAATCTCATGAAGAGCCCGCAATTCTTTAATATTACCCTCCTGTGACACATACAAAATCCAGTCAAATGGATGTATAACCTCTCTCCAAGAACTCATCCTCTCCTTCTGCAAGGTGACCTCCTCCAACACCACCTTAGGATCCGTTTTTCGGGCATGTGTCACCAGTTCCCTCAAACGCTGCCGATTCGTTGGCACCGAATCCGTCATCAACAAATGAAACTTGGGCAATCCAGATTCTAACAACGCCGTCACTAACGAAACAAAAAATGGACCAGATCCCACTGCTAACACTTTAGCCTGACGATAAGACTGAAAACGGTACGCCCCCGAATCGCTTAAATTTTCTAACCATTCAATCTGAGAAGCGTACTTTTTGAGCACCTCATCCGGCATTTGATGCGGACGGTCTTGGCTTACATCCCAAACAAAGCCGTTTTGGTACAACATTTCGGCGATTTGATACACCCGATCCCGGTATTGATTCGGCAATCCGTCCGTCAAGTCCTCCAGTGTGTGCTCTCCATTGAACATTGGTATCAATTTTTCAATCCACTGATCGATCGTCCTGCCTTCTATACGGAACGAACATAAGTTATTCCGAAAATACACACCGCCGTTTGAATCAGGGAGAAAAAAAGTGTCTCTTTTTACTTTCAAACGCATAGAAGAGGTCAAATTTGTCATTTTGTTCCTCCTAACATGAGCCATTCTCAAATCTGTATCATCACATACACTATTATCTTATGTACGGCTTATTTGTCCTCTTTCATCATTAGTAGAAAAGAGCCCCTGTCAACTCAAAAAATTTGATGCAGGGGCAACCTCTTCTTTAGATAATCATAGATTCCGTTAGAGCGATTGTTAATGTCAACAATGACAATGTGCATGGCAATGATGACAGTGATGGCAATGATGACAGTGATGACAGTGATGACAGTGATGGCAATGGTGGCAATGGTGACAATGGTGACAATGGTGACAATGCCCATTATATTGTTGAGCTAGAACATCATTGTACGGGTCTTTAGTTGCCAAAGGCATCACATTGCATGCTCTAAACTCGTCAACACTCAAGTTTTGAAGTTCATTTTTGAAATGATTCATTTATTTTTACACCTCCGTTTATAGCTAAATGGATCTCGTATGACATTACAATCTTCCTTTAGGTGTTGTCGTTTTACCTTATTCAAAAAAGAAGAAAATGGGGCTTTTACTACAAAAAATAGGCATATAACCACCAAAACAATTTCTAACAAACCGTTCATAAAAGTACACTTTAATAAACTATTTAAAAACTATCGAAAAACAGTCCACAAACATATATAATTTATTTTATGAACGTCTAATAATTTGAACCTATATTATTAGACGCTTTTTATTGGGGAAAGGGTGAAAATGCTTGAATAAGCGATTTGGGTATGTTCGGATTTCCAGTAAAGATCAAAATGAAGCCAGGCTGATAAAAACGATGCTGGATGCGGGGATTGACGAAAGAGAGATTTACATAGACAGGCAGAGTGGAAAAAACTTTAACCGCCCACAATACAAGCTTTAAAAGACCCGACCCGTTTAAGGAAAGGTGACACTATTGTGTTTGATTCCATTACCAGGATGGGGCGTAATATGGATGAACTTTAAAAGAATATCGTTGGTTTGTTGAACTCGGTATTAATTTGGAGTTTATAAAAGAACCTATGATTAATACGAACAACGAAAAAGATGACGTTATTTTGAAAGCGATCCAGCAAAGCTGTACTTGTTATTCTAACTGCATTTGCAGAAAAAGAACGTATTGATATTCATATAAGGCAAGCTGAGGGAATCGAAGTAGCAAAAAGAAAAGGGACTAAATTTGGCCGACCTCCCTTATCGCTTCCTGAGAATGGGATAACCTTTATAAACGATGGAAGTCTGATCAAATAAAAGCTGTTGAATTTATGGAGATAGTAGGTATGAAAAAAGCCACTTTCTATAAAAAAGTTAAAGAATATGAACAAGAACTTAGTCTTTAATTACACTTTCGAATGTTTAATAGGTTAGCAATTACTTCAGCTAATACTTAACCGATCTGTTAGCCTCTTCAATCGAATTCTCAAAGCCCCCCACATCGATTAATACTGATTGTTCAAACGTGGCATTAGTTGAATTTGATTATGAAGAGGCTTTAGAAGAAATGAAAAAAAATAATTAAGCGTTTAAACATGAAACCCCCTTATCTAAAACTATGAAATAAGGGGGTTTTCGCCTTTTTGGTTAATTGTTTCTCAAATAACATATAATGCACATGGTTCAATACTAATTCGGGCAGGAGTTTGGCCAATCACTTCCCCATCCCCATGAATCATCAGTGGAGTTGGGGAATAAATTTCAAGCTCTTTTCCTTTAATTATCTTAATAGAAGGAGAGGATGTATGATTTCCTTTAAAAACCAATGGAAATATACGTAAAAATTCCCACTTAGACATTCCTTGAACAATACATATATCAAATAAACCATCATTGCTTTCAGCCTTTGGGCAAATAACAAGTCCTCCACCGTAAAAAGGTAGATTGGCTACGGCGATTAGCCACACCTTTTGAAATTTGTACAGCTTTTTATCAATCATTATAGAAATATCCATTGGTTTGTATTGGAATAACACCTTAATTGCACTAATGATGTATGAAATATGACCCATCCGGATTAAATTAAGTAATTTCTTATATATTGAAGCATTCGTCACATGAGCTACTTCCCCGTCAAATCCTATTCCTGCCACTGTACAAAAGTATGTGGAATTTACAAATCCGATATCGATGATTTTTGGTTTCCCACTTAATATACGTTCTAACGCTTTATCATGTTTTAATGGTATACCTAGTCCTCTTGAAAAATCATTTCCTGAGCCAGCAGGAATAACTCCTAAAGGTGTATTCGTACCGACTAATCCATTAATCACTTCATGGATAGTCCCATCGCCACCTACCGCAACAATTACAGTCACTTTTTCCTTGCTGATAAGTTCTTGAACTAATAAAGTAGCGTGTTTTGGTTTTTGTGTAAAATGAACACAGTAATAAACGTTTTTTTCTTGAAGCTTTTTTTCAATTTGATACCAAATTTTAAGAGCTCTGCCATTACCCGAAACTTTATTAACAATAAAACAATACAAACATCTCACCTATTCATAAATTTTTAACAATATAGCCAATTTTACTTGTAAATATACAAGTATCATAAGGCGTTCTTAGTTTAAAGTTGAACTAAAAACATGAAGATGCTGGGGCAATACGTTAAAATGCAGGCTTTTTACATATGCTTTATCGCCATCCAGATTGAGAGCGATGGACTCTGGAATCGTAAAACAACCCGATTTTATTTTAGTATGATGGATTATTGATGGATTGTCAGTGATGTTGAGCATTATTGCAAGTAATGAAAAAAACAGCTGTAATCGATTGGTTTTTTTACAGGTGAGTAGATGAAAATAACCATCATTATGTTTAGTATCCTTAAAAAGTTGCTCAAAAGGACCAACTGCGTTTCCGTTCATGAGTAAAAATAAAGAGAGATCTGAAATTACTTCATTTGGGGAGACATCAACTGAAATAGTATCCGATTGTTTTGTCAAAAAAAGTGTTTTAAGAAAATAAAGGCCATAGGCCCATTCTCCAAAAAAGGATTTTAGAGAAGGAGAGGTTTTATAAGTAATATCTGATAACCAGCCCCCTGCTGCTATGTTCGAGAAGTATCGGTTACCAATTTTTCCGATGGCAATAGGTTTTGTATTACCTCTTTCAATAATTGACAGATTTTGAATTATATCACAAGACATACCTATATATTTTGAAAATTCATTACTCGTACCAAATGGAAATACCCCTACAGTTGGTCTATATTCTTCCTCAGCTAAAAATTGAAGTGCTTGGTTTACTGTGCCATCACCACCGGCAATAAAGATTGCATCCCATCTGTTTTGACATGCTCTTTTAATAGGGTTATCAATGTTATTGAACATCCTTTCTTGATGAACTGTTACTTGGTAACCGATTTCTGAAAGTTTTTTCAATAACATTGGAAAGTCTTTATGAGATCCCCTTTTTCCAGAAAACGGGTTATAAACCATTAATGCCTGTTTGTTTATTGTGTTCATAGTCAAATCCTCCGATCAGCAAGACCTTAAAAATTATAACCATAATACTATTCTTCTCATTTTCACTTCAAAACACGTTTCTTTTTTCAGGAAAAAAAATTCCATATTTATCAATAAAATGAATAGTAAGGAAATTGTTGGGGAAAATTATTATTTAAGATCGTTGAAGAAACTAGGTGATGCGTGTTGAAAGCTTTGCAATTCGATTATAAAATTCCCAACTATATCTTTAGTAAAATAATCGGAAGTTTTAATCCTTCTGTTTATTGGAATTCTCGGCTATCTTGTTTACGATTTCAGGAACAATCAGAGCCGGAGCTTCCGAATGATAATTGGGTGAAAATAAAGGTGAAGTATGGAGGTATTTGTGGTAGTGATCTTAATCTTCTTTTTCTAAATGATAGTCCTGCTACTTCACCATTTGTTTCGTTTCCATTCACTATCGGCCATGAAATCGTTGGGGAAATTGCGGAAGTAGGTTCACATGTTAATGATTTAAATAGGGGAGATCGAGTTGTTATAGACCCGATTTTGTCGTGTGAATCGAGAGGTATAGAACATCCATGTCCCGCATGCCTTAAGGGTAATTTTAGTTTGTGTGTATATAAAACTGAAGGAGACCTGTCACCAGGTTTGTTAATAGGAGCTTGTCGTGACACAGGTGGCGGATGGAGTTCGTTTATAGTGGCTCACAAAAGCCAAACATTTAAACTCCCTGCAGCTGTGAATGATTTAAATGGCGTGATGATAGAGCCTTTTAGCTGCGCTTTACATAGTGTTTTAAGAAATCCACCAAGTAAAAATGACACTGTATTAATCATCGGAGGAGGAGTAATTGGGATATGTGTCATTGCGGCTATTCGAGCACTGGAAATCCCATGCAGAATTGTTGCATTAGTGAAACATCAATTTCAAGCTGAGTTGGCGTCCAATTATGGGGCGAACAATATAATCCAGCTTAGAAAACAAACTTATGTAGATGACCTAACAAAATCTCTTAATGGACAGGTATTAAAACCACTTTTTGGTCCTGAGGTAATACAAGGAGGTGCAGATATTGTCTTTGAATGTGTTGGAAAAAAACAGAGTATCAATGATGCACTTCGATTCTCTAAAAACGGTGGAAAAGTTGTTCTGTTAGGTCTAGCCGGTATAATGGACGGAATTGATTGGACGACAGTTTGGCTTAATGAGTTAGATGTGAAAGGAAGCTTTGCTTATAGTACTGAGGTGTTTCAAGGAAAAAGAACACGAACCTTTGACATAGCAATTGAATTATTGCTTGCTGGAAAAGTCGACCTATCACCATTGGTTACTCACAGATTTCCAATAGAAGATTACCGAAATGCTCTAGGTACTGCTTCAAATAAGAAAAATCGTGCAGCAATCAAAGTGGTTTTTGAACCGTAACAATTTGATCGAAATTAGGAGGAAGACAAAAATGAAGAACTTTACAATAACAGGTGGCGAAAAAACTCCTTTTCTCACATGGTATACGGAAGGATTAAAGGAAAAATTTTCAACTGAAGGATATAGGTTTTGTGAAGAACCAGTTGATGATATTAGGATTGTATTTAATGTGATCGAACAAGAAAAACCTCGTCCGTTTCGTAGAAAGGCACAGGCGACTTTTGTCGTATCGATACTAGAAAAGAATGAAGAACCGGAGAATATATTTGAAGCTGCTTATCCATATCTAATTAGATCTTTAGCGAACCATTTAATTTTCATCGTCCACAATAAGGAAAAAACAGATGTTTATTTTATTACTCCTGAACAAGGATTTTACAAATTAAATTATCAAAGTGAAGAAAAAGAAACCTTTTTCCAAAAGATTTTTGAAAGATTGGAACCTGTTGCATCGGCTCAATTAGTCATTGACAATCATTTTGTTGATGATTTGCATCAAAATTTATGGAATGGTAACGAAATCACACAAAAAATGTATAAATCAGGTAAAAAATTAGATGAAATGAATTTATTACCTGCCCCTTTTCCACTTGAAAAATATTTATCATCTCGTGATATGCGTCAATTAAAAAAGTTATACGGCGTAGGCGGTCTTAGCTATGGAAATCTAAGCAGCCGACACGATGATAAAAGCTTTTGGATGAGTGCTAGCGGTGTCAACAAAGCTAATATGCGAGTAATTGGCCAAGATATTTTATATATCAATGGGTTTAATTCGAAAAAAAATGCGATGGAAATAAGTATTCCGTCTAATATTTCTCCAAAAAGAGCGTCGGTTGATGCGATTGAACATTGGATGATTTATAAAGAACATCCAAAAGTAGGTGCAATTGTTCATATTCATGCATGGATGGATGGTGTAACAGCAACAGAAATTAACTACCCTTGCGGTACGATTCAATTGGCAGAAACTGTAGCAGATTTAGTACGAAATGCCGATGATCCATCTAGGGCAATCATTGGACTTAAGAATCATGGTCTAACAATTACAGGTCGTGATTTAGATGACATCTTTGAACGTATTGAAGGACAAGTCATGTCCCAGGTGCCAAGTGCATAAAAAAGTGTATTTAGACTAACACATTAATATTGAAGGAGATCTTTTGTTTAGAGACTTTTATGATGTAAAAAGGGAGTGAGAATATGGAAACTACGATTGAACCGATCGACAAGGTTGCGATCGCTCTCGGTCCGATACAACTTTACTGGTACGGTGTTATTATCATGTCCGGGGCCTTAATTGGTCTCTGGCTCGCCACGCGTGAAAGCGAGCGACGATTACTGCCAAAAGATACCTTTGTTGATCTCGTCATTTTTGCACTTCCGATTTCTATCATATTTGCACGCGCTTATTACGTGATTTTTAAATGGGAATATTATTCCGTACATCCCAATAAAATTATTGCTATCTGGGAAGGCGGATTAGCCATGCACGGTGTACTAATCGGTGCAGTATTGACGATAATAGTGTTTGCGAAGGTACGAAAAATTTCGTTCTGGAAACTTACTGACATTTTTGCACCAAGCCTGATTCTGGCTCAGGCAATTGGACGCTGGGGAAATTTTATGAATCAGGAAGCCCACGGGGGGCCCGTACCGCGGGAATTTCTCGAAAATCTGTTTTTGCCCAATTTTATCATAAACCAGATGTACATAGAAGGAACGTATTATCATCCTACGTTTTTATACGAGTCTCTTTGGAATTTTGGAGGATTTATCGTGTTGATGTCCCTCCGACGTGCAAATTTAAGGCGTGGTGAGTTATTTTTAACATACATCATCTACTACTCGTTCGGACGTTTCTTTATTGAAGGAATGAGAACGGATAGCTTAATGCTTACGGAATATTTGAGGATGGCACAAGTCATTTCCGTCGTATTAATTTTTGTGTCAAGCCTGGTAATCTGGTACCGCCGAAAAAAAGGATATGCAGATATCCGCTATTTAGATAATGGCGTGATAGAAATGAGGGATTGATATGAAAGATAGGTTGTTGACTCATATTGTTCAGAAATACATTCCAATAGGCATCTGCCTAAGCTGGGTAAACCAAATATTTATTCATATCTCTTAATATCCCCGTTTTTTATTGGGGTACCACCAACTTTTATCACTTTCCCACGCTAAGAGATTCCTTTTAACGTATCTTGGATGAATTATAGGGATATTGATTTAGGAAAGGTTTTAGGATAGAAAAATAGTCATTTCAGTGCCTCATTACCTCTTTTTAATCCCTACTGGCCACAATCAACAATCCCACGAGAAATTAATCGTGGGATTGTTGATTTGTTGTTACTTCCTTTTTGTAGTTTACACACTTACTTATTTT
>JBNJJO010000064.1:0-16920 GCA_051750265.1 Bacillota bacterium | reverse complement strand
ACTTTTTTTGTCAACGTCATCAAGAAGCGACTTTAATATAATAACACATTATTTTATTTTTAGTCAACATCTTTTTCAAAGAAACTTTCTAAGAAAAATCCCTCGTCATCAGCGACGAATAATAATATATCATCTACGAAATTATATGTCAACAAAAAAAAGAAAACAAATGAGACACTCATTTGTTTTACCCTACAATCACTGTTTTTATAATAATTAAGGCCGCTAGGCCAGGGATACCTAAAATACCTGAAACACTTGAAGTGATAAAATTAATAGGTATATGTAGATTAAGGCTCGTACCAAAAGCATTTACAAAAAACAGCAATAATGCTCCTACAACTATTTTTATAAATATCTGCCCGATCCATCTGAGAGGGCGAATAGGAGCACCTACAAATAAAAGAATTAAGATTAATCCACCAAGTACCGAAAAAACGAATATTGGATCCAATTTCATCACTCTCTTTCATTTCTCTTTTAGTAATAAATATGAAAAGAGTGAGAAAATAGAACAAGCTATTTACAAAAGCGCAAGCGCCTTACTATAAAAGATTACATCCTACCTATTTTGATGTTCCGTTTTTTTGCCTCTTTTAGTAAAAAGAAATATTTAGCTTCAGCAACCTTTAATTCGTAGAGAACTTGTGAAGAGGGTTCAACACTTTTATCAACGAGTTGTTTTTGCCGATTCCACTCTTTTTTCATATTGAGTAAATTCTGTAGTAGTTGTTGGTCATATTGATTTCTTAACCAACCCTTTCGGCGAAAAAGCACAGTAGAACCTCCTTTGACCCACATTAACTGGCAGTAATATCCCCACTTAGTTTGAAGTAATCAAAAGCAGTCTAAGTGGAGGTAAACTGCTAGTAAATGTTCGATAAGTTCAACTAACCATCAGCAGGGATAAAAGAACCTCCCTACTGATGGTAGTTTCACTTTATAGTTCTCTTCTTCCTTCTATTGCTTTAGATAATGTAACTTCATCTGCATACTCTAAGTCTCCACCTACAGGTAAACCGTGGGCAATTCTTGTTAGTTTAATGCCAGAAGGTTTTAACAATCTAGAAATATACATAGCTGTAGCCTCACCCTCAATATTAGGGTTAGTAGCTAGAATTACTTCTTGTACAACGTCATCTTGTAGTCTTTTTAGTAACTCAGGAATTTTAATATCCTCCGGACCAATACCATCCATTGGTGAAATTGAGCCATGTAACACGTGATATAACCCGTTATACTCCTTCATTTTTTCCATAGCGATGACATCTTTTGGATCTTGAATAACACATACCATACTTTTATCCCGTCGTTCATCCTCACATATATAGCATGGATCCTGATCCGTTATGTGACCACAAACTGAACAGTATGATAAATTCCGCTTTGCATTAACTAACGCTTTTGCAAAATCTAATACAACATCTTCTTTCATATTTAATACAAAAAAAGCCAGACGAACGGCCGTTTTTGGTCCGATTCCTGGCAATTTCATAAAGCTATCAATTAGCTTTGATATCGGTTCAGGATAATGCATGATTAATCCTCCTAGAACATACCCGGTAAGTTCATTCCTTTTGTAAATTGACCCATTGTATCGTTTGTTAAGTCGTCCATTTTTTTCAAAGCATCATTTGTTGCCGCTAATATTAAGTCTTGTAGCATCTCGATATCTTCTGGATCTACAACTTCTTCTTTGATAGTTACATCTACTAACTCTTTTTGTCCATTCACAATAACAGTTACCATACCGCCACCAGCTGTACCTTCAACTGTTTTTTCTGCAAGTTCCTCTTGTGCCTTTGCCATATCTTTTTGCATTTTTTGCATTTGTTTCATCATTTTTTGCATATTACCCATTCCACCGCCACGCATCATGTTACATTCCTCCAATTTTTAGTCTTTTATTTCAATTAACTCGTTACCTACTAATTTTCTTGCTTCAGCAATGAGAGGATCCTCTTCACCCTCCTGCTGGTCATCATCTTCATCTTTCTGATCCCGTAGGAAATCTTCTCTTATTTTAACCCAATCTTGCTCTGGAACGCCAACCATTTCCAAATTTTTACCCGTGATTTCTTGCAATATCACTTCTAAATTTGTCCTGACGTTATTATTGTTTTCTGCAACCATTTTGCAATGAATTTCAAACTTAAACTTCAGTACAAAAGCAGTTTCAGAAGCAGCAACTGGTTCACTATCATTTAAAAGAGCTGCATGAGATACTTTATTTTGTCTTTTGAGTAACTCTAAAAGCTCTCCCCAACGACTTTTTATAATCTCTAAATCTTTTCGAGTAGCTACTTTAAGAATTTCCTGGATTCTACCTTCAGGAGTTTTGTAACCACTTTTCATTGATCTTTGTTTTGGCTCATTAGGTGCTGATGATTGTTGTTGCGGTGCCGAAATACCTTGCTGCTTTAGTCGGTTCAATTCGGATTGTAAACTAGTTATCTTTTCTAGTAAAGAATTGTACCCTTCTTGTTCAAAAGGTGACGAGGCTGCTGTTTGCTGACATAACTTTACAAGTGCTACCTCTAAAAAGATACGTGGGTGATTGGTCCACTTCATCTCTTGTTGACTTTTATTTAATGTTTCAATTGTCTCATATATTTCACTTGAAGGTATTTCCTTAGCTAACTGGATAAATTGCTCATCTATTGTTACACGCTCTAAAACATCCTCTAATGTTGGAGCAGTTTGATATAAGAGCATATCTCGATAATAATAGATAAAATCTTCAATAAACCTAGCAGGATCTTTCCCTTGATACATCAACTGATCTAGAGCTTGTAATGCAGTCGTCACATCTTTTTGATGAATCGCTTCGGCAATCTTACCAATAAAGCCTTGTGAAACAGACCCAGTAATGAGCAAAGCTTCTTCTAGTCTTACTTGATCATCACTATAAGATATAGCTTGATCAAGGAGACTTAGTGCGTCTCGCATTCCTCCGTCTGCAGCTCTAGCGATAACATCTAAAGCAGCTTCCTCTACTTCAACTTGCTGATTATGTACAATCTCTTTCATTCTTCCCACTATGGCAGAAGACGTTATTCGTCGAAAATCAAAACGTTGACAGCGAGAGATGATCGTTAATGGTATTTTATGCGGCTCTGTTGTCGCTAAAATAAAGATGACATGCTTAGGTGGTTCTTCAAGTGTCTTCAAAAGGGCATTAAATGCTCCAATTGATAACATGTGAACCTCATCAACAATATATACTTTATACTGAACAGACGATGGGGCATATTTCACTTTATCACGTATATCTCTAATTTCATCAACACCATTATTAGAGGCAGCATCTATTTCAATCACATCGGAAATTGATCCGTTTGTAATTCCTTTGCAAGCTGAACACTCATTACATGGTTCCGCTATTGGAGCTCGTTCACAATTTACTGCTTTCGCGAATATTTTAGCTGCACTTGTTTTTCCAGTCCCTCGTGGACCTGAGAAAAGATAAGCATGTGAAAATTTATTTTGTATCAGGGCATTTTGTAACGTTTTAGTGATATGTTCTTGTCCAACCACATCATGAAACAATTGTGGTCGAAAAACACGATATAAAGCTTGATAACCCACAAAAACGTCCCCCTTCATCTTCTTCTACTTTATTATAACAACCAACTACTTTTTTACAAAGTGTGTTTAACTACATATAAACTATTTTTGTTTCAAATTGATTATGACGTAATTACGTCACCATTAAACATGAAAGAAGGACTAAGTATTACTACATGCAATATGGCGGCGTAAACGGAGCAGGCGCAATAAAAATTAAATTCGTCTATTTTTAAAATAGGATGATTTCGCTATTAAATTAGCGTAGTTCCGCCCCATTTTTTCTAAAAAACAAAAACTCACTCTTTAAAAGAGTGAGTCGTTATTTTAAAATTAACTGCCGTGCACCTTCCTTCGATTAGCAACCATAGGCGTTACTCAAGCAGTTAGCTCGACCTAGGCAACCCTGCGGCACATGGGAGCTTCCACTTAATGCTGCTTCCTTCCGGACCTGACATGGTTCATGGATTCCCATTGCGCAGGACCCAGGCGTCAACACCACTTACTTGAGGCAGCCCTACAGTACACTAACCTCTGGAAGGGATTCGGCCTCGCTAGAGCGGATTGCGAGTACAGGGCACCGCTACCTCCCCGCTTAGCACGGCAAAATTGATACCATATTTAGTTGCGCCGTTTAGTACGACGCTTGTATTAGTATATAACCTTATCATTTAAAATGCAATGCTTACGAACTGTAAGTTTTTTCTATAAATTCTTGTTTTTCTTTTTTCGTTCTCTTAACTCTCTAAAAAAGTCACTTAACAATGAACTACACGCTTCCTCTTCGATGCCTTTCGTAATGTCTACTTGGTGATTAAACCTTTGCTCTTGCAATAAGTTCATCAACGTGCCTGCACAGCCACCTTTTGGATCAGATGCTCCGTATACAACACGTTTTACTCTAGAAAGGACAATTGCACCTGCACACATGGGACAAGGCTCTAACGTTACATAAAGTGTAGCCTCCTCTAATCTCCATGTACCTATAGCCTTACAAGCTTCATCTATTGCCAAAATTTCAGCATGTGCAATAGATCGCTGATCTTTTTCACGTAAATTAAAAGCTGTTGAAATGACTTTTTCTTCTATAACAATCACTGCACCAATCGGAACTTCTCCAATTTCACGTGCCTTTTTTGCTTCTTCTATTGCTAAATTCATATAGTATTGATCGTTATACATATAAATGCCCCTTATATATTTCGCTTATCTGTTGCAACCTATCCTTAAAAGGAGAGATGATATGGAAAACAAACCTACACAAGCACTTCTTATTGTTGATATGATTAATGATTTTCAGTTCGACCATGGTCCTATTTTAGCAAAACGAGCTGTGGATATCTCACATAAAATCCATCCCTAAAAACTAAATGAAAACAAAGGGGTGTCCAATTATTTATGTTAATGACCATTATGAACTATGGCAGGCGGATTTCCAAAGGATTGCTAACAAATGCAAAAACACCTTGAGTGAAAATATTATTCATACCATATATCCTAAGGATGATGAAAATTTCTTAATAACCGAAACATTCAGCCTTTTAGAACTGCATTAAAAATATATGAGAGATTATAACATCACAGTTCCCCCTGATTGTATCGCTTCAAATAATGACGAGGACAATAATTCCGCCTTAATAATGCAAAATACATAAAGGATTCAATTACAAATAGTGAAAATATAAAATTTAACTAACATGTGCAACGTCCTCTCCTCATATGATGTACAAAAAGTATGATGAGGAGGACAAACATGCAAATACATATTGTCCAACAAGGACAAAGTTTATATGGAATCGCACAAGCTTATAGTACATCTGTAGAGGAGATTATTCGCACAAATGAAATCCCAAATCCAAATAGCTTAGTCATTGGGCAAGCAATTGTGATCCCAATACGGGGCAGATTTTATTGGGTACAACCAGGTGATAGTTTATACAAAATTGGCCAAATTTTTGGTTTTTCACCGGTTGAATTAGCTAGAATTAATAATATCCCCTTAAATCAACCTCTTTCAATTGGATTAAGATTATATATACCTGAAAAACCAAAAAGAACAGTTGAGACAAATGCATATATTGAACCTAGAGGAAGTAGTGTTGCCCCAAACCTAGAACAAGCCGCTCGTGAGGCTGTACCCTACTTAACATATCTCGGACCATTTAGTTTTCAAATACAAAGAGATGGAACATTGAAAGAGCCTTTACTAAATAACTTTCCACAAATTGCTGAGCAAAACAACGTTACTTTAATGATGGCAATCACTAACCTAGAAAACGATCAATTTAGTGATGAACTCGGAAGAATCGTTTTAACAAATATGGATATACAAAACAAACTCTTAGATAATATTGTTAATACTGCGAAGAAATATGGTTTCCGTGACATCCATTTTGATATGGAGTACTTAAGACCACAGGACCGTGAGGCCTATAACCAATTTTTGAGAAAAGCTAAGAACAGATTTAATCAAGAAGGCTGGTTGCTTTCAACAGCATTAGCTCCTAAAACAAGTGCAGGACAAAAAGGTCGTTGGTATGAGGCACATGACTATAAAGCTCATGGAGAAATTGTTGACTTTGTTGTGATTATGACCTATGAATGGGGATACAGCGCTGGTCCTCCAATGGCTGTATCACCTATTAATCCAGTTAGGAAAGTACTTGAGTATGCTATATCAGAAATGCCTAGCCGCAAAATTATGATGGGGCAAAACTTATATGGATACGATTGGACATTACCTTTTGTTCAAGGTGGACAATACGCAAAGGCTGTTAGTCCACAACAAGCTATCCAGCTTGCTAGCAAATATAACGAATCAATTAAATATGATTATGAAGCTCAAGCTCCTCACTTTAATTACACCGATGAAAATGGCAAGGAACATAAGGTTTGGTTCGAGGACGCAAGATCAATTCAAGCAAAATTTGATTTAATTAAAGAACTGAATTTACGAGGAATTAGTTATTGGAAGCTTGGTTTAGCCTTTCCACAAAATTGGCTGTTAATCGCTAACAATTTTGAGGTAGAGAAAAAATAACATGACGCACAACGGGTCTGAGAAATATTCAGATCCGTTTTTTGTTTTGCAAATACCCATTCTTCAGTAAGGATTAACTATTCTTTTATATAATTAATGGTAATACGATCATTCTCTCAAATGTTGCTAAAAAAAGAATTAGCTGTGGTAAAATGAACTTTGTCAATTTTTAAAGAATTGGTGTTTCGTTTTAAGGGAGGACCATTATGAATATACCCTTTATTACCGTAGAGGGACCAATTGGTGTCGGAAAAACTTCATTATCAAAAGTAATTGCTGACTATTATCAGTTTCATTTATTAAAAGAAATTGTTGATGAAAATCCTTTTCTAGGGAAATTTTATACAAACATTGAAGAATGGAGCTTCCAAACTGAAATGTTTTTTCTCTGTAATCGTTATAAACAGTTGGAGGATATTAATAAGCAATACCTGCAAATGAATAAATCAGTGGTGGCAGATTATCATATTTATAAAAATCTTATCTTTGCAAAGCGATCATTAAAAGGCCAACAATATGATAAGTATTTGAAAATCTACGACATCTTAACTGAAGATATGCCGAAGCCTAACCTAATCATTTATTTAAACGCAAGTCTTGATACATTACTTTCCCGCATTGCTAAAAGAGGTCGAGAAATTGAGCGTAATATAGATCCAAATTATCTTCAACAGCTTTCAGAAGACTATGAAATAGCTATAAAACAGTGGGAAAAGGAAAACCCTTCTATTTCTGTTATAAGATTTAATGGAGACACTTTAGATTTTGTACAGAATCAAAGTGATTTAACACATATGTTTAAAATATTGGATCAGTTTATGCATAAAGGAGCTAGTAAAAATGAATTTACGAAATAAATATAATATTCCACGCAACTCAGTTATTACGATTGCTGGTACTGTTGGTGTAGGAAAATCCACAATGACAAATGCTCTAGCCAAAGCACTAGACTTTAAAACATCCTTTGAAAAGGTAGACTCAAATCCTTATTTAGATAAGTTTTATGCTGATTTTGAGCGCTGGAGCTTTCATTTACAAATCTATTTCCTTGCTGAACGCTTTAAAGAACAGAAGAAAATTTTTGAATATGGCGGAGGCTTTATTCAGGATCGGTCGATTTATGAAGACACAGGGATCTTCGCTAAAATGCATTATGAAAAAGGAACAATGTCTGAAGTAGATTACGAAACATATACAAACCTTTTTGATGCAATGGTCATGACACCTTATTTTCCTCATCCAGATCTCCTCATTTACCTTGAGGGAAGCTTTGATGATATTTTATCAAGAATAAAATTACGTGGACGCCCAATGGAACAGCAAACACCTATTGAATATTGGGAAGAAATGCATCACCGTTATGAAAATTGGATCAATAACTTCAATGCTTGTCCTGTTTTACGAATTAATATTAATGACTACGATATTATGACCAATGAACAAACGATAGCACCAATCATTGAACAGATCGGTCATTTCATTGAACAAACAAAGTTATTAAAAAAAGCGCAAGCGCCTTGGTCAGCCTCGGGCAATTAAGCCACTCATGAATAGAAGGTGTTCTTTACCTTCAATTCATGAGTGGCTAGACCGACCCTAGAGGCAGTTACGAACGCGACGTCCTGTCGCTGTTTCTGCACTGCACGTCCTTTGCGATCTAAGGCCGCGGCGCTGAAGCTAGACACAAAAATATAAGAGAAGGAGGCCTATCTCTATGTCTGACCCACTTACATTCATCAGTGGGCAGACAATTGAGAAGCCTCTTTTTTACATTTCTTTATTATGACTATTAAAAAACGGCATAAAAAAAATCGTTACTTTATATGTAACGATTTTATCAATCTCCCATATTTTATGCGCTAAACATGAGATTAAATTTTAAATTATGGAGGAGGAAGGGGGATTCGAACCCCCGCGGGTTTTGACACCCCTGTCGGTTTTCAAGACCGATCCCTTCAGCCGGACTTGGGTATTCCTCCGTATTGACAAGAATTAATTTATCATATTTCCGATATACTTGTCAACATTTCTTAAACATTTTTTTGAAAATGTTTAAGAAATTTTTTTCAACTTAATCAATAGGTTGCTCTTTTATTACAACACTATATATGGGTCTAGAGAAGTTTGAGATATTGATTCAAACTCCCCTAGAACTATTTATTATTAATTATAAACTTATACGTTCCTTATTCCCCATGTAAGGTCTTAGAACTTCTGGAATAACAACTGAACCATCTTCCTGTTGATAGTTCTCTAAAATAGCCGCTACTGTTCTTCCGATTGCCAATCCTGAACCATTTAGTGTATGAACATACTCTACCTTAGATTTCGGTTCCCGTCTGAATCGAATATTTGCACGACGTGCTTGGAATGCTTCAAAGTTACTACAAGAAGAAATCTCACGGTACGTACCATAGCTTGGAATCCACACTTCAATATCATACTTTTTTGCAGCTGTGAATCCTAAATCAGCAGTACACATGCTTAATACTCGGTAAGGTAATCCTAACAGCTGAAGAACCCTCTCAGCGTGTCCTGTTAGCTTCTCAAGCTCCTCATAAGAATCCTCTGGTTTAACAAACCTAACTAGCTCTACTTTATTAAATTGATGCTGACGAATTAAGCCTCTCGTATCTCTTCCTGCAGATCCTGCTTCTGAACGGAAATTGGCACTGAATGCTGCATAAGTGATAGGAAGCTGTTCAATCGTTACTATTTCTTCACGGTGTAAATTGGTTACAGGAACCTCAGCTGTTGGAATTAAAAAATAGTCCTCCCCAGCAATCTTGAATGCATCTTCTTCAAATTTTGGTAATTGTCCAGTACCAATCATGCTGTCACGGTTAACAATGAACGGTGGTAAAATTTCTGTATAACCATGTTCATCAACATGCAAATCAAGCATAAAGTTAAAGAGCGCTCTCTCAAGTCTAGCACCTAATCCACGATAAAAAACAAAGCGGCTTCCTGTTACCTTTCCAGCTCTTTCAAAATCTAATATCTGTAATTCATCAGCTACTTCCCAATGTGGCTTTGGGTCAAATCCGAATTCTGGTAACTCTCCCCATTTACGTATCTCTACATTATCATCTTCTGTATCACCAATAGGGACACTGTCATGAGGGATGTTTGGAATAGAAAAAAGCAATGTATCTAGTTCAGTTTCAACCTCACGTAACTGATCATCTAGAACTTTGATTTCTTCTCCTACTACTTTCATTTCTTTAATTAACTGATCTGCATCTTGTTTTTCTCTCTTTAATTGAGCAATTAGAGAAGATACATCATTTCGTTTACTTTTTAATTCTTCTGTAGAAGCGATCAGTTCTCTTCTTCTTTTATCAAGCTCCTCGAATTTACCTAAATCAGATAAATCCTCACCACGTTTTGATAATTTCTCTTTTACTTCTTCAAAGTTTGTTCGTAAGAATTTAATATCAAGCATTCTTCATTCTCCTTCACAGCTTTATTTAAAAAAGGAAATAGGGTCGGAACTTCACTTAATTTATTGGAATAAACACCCAATTTAATATTTTTATAAAACCTGCTCCGTTCGCGCCGCCATATTGGAGTGGTGCTTATAGGATCACTCCATTTTTCCTTTATTTTTAATAATGGAGCATTTTGTAAAAAACAACAAAAAACTCCCGTCCCCAAAAGGGACGAGAGTTACCCGCGTTGCCACCCTAGTTAAAAATACAGCATGTATTTTTCACTTAATGAATAACGGTCATAGCCGGAATTGCCTACTATAACACTTAGGTAGTTCAGCAATTCATTCAAGGATGGATTCGCAAGCATCTAACACCGATTTTCACCAAGCATCGGCTCTCTAAAGATAGAACATCAAGCTACTAGTTCCTATCATCACGTTTACATATACGATTAAGTAATCATAATTTACTACAAGTTTACAGCACCTGCAAGCATTTTATACATCTATTTTGATTCTTTTACCATATTAATAAATAATTGAGTCATACGATGATCTTCCGTTAATTCTGGATGGAATGAACATCCTAGGAACTGACCTTGACGAGCAGCTACAATTCGACCATTATGTTTCGATAAGATTTCGACATCTTCTCCTACTTCAACAATGTGTGGAGCACGAATAAATACTCCTACAAAATCTTCACCTACACCCGTAATCATCAATTCAGCCTCAAAGCTATCCTTTTGGCGTCCAAAAGAATTACGTTCAACCGTTACATCTAGAAGGCCTAAATGTGATTCACTGTATCCTACAAGGTTTTTAGCAAGTAAGATTAAACCTGCACAAGTACCAAACATTGGCTTTCCAGCTGCAGCAAAATTCTTTAATGGCTCCATAAAACTATACTTATCGATTAAACGACGCATAGTCGTACTTTCTCCACCAGGGATAATTAATCCATCAATTTCTTCTAGCTGGTTAGTTGTCTTAACGATAATACCTTCAGCACCACATGCTTCGATTGAACGAATATGTTCTCTTACAGCCCCTTGTAGTCCTAAAACACCAATTTTCAACATACTAAAAACTCCTTTTAATTACCAACCGCGCTCTTGCATTCTTTGCTCAGGTAAAAGACTCGAAATTTCGATTCCTTGCATTGCTGAACCAAGGCCTTTTGAAAGTTTAGCAATTAGTTCATAGTCCTGATAGTGTGTAGTTGCTTCAACGATTGAACGAGCAAACTTAGCAGGGTTTTCAGATTTGAAGATACCTGAACCTACGAATACACCATCAGCTCCTAGTTGCATCATTAATGCAGCATCTGCTGGGGTTGCTACACCACCAGCCGCAAAGTTAACAACTGGTAACTTACCTTCTTTTTTAATTTGAAGAAGAAGTTCAAATGGTGCACCAAGGTTTTTTGCTTCAGTCATTAATTCATCTTCACTCATCCCAGCTACTTTACGAATTTGTGCATTCACTTTACGCATATGACGAACTGCTTCAACGATGTTCCCTGTACCTGGCTCACCTTTCGTACGAAGCATTGAAGCACCCTCAGCTATACGACGAGTAGCTTCTCCTAAATCACGGCAACCACATACAAATGGAACTTTGAAGTCACTTTTTAATAAATGGTATTCTTCATCTGCAGGTGTTAATACTTCACTTTCATCAATGTAGTCTACTCCCATTGCTTCAAGAATACGTGCTTCAACGATATGTCCAATACGTGCTTTAGCCATAACTGGAATAGAAACTGCATTCATTACTTCCTCAATAATTGTAGGATCTGCCATTCTTGCTACTCCACCAGCAGCACGGATATCAGCAGGTACACGCTCAAGTGCCATAACTGCTACTGCACCAGCTTCCTCTGCGATTTTAGCCTGCTCTGCGTTGACAACGTCCATAATTACGCCGCCTTTTTGCATTTCTGCCATGCCGCGTTTAACACGGTCAGTACCTGTTGTATTACTCATTTTTGAATGTCCCCCTTATGTAATTTCCTATTATAGGATTTGAAATAGTGTTTTGATAATTCATCTACGCTATATTTTATCCTAATTTTTTAAAAAATCCTATCAAAATAACGATAATTAGTAAAACAATTCCTAACTTCTACACTATTCTATCATTTTCTATATAATATGATTTCCATTATAGCTTAAATTATTGATTTGGTAGCAATAATTTATTTAAAATTTTAGTTACGAAAAAAATTAAATATAAATAAAAAGGCCCCTAAAGAAGGAGCCTCTTAGTTAAAACCAACCTTTAACTGTATCTGTTACAGTTCCCCATAGACCACTAAAGAATCCACCAATTCCTCTCATTGATAAAACAAACCAGTTTGCTTTTTCAACAGCTTCATTAGTAACAAGATCTACTTGAGGTGTTTTATTTTTTTCGATAAAACTTAATGCCTCACCTTTACCTTCATAACCTACAACCATAACCCCAACTTTTTGGCCTTTCTTTACAGGAGCAGTTAATTTACTATCCTTTGTTAGCTGACTCTCATCTATTTTGAAAGTTGGTTTATATGCATCTTCTTCTCCGTTCTTCACAACAAGAGTAAGAGAATTCATCGTTTGAATAGAAACTTTATCTTCCTTACCCTTTACAACAGGTAGCGTAGATTGTTTTTTAATTTGATAATTTGCTGGGAATACTTCTTTGACTGTAAACGTATTGAAAGCATAATCTAGCATTTTTTTTGTTTCTGTAAATCTTGGCGTATGAAGTTGACCACTATCATCTTTTGCATCCATAACAACAGAAATAACTCGCATACCATTTCGTACAGCTGTTGCTGTAAAACATGAACCTGCAGACTTTGTTGAACCTGTTTTCAAACCATCTACACCTTCATATTCGTATACTAGCCCTGGAAGCATCCAGTTCCAGTTCGGCATGTTCGTAGCATCATCAGTGCCTTCTCTGAACACTTTTTTAGATACACTAGATGTTTCAATTATTTTGGGATAATCTTGAACTAATTTTTGAGATAGTAAAGCCATATCACGGGCAGATAACTTACTTTCTCCATCAGCACTTGTTCCCTCAGGATGCATACCAAGTAGATCTTTATTCTCTAAACCTGTCGCATTAACAAATTCATAGTTTGTTAGACCAAGTTCTTTTGCCTTATCATTCATCATTTTTACAAAGTTTGTTTCTGAACCAGCGATAATTTCTGCTAATGCAATAGCTGCACCGTTTGCAGAGTAAATTGCCATTGCTTCGTATAATTCCTCAACTGAATAAGTACCATCCTGTCTCAAAGGTACATTTGAAAGGTTGCCATTTTGGGAAATTTTATAGACATACTCGCTAGGAGTATATGTTTGATCCCACTGAATTTTTTTATTTTTAATAGCTTCTAAGACTATATATTCAGTCATAACCTTAGCCATACTAGCAATTGGTAGCATTTCGTCTATATTCTTCCCATAAAGGATTGTCCCTGTAGATTCTTCAATAATGATCGCAGAGCTTGCATTAACTGAAATTGGCTCCTCTGCAGCACTAGCAGTGGCGTATGGATAAATTGCTGAAACGACAAATGTGAAAGCAAAAATAATTGCTATCAACTGTTTAATTCTCTTGTTGTTCAATGTTCTACCTCCAAATTCTTTTATTATCTATATCAAAACAACATTTATTTTCATATTTCATTCATAGAAACAACAAAATTGATTTTATCATAAAAAGAACAAAAAAAATAGACAGAGTAAGTGACTCTGTCAAATGTTATAGTTCTGTCATAATTAACAAATGTTTACCTTAAATATTAGATTACAGTGAATAGTTTGGTGCTTCTTTTGTAATTTGTACATCATGTGGATGACTTTCTTTTAATCCTGCTCCTGTCATACGTACAAACTGAGTGTTTTCTCTAAGTTCAGTAAGATCTTTTGTTCCACAATATCCCATACCAGAACGAATGCCACCTACAAGCTGATAAATTGTTTCTGATAATGGTCCTTTATAAGGTGTTCTTCCTTCAATACCTTCGGGCACAAACTTCTTGTTATCCTCTTGGAAATAACGATCTTTACTTCCCTTTTCCATTGCACTAACAGAACCCATTCCACGATATACTTTAAAGCGTCTGCCTTGGAAAATTTCAGTCTCTCCTGGACTTTCAGAAGTTCCTGCAAGAAGACTACCCAGCATAACAGCATGGCCTCCAGCTGCAATAGCTTTAACCATATCTCCTGAGTATTTAATACCTCCATCTGCAATAATGGATACACCGTGCTTTCTAGCCTCTGTCGCACAGTCATACACTGCAGTAACCTGAGGAACTCCCACTCCTGCAACAACTCTTGTCGTACAAATTGAACCAGGTCCGATTCCTACTTTTACTACATTAGCTCCTGCTTCAATTAAAGCTCTTGTCGCTTCTGCAGTTGCGATATTTCCAGCAATAATATTTAAAGTAGGATATTCATTTCGAATTGTTTTAACTGTATCTAAAACACCTTTAGAATGACCATGTGCAGTATCAACCACAATTGCATCTACGCTTTTTTCTACTAACTTTTTAACTCGTACCATTGTATCAGCGGTTACACCTACAGCAGCTGCAACCATTAAACGTCCATGTTCATCCTTCGCAGAATTCGGGAACTCAATTACCTTTTCGATATCTTTAATTGTAATTAAACCTTTTAATACACCATTTTCATCTACAAGAGGTAATTTTTCAATCTTATGCTTTTGTAAAATACTCTCAGCATCTTTTAACGTTGTTCCTACACCAGCTGTTACAAGATTCTCCTTCGTCATAACATCGTTAATCAGGATCGAATAATCCTGAATAAAACGCATATCGCGATTTGTTATGATTCCAACTAGCTTTTGTTCTTCAGGGTTGTTTACAATTGGAACACCAGAAATTCTATATTTACCCATTAAGTGCTCAGCATCAAACACTTGATGTTCTGGAGTTAAATAAAATGGATCTGTTATAACTCCTCTTTCAGACCTTTTTACTTTATCAACCTGCTCTGCTTGTTGTTCAATGGACATATTTTTGTGAATAACACCTAATCCACCTTGTCTTGCAATAGCAATAGCAAGCTCTGCCTCTGTAACAGTATCCATACCAGCACTCATAATTGGAATATTAAGTTTTAAACTTGGTGTTAGCTGAACACTTAAGTCAACATCTCTTGGTAAAACCTCAGATTTAGCTGGTACTAATAATACATCATCAAACGTTAGGCCTTCTTTAGAAAATTTTTGTTCCCACATAGTAAATCCCCCTTTTTTCGGCAAAATATTATTAGTAGATTATCAACACTACTAACGACTGTCAAGGAAGGAGTAAAGAGTTTAAATATTTAGAATTCATTAAATGGAGTGTACAATTCATGAATACAACGGTTTGGGAACGCTTACTATCTTATCATTCAACAGAAACTGTTCAAAAAAAATTAGAAAAACATTATGAACAACTTTCATTTAACAATGCTAGTGGACTTTCATATGATAATTGCTACCGATTTGTCTATTTTCTTAAACATGGAGAGAATTTTTTTTTACAAGCTGATCATTCTCCACCTGCAATTCAACCAATGCTTCTATTTTATGGTCTATCGCAGTTAATTAAAGCATGTCTCATTATTATTGACCCAGAATACCCTTCAACATCTTCAGTACTTGCTCATGGTGTTTCAAGTAGAAAAAAGAAAAAACAACAATATCATTTCTTAAAAGATGAAATTAAAATCCAGCGTAATGGATTGTTTTCCCATGTAGCAAATAAAATTTATCAGATTGATCATATAGAAGCCGATAAGTATTCAATGGAGTTGTTATTAAAACAAGTTGCTGAAATGAATGAGGTGTTTTTATTTCATCATTCAAAAAACTATTCTGTTCATATAGATATTACTGACGATCAAATCACAATCCCTGAGAGCACCGCACAACTGTTCCATATGTCTTCTAAACGATTAGCTGAATTTCTCGCAGAACGCTTTCCATACAAATTAATGAAAAGTAGTAATGAAGATGTGGTACGACTTAAAAGCACGAATCCAATGGCTATCTACAATTGCGTGCCATTTTCATACCACCTTGAGAAAGAGGAGTTCTTCCTACCAAATTCACGTGAGGGGTTATTAAAATTACCTGAGTTACTTGTTCATTATTTATTATTATATAACCTAAGTATGATTTCCAGATATGAAACTGAATGGTGGTATGATCTTTTATTAGGTGCTTCAAATGATGATTATCCATTCATTTTAAGATACATGGAAATAGCCAAAAGAAAAATACCGTATTTTATATTAGATTTTTTAGAACATAAGCTATGAAATAAGTAATCATACCCCTTAGTTGAGTACCAGCATTTATTTGCTTTTACTTTCACTTATTTAAATTTCTAGCTCTATTTCCTTATGAGTGCCAATATAACTGTCACGCCATAGAAAAGCGCTGGAGGCTGTTACAAATGCAACGTTAATCACTCTAATTGCTTGAACGCCTTGGCTCCTTAGGATAAGCGTTAGGGCTAGACATTAATACTAAGTATAAAAGCTTATTATTTTTTACCATACAACAAAGAGTCAGCATCTCTGCCGACTCTTTGTTTTTACTTTTTCGACTCTCACCAGGGGAAATCCCCAACACTATCGGCGCGAGAGCTTAACTTCCGTGTTCGGATATCGGCTTGCGATAAGAGGCTAATCTCTTCGTCAGCTCATTTACTCAGATCCTCTTGTGCCCGAAAAGTCTTCTTCCAAGTCTCAGGCTAGTAGTTTTAAGTAGACTTTATTCTTAATCATAAAATCTTTTGATTTATAACACTACAAATATACTAAAAAGACCAGCATCTCTGCTGATCTTTTCTTTT
>JBNJJO010000063.1:0-17691 GCA_051750265.1 Bacillota bacterium | reverse complement strand
CGAATTTTTTGTAAGCTTTGCCATTCCTTCCACCGTTTCATCATTCATTCCAAGGTTTAAAACTGTATCCATCATTCCTGGCATCGAATGTACTGCACCGGAGCGGACAGAAACCAGTAGTGGGTTTGATGGGTCTCCAAACTTTTTACCTGTTTTTTCTTCAAGATTTTTGAGAGCTTCTACTACCTGAGATTTGATTCCTGTAGGAAAGGTTTTACCTTCACCATAATATGAATTACAGGCCTCTGTTGAAATGGTAAAACCATAAGGAACAGGCAAACCAATTCGGGTCATTTCTGCCAAGTTAGCTCCCTTGCCTCCTAAAAGTTCCTTTTTTTCGCTGTTCCCCTCATCAAACATATATACAAATTTATTCATATTATACAACTCCTCTCTTTTTTAATATTGCTAATATTAAATCAGCAGTCTCTTCCACCGCTTTATTAGAAACATCAATAACCGGACAGCCTAAGCGTTTCATAATCTTCTCAGCATAATCTAGTTCTTCAAGGATTCTCTCTAAATTTGCATAATTCGCTTGAGTTGTTAATCCTAAACTTTTTAAACGCTCCTTACGTATTTCATTTAGTTTATCTGGTGTTATCACTAAGCCAACACATGAATTTCTTCGAATTTCAAAAAGTTCATCAGGAGGTGCCACTTCTGGTACCAAAGGTATATTTGCCACATTAAGTCCCTTATGGGCCAAATATATAGAAAGTGGTGTCTTTGACGTTCTAGAAATTCCAATTAATACAATGTCTGCACGTGTTAGCCCTTGAGGATCCCGTCCATCATCGTATTTTACTGCGAATTCAATTGCTTTAACTCTTCGGAAATAGTTAGCATCTAATTTTCTCATTAATCCAGGCTCACACTTGGGGTCCTTATTAAATTTTTGAATAAACGCTTCCATAAGCGGATTTATTAAATCAACTGCAATAATTCCTTCTTCTCGTGCCCTTTGCTCAAGATATTTTTTTAAAAAGGGAATTACGATAGTATAGGCAATGATAGAATTACTTTGTTTCGAGGCAGCAATAGAATCATCAATATCTTCGATTTTCTGTACATAGGAATTATGTTGGATTTCAACATAGCCCCCATTAAATTGAGCTGCAACTGCTTTTACGGTCAACTCAGCTGTTTCTCCTACCGAGTCAGAAACCACATAGACAATTTCCTTCTTATTCACATCAGTTCACCATATTCTTTTGTTTATTAGTGTTTGATTGATAAATGCAACCGTCCATCTTAATATTGTTATCTGGTAATCAACAAGATTACCTCCTCATATTCATTACTTAAATTTATTACCAACAATTAATCAGGATTTATGTTGCTTAAAGTATGTTTCACTTTTGTCTTTGAAATAGTGAAAAGTAGCTCGATTAGGTCTACACCTTACAATACTTACATGAGTAGATACTGATCAGAAGTATGCATTGACCATAGTAATGACTACTTATTTTGAATCTCACAACGGAACCTTTAGAAATTGAAATTCCCTATTAAACTTCAATTCTTAGATTCCGAAATATTATCAATTCATCAACCATTTTGGAAATATTATTCTATGATTTCATATTATGTTTAGAGTTATTTTCATCAAGGCCAGCTTTTGAAGTTCATTTCTCGAGATCCTATTTCATGCTTATCTTCCTTTTTATCAATGATCGCTTCAAATTCTGTAATTTTATTGACTCGATTTGCATGTCTACCACCTTCAAAAGGGGTTCTTAACCATATTTTTGCAATATCACGAGCTAAACCTAGACCGATCACACGCTCTCCCATCGCTAATATATTAGTATCATTATGTTCTCTTGTTGCCTTAGCACTAAAAGTATCATGTACAAGTGCACAGCGAACACCCTTTACTTTGTTGGCTGCAATGCTCATTCCAATACCTGTCCCGCAAATTAAAATACCACGGTCTATTTCACCACTTGCTACTTTTCCAGCTACCAGAATGGCATAATCTGGATAATCAACAGAGGTGTTACACTCACACCCTAAATCTACATACTCAATATTCATCTCTTCCATCAAAGAGATGATCTCTTTACGAATATTTATTCCACCATGATCAGATGCAATAGCTACTTTCACTTTCCCGCCTCCTCTTGTAATTTTTAACACTACTTGAATATCTAAATTCCACCTAATTTAAATCCTTTTTCTTGTTGATATCTTTTTTATTTCTTGTACAAAATTTAAAAAATGAATATTCAGTTATTTTAAGTTAAAAGTTAATAGTATCCATTTGATTAGATCTATACAAATGTTTCAATATAAATCCTAATGGGTGATCAAATAGATCAACAATACGAACATCAATTGCCAATGAATATATTCTAACCATTATTTCAATTGGTAAATTTAGACCTAAATATAATTCCCCAATAATAAGATAGGATACAACTTTTCCATAGTAACATGTTGTATCCCATCAAGATATTAATAGATATAAAGCTTAATATTACAAATTAAATAGTTTTCTCTATGTTGCTAGGGCTGACATAACAATAGAAATTAAAATTCATTTATGATAAACTTTTCACCAGTGAAACAACTTCTTCCGATGTAGTCATAGAAAGAATAGCTTCTACATACTGCTCCATATATTCTTTTGATAAATGACTGATTTGTGAGCGAGCTTTTAAGATAGATGAGGCACTCATAGAGAACTCATCTAATCCTAATGCAAGTAGAATGGGAATCGCAATTTCATCCCCCGCCATCTCCCCGCACATGCCTACCCATTTTCCTTCTTTATGGGCAGCTTTAATCACCATATGAATGAGACGGAGAATAGCAGGATTGTATGGCTGGTATAAGTACGATACCCGCTCATTCATACGGTCAGCAGCTAATGTATATTGAATCAGATCATTTGTTCCGATTGAGAAAAAGTCCACTTCTTTTGCAAAAAGATCAGCTAAAACCGCTGATGATGGTATTTCTACCATCATTCCTACTTCTATGTTCTCAGAAACAGTTATTCCTTCACTTTTAAGCTTTTCTTTTTCTTCTAATAAAACAGTTTTTGCTTCCCGAAACTCATCAAGTGTCGCAATCATCGGAAACATGATTTTTAAGTTTCCATAAATACTCGCACGTAATAAGGAGCGTAATTGTATTCGAAATATATCCTGTGTTTCTAAGCATAAACGAATCGCACGAAATCCTAAAAACGGGTTCATTTCTTTTGGCAAATCAAGATATGGAAGTTCTTTATCCCCCCCGATATCTAACGTACGAACAACTACTGGCTTACCTTCCATTTGTTCTAACACTGATTTATATGCGTCAAACTGCTCTTCTTCTGTAGGTAGCTGGTCACGACCCATGTATAAAAATTCTGTCCGGTATAAACCGACTCCTTCTCCGCCGTTTTTTAAAACCCATTTTACATCTTCAGGTGTACCAATATTGGCTGCAAGTTCAACATGGTGACCATCAGCTGACACCGTATGCTCATTTACAAGCTTTGTCCATTCGGCTTTTTGCGCTAAATACATAGCTTTTTTCTCTTCGTATGTTTTTACGACTTCTGGAGTCGGATTTACAATTACCTTGCCATCTATCCCATCAACAATAACTAAGGTGCCGTTTTCGATATGTCCTGTGACTGTTTTCGTTCCGACAACAGCTGGAATTTCCATAGATCTAGCCATGATCGCTGAATGTGATGTACGGCCTCCGATATTGGTTGTAAAACCTTTTACATATTGACGGTTTAATTGGGCTGTATCTGAAGGTGTTAAATCTTCCGCAATGATAATAACCTCTTCGCAAATCATACTCGGATTTGCAATCGTGACACCTAAAAGATGGGCTAATATACGTTTTGTCACGTCACGGATATCTGCGGCGCGTTCTTTCATATATTCATTTTCCATGGATTCGAACATAGTAATGAACATTGTTGCCACTTCATTTAAAGCAAATTCAGCATTTACTCGTTCACTTTTAATCTTATCTTTAATAGGATTACTAAGTTCAGGGTCACTTAACACAAGAAGATGTGCAGCAAAAATCGCTGCTTTGTCTTCTCCAAGTTCTTTACGAGCATGCTCTTTAATCGCTTCAAGCTCTGCTTTTGATTGCGTAAGCGCTTCTTCGAAACGGGCTTCCTCTGCATCAATATCCGTTATTGTTGTTTTTTCTACTGTTAATTCTGGGGTTTCTAAGCGAAAAGCTTTGGCGATCGCAATACCCTCTGATGCAGCAATTCCAATAATTGTATTTGTTATATCAATTGTATTTATCACCATACACCAAGCCCTTCTTGTTGCATGACCACATCAATGCTTTCGATTACTTGTACTGAATCGTATCCTTCAGTAGTGACTTTCACTTTTGCACCTTCAGGGATTCCAAGTGACATCACACCGATAATTGATTTCAAGTTTATTTGTTTGTTTTTATACTCAATGAAAATCTCTGAAGAAAATGAATGAACTGTGTTGACTAATAATGTTGCAGGACGAGCATGAAGTCCTGATCCACTTGTAATGGTATAGAGTTTTTCTACCATATGTAATCCTCCACTCTTGTTAACTTCTTTTTATAACTAAAAGATCAAAATTTTTCTTAATGACGTGCATCCAATAAATTCTCCTTAAAACTCGAAAATGGATACACTACCAATTCCTAATCGCTAATTAATGTAACATTTCGATTACCAAAAGTAGCATTAAGTAATCGAAACTGTACCGTTTTATTACTCTTGAATGTTTAATACGATTACTTTCTCACGAGTCATCGATTCGATACTCCTGCGTATTCCTTGTGATCCCATACCTGATCCTTTCACACCGATAAACGGGAAGTGGTCTGGACCGCGTTCTGTACGTCCGTTAATTTGAACGGATCCAGCCTCTATCTGATTGGCAATCACAAATGCTTTATTAATGTTTTTTGTAAAAATACTTGCTTGTAAACCAAATTCGGATTCATTTGCAAGTTTAATCGCATCTTCATCAGAAGATACACGGATAACTGGTAATACAGGTCCGAATGGTTCTTCCCACGCTATATCCATATCTTTTGTCACGTGATCTAATAGAGTCGGATAAATTAAATTTCCTTCACGCTGGTTTCCTGTCACTAGGGTAGCGCCTTTTCGAAGGGCGTCATCAATTAAACCTTGAACAAAATCAGCTGATTGATCATCAATTAAAGGAACAACTGTACTTCCTTCTTCTGGAGAACCAACCAATAATTTTCCGATTTCTTCTTTTAAAATCTCGACAAGCTCGTCTGCTACACTTTCATGTACTAACACGCGCTTAATCGCAGTGCAACGTTGGCCTGAATAAGAGAAAGCGCCACTAATGATCTGTTTAGCTGCTACGTTCAAGTCCGCATCTTCGCATACAATACCAGGGTCTTTTCCACCAAGCTCAAGTACAAGTGGAATCATTCCTGCTTTTTTTGCTAAGTGAGTACCAGTGTTAGTGCCACCAGTAAAGGAAATCATGTTAATTCCTTTATGTTCAACCAAGTAATCACCAATAACAGAACCGCGGCCTGTAACTATATTTACAAGGCCATTTGGAAACTTTGCTTTGTGAAGAGCCTCGATCATTTTAATTCCACTAATTGCGCCTTGTGTAGCAGGTTTAAAGATAACAGCATTTCCTGAAATAAGCGCTGGCGCTAATTTTGCAGCGGCTAAATTCACCGGATAATTAAATGGAGGAATAGCCAGTACTACACCTAGAGGTATGCGTTCAATAATGGCAATTTTTGATTTAGAACCACCAGGGAAACTGTCTCCTTTCATGCTTTCTCCATGCATATGAAGTGCTTCTTCAACTGTATAACGAATGAAATCAGCTGTGCGGACAACTTCATTCGTTGCATCTTTCAGACTTTTTCCGACTTCCTTCATAATAATTTCAGCAATTTCATCTTGCATTTCGACTAATTCATCTGCCCATTTATATAAATATTTCGCCCGTTCTTGAAGTGGGGTTTTTCCCCAGCTCTTCTGTGCCTCCTGTGCAAAACTAATCGCTTCATCCACTTCATCTTTTGTAATAGCCTGTATTTCCCCTATTATTTCTTGAGAATACGGTGAGAAGATTTCGATGGTCTGTTCAGATTTACTTTCTTTCCATTCACCATTTATATAAAATTGATACTTAGAAATCGTTAACATGTTTGTTGTCATTTTATGCCCCCCTAAAATTTAAAAATTCAGAATATTCATTATATATTTAAGCAATTCTTGATAAATTAATTTATTTCATTTATATAGATCCTATTAAATTCCTAAACATTAGTACTTTATTAAACTACTATACCTAACGGTTGTGGATACACATTACTGAGAATCCATTTAAAAGAAATGAAAAGGAAAAATACCCTTACTATTTTTTTCTAAGTAACCTTATTAAACGGGTAAGAGCATTTTCATTCATTTCTTAAGAAAGAATTATTTAGATAAACGCTTCGTAAGAGCAGCCTTTTCAAATTCAAAACCTGGTTTGCCCAGTAAGGCAAACATATTTTTCTTATATGCTTCAACCCCCGGCTGATCAAACGGGTTTACGCCTAGCAAGTGTCCACTAATAGCACAAGCCTTCTCAAAAAAATAAACCATCTCACCGTATGTGTATTCAGTCAGTTCATCCATTTCAATAACGAGGTTAGGTACTTCCCCGTCTATATGGGCCAATAGCGTACCTTGAAATGCATTTTTGTTCACTTCATCCATAGTCATACCAACTAAGAAGTTTAATCCATCTAAATTCTCTGGATCTTCCTGAATTGTCACTTCAACTCTAGGCTTCTTAACCTGCATCACCGTTTCTATAAGGTTACGTCGACCTTCCTGTACATATTGTCCCATTGAATGCAAGTCCGTTGAAAAGTCGACAGAAGCAGGGAAAAATCCTTTCTGATCTTTTCCTTCACTTTCCCCGAAGAGCTGCTTCCACCATTCTGAGACGTAGTGAAGGGAAGGCTCATAGTTAACAAGTAATTCAATGTCCTTCCCCTTGCGGTTTAGTACATTTCGAACTGCAGCATACTGATAGCTCTCGTTTGTCGATAAATCAGGGTTGTTGTATTTGCGAGCAGCCGCTGCTGCTCCTTCCATCATTTGATCAATATCAAGTTCTGCTACGGCAATAGGTAAGAGACCTACTGCTGTTAATACAGAATATCTTCCACCTACATCATCCGGAATTACAAAAGTTTCATATCCTTCTTCATCAGCAAGCTTTTTTAATGCACCCTTTTGCTGATCCGTGGTGGCAAAAATACGTTTTCTCGTTTCCTCTTTTCCATATTTTCTCTCCATATAGTCACGGAATAGTCGGAAAGCAAGAGCAGGCTCTGTAGTTGTCCCTGATTTAGAAATGACGTTAATAGAGATATCCTTCCCTTCTAAAAGTTCAAATAAATGGGTTATATAGGTAGAACTAATATTCTGACCTGCAAAATAAACCTGTGTCTTATCATTCATTTGGTTATGAAAGCTATGGGACAATGCTTCAATTGCCGCTTTTGCACCTAAATAGGAACCTCCAATGCCGATAACAATAAGAGCGTCTGAATGATCCCGAATTCTCTCAGCTGCTTGTTTTATTCGCGCAAATTCTTCCTTATCATAATGGAGGGGCAAATCAACCCAGCCAAGATAATCGGATCTAGGACCTTTCTTATCATGAAGCATGTTATGAGCTACTTTCACAAATTCACTTAAATTATCTACTTCACTTTTTTTCATAAATGCTAATGCATTAGAGTAATCAAAAGATATTGACATAAAATATTTCCCCTTTCCATTTTTCTCATATTATTATCTAGTATTATTTAGCAAGTCCTTCCTTTTTCATTACCTCATCAATACTAGTGATAACTTTTTCTGCGTCATCACCTCTAGCGATAACCTTAATATTGGCACCTTTCGGAATTCCAAGTGACATAACACCCATAATTGACTTTAAATTTACTTGTTTTTCTTCATATTGAATTAGTACTTCTGATTGAAATCCAGAGGCGGCACTAACTAATTTTGTTGAAGGACGGGCATGAAGTCCACCGTTATCGATTATAATGTAACTTTTTTCAATCATTTATGTTTCCTCCCACTTTTTATTAATATCAGACGTACCTTCTAGTAACTCTTTTACTTTTGCTACAATCTTTTCAACTGTTATGCCAAATTCTTTAATAATTGATTCACCAGGAGCTAAAGCGCCAAAATGATTAATGTCAAGAACTTGTCCTTCATCTCCAACATTACGTTCCCATCCTAGTGTTGAAGACTTTTCATACGTTTCTTTACTGATTTCAGAATCACACTTTCATTGTATTCAGCTGATTGCTCTACAAAGCGATCCCATGTATGGTATTGGATACTTACGACTGATACGTTAATCCCTTTTAAAGGTGAGTGCCTTTAGGATGAACCACCAAAGAATAAGGAACGTTTCTGCGACTCATTTATACTTCCCCTGAAGACGTACAAGTTACAAATCTTGAACCTGTTTGGTGTGTTGTGATTATTTTTTCAACATTCTGATAATTCACTTTCCACTGCTATATTCAGAACTGTGTCCAGCTGATAATACAAAGCGTCACGGTTAAACCAATTTGGATTTTTTAGATCGATATTCATCATGTGACCCTATGTATATTCCATATGAGCAACTCCCATTTGCATAACTAGATGACCTGAATTTGCTTTTTTAAAAAATAAAGGGACGATTGTATAACTCTCTCGTCCCAAATAACTTGTTTTACTAATCCAATAAAGCATTTGCTGTTTGTTCGTCTGTAACTAGTACATGGATTAATCTTCCTTCGAGTGAGGATTTTATAGCCTGCACTTTTTCTAATCCACAAGCCACTCCAATGACAAGTGGAATTTCTTTTAATTTTTCTAACTCTAATGCAATAACTCTTTCATTCCAAGAATTGCATGATGCCTGCCCGTTCTTATTGATGAAGTTGTAACAAATATCTCCCACCACATCTGTTTGTTCAAAATACTCTTGATATTCCTGCCCTAAGTAAGACTTTACCATGGTTGAATGCTCAGGAGTTCCACCAATCCCTACAATCGCTATGTTTGATTGGGCTGCTTGATCAAAAATATTTTGAATAGAAGTTTGCCTCATAAAAATTTCTTTTGCTTCCTTGGAATCCACCATTACGGGAGAGTGAAGGAGTTTGTATTGAGCTTGTAAACTTTCGGCTAGCTTTGCAACAATATGGTTTGCATGGATATCGACCCGTTCATTCCCCATTCCTCCAACCAGAGGAACAAATGTAACAGAGGGATAATGCTGATTGGTAGACATAGCCTCAGCTACCTCAAATAAAGTAGTTCCTGACGAAACCCCAATGGTCTGTCCTTCTCTAATTACTCTTGATAGAAATTTACTTGCTGCAGTTCCCAATCGACTTTTGGATGATTCATTCCCAAAATTCGGAACACATACCACTTCACGAAGTCCGTATAACCGTTCAAGTTTTCCTTCTAGTTGTCTAAAAGGATGAATGGTTTCATCATGAATAATAATTTCAACAATTCCTTCCTCTCTAGCTTTGGAAAGATACTTAGAGATAAGAGAGCGACTTACTCCAATTTCGTCCGCAATTTGCGACTGAGTAGCCCCCTCCTCGTAATACATGTGAGCAATTTTGACAAATAACCTTCTATCATCAAAAAAGGACAAGTCAGAACCCCCCTTTTTTATTTTTCTCTATTGTATCATTTCTAGAAATTTTTGCTATATTACGACTTAAATTCAATAACACTACCATTTTTGAACTGCGGGAATGCATGCGGGCTAGCGAATACAGAACCCGGTAGAACTTCTTCAAGAGGCTCCGTAAAATAGACTGAAATATGCCCCAGTTCTTTTAAATTTTTATTTGCTGCAGAACCGACAGCAGTAATGGTAAATTGTTGATCATCAATCTGGATAGTGCCCCCTTCTTTGATTGGCTCTTCTGAACTATCCTCTTCCACTTCATGGATGACAACTATTTCTTTTAGTTCTTGTGGCGCTTGAGGACCAAACAAAATCATAATTTTGTCCTCCTCAAATGATAAAGCTAATTCTCCAACTTCTCTTACAATACTTTTATACATGTTCTTACCTCCATTTTTATCATATCAAAGTTTATTCGTACATTCCAAAACTTGCAAAATAAGCAATTACAACAGCAAGAACACCTGTAATTAATCGACTATATAATACTGCAGGTACTCCATATTGTACTGTTTCAGGTTTCGCTTCACCAAGTGATAAACCAACCGGTATGAAATCAGCACCTACTTGTCCGTTAATCGCGAATAAAGCTGGTAATGCGAACTGTGGTGGAATATTTCCTGCCGCGATTTGTGTACCAATTAATACACCAACTACTTGTGCAATAACCGCACCAGGACCAAGTACAGGAGATAAAAGTGGTAAAGTACAAACCAATACAATCACAATTAAGCCCCATAGAGAACCAGCAAGTGGTGATAAAGCATTCGCAATCAGATCTCCAATTCCCGTATAATTTATGATTCCAATTAACATACTGACAAAGGCCATAAACGGAATAATGTTTTTAATAAGCATGTCAATGGAATCACGGCCTGCTTGATAAAATGTTCCTGTTACTTTACCGATTCCTCTTGAAAACCTCATTAAAAAGTTTTCATTGCTTTCTCGATTTTCTTTCTTTAATTGCTCATAATTTTCTTTGAAACTCTCTTTATCTTTTGTATCAAATTTACTCGTTTTCGTATTTTCTTGTTGGCTTGTTTCAACGTCTGATTGCTCATCAGCTAACTTAACTTGTTTCTCTGTTACTCCTGATACAAAAATATCTTCCTTAATATGTTTGGCAAGTGGACCTGAAGGAGACGATGCAAGTATATCAACTGTCGGGATGCGTTTCATCGGATAAAGGCCAATTCTCGCTGTACCGCCACAATCAATAACAACACACATCATTTCATCTTCCGGTACAGAGTTTTTGAAACCGTCTACCGCTTCTGTTCCTGATAACTCGGCTATTTTCTTCGCAACAGGGTGAATTCCTCCCCCCGTAATTGATACTACCTTTACCTTTTTACCTTTTGGTTCAATTCTTAAGCCTATCCCCCAACCGCCTGAACCTTTATCAACAAAAATAGCTCGTTGCTCCATAATGTTACCTCCTCAATTAAGAATTCATTTCCATTTTTCTAGCAAGATACTTCGTAATAAGTTCGGTGATGACTCCACGCATCAGCATAATGACAATACCGACTAAAAAGTATCGGACGGCAAGCTCTGACATTGAATAACCAGCTTGCGCCAAACCGTTGGCGATTCCCAAGTAGACAAATAGCTCACCTGCATTTGCGTAAGGAAATAAAGCTGTAACAGGATGTAAAAAAGACACTAAAGAATCATAAAAAGCTGGTTTTTGTTTTTCTGGTACAAATCGGCCGAATGTATAGGCCATCGGATTCGTCAATAACAATATTGATAAAATCGGCATCAAAGTATATCGCAAAATCATATATTTAGCAGCAAATTGAATGACTTTATTCACTCTTTCTTCCCCAACAAATTTGATCATAGCATACGTAAATGTTAGTAAAACTACTAAAGTTGGCACAATACCGGTTAATAACCCCATAAATGTTTCTCCGCCAGCATCAAAAAGACCAATAAAGTGTTCCCCAAACCATTGAATCCATTCCATAAAACTAAACACTCCTTCCCATTAAACCATAGAGATATTTTTTTTGGATATTGATAACAATGCATTTTCAGCAGCCTTTGAAAGAGCTGAACTGATAGCAGGCATTTGTTTACGCTTTCTTTTTTTTGTCACATTATGATCTTGTACACTATCTAGTACAGACCCTACGTGTTGACCTTTATAGGTCTTTACCTCTTTAAACTTTGATAAGACTGAAAAACCATTAACGACATAACATTCTTGAATAATGTAGTGATTATTTACAACCAGCATAACGATCGCCCCAGGTCGGAATTGTCTTCTCTCCATACCGGAAAATAAATGATACCCCTCTTTCTGTCTGTAACGGCTTACAATTTTATCCATACTTTTATTGTAATATCGCACTTGTATAAATGTTAGGACATATTGAATAACTAACAAGCAACATAGTAGAATAGCTATTTTCATAAAGAAGTATTCACTCCTCAATTAATGTTCTCTATTTTATAGAAGGTGTTACAAAACTTACTCAACTTAGGCTTTGCAACACCTTTGTAACTTTTTACCGTATCTTCGTTATTTACTCTACCTTAAACAGTTGGGAATACAGTATCTTGAAGTGCTCTCAATTTCCATACTGTTGTTGAAGTGTCTAGTTCTACATCATCTGTTGTTAGGAATTGACCTTGACGAATATCTTTTTTAGCAACAACTTTCCCACTGATTAGACCAATTGGAATATGTCCGTTTCTCTTCATCTCTTGATGTGTTTCAAGAACACCGCGCACAGAATAACCACCAATACCATCTAATGTTTCCCCAGCTTTAATATCACGTTTTGCAACAGTAACAGTATCTGAAACCGGTGCACCTAAAGGATGAATTGATGAATCATGTTGTAATACTGCTTTTGCAATGGTAATTGGTGTTTCTAGACTTGCTAAGTGATATGGACGATATAGGATATGATGATCTCGCTCACCTTTTTTCAACAAATAATTTAACTCATGTGCAACACCTTCATTTTGTCCTTTTACAATGACAAATACCCCAGGTGCAAGACCGTCTACATATTCAACTACACCATATTTACTTAAAACTCCACCTTTTTCTTTAAGATCTAAATCTTTTAAAACTGAATCAAGATCTCCTGCGATTCCGTGCATTCCAACTACATCCGGAACAAATCCAATTGCGTTAGATAATAAATTCATTTCAGCCATCGTTTTCGTACCATCTTGGAAAGCAGCAAGCATATGCGCAGCCATTTTATTCTTTTTAGCCTCTTCTTTTGCAGTATCAGGATTTGCAGTGATACGCAATTTATTATTTTTTCCTTTACCAGCAACTAGAACTTCCATACCCATTGTTTTAGCAAATTCGAATAGTTCAAGTGTTGCAGCTGGCTCATCACCTGCTGAACCTGTATATACTAATCCAGCATTTTTAAATTGCTGATGCATAATTGAACCAATAGTAATATCCACTTCAACATTTAATAATACAAGATGTTTTTTAGCTATTAATGCTTCAAGTGAAATATTTGCCCCGACTTCTGGAACACCAGTAGCATCAACAATTACTTCAACATTAGGAGATTGAATCACTTCACGAAAATCATTTGTTACAATAATTGACTCTTTTTTTGCTGTATGTGATTGATAGAAATCTTCAGCTCTTCGTGCAGCCTCCAAATTGATATCACTAATTCCTGTAACACTCATACCAGGAATAGTAGAAATTTGAGCAATCATCCCAAATCCCATTTGCCCAGCACCGATAACCCCCACTTTAATTGGTTCATTTGCACGTTCTCTTTCTAAAAGTTGTTGATAAATTGACATCTGTTATATCCTCCTCATTAAAATATCAGTGATTTTTTTTAGTTTAACCCTCGCCAATTAAAATATCAGCGATTGTTCTTCAACAAATTATTTGACCGCTTTCGATAAGAACAAAAAACGATCTGCAAAAAACATAATGTATACTCTTTAACAATATAACGTAATCATTTATATTTGTTATATGTGTTAACAAATGTTTTTATTTTTTCACATTTGTTAATAGCATTACCATCTGCTATAACCATATATTAAAATAAAATGAAAGGGTTGTCAATAAAAAATCATGAAATAATATAAAGAGAAAGGAAGATCACAAAATGAATAGAAAAGATTATTATTATGAGCAAGATGCTCCAAAACCACAATCGATTATTCCAGCGGTATCAGCAGTGATTTTTTATGAAGAAAACAAAATTCTACTTCAGGAACGAGTTGATAATGAAAAATGGTCTTTACCCGGTGGGCAAATAGAGCCTGGAGAAACAGTTGAAGATGCAATAAAACGGGAAGTTAGAGAGGAAACGGGGGTTGATGTCAGAGTAAATAAAATAGTTGGAGTATATAGTAATCCAAATCATGTCATAGCGTATGAGGATGGTGAGGTACGACAACAATTTTCTATATGCTTTTTATGTGAAATCCAAGGCGGCTCATTAACAACTAGTAATGAATCAAAAAGAGTAGAATTTGTTTCATTAAGCATGTTAGATTCTATAGACATCCATATAACTCAAAAAATAAGAATTGAGGATGCTCTCAGTGGGAGCAATAAAGCCTTTATACGATAAATTGATTTGGGTTAAAAGAATATAAAAATTAAAAACATAATGATCTGTTTATATCGAAAAAAGGTCAATGTGCTAGTGATAAGATTTTTCATGAAAGTTAAATGACAATAGTCTAACTTGGATGTTGTTTCCTACTTCTAGTACGCCAGCAGCACCTAGATTTTCCAGAAGCTCTTTATCCACTTTTTTTACATCATTTACTGATACACACAAACCAGTAACACAAGTATCTAAATGAGTAATGTTCTCTTGTCCGCGAAAATGCATGTTATTTTTTAAAATCATAAACCGTCCATTGAAATTTACCTCATATGGAAAGGGTAGATGAATCAAGAAAGAGAAAAATGAACAATTCTAAATAAAAATATTAGTTCTTCAGCTCACTATAATAAATGTTCTTCTAGGGCTTAGATTGAACATTTTGAAACGCAGTTATGATAACACTCTGTCGACTAAAAAGATTAAAAAAGGTTTATAACAACAATAAGCAACCTTGTTAATTCTAATCAGAATAACAAGGTTGCTTACACTATTTCCTTACTCATTACTTTTTTATCCCTTATGATAACTTTATTGGTTAATCTATTTTTTTACAATCATACCTTCCGAATTCCCTTAACCTTTTACTTTCACATAGTTTCATCGACACGCCAAGAATTATTGGTTGGCTTAAGATGATACCTTTACTCGCTCATTTAATTCAGGAACATACTGATGAACCCAGCGCATAATAGTGGTGTGAGCCCTGGATAAGCCGTGTCCCTCCACCATTTCCACCAAATCACGAAACTGAGGCTATTACCAGATACTAGTATTAGTATCGAAAAGTTTTAGAGACTACTTGCAAGTTTCTTAAAGTTTTTGCACCGGAACCATTTTAAATGTCGATCCTTTTTTCCCTAAAAGATGCACCCCTAAAATAGTAAGGTTCAAACCCAGTTTTTTTTAATGTCTACTCTAAGAGGTACACCTTACAAATAAATAGAGAGCTTCAGTTTAAAAATTACTTTGTTTTAACTAATATTTAGGTAGTTAATACACCAAAGCGCCCTTGCCAATCTTTAGAAAATCCCTCTACGCTTATAGCTGAAGAAGGGTGTTCATGAAGAGCTTCAATAATATCAGGGCTTGCTGTAACAGAATGTGCGCCTGCTAAACTGCATTTATGGACTTGGTTTACGTTTTTAAAACTGGCTGCCAGTACTTCTGTTTGTAATTGGTAAGTATTAAACAACTTAACAATTTCAGCTACAACTTCAATCCCATCACCTGAAAGATTATCAATTCTATTCACATATGGAGCTACATACTGCACGCCGCAGTTAGCGGACATTAACGCTTGTTGTGCTGTAAAAATAGCTGTGCCAATTGTATTGATCCCACGTTTATTTAGTTCCTTCATTGCTTTATATCCTTCTTTAACCGCTGGAACTTTAACATAAATGTTTCCAGCAAGCGTTTGAACGATATTTTCCGCTTCTTGAACAATTTCATCCGCCGTTTCTGAAAGTGTTTGAACAAACAACGGTTTTTCAGAGCCGATAATTGTTTGTATCTTCTTTAATACATCCCAGTAGTCTTCTTTTTCTTTTATTAAAATGCTGGGGTTGGTTGTTACACCTTCTATTTGGTAATACTCTGTCAGTTGGCAAATTTGCGTCAAATTAGCTGAATCGATAAATATTTTCACGTTTATATTCTCCTTTTCTTTTATTTCTCTTCTTTACTGATTTGTCATTGGTTCATTTAGCTAAGCGCTAAAGCAATCAATACATTGTTTTCCTTTAATTCTGTGTAAAAACTTAATACCTTTCTTTTTCCGGCTTCTTCTATTTTTTCTTCAATTCTTGATCTCTCTCACTGCGAAATTCCAATAGAGCGGCGATTGTTTTTGCCGAAAAATCTGGCTTCTTTCCATTTTTAACAGCTCTTATTCTGGAAGAACAAGCCGGACGTTTGATCCTAATTTACGGATTGTCCCACAGCCGACTCTCGGTACTAAATCTGGAAGTGCAGGATTAGAAGAATGTTTATCAATTTTCTTCCTGTATTGCTGATGCACCTCTTTGCTAAAACCATAGTTGGAAACGAACAGTTTCTCTGTTTCATCCAGCACTCCTTGGTACATTTTTTGCGTAGCTTGATACTAAAAAACTTCCGCTATTGTTTTACACTGATACAAAAAACCATTGTAAGCTAGCGTAGCATGACCCGTATTTACAGTGAAAAGCTTTCTTTCAAGTAAGGAGTCAGATCGTTAACAAAATTCATTGCTTTAACAGGAGGAAGCGCTCCTTTTACTAATGGTTTTTCCACTATCCACCCATAGTAAGGCTCTACTAAAACATTCATTCAGTACACTTGTTGAACACCCAGGAACAATCCAATCTATGGCAGCGTTTTGGAAGCCAATCAACTCATTGACTGCTTGCTGTTCTTCTTGTGATAAATACTCTAAAATATAGGATTTTAAACGCTCTGTTCTGTATTAATTCTTCTTTTTAATCCTTTTGCCAAAAATAGCGCTATAATCTTCAGTACACTCGGTCCAACGGCTGTTGTGATTAAGTCTGCTCTGTCAATCATTTTTAACAATGTTTCTTATTGGACACTATGAAATCGTCTACCCATTCTCAACTTCTGCTTTACGTTACTATGATTCACAAACTCGGACAGTGAAACTAATAGAGGCTGACCGTAGTGATCTGAACCCAAAAAGTTAGACATGAATATTAAGCAGCTTCCTGGGCATGACTTCGGTATTGAACCGGACTCATGCCTTTTAATTTTTCAGAAGATATGAAATTCCGATTTCTTACAGTCTCCGAAATAAAGCTGCAGCTCTTCAGAAAAATCTATTTGTCATTTTGAATGTTGCCACAATTAAAAGTAAATTAATTCAACCATTTTCTTTTTTACTATTTAAATCAAGTTCCTTAACTTATCACACAAGAGATCTATAAATACAAAAATAGCCAGGCTTTAAAAAGCTCTTGGCTACCTTACCTCTGATTTCTTGATTCGAAAATAATATAAAAACTATTTAAAACCTAATTAGTGTTCGTATACTATAATTAAATTAATATTTTTACGTTATTACTATTACCAAACCCTAATCTCTCCAATTACTTAGGTTCTTGGCAATTAAAATACAGATTCTTTTCCTGACTCTTTCGCATCTTTCAAACTATGTGAAAAAGTGACATATTTGAAAATAGGTTTGAGGAGCATTGTATTTCAAGTAAGATCTTAATTATTTTTTATATTGTGATAGGATAGTTTATATTCTAACTGCCTATTAAACAATATAATATTTGAAAACAAATAATCTTCTTTCATTAATCCTCAATTACTTCATC
>JBNJJO010000062.1:0-17875 GCA_051750265.1 Bacillota bacterium | reverse complement strand
GGCATGTACATTGCCCTAGGTTCTTCAAATAACCAGTGATTATGAACAGCAGTAACGATAATATCTCGTTTTCGAAGTTCTGTTAATAAAGGGTTAACTTCTTCCTGTAATAGAACGGTTTCGCCTAAATTTAACGCATTACCTTTTCTATCTAAATTTTCAAAAGTAAAAAATTGAGGAATAACTAGTGGAGATTTTGTTTCACGTCCAAGAATTGTAAAATCAATATTACGAAACTTTTGTACTAGACAAACCCCATTTTCGTCTAGACCTCCACTCCCACCGAGTATTCTAGCAAAATCTTGACAAAGTTTTTTTAACTTGTCCCAATTCATCGTGTATCCTCCCTTCTCATAGCTTTTTTCATTAAAAGGCATGATTTTACCCTTTACTATTAAACTTGATTTACCTCTTAACTTTGAATGGACAAAGGTAGAGGACAATAGTGGAATTTGAATGGAAATGTGTCCTTATCCCTTACGTAAAAGTATCTAAGTAAACTAATTTTAGTTATTCAAGCAACAGATTAGGTGTGTTTATCAATATAAAAACTCACCTTAATCGGCTTTTCGATCCTGAGGTATAGAACTTATCTTTAAAAATCAGGTTATTATTTCAACCCCATTAAACAAGATTATCATTTCGAATGTTTCTAAGTAGTAATAAGGAATTAGTATACTGGAGTGAGAAAAAATTAAAATTGATGTACATGATTTAATACTACTAATTGCAGGAGTTTGAATAGGTATTAATAAAATATTTATAGATACAACAGGAGGATACCTTAATAAAGCAATAGGAGTATTATCGTTATCTTTATCTGTATTGCTTTTTATTTCATGTGTATCAAATATTTTCAAAAAAAAGAACATTAGAAATGAATAAAGGAATTGAAGGGGAAGATGGCTTTGTTAAAAGAATTCAGTGTATGTTATACTCTCGACGCTGATGTGAAGTGGGAGAATATAAAAGGATCTGGTATTAAAAAAGACGATGTTTTACAAGATATGTTAAAAAGGATAGAACAATGTGAGTATTTTATTGTAAAAAGCGAAAATAAGGATTTTATTATCAATACATCAAAAGTACGATATATACGTATTTTTGATGAAAAAGATAATCTAACTATGATGGATTCAGAGAATGTGGATTATGGTTTTATCTCTTCTATATGATCACTTATGATAGCGTAAGAATTATCCAGCGGAATCAAACACCAAATATGGTTGTGAAATCATGTGGAGAAGTAAAGGGATTAAGTTAAGTTTAATCCCAAAAAAGAGATAGCAGAGTTACAATAATCTAATAGTGCCATTTAAAAAGTTAACCTCATTAATAATCAAAGGGTGAATTAGTAAGTGTATATAATTACCAAAAACCTTTTGATTTTTATCTCGTTTGTAAAAGAACAATTTTACCCAACGGTTAACGGGTATGGATACTAATATAACAACAGGTGGATACCTTTAAAGCAATAGGAGTATTGGCTTTACTTCTTATCTATATTGATCTTTCATGTGTATCAAATATTTTCAAAAACTTATAGTGATCAGGAGGTGGTGAAATCATGCTTAAAATAGCGACCATTTTAATTGCATTTATCTTAATTTGTCTGCCTATGTTTGATAAATCTGCAATGGCTGAGACTTACATTGTTCAATCGGGGGATACCCTTTCGGAAATTTCCGGCAAGTATGGAACATCAGTAGATAAGATTGTTAACCTGAACAAATTGCTATCTACTATACTGGAGCCAGGTCAATACTTAGAAATTCCTAACACGTACATAGTTAGTGAAGGGGACACACTTTATAAAATTTCTATTAAACTCGGAGTCTCTATACCTGAGTTATTAGAATCCACCCCAACAATTAAAAATCCTCATTGGATTTATCCTGGACAAATAATCAATGTTCCAATAAAAAATGAAATGATTTTTATGGGGAATCCCAGTAAGAAAAGAATCGCCCTTACTTTTGACGACGGTCCAGAAGATACCTATACCCCTCAAATTTTAGAAATCTTAAGGCAAAAAGGTGTGAAGGCTACCTTTTTTGTAGTAGGAGAGATGGCCAAGGAGTATCCAGAACGACTAAGACAAATTTACAGAGAGGGACATGCTATAGGCAACCATACTTGGGATCACCCGCATTTACCTGAGCTCACGGACCAACAATTTAACGAAAACATACAGTCCACTACCGCAGAAATTGAGAAAATTATAGGGTTCAAACCAGATTTATTCCGACCGCCATTTGGAGAAATTGAAGATCGACAGGTAGCACTCACTGCTTAATAAACAAGGCTACCGTTCGATCATGTGGACGGCCGATACAAAGGACTGGAGCGGAGTGTCTGCAGAAGAAATTGTATCAAGAGTGAAGCAAGATGCTAGCCCTGGGGTTATAGTCCTTCAACATAACTACCATGCATCCGGGCAATTTGAAACTGTTAAGGCATTGCCTCAAATCATTGACGAATTACGAGTACAGGGCTATGAGTTTGTTACTGTTCCAACACTCTTAGATAATTAGAAAAGGTATAAATAAAAACCATCCAATAGGGTAAATCCTATTGGGATCCGTGTATCTTCTGATGAAGATGCGATTAAACTTGCAAATGAATCCGAATTTGGTTTACAAGCAAGTATTTTTATAAAAAACATTAATAAAGCATTTGTGATTTCCAATCAGATAGAAACTGGTTCCGTTCAAATTAACGGATGTACAGAACGCGGTCCAGACCACTTCCCGTTTATCGGTGTGAAAGGATCAGGTATGGGATCACAAGGAATACGTAGGAGCATCGAATCGATGCCTCGTGAGAAAGTAATCGTGTTAAACATTCAAGAGTAATAAAACGGTACAGTTTCGATTACTTAATGGTACTTTTGGTAATCGAATTGTTACATTAATTAGTGATTAGGAAAGGAATAGTGTATCCATTTTTCGAGTTTCAAGGAGAATTTAATGGATGTACGTCATTAAGAAAAATTTGATCTTGTAGTTATAAAAAGAAGTTAACAAGAGTGGAGGATTACATATGGTCGAAAAAATCTATACCATTACAAGTGGATCAGGACTTCATGCCTGTCCGGCGACATTATTAGTCAACACAGTTAATTCATGTGCTTCAGAAGTTTCTATTGAGTATAAAAACAAACAAATTAACTTGAAATCAATTATCGGTGTGATGTCACTTGGAATCCCTGAAGGTGCAAAAGTGAAAGTCACTGCTGAAGGGTACGATTCAGTACAAGTAATCGAAAGCATTGATGAGGTCATGCAACAAGAAGGGCTTGGTGTATGGTGATAAATACAATTGATATAACAAATACAACTATTGGAATTGCTGCATCAGAGGGTATTGCAATTGCCAAAGCTTTTCGCTTAGAAACCCCAGAATTAACAGTAGAAAAAAACAGTAACGGATATTGATGCAGAGGTAGTCCGTTTCGAAAGCAGACGCAATGGTAGCTGAAGAAAACGACAACTAATAGTTAATTAAATAAAAAATAGATATTAGGATGTGAAAAGAGTTGGTGATTATTTTCATCGACTTTTATTTTCATCCTTATTTAAATATTTGAAGTAAAATATCAAAAAGTATTATGCATTTTCTTGCCCTTAAAAAGTCATCAATCTTCAACAATAGGGCGCTATTGTTGAAGGAAACTTAGCTTTTAAACAAATTTATTGTTGTTTATTTTGAGAAAAAGAGTATTGAATGAAGAAAATTAAACATCTATTTAACACCGTTCTATTTCGAACGGTGTTTTGTGTGTTTGGAGTATTAAAATAAAACCACTTATTTTAACTTTACACTTTTCACTTATATTTTTGCGACATTTTGTATACGGTAATCCGAATAGTCCTATGTGTATCATGGTGTTCTAGTCAAGGGTATATTTCTATAGGTGTTATCTCTATTGTTGCCATTTGCTTTTACCCATCCATTTGTAGTTCGTGTAGCGTTAGGAAACAACTTTTCTGTTCGTTTCTTTATTTAGTGACAAAGAGGTAATACCTTATGTTTACCTTGTTCGATTATTAGTATTAACAAAAGAAAACAGCATATGTTTGTGAGACATCTACTGTTTTAAATGATGGAGCTATATATACATTCTTTAACTGAACATGAAAGCGAGCGATAAGAATGCACAAGTTACGATTACAGATTGTGTATCTAGCATATGTAACCTTACTTACCTTTCAAAACGTTATCTTTATTGTGAGTACAGATGACGTTTTTTTAATTATATATCAATTAATCGTTTTATGAAGTGTAGTTTTGTTTACAATTACATGTGAAGTTGTCTTTTTTATTAGCAATTAGTATAAATGTAATGTAATGTAATGTAATTCATTAAATTAAAGGGATGTAAAGATTATGAAAAATAGAAATATTTTGGTTTTTTTGTAAAGTAAGGGTTGTAAAATTACGGATTATATATTATATTCATGTAAACGATTACTTAAGTCGCACCAAGGTTTTTGATGTGATGAAGTAAACGATTACATCATAGGAGGTGATACAATGACGAAAAATACAATTAAAGATGTAGCAATGGAAGCGGGAGTTTCCACGGCCACAGTTTCTCGAGTGTTAAATCAAAGTGGTTTTGTAAGCGGTGACATTAAGGAACGTGTTTATTTCGCTGTGAAAAAACTTAACTATCAACCAAATGCAATTGCTAGAAGTTTAAAACAAGATAAAACAAATACAATTGGTATTGTAATTCCTGATATATCAAACCCGTATTATATGAAAATCTCGAAAGGGATTGAAGATATTATTCAACAAAAAGGCTATAACCTAATTTTTTGTAGTAGTGATGAAAAACCCGAAAAAGAAGAAAAGTTATTACAGTTGATGTTTGAGAAACGGGTAGATGCTATTGTATTAGCCACTGCTGGCGGTAGTAAAGAAATGGTAAGTAAAATTAATCAAGCTGGTGTGCCCATTGTTTTGGTGGATAGAGACTTTGATATTGAAAGTCAAAAATTAGATTCAGTCATAGAAGACAACGTTCAAAGTACTTATGAATTAACAAAATATCTTTTAGAACAGGGACATCGAGAGATTGGGGTTGTAAATGGGTTGTTACAAGTGAGTACTGGTAGAGGGCGTTATGAAGGATATAAAAAAGCTCTTAAAGAGTACGGTATGGAAGAAGATACAAAGTATATTTTCAATGGATACTTCACACAAGACGGGGGAAGTAAAGCAGTTGATTATTTTTTCAATTTTTCAAAAAAGCCATCAGTTATTCTAGCTTTTAACAATACAATGGCATTCGGTGTTCTTCTCGAATTAACGAGGAGAGGGTATTCAGTCCCTGAAGATATAGTTGTTGCTTCATATGGTGACATTGAAGCAGCGCAATTATTAAAAACTCCTGGGATTATATCCGTGGTTCACAAACCATATGAAATGGGAGAAAGGGTAGGTACTATTTTATTGAAACGCTTAAATAACGAACATGGACCCTTTACCGAGATACTTAAACCTAAGCTAGTTACACATGAACAAAATATGCTTTATTAAAAACAGTGGTAGGTGGTGAAGTAAATGAGTGTGTTACTAGAAATGAAAAACATTTCTAAAGAGTTTCCAGGAGTAAAAGCACTTGATAACACAGAGCTAAACGTAAGAACTGGTGAGGTACACATTCTTCTTGGAGAGAATGGTGCCGGAAAATCAACCCTAATGAAAATTTTATCAGGGGTTCATCAAGCTGATAAAGGTACCATCCATTTAGAAGGAAAACAAGTTGAAATCAAAAACACAAAAGATGCACAGAAGTACGGGATTGGAATTATATTTCAAGAGTTTAATCTCATTCCACACCTTTCCGTTGCTGATAACATTTATTTCGGAAGAGTACCAAGGTTTTTAACAGGCATTGTAAATCGAAAAAAGCTGTTTGAAGATGCCGCAACCATTTTAGATAAGCTTCATCTTAATATTTCGCCGAAAACACTTGTTAAAGATTTAGGAGTTGCAGAGCAGCAAATGGTGGAAATCGCCAAAGCACTCTCAATTAATTCGAAAGTCTTAATTATGGATGAACCAACCGCAGCACTAACAGAACAAGAAATTGACAAGCTTTTTGAAAGAATTCACGCTTTAAAGGAAAAAGGTGTAGGCATTATTTATATTTCTCACCGCCTCGAAGAATTTGCAAGAATTGCCGATCGCGTGACGGTTATGAGAGATGGAAAGTATGTTAGTACAGTAGATTTTCATAAAACAACGCTTGATGAATTAATTGGTTTAATGGTAGGTCGCTCACTTGAAGATAAGTTTCCAAAGGATACAACGATCAAAAAAGGAAATGAAATTCTAAAAGTGGACAAGCTTTCAACAAAGTATAAGCTTAAAAAAATTAGTTTTTCATTAAGAGCTGGAGAAGTGCTGGGTATTTCAGGGCTGATGGGAGCTGGAAGAACCGAACTTGCGAGAGCGATTTTCGGAGCTGATCCGATATCCGAAGGTGACATTTACATAGATGGCGAGAAAGTGTCGATTCAGTCACCGAAAGAGGCGATTGCAAAAGGAATTTCCTATTTATCTGAAGACAGAAAAAAGAATGGAGTCGCTCTTAGTTTATCGGTTAGAGAAAATATTACAATGGCAGATTTGAAAGCAGTTTCTGGCAATAGTGTGATTAATAGACAAAATGAAATTAACATAGCGAAGGGCTATGTAGAGAGCTTAAATATAAAAACACCTTCTATTGAACAAAAGGTAAAATTACTAAGTGGAGGAAACCAACAAAAGGTAATCATTGCAAAATGGTTGCATACAAATACGAAAATCTTTATCTTTGATGAACCGACTCGAGGCATTGATGTTGGAGCAAAAATTGAAGTCTACCAATTAATTAATAAATTAGCAAGAGAAGGCAATGCGGTGATTATGATTTCATCAGAAATGCCAGAAGTTCTTGGGTTAAGTGACCGAATTTTAGTCATGAATGAAGGGAAATGTACTGCTATTCTAGATCGCAAAGATGCAACACAGGAAAAAGTCATGTACTATGCGACCGCAGGACAATAATTTAAAAGGGAGGCATTTTTCATGAATGGTAACAGTGCTGTAGAAAGCCAAGGAAAAACATTACTGAAAACGAAACAATCGAAAAAAGATGTATTCGAAAAAATGTATGCGCTTTTAGGGTTGGTAACACTATCTATTATTCTATCAATTTTATCACCATACTTTTTAACGGCAGACAACTTATTAAGTATTGCTTTACAAACATCGATTATTGCCATTTTAGCTTTAGGACAGACATATGTCATTATCTCTGGAGGAATTGATTTATCGGTAGGCTCGATTCTTGCTTTAGCCGGTGTTGTCAGTGGTCAGCTTCTTGTAGCGGGATGGCCTCCTACAATGGCAATTATTGCCGGTGTGCTTGCTGGCGGTGTGCTTGGGTTTGTGAATGGATTTGTAATTACAAAAGGAAACCTGCCGCCATTTATTGTAACACTAGGCATGATGGGAGTAGCGCGAGGCATTTCGCTTGTACTAACAGACGGACTCCCTGTTTCAGGACTTCCTGAAGCATTTACGAAACTTGGAAACGAAACGCTTTTCTATATTCCAATTCCAGTTATCTTTCTAATTGTTGTCGGGATTATTGCAACGTTTATTCTATCTAGAACGGTGTTTGGACGCTATGTTTATTCAATCGGTAGTAATGAGGAAGCTGCGCAATTATCTGGTATTAATGTGAATTTTCATAAGCTTATGATTTATGTATTTTGTGGATTATTGTCTGGTTTAGCAGGGGTTTTAATGACAGCCCGTCTTGTTTCAGCACAGCCTTCAGCTGGTATGAGCTATGAGTTAGATGCAATCGCTGCGGTAGTTATCGGTGGAGCAAGTCTAATGGGTGGTGTTGGAACAATTGGTGGAACAATTATCGGTGCCTTAATTATGGGTGTACTTCGAAATGGATTAAATCTACTAAATGTATCTCCATTTTGGCAGCAAATTGCCATCGGGGTTGTCATTGTTCTAGCTGTGTATTTTGACCAATTACGACGTAAAAAATCGTGATCCTTTAAATAAGGTGAAAGTAAGCATCATTATGGATTTGAAATACTGAAAATTAACAATGATTTAAATTTTCTGTAATTAAGAGGGGGACAAAATAATGAAACGATTTTTCAATGTAACCTTAGTAGTGATGATGGCGGTAATGGCGATTTTAACAGGGTGTTCATCTTCTAACTCAACAAATGGAAATAACGAAGCTGTAGAGGGTTCTGACAATAAGCCGTTAGATGTAGCCTTGATTGTAAAGTCTATTGACTCGGAATATTGGTTAACAGTAAAAGCTGGTGCAGAAAAAGCCGCTGAAGAATTAGGCGTAAACGTATCTTTTAAAGGGGCACCAACTGAGACAGATATCGCAGGCCAAATTAGTATTGTTGAGAATGCAGTTAATCAGCATGTTGATGGAATTGTGTTAGCAGCTTCTGACACAAAAGCATTAGTTCAACCAGCAGAAAAAGCCATTGATTCTAGTATTCCAGTTGTAACAGTAGATTCCGGTATTGATTCTGATAAGCCACAAAGCTTTATTGCAACAGATAATGAAAAGGGAGCAGAAGAAGCAGCGAAAGTGTTAGCTGAGATGACTGGCGAAAAAGGAAAAGTAGCAGTTGTAAACTTTGTTCCAGGAGCAGCTACTGCGGTTATGCGTGAAAATGGATTCAAAACAGGGATTGAACAATATCCAAATATGGAAATTTCAACAATCCAATATAGTCAAAGTGATAAAGCGCGTGCATTATCTGTAACAGAAGATATTTTAACAGCAAATCCTGATATTGTAGGTATCTTTGGTACAAATAATAAATCAGCATTAGGAGCGGCACAAGCGCTTAAACAAAAAGGTATGGTTGATCAAGTAAACTTAGTTGCGTTTGACGCAGATCCAGATGAAATTTCAGCATTACAAGAAGGAACAATTAAAGCGCTTGTGGTACAAAATCCTTTCAAAATGGGATATGAAGGCGTTGTGAATGTTGTAAAAGCGATTAAAGGTGAACAGGTAGAAAAGCGCATTGATACTGGTGTTACAGTTGTAACAATGGAGAACTTTAATGACCAAGAAGTACAAAAACTTCTCTTCCCAAATAAATAGAAAGTTCCCTACCAAGTATAACCAGTACGAGGTAAGGAAGATTTAAAAAAAGATTTAGAAGTTTATTATATCATATAAAAATATATTCATATTAAAAATGTAAAGTTATCTTGAATGCCTCAGTTCAGGAGAGGGCTGGGGCATTTTTTAAAAACTACTAGTAATTGAAGGTGAAGAATTATGTTAAAAACAAAGTGCTTACATACAGGGATTTTGAATGTGTTATCTAAGTGTGGTCATGGAGATAAAATTTTGATTGCTGATGGGAATTACCCTGTGGATTCTAATACGAACAAGAATGTAGAAAAGGTATATCTCAATTTAACACATGGGATTCCTCTTGTAACTGATGTCTTAAAAGTGCTTAATGAAACAATTGAAATTGAAAAATTAGAAGTCATGATTCCTGGAGATGATACCAAGCCGTCTATTTTTGATGATTTTAAAGAAATTGTTAGTTCAGTTGATCGTTTAGAAGAACTTGGGCGTTTTGAATTCTATGAAGCTTGTAAAGAAGAAAATATTAAGTTAGCAATTGCGACAGGTGAGCAAAGAATTTATGCCAATGTGTTGTTAACAGTCGGTGTAGCGTAATAATAAAAGATTTGGAATAGAAAGAATCCAAATAGAGGAGGAGAAAAAATGAAAACAAGCAACGTAACCTTAACAAAACAAAATAATCAAAGATTGGTTGGAGAATTCCCCCGAATTGGAATTCGTCCGGTGATTGACGGCCGTCGAGGTGGCATCCGTGAATCATTAGAAGAAGTAACGATGAATATGGCAACTGCTGTTTCTACGTTTTTAAAAGAGCAAGTACGCTATCCGGATGGAAGTGCTGTGGAATGTGTCATTGCTGATACGACAATTGGAGGTGTAGCTGAAGCTGCAAAGGCAGCCGAAAAATTTAAGAGGGAAGGTGTTGACATTACGATTACCGTCACTCCTTCTTGGTGCTATCCAACCGAAACAATGGACCAAGATCCCCTTACCATTAAAGCAATTTGGGGATTCAATGGAACAGAAAGACCAGGGGCTGTGTATTTAGCGGCAGCGTCTTCTGCTCATAATCAAAAGGGATTACCTGTTTTTAGTATTTATGGTCGTGATGTTCAGGAAATGACTGATTCATCTATCCCAGAAGATGTACAAGAAAAATTACTACAATTTACGAAAGCATCTCTAGTGGTAAGTATTATTCGAGGAAAGTCTTATCTTTCTATGGGATCTGTATCTATGGGAATCGCTGGATGTATTGTGAACGAGGAATTTTTCCAACGTTATCTTGGCATGAGAAACGAATATGTCGATATGAGTGAATTTATTCGAAGATTGCAATTGAATATTTATGATGAAGAAGAATTCGAAAAAGCACTTACTTGGGTGAAAGAAAACTGTAAAGAAGGTCGTGACGTCAATCCGACTCATTTACAAAGGTCTGCTGAACAGAAAGAAGAAGATTGGAAAACGGTTGTCAAGATGACACTGATCGCCAGAGATCTCATGATTGGAAATCCAAAGTTAGCGGAAATAGGATTCGGTGAAGAAGCATTAGGACACAATGCAATTGTGGCTGGTTTTCAAGGACAGCGAGCATGGACCGACTTTATGCCAAATGGAGATTTTATGGAAGCGATTCTGTCCTCATCTTTCGATTGGAATGGGATACGGGAACCCTTTATCGTTTCAACTGAAAACGACACATTAAATGGAGTAACAATGTTATTTGGGCATCTTTTAACAAATGCCGCCCAAATTTTTGCGGATGTTCGTACGTACTGGAGTCCCGAAGCGGTGAAACGAGTGACCGGTAAAGAATTAGATGGAATGGCATCAAATGGAATCATTCACCTTATTAACTCAGGACCTGCAGCTTTAGATGGAACAGGGCAGCAACATAACGACGGACAGCCTGCGATGAAACCGTTCTGGGAAATCTCAGAAGAAGAAGTGAATCATTGTCTAGAAGCGACAGAATGGTGTCAAGCCGTTGACTTTTTCCGCGGTGGAGGATTTTCGACTGATTATACCACTCGTGGCGGAATGCCAGTGACAATGGCACGCATCAATCTTGTGGAAGGATTGGGACCTGTTCTTCAACTTGCAGAGGGATATACAGTTAAATTGCCACAAGATGTACATGATGCATTAGATGAACGAACAAACTCTACATGGCCAACAACATGGTTTGTTCCTAAATTAACAGGTCAAGGCGTGTTCAAGGATGTCTATTCGGTCATGTACAATTGGGGATCCAACCATTGTGCATTGAGCTATGGACATATTGGAGGGGACTTACTTACTCTTGCATCTATGCTTCGCATTCCGGTTTCTATGCATAATGTGAACGAGGAACGTATCTTCCGTCCTAGTGCTTGGAGTGCCTTTGGAACTACAGACTTAATGGGAGCCGATTATCGTGCTTGTCAAACTTACGGCCCTTTATATAAATAAAGTTCAATAAAAAGATTATGTACGATACGTAGAAAGGAGGACAAGCGTTTGGAAAGAAAATATGCAATTGGAGTCGATTATGGAACGGAATCAGGAAGGGTGTTACTTGTTGACGTGGCGACCGGTGAAGAAATCGCCACTCATGTAACCTCTTACAAACATGGAGTTATGGATGAAGCATTACCAAATGGGAAAAGACTTGAAATGGACTGGGCGTTACAACATCCAAGAGATTATTTAGAGGTGCTTTACCAATCCGTTCCTGAAGTAATCCTCATATCGAAAATTAATCCAAAAGATGTCATTGGAATAGGCATTGACTTTACGTCATCAACCATTTTACCTTTAGATCGAAACGGTAATCCTTTATGTTTCGATCTAAAATGGGAAAACAATCCTCATAGTTGGGTGAAATTATGGAAACATCATGCAGCACAAGGTGAAGCAGATGAAATTACCCGACTTGCAAAGGAAATGAAAGAAGAATTTTTAAAACGTTATGGTGGGAAAATTTCTTCGGAATGGATGTTCCCTAAAATCCTCCAAATCATAAAAGAAGCACCAGAGATTTTTGAGGAAACAGACCTATTTATGGAGGCTTGTGACTGGATTACTTCTCGTTTAACAGACAACCTCATTCGTAGTAGTAATACATGCGGCTATAAAGCATTTTGGAGTAAGCGAAAAGGGTATCCAGAGGCTTCATTTTTCAAAGCACTAAATCCTCGTCTTGAAAATATATTAGAAACAAAAATGCGCGGAGAGGTTCGTTCGATTGGAGAAAAGGCTGGAGAACTAACAGAAGAAATCGCGCATCGTTTAGGACTTTTACCAGGAATTTCAGTGGCTGTAGGAATTATTGATGCTCATGCAGGAGTTCCAGCGGTAGGAGCAGTACGTCCAGGTCAGTTTGTTATGGCGATGGGGACTTCAACTTGCCACATGCTGATAGCTGATAAAGAAGAAAAAATTGAAGGTGTATGTGGAGTTGTAGAAGATGGGATTATTCCAGGTTACTACAGTTATGAGACTGGTCAGGTAGCTGTAGGTGATTCCTTTGCTTGGTATGTAGACCATGCTGTACCAAGTTATGTCGTACAACAAGCTGAAGAAGCAGGAAAGAGTGTACATCAGTTACTGGAGGAAAAGGCGTCTACATATAAACCAGGCCAATCCGGACTGATTGCCTTGGACTGGTGGAATGGAAATCGTTCTGTCCTAGTAGATGCCAATTTATCTGGGACAATAGTGGGGCTTACATTAGCGACTAAACCGGAAGAAATCTATCGATCCTTATTAGAATCGACTGCATTTGGAACGAGAAAAATTATTGAAAATTATACTGAAGCAGGCATAGAGGTTAATGAAATTTTTGCTAGTGGTGGTTTGCCGCAACGAAATAAATTGCTTATGCAAATATACGCTGATATTACCAATCGAGAAATTAAAATACCTGATTCGAATCAAACAACTGCTCTTGGTGCAGCGATGTATGCAGCCGTTGCAGCAGGGGAAAAAAACGGTGGCTACAATACGATTTTCGAAGCAGCTGAAAATATGGCAAAAGTAAAAGAGGATGTTTTCGTTCCGATTCCAGAAAACGTGAAGATATATGATGAACTTTATAAATACTATTTAAAGCTTCACGATTATTTTGGCCGTGAAAATTATGAAATGATGCACGGCTTGAAAAAGATGAGAAGTCAGGGCGTAGAAACTTTATTGGAGAGGGAAATCGTTACTGGGTTGTAGAATATTGAGTATTTAGTGGTTTTGTAAATATTGGTTAAAAGAAAAAGCTGTCCGCATAAACTGGAATCACTCCAGCTTATAGGACAGTTTTATATTTAGAGATGTAAAACAACAAGTAGTTCGTTAAGAAGGTAGTCTTACTGGTAGATATATTTGTTTCAATCTGTGACATTACTGTTATTAGGGTGATACAACCAGCATCATAATAGATATTTTGTTACATTTAAATAAACTCGATAGGTAATGTAGTAAGGATGATCGCCTACTATCGTATCTCTTGGTATCTGATAGCTTGGTAAGGACAACCTCCAATTATTAGATCAACAACACGAACGGTTCCAGAAGAAATTAAATAACCTGAGTCCTTATAAATATAGAACTCAGGCTGCTTAATCTTGCTTTTTAATTACTGTCTACTTGACAGGGGTCAGTACACCCCTTATGCTCTTCTCTCTTTTTGATGGATTTAAGCCTAACTAAAATAATGAATCGTCTCCGTATTCAAAAAGATGTTGTCAGTAAGAAACTAAGTAAAACGATAATAAAGAAGTAGAAGGGCTAAATTTATGAATAAAAAGTTAGATACAATAAAAACCGTTTGATGACGTAAACGTCGGTGAATTTCAATTGGAGTGGGATAAAACCCTTTTCCTTCAATGATAAAAATGATTAAGATAATGTGTATGATAACATGACCAATCATTTCGGTACTGCCAAAAGCTGTTGTTGTCATGAAAAAAAGAACAGTGATGAACAATGCTAACAGGCGGTTGAAGATTCCAATTAATAATAAATAACCTAATACAAACTCAATAAAAGCACTTAAAACAATGAAGATGGATGCTTCTATACCGAATGTTGGGATATAAAATTGTTCAATGATGTTTATACCGAGCCCCGGAAACACCCATTTTTCCATAGCAGCCCAACAAAGGGACAATCCTGTTCCAAGATAAAGAATCGGTGTTCCAACATGGTGGTATCTTGTTTGCTGAATAAGCAAAGCAAAAACAATAGCTGGATAAAAGCTATAATCCATCATATGGAAAATTCCAACAGTTTGAGTTTCGAAAACAAATAAAATAAATAATCCAATGGCTCCCAAGTTTGTTGTCATTTTATTCGGTATGAGAAGCAAGCTGATTGTTAAAATGGCAATCCACATGGTCATTTGTGTTAAAGGGATCTCTGGCGCTAAAATACTTCCAGAAAGTAGTTGAAGCATTAAAGCAAAAGCAACTCCCAGTCTTAACAATATAGATGTGTACGGTCTTAAAGTTGCTAATCGTTGATCTGTAATTTTTACTAAACTGAAACTCATTAATTTTGATGAAAGTTTTGGAAGTGTCCCTAAAATAACTGCTATGATTAAACTAAGTGCGATAAACAATGGTGAAAGGATTTCCTCAAGAGAAGCTTTAACAGGCCCTTCTGATGCGAACCATTTCACATGCGCAGTTGCTGGAAAAGGTATAACAATATAAACGATTAATAGAGCTATAATAATATGTCTCATTTTACCTCCTGCCAGTTGATAGTTATAATTCCTTGTTTTAAATCGTAATGATAACGATTATCGAATAAGTTATATATAATTATTTGTGTTTGTCAATTACATTTATGTATCTGGACAAACTTTCCACTCCATACCAAATTTATGCCACCACATCATATCTGGATCTGCCAGCAAATAAGAACGTTTATATCCGTCCAAATTAGTCGTGCCAGCTGGCGGCTCCATTCGATACCATGGATAAACGATATATGTACCAATGATTACCGTTAACCAAGATACAACCGCCATGATCCAAGTGCCATTAAGCAGGTGACGCCATTTCCCTTTTCCATCCACTACCTTTTGTGTATAAGCAACAAATTTTATTTCATTTAAAAAAGTTTCCCTTCACCAAATTATATAGACTATTACAATTTTATGCTACTTTTTTTTTTATATATCAGGGGGTATGTATTTTTTAGGGAAACCGTACGTTAGAAATTATAAATTCAGAAAACACCTTATTTTTGGTGCCTTTGACAATAATGAAACGTATGTGAAAGTAAAAGGTTAATGGATGTATTTAAGTCTCCAGAAGGGAATACCATTGATTTTATCTAAGTGAATCAAGAGATAAAAAGGCTGCTAATAGCTTTTTATAGAAAACTTTGTGTCTTTTTATATTTCAAACCTCGTGTCATAACAGTGGATAAAAATAAAGCTTACCCTCCTATAGCAGTGGAAGAATTAAAGAAAAAAAGAACATGCCATATGGCATGCTTCTCATACAAAGATGTATTTAAACAATATCGTCGCATCATCGTTTTATTAAGAAGCGAGTTCGCTCAAAATTAGGGGTGAAAGTCCTTCCGAAAGGCTTAACGAATTATTTATGGAGTGGAAGTGATGCATATTCTGAATAAGGGGCAACTAATTCTATGGAATAACTCTGTCCAAACAAAGTTATTCCATCAATTTTTTAGACTGACAGCCTAACTAGAGATTCTGATTTTTTTAAAAAAACGAAGACAATCTTTGCACAAGAACCCTTCATAACGATAACGGTCCCTTCATTTATAGAGTTTACAATTTTTGTCGTTAGATATTGTTTGTAAATTTAAAAACCTTTGTTTCCTCTAGGCTAAACATTTATTGAAGTTAATAACACTTTTGTATAGAATTTTATAATTGTGTCTACAATGATAGACACTACATAAAATCACATTTTTGAATTTTTATTGATCTAGACAGATAAAAAACTGAACTATTTAATTGAGAGGCTAAATCATGATCCCTGCAATTAAAAAAGTGATATTTGCTAAACGGATTAATACTTTGTTAAAAAAATATCAAATCACGATTTTACACTATTTACCTGGAAGAATCCGTTTAGGTTCTCCTCTATGGAAAAAGGAAACGAATACTTTAAATTATTTAATAGAAGAATTTAAAAAGGAAAAACGTATTCATTCCATTTCTTATACAAAAGAAACCGGTAGCTTATTAGTTACTTATGATGCGTCACCTATTTATGATAGCATGACATCATGAGTCATTTTTCCCCTTTCTTTACCTAATCGGATCATTTAATACCTTTTCTAATATTTTGAAACCATTTTTCAATGTGTTTAACCCTTGCCGTAATTTCAAGTGGACTTATCTTAAGTTATACAGCAAGTTTAAATATCGCTGTTCTCAGTGTTGAAGAAGTGGGGAGAGCTACGTTTCCTTTGTTATCGACGATCGGAAAGGTCAACCTTTTAGAGTTTATCCAACGACTTGATGCTATTGTTGTCTTTACCTTTCTGATTACGATGTTTTTCAAAATATCCATTTGGTTTTATTGTGCCGTAATCGGAATGGTCGATTTGTTTAAGTTAAAAAATCATCAACAAATTTTGTTACCAATGGGGGGTATTGTCCTCTTTTTATCTATGGTGATTGCCTCAGATTTTTCGGAACATATTGAAGAAGGTTTAAAAGCTATCCAGTATCCCATTCACATGCCTTTAATGGTGATTATTCCGTTGTTCATGTTGTTTGTTGCTCTGATTCGTAATGGTTTCAAGAAAAAAGGTAGATAATCAAATTCAACATAATTGCCTATAATATCTGATTATGTAAACCACTTAAAGTATACAAAGGAAACAATAACTAAAAACAACGTTGGTGAAGGGGAATTCGAAAGGTCTAAGGCAAAGTTCAGCCCGGAATGTAGTGGCGGCAATGTTGGGTGACCCGCCAAAAAAACGGGGTGTGAAAGAACATTGCAAGAACAAACATACATAATAGGAAGAAAGATGTTAAAATCTCTAAATTCTTGGTTAAGTAGTGGCTTGATCAAAATGTATATAAAAAAATATCCAATCAACAGGGCTGAACCAAAAGTTATTTATACTTTTGGTTCAGCCCTTTAATCTTGGTTATCATGGTAAAGATTTTAAACAGTAGCTAAAGCAAAACAGGGATCATTAAAGTAAACAACCTCTGAAAGAATCTTACAGCCTTGAATGTTCTCGAAAGCTTTTTTTGCCTCTTCTTCCATGTCAAATTCAAACATTATAGTGTTTTCCTTAGAATAGACCGTAATTACCCACATTAAAAAGATCCCCCAATTAAAAGATAATATTTTACCCCTTTGTTTTGTAAATAGATAGGTAATTTTAGAAAGTATTTGAAGCTAGTAGGAGTATAGTTATTTCTAACAAAGATGATTATAAAATCTTAATGACTGTTGTATTCGTGACAATTTATTGACATAATTTTAACTTTTTAGGAGTTGTGCTTCTAGCCAGAATTGGTCCCTCCCCAGTCACTACATAAAAACATAACACATTGTACTTAAATGGTAAAAAAGAGGAAAGGGTATTTGACTGAGATTTTTTATTTTCCCATTTACCTTTGTGGGATTTTGTAGGTTTTAGTAGGTTTTAGTAGGTCTGAGTATAAACTAAGAATAATCGTAAAAATGAAAGCGTTAACAAAAAACAACTAACATAAGGAGCTATTCA
>JBNJJO010000061.1:0-17884 GCA_051750265.1 Bacillota bacterium | reverse complement strand
AACAAGGAACAATGTGTTAGGCAGTCTTGTCTAAACTTCGCAGCCTATTTACTCTCAAATGTAGAATTTCCTGCGACTAGGCCTACCTCTAGCATATAAAAAAAGAGCACATATTCCATAACCATCTAATCATCACCTACCCCGGTATATTTTCTGTTTTATTTATGAAAGTAGACAGGCAAGCTTACTGAGGTATCTACATAGTATCTAAAGGATTGCTACTTCAGCATTAATCAGTATCTATTTCTATAGTGTTACCGCGTTAATACAAGTCATATGTACGTAAAGCAGATATTAAATTAAAATAAAGTTTGACAAATGTTATGGGATTCATTATTTGAAAGTAACTAAAAAGAACCCATTTTGAAATAAATCAATCAAAATGGGTTCTTTATTATTTTTTAAGCTCCGTTTAATATAATGTTTCGATTGCCTCACGCGTAAACGGAATTAATTCTTCTGTTCGTCCATCTCTGATCTTGTTTACCCAGTCAGGGTCAGCCAATAATGCGCGACCCACTGCTATCAAATCGAATTCTTCACGTTCTAATCTCTCCATTAAATCGCCCATCTTGTTGGCTTTGCCATTAGCCTGTTCCCCGGTAGCAAAGAAATCCACGAAATCAGCGCCCTCAAGACCGACAGATCCAACTGTAATTGTTGGTTTTCCTGTCAGTTTTTTTATCCATCCTGAGAGATTCAGTTCAGATCCTTCAAATGCAGGTTCCCAAAAGCGACGAATAGAGGCATGAAAGATGTCAACGCCTGCATCAACTAATGGCGTTAAGAAATGTTTTAGTTGTTCTGGAGTTTCTACTAATTTTGCTGTATAGAAATCATATTTCCACTGTGAGATTCGCAATACGATTGGAAATTCTGGTCCAACAGCACGTCGGCAAGCTGCGATGACCTCACTAGCAAAGCGCGTACGATTGACCATGTCACCACCGTATTCATCGGTACGCGTGTTTGTTTTTTCCCAGAAGAACTGATCGATTAAAAATCCATGTGCTGCCATAATCTCGATGCCATCAAAACCAACTTTTTTAGCATTGGCTGCTGCCTGTGCGAAAGCTTCAACAAGTTCCGAAATTTCTTGTTTTGAGTAATCATTAACGTTGCCTCGTGCACCCATGTGCCATATTTGAGAGAAAATTTTCCCACCGGCCTCGTGTACTCCATCAACTACTTTTGACCAACCGTTTAGCGCCTCTTCTCCGTATAAGTGTGGTACGTCCTCCTGCCATGCTGGCACCTCGGATGCAACATCAGGATGGTTGATAAACGTACCCTCTGTCACAATAAGTCCAACACCATTTTCAGCTCTACGACGATAATACGCAGCGACATCCTCCCCTGGTACTCCATTTGGAGAAGAGTTTCGCGTCATAGGTGCCATCAAAATACGATTAGATAGTTTCAGATTTCCCATTTCGAATGGTTTAAAAAGAGCTTCAACTGATTGAAAATTGTTCATAAAAACCTCCAAGTTTTATCACTTAATGTGTTATTTTATAATGTAGACGTACCGTGGAATTATATCAAGTAATGAAATCAACCTAACTAATTCTCAACAGTACATCTTGAAAAAGACCAAATGAACCCTCCATCAGGAGTATCCGCCGATAGAGTTTCTAATTTGTGTACCGGATTTTGTACCTACCGTTTGGTACAATTTATAATAGCATGCTTTTTTTTTTTTTGCAACCCTGTATCTTTAAAATAAAAATACAAATATTTACCATTTTCATTCATAAAGCACAATGGATATATGATTCATTGTTACTACCAACCACCAAGTTATCTACCTTATTTAAAATAAGAGTACAACAGAGTAGCTTATGATAAAAAATAATAAGCTCTTACAACAGATTATTGTTTATCTTCTTATTCGCCATCTTCCAATTTATACATTTGTACCTACCTTCTGGTACAGAATAGAACAACGTATATACCTACTATTAGGATAAATTGTATTGTAAACGAATCACTTCAACTACATTTAAAATCCTGCTGGCTCTTCATCAGTAAGATTCCACCCTCAAGCGGTATCAATGGTGTCATTAACACCAGCAACATAAACTGCATTTTTGTTTGTTGGGTAATTTCTTTTACATTTTCTTTGAATACATTTTCCCTTCTGCCGTTGATTACTACTTTAACACCTTCTTGAATAAAGCGCTTAGCTGTAGCCTTTCCAATTTCAGTTCCTCCACCTGTAATAAACAACCTTATTATTAAATAATATAAAAATTTCCTCCTTTTTAAGTGCAGTGATTTATAAAGATGACTTTTTGTTTCACTTTCCCCCAAAAAATTAAACATATAAGCATGTAATTGAAATTGATTTTGTTAATGAGATACCCGGTTACTATTAAATTTAACTTCATAAATCGTGAGCCTTATTACTATGAATGTTTTATTTCTGCTTTGAACACAGTCTACCTACTGGTAGATAAATTGTAAAGTATTAACTTTATGCTAATTTTCAGTTTAAGGTAACAGACTGCATAAGTTAGGCTTAATAAACTTAATATAAAAGGGGTATTCTTAAAATTTTCTCTGCATCAATTAACCCCTTTCTTTATTCAATTGTTTTATTGAACAATTGTATTATAATCATGTTATTGTTAAATTACAACTTATATTAATATAAATTCTCTGTTGAGGTAAGAAATTTTAACCTACGAGTAATTATCTATAAAACTTGGATATTAGAAAAGTTAGTAACCATTATGACAAATACAAGTTTCTTCAAATATAAATATTAGTAACCTGATTTTATTTTGGTTCGATTTAGATGACAGAAATAGTGAAGAAACTAGGTATTTCTATTGCTCAGATATATCAATGCAGGTCTTAATTACATGAAGGAATACGGATATCCTAAACTAATCAATGCTTCTTGGAAAATACATAAAAACTATATCAAGGCAAACAGATGTACCTAAAATAAGTATATAGGTCATTTTTTGATAAAGTGCTTATTAAGAAGATAAATCTATTACTAAAAGACATTTTACAGCAAGAATTCAGCCGCATTGGTAAAACCGTTGCTTTTCGATTAAAAAGAATGTTCACGTTTGGGATGAAATTATAAAAGAAGAAGACTAATAATAAAATACTTTAAAACGCTCACACAGTTCTAATATGGGAATATATATTTAATATGTTTCTCGAGAAGAAAAAGTCTAGGATAAATAGGGATTTTATAAAATTAATTTGCTAGAAAGGTAGAACAACTAATGTTACATAAAGATAATTCAAAGGTTTTAGAAGGTCAATTATCTTGGTTACAAAGTTATATTTATTCTTCAGAAAAAAAGAGACAACTTTATAAACGGACTTTAGTAATTGTGATCATATCACAAATTTTTGGGGGAGCAGGGCTTGCAGCAGGGGTAACTGTTGGAGCACCTAGCGCAAGACATGTTAGGTACAGATAGTGTAACGGGAATTCCAACTGCATTATTTACCCTAGGATCAGCAGGGGCAGCACTACTTATAGGAAGGCTTTCTCAGAGTTTTGGACGCCGTTTTGGACTCACGACAGGATTCCTGGCCGGTGGTATTGGCGCCATTGGAGTCATCATTTCAGCACTAACAACTAGCATTGGGCTTCTATTTGTTTCATTACTCATTTATGGTGCTGGTACTGCTACAAATTTATTAGCACGCTATGCTGGAACCGACTTGGCTAATTCTAAACAAAGAGCAACAGCTGCTAGTATGGCATTAGTATCAACCACATTTGGTGCTGTTATGGGTCATATGCTAGTTGATGTAATGGGGAATCTTGCTTTATCAATGAGCATTCCTGCTTTAGCTGGTCCATTCATTTTAGCTGCAGCATCTTATATTCTTGCTGGTTTGGTACTTTTAGCTTTCCTTCGCCCTGACCCTTTTATTGTTGCAAAAGCAATAGCAGATGCGATGCACAACAAACAAACGGTACCCACCTTTCAGAAGAAGAAGCTAATGGGTCAGGAACAAATAAAAGGGGTATATTTGCAGGAACTACAGTAATGGTCATGACTCAATTTGTCATGATTGCCATTATGACTATGACACCTATACATATGGGACACCATGGTCATAACTTGAAAGAGGTAGGTCTAGTAATTGGTTTGCAGGTAGGTGCCATGTTTTTCCCTTCTTTAATAACAGGCTATCTTGTAGACAAAGTTGGACGTACTATCATGGCTGTCGCTTCTGGTATAACATTACTTGCCTCTGGTATTCTTGTCAGCAGTCGGGCCTGCTGATTCTATGGTATTACTTATCACTGCACTTGTTTTACTGGGACTAGGATGGAATTTTGGTTTGATTAGTGGTACAGCAATTATTATTGATGCAACCATCCATCTACTCGTGCAAAGGTTCAAGGTTCTGTTGATGTTTTAATCGCTTTATCGGGGGCATTAGGTGGAGGTTTGTCAGGCATGGTTGTAGCTCATTCTAGTTATGCGACTCTTTCATTTGTCGGAGCCACTTTTTCCACTAGTAGTTATTCCGGTTGTCGTTTGGTCTCGTATTAATCAGAATAAGGGACAATAGAAATCGAAAGGGTTCCGCCAAAACTTTAAATCCGGACTTTGGATGGTTGCATACTTATTATGTATGATAGTTATTTCATATTTAGGAAGTGAAAAGTTTGGTGGGATAAACTGTATTTCATACGGTTGGGACATGCTTATCATTGTATGTTTGTCTCTTGTTTTTTATGTTTGGGCGGTAAAAAGTGGATTTAAAACAGAATATCTACAGGAAGCCAGCATACAATCTGTGAAAGATGCAGAGAGAATCGTAAAGTCAGCTAAATTAGGTATATCTACAAAAGAAAGAGTGTTCAAGATTTTAAGGTTTAAATCCATCTCATGATTTAAGAAATAAGAATAAGTAATTTCTTTAGCAGAACCTTAACTTCTTACCTATTTTCATTACACAAACATTAAAACGGAAATTGAACTTCTTCTTCTGTAAAAATTACCTTATTTTTTCCGTATTGGTTATCACGCTTGACAAGCTGGAAATAAATCTTGAAGCAGGCTTAGATTTAAGGGGATTCCTAGAGGTGGATCCAGAGGCACCCATCGGGTAAAAAGATGTCAAATATACGTTTCAAGTAAAAGGAAATGGAACAAAAGAGCAGTATAAAAAAATACATCAAACTGTGATTAAGGCATCACCAAATCGTGTAACGATTGCTGATGCTATCACCATTATTCCTAATTTAGTTGTTGAAGACTAAGGGGATATCACAGGAAGTAAGGGTAATCTAATGAACACAGATTAACAAATGAAAGATTTTTGATTAACATGTTCACTAACCCGAGGGGGATTCATCTAAAAAAGTGAAAAGACTGAAGGAGTTCTTAAAATATTTGTTCTTCACTATCCATTTTGCTTTGAAATGTTTTAATTGCTCTTTCTTTTAAACTTATTTTAATTTCCCTGGTTAAAATAAACAATTTATAAATTTTGATTCCAGATTTTCTTTCTCATCATGAAGAATAGAGTAACTAAAAAGTCAACAGCATGCAGGCTATTGACTCTTTAGTTTTCACCCTCTATAATCACTGTATTTCAGTGATTAATAAATGCATCATTCCAGAAGGGGTCATGACCATTACATTATCATTTAATTTGTGACCAATTAGACTTTTGCCGATTGGAGATTCATCGGATATATAGTTTTCAGATAGATATGATTCTGCGGGACTCACAATTTTAAGATGCATTTCATATTTTTCTGTCACTTCTTTAACAGTAACAATGGATCCAACCCCAACTTCCCTTATATTTGTATTTTTAATTATTTTTGCTTGCTTTATAATGTATTCCAAATCATTTATATTCTTTTTAAGTGTAGCCAATTCATCCACTGAAATTTGATACTCAGGATCTTCGTTAAAATCACAAAAATTTCTGCTCTCTTGAACTTTTTTACTAACTTCTTTCCATCTTTTTTCCTTTAAATAAAGTAATTCTTTCTTCAACGCATTATAACCAGCTTCCGTAAGTAACTTATTGCTCATCAATCATTCCCCCTCCTTTACCGAAACTACTTTTCTCGGCTTTGTTGGTTCTGTTACATTTTGCATAAAGAATGCACCAAACACTAATGCGATAATCAGTAACGGTAGTGAAATCCGGAAAATCCAGTGCCATGTTAAAGTTTTTAAGATAAAGCCTGATACTGTTAGTCCAACAGCTGGTTCGACCTTAATTACAAGCCCCATAACTTCCGCAGTTATGAAGTCGAATAATAACAGGAATGGTGTTAAAAATAGGTGGCAAAAGCAAAGCTGTTCCTATTCAACTAAAAGGATTGTTTTAATTAAAGAACAAAGATTAAACAGGTAAAAAAAGAAAAGAGAACCCGTCAAGTTCTCTTTAAAACGAAAAATACAACTATCTAAACTCAATATACACGCCATTGGCTAAGTAATCTTTACCTATTATGGATATACTTTTACTCATATTGAAGATAAAAATACATCTAGAGAAGAATACCGTTATTACAATTAAAATAAAGATTCATTACATCGTTCAATGTTTATAACGGATAAGTGAAATCATTGCCAAAACTCCTAGAACAGGACCGATCGCAAGGATTGAGAATGCCCATTTCCACCCTACGATATCTTCAAAGATCGGAATCAAATAAATAGAAAAGACCGTAATAAGAAAACCTATAGCCATTTGAAATGTCAAGGCAGTTCCTACACATTCTGATTTTGCGAAATCTGCAACCATTGCTGAAAATTGTGCCGAATCTGCAACAACTGATATCCCCCAAATGATTGCTACAATAACGGTAATCCATATAGAAAGACCAAAGGTAAGTCCGATACATATAGAAGAGAGAGCACTAACAGTCATGGCCATCATAGAAAGGCGTGCTTTTCCAATTTTATCAGCATATAATCCACCTATTATTGAACCTATAGCCCCTGAAATTCCAATTGTTAAAAATGCGAACAACGTACTGGCCTCTTGTAGAGCTGTACCCTCTAAGGATACTTTAAAGCTAGCTGTTAAGAAATATGGAAGCCATGTCCACATAGCATACAATTCCCACATATGACCGAAATAGCCATAGTTAGCTAACATTACAGGTCGATCTTTTAAGATATATTTAAGTGTATTCATCGACACAGTAGCTGCTTCTTCTTTAGACACCGGAGCATCCGGAAGAACCCACTGCATAATACCAGCTGCGACTAATGCTAATAAAGAGCTGACCAGCATTAATATCTTCCAGCTGACATTCGGAATAAATAAATTAAAAAGATGTGGCAATGAAGAACCTAATGTCAGAGCTGCAATTAGAATTCCAATACCAAATCCTCGTCTATCTTGAAACCAAGTAGAGAGTAGTTTCACAGCAGTAGGATAAACACCTGCCATAGTAATTCCCGTTAGAAAACGTAAACTTAATCCCACTACCATTCCAGAGCTTAAAGTAAATAAACTATTAATGACAGCTCCGAATATACTGGCAATAACAAATATTTTTCTTGGGTTATAACGGTCTGCCAAACCTAGAAAAGCAGAACAAATGGCTCCAACAATGAACCCAATCTGTACGGATGTGGTCATCCATGACCCTTCTGTTGCACTCATTCCCCATTGACGTTCTAATTGGGGAAGAACGGCTGAAGCGCTAAACCATAAGCTGAGGGTAAATAGTTCAGCCAATGCAATCCAAAATAGAGCCCTCCATCTGTTAATACTTGTGTTAACTTCAGACATGATGGTTCTTTCTTCCTCTCGCGTTTCCAATTCTATCTACAACGTATGAGAACGTAGACATTACGCATGGAACATGTCGCGTAATATCTACGTTCTTTTTAAAGTTAGTTATACAAGGTAAAGTAAGATCGGCACTGTCATGAAACTTTTTACTTATTACGTTTAAAAGTTGAATTTACGTGAACATTTCTTTGTAGTGAATTTTTTACAGGAGAAATTTCCATTGCTTTAGAAACTAATTCTTCAAGTTGTTTATCGTCTGCATCACTATCCACTGTGAATTGAACATCAACTTCGTTAAAGCCTGGATTTCCTTCTTTTAAGCCCAACAATACATTTAAATCTAATTGTCCTGAAGCGTTAACTTCTAGGGAATTCACCTTAATACCCATTAAACTAGCTGTCGCAATAAATGAAATTGATAAACAACCACCTAATGCACTTAATAAAAGTTCACCTGGGTTTGGACCCTTATTAGATCCTGAGAACCAATCTGGCTCATCAATCAGAACGGGTTTGTGATCACCTACTTGTGCTTCAGCGTAAAATCCACCTTTCCATTTTACCGAAGAAGACCATCCTGCAATTCCTTCCTCAGGATTTTTCTTGTAATTTTCTACTAAGTTTTCAATAACTTTTGTATCGACTCCATTAATTTTTGTCATTTTTATATCTCCTTCAGTTTGTTTTTTTATAAGAATTATCTCTTTACACTTTCGTTATCTAATAAAAGTTTTTACAAAGCCCTTTATTATGATTTTTTAGGGGGAATGACACAGCTGCCATCAGTACATAATCCTCCATCAGGAGTATCCGCCGATAGAGTTTCTAATTTGGGTGCTGGATTGTCTTCTTCCCAAACTTTATCTAGCGCTTCAGAAAATGCTTGCGCTGGCTGTGCTCCTGAGACAGCATATTTTTGATTGATAATAAAGTACGGAACGCCCTTAATACCATATCTCTTGGCTTCATATTGATCATCTTTTACGTTTTGTGCGTATAGTTTCTTATCATTTAATACTTTCAATGCTTCGTCTCTATTTAAACCAGAAGCTTCTGCAATATCAGCTAGTGTGTCTAGATCTCCTACATCTTTAGACTCCGTAAAGTGTGCAGAAAGTAACTTTTCATTAACAATGGCTTCTTTACCTTGAGTTTTGGCCCATTTTGCTAGGCGGTGAGCATTAAATGTATTCGTTGGTTTCATTTCATCAAAGTTAAAAGTTAAGCCCACATTTTTCGCTTGTTGAGTTAATTGAGTAATAAACTGTTTTGCTTGCTCCGTGCCACCAAATTTGGAAGCTAAATTCTCAACATATTTTGTTCCGTCATATAGTGATGCATTCGGATCAAGTTCAAAACTTTTGAATTCAACGTCTACTTGATCTTTATAAGGGAATTTAGCTAACGCATTCTCTAAATTTTGTTTTCCAATATAACAGAATGGACATGCAATATCAGACCAGATTTCAATTTTCATACTTTCATTCCTCCATAAGAATTATTCATCATATGCAACTAATGCATTCACTCCATGAGAAAGAGCAGACCCTGCTTTTAATGCTGTTGCTACCATAATTGCTTCAGCGACTTCTTCCTTCGTCGCTTTCGCTTTTTTAGCTGCTTTAGTGTGGATGTCAATACAGTAAGGGCATCCTGTTGTATGCGCCACTGCTATAGCAATCAACTCTTTTTCCTTCACACTAAGTAATCCCGCCTTCATCGCTTGTTGGTCAAATGTCACAAACGCTTTAAAGACATCTCCATCTAACTGAGAAAACTCTTTTAGTCGGTTGATATAAGAAGCTCGATATAATTCATCATCACCTGTTCCATCATAAGCGTTTAAAGCATTGACGCCATGAGCAAGAGCAGATCCTGCTTTAAGTGCAGTTGCTACCATAATTGATTCAGCCATTTCTTCTTTGGAAGCTCTATGTTTTTTTACTTGTTTAACATGAAAATCAATACAATGAGGACATCCAGTCGTATGAGCAACAGCAACTGCAATTAATTCCTTTAATTTAGCTGTTAACTTTCCTTCAGATAACGCTTTTTTGTCAAAAGCTACAAATGGTTTAATGCTTTCAGGTGAAAGTGTACTAAATTCACCTAAACGGTTAAAATGTGATTTTTTGTATAAACTATCGTTCTGATTCATAATTCTTCCCTCTAATTCCTTTGTATTTTACACCCCCTTAATTGTACCTACCATTCGGTACAATTAAGTTGAATGTAATGATAAATTATTAATTATTATAATTAGATAAATATTTGATCGTTCTTTAGTGTCCTATATATTTAAATTTAGCACCAGCCTAAATCGCAGCTTTCTACATAACTTTCTACCATTGGAGGATTTTCAACTTTCTTGCAAACCTTATCTCCTTTTATTTCATACTTAGAGAATAACATTAGATCTTCCTTATTTTTTAAAGGGAGCTTTGCCACGACTTCACCTTTATGCAATAAAAGAAGATGATCTTCTTTTAGCTTAACATTTAAAAACTTTGTAACATCTCTTTTATGATTTTCCATGTTCATTATTCTCCTTTCAGTTTTCTTCTTGTACATAATCTTCGTATTCTTTAGCACTCAAAAGGTTTTGGATATCATCTACATTATCCATTTGAACTTCTAATATCCACCCTTGATCATAAGGGGTTTCATTTGCATATTCAGGACTATCCTCTAATTCTGTGTTTACTTTTAGAATTTGACCATTAAATGGTGCGATGAGTTCGGATGTAGTTTTAATGGACTCCACATCCTTTTTGAATATGCAACCCTTTATCTTCAAGATAGTAAGGCCGATATTTACCATTTTTATTTACAAAGCACAATGGACGTAGAGCTTCATTATTGCTATCACTGAACAAGTTATCTACCTTCAATAACATTTCTTAAAAAATAAACATTTTGCAGATTTTTCATTAGGAGAGCCCCTCCCAATTATATCTATCATTATTTGAACAATTTTTTATAGCAACGATTAAGCGGACAAGCTGTTAAGGAACGTTTCGATTTCTTCTTGTGTTTTCCGATCCTTGCTGACAAACCGCCCTGCTTCTTCTCCGCTGTGATAAGCGATAAAGCTTGGAATACCAAATACATCCAGTTCGATGCACAAATCAATAAAGTCATCCCGGTCTACATAAATAAACTGATATTCCGGATAATTTGCTTCAATGCCCGGCAAAATCGGCTCGATCACCCGGCTGGGCACCAGTCCGCTGAAAACATAAAGACAACGCGCTCTTCTTTTTTTAACTTCTCAAATTGATCCATTGATTGTAATTTTTCCATCATGATTCCCTCCAGTTTTTTTCATGTACATAATCTTCGTATTCTTTATCACTCATAAGATGTTGGATATCATCTATATTATCCATTTGAACTTCCAACATCCATCCTTGATCATAAGGGGATTCATTTACATATTCAGGACTATTCTCTATCGTTAATGAATTCCCTTCCTCTGGAAGGTCTAAGAAAACAATTTCACCAAGCGTTGTTTGAGCATAATCTTGTAATACCTAAACGTACTCGATTATCTTCAACTTTTGCCCAAATATGGTCTTTGGAATAATACAGTTCTGTTGGTGTATTCATTATAACCTTATTTCTATTAATAACTATTTTTGTACCTACTAGTTGGTACAAATTTATAATAACATGCTTTTTTTTTTTTTACAACCCTGTATTTTTAAAATAAATACTAATAATAAATTTCTACAAGTATGATTTTGTTCATTTTCGCTTCTAATTACTTTTTTCATTATTCCGACCTATAGATTTAGCATACTTGATTATTTATTTTGCTAATTGATTAGTCTGAAGTAATTCCATTGATTTAGAGATTAGTTTCAAGTAAGCTGAAATTTTTGCACCGGAACCTTAAAAAGGGCACTCTTTTGAGTGCTCTTTTTGTGCTTTTAGTTCTTATTTTATATAAGAAGAGTTTTATTATTTAACTACTTCTTCCGATATATTAGATATTTTCTGTTTCGTATTAGATACTAAGAATATACTCATTAATATTACAATTAAACCTATATAAGTACTTAAGTTAGTTTGTTCATGTAAAAATAAAACACCCCAGATTATACCGAATATAGGGACTAATAAGGTTACGCTAACGGTTTTAGTTGGTCCTATATTCTTTATCAGATAAAAGTAGAGGAGATAAGCAATACTTGTAGAAAATATGGCTAATCCTAAAACAGAAATCGTCACAGTTATACTTGGTAACTTGTTAGGAATATCAATGATTGCAAAAGGCAGTAAAACAATACTTGCTCCTATTTGCTGTCCAATAGCTAAATCAAAAGATTTCATATTTTGAAAAGCGATTTTACTATATATTCCTCCTATTCCGTAAAATAAAGCTGCTAAAAAGATTGCTCCTATTGATAATATAACCTTTAGATTTAATTGAATAGGGCTCCAACCAACCAAAATCCCTACTCCTATGCACCCCATAATAATACCGAAAAAAGTACGCAGATTTTTACCTTCTTTAAGCCATAAAATAGATATGATTACTGAAAACAAAGGCGTTGTAGAATTAATAATAGCAGCAAGTGACGCAGAAAGGTATAATTCAGCGTAAGCAATTAAAACAAATGGAATGGCTGCATTAATTGCACCTAAAACAATTAACTCTTTCCATTTATGTTTGATTTCTATCTTTTGTTTTAGTAAGCGTGCAAAAATTATTAGTGAGATCGCTGCAATAAATACACGGCTTTCAATAAGAAATAAAGGACCTAATGAAGGTGAGGCTATTTTTACAAATAAAAATGATGCACCAAAAAGGCTAGCTAGCAATATTAAGATACTAAATTGTTTGAGAGACATACTTTTACCTTATCCTTTCTAAATAACTAATTAAACACATAGTTTATGCATATAATTTTTTTATTTGTTAATTTTATAATTATCCTAAAATTATTTTTTGATCGTTGGATAAATGTGTAGGTTTAATCAAATTCAATGTGAGAAGAATATATACAATTATCCTCAAAATTCTATTATTTCTGAGTTATAGTTTAGCACCTAAACTATAATGAGTCAATTTCAATATGAGCCCTTAAAGCAATTCGATGTTAATGCTTAAATATATTGATATGTTGTACATGTTTAAATAAGGATAAATGGGTATGGTATACTGAGGAATAAATAACTAAAGTGATATCGGGTGAAATGTATGAAGACAAGAGAAGAAGTTTTTAATGAACTAATAGAATCTATTTATGAAGTCTCTCGTAGTACGAGTGCATATGAAAGCATACCTCGAAAATATGGAACAGAAGATGAATTATATATGGTTGAGGCACATACCATTAATTTAATTGGAAAAGAAAATAAAGTTAGTCCTTCTCACCTTGCAAAGCTTACTAACAAAACTAAAGGTGCTATTTCTCAAATGGTGGATAAATTATTAAAAAAAGGTTTGGTTATAAAGTATAGAAATCCAACTAATAATCGAGAAGTCATCATAGAGTTATCAGATAAAGGAAAACAAGCTTATAAATATCACAAAGAACTTGATCAATTAGAATATGGAAAAATGTTGAGTAGACTCAATCAATTTTCGACAGAAGATTTTATAAACTTCATGAAAATTGCTTCTGTAATAAACGACCATGTGAAAAACTCAATTCAAAATAAATAACCTTTTTGTACAGCTGGCTCAGGAGTCGTGTTTACCGAGAGAGCATACTCCAACTTAACAACTCATTCGGTGCAGTTTTACTGCATAAGGTACGACTTCCGGTCACACATAATAAAGCAAGCCCCTCTCAATTGAGAAGGGCTTAATATATTATTACTTCTGGATTTGTCCTCCAATGTTTTATCTCTTTAATTTATACATTTCACGGGCTATCGATTCCAAAATATAGACAACTGGTACTTGTGTAGTTATATCAGAATATTTAAATTGCTCCTCGGTTTCATAATATGTATTTTTTCCAAGCGAAGTTTCAAATCTCTCTTCTGTTACATAATACGGGATATTTATATCAGATATTTTAGAAATAGTTGAGTATTTACTATTTGTAATACTGATAACCTTAATTCCTTGCTCTTTTAATTGATTAATATGAGTAATGATAGCAGGAGTTTCTCCTGATACAGATAGAGCTATCGCGACACTATTGGAAAGAAGTTTGGCATGAATAGGAAAGTACGGATCATTTATATACATTGAAAATTTACCTACGCTTGAAAAATATCGTGCTCCATATTCAGCCATAATACCTGAGCTTCCTGTTCCAATAAAGAGTACATTATTTGATTCTGCTACTAAGTGTGCAGCCTTTTTAATATTTTCTTCTATATTTCCTTGTGATATTCTTTCGAAAAATTCCAATACAGAATGTTCGACACTTTTTATAGTTGTCTTTTTAGTTTCTTCGAGATGTAATTTAATCTTAGTTTTAAACTCTGAAAATCCCTCACAATTCAATTTCCTACAAAAACGCAAAATTGTAGAAGTGGATACATGGGTTTCATCTGCGAGTTCACGGATTCGCATATAAGCCACTTTATCCTCATTTTTACAAATATAATTATATAAAGAGGTTTCTAATTCATTTAACGAATCATTTCAGCTGTAAACATGTATAACTCTCCTTCTATTTAATAAAGATATTGATTGCTTTTATTTTACTTCTTTTTAGTTATATTACTATCTCTAATTAATGAAACATATCGTTACGCATATGTAACAAATTCCTTCTTTCGTTATAAAAACCTAAATGTGCTTCACGTATTTACGCCTTTACTCAGTATAGATAGAATCATTTTATAAAGTTTAATCTCTCTTCTACTCCTTTATAAATTAAGAAAGCTAAAGGACATCAGATTAAACCAATATTTCTATTTAAAATGCTTACTCCGTTTATTCGGGTAAAGAACAAAAGAATGTTGTTACATTATATGGAGGTGCTTAGGAGTATGACAAAAGGTATTAAAATTGTAACGATTGGTGGAGGATCCAGCTATACACCTGAATTAGTAGAAGGTTTTATTAAACGATATGATGAATTACCAGTAAGGGAATTATGGTTAGTTGACATTGAAGCAGGAAAAGAAAAGTTAGAGATTGTAGGAAATCTGGCAAAACGTATGATTAAAAAAGCTGGTCTTCCAATCGACGTTCATTTAACTCTCGATAGAAAAACTGCTTTAAAAGATGCAGATTTTGTCACAACCCAATTTCGTGTAGGATTACTAGATGCTCGCGCAAAAGATGAAAGAATTCCTCTAAAATATGGAGTTCTTGGTCAAGAAACAAATGGTCCGGGAGGATTATTTAAAGGCTTACGTACAATACCAGTTATTTTAGACATCTGCAAGGATATGGAAAAATTATGCCCTAATGCATGGTTAATTAACTTTACAAACCCTGCCGGTATGGTAACTGAAGCAGTATTACGGTACTCTAATATCAAAAAAGTGGTAGGTCTATGTAATGTTCCAATTGGGATGGAAATGGGTATTGCAAAATTATTAGATGTCGATCACTCTCGCATTCGTATTGACTTCGCTGGACTAAATCATATGGTCTATGGTTTAGACGTGTACGTAGATGGCGAAAGTGTTAAAGATAAAGTCATCGATTTATTAACAGACCCAGCTAACAGTAGTTTTGTAAAGAATGTTGAGGGTCTAGGGTGGGAACCAGAGTTTATTAAATCTCTTAATGTTCTCACATGCCCTTACCATATGTATTATTACAAAACCAAAGATATGATTGAAAAGGATTTAAAGAATTCAAAAGCAGAAGGTACCCGTGCTGAAGTTGTTCAAAAGCTAGAAGAAGAGTTATTTGAACTATATAAAGATCCAAATCTAGCTATTAAACCACCTCAGTTAGAAAAACGAGGCGGAGCATATTACTCGGATGCAGCTGTTCGTTTAATTACTTCTATCTACACAGATAAAAGAGATATTCAGCCAGTTAATACAAGAAATAATGGAGCTATCGCGAGTATTCCGAATGACTCAGCAGTAGAAGTAAGTTGTATCATTACAAAAGATGGTCCAAAACCAATTGTAATGGGAGATCTACCAGTACAGGTCAGAGGATTAGTGCAACAAATTAAATCATTTGAAAGAGTATCAGCAGAAGCCGCAGTTACAGGAGATTATAATAAGGCAATTCTTGCTTTAACAATTAATCCCCTCACTCCTTCTGATACAATCGCAAAAGAAATTGTGGATGAGATGCTAGAAGCCCATAAAGAACATTTACCTCAGTTCTTTCACAAGGTAGAAGTATAAAATTCTGATGGTTTTACTTCTAACGTAAAAGGCTTTAGGTAAATAAGTCTTTAGTATGGATGTTTACTATTTGCACGATTAAATCACTCTCTGTATTTATATTTCGAAGAAATTTAAGAATTATTCTAACGCCTGAATGAAATAAAGAAGCCTTTGCTCATTTAAAGCAAAGGCTTCTTTATTTCTGTTTTAATTATACATTCCATAAATTTTCTCTATTTGATTTTCTAACTCATCAAAGTGAACAAAACGCGCTGCTCTTAAAAATTCTTTTCCATCTACAAACAAAAGCTGTAGCTTGCCATACATTTAGAGGATAAGCAAAAAAAATGATATGAGAAAGTCTCATATCATTAAGAAAGACGATATTGTACTCGAATTACATCTAGAACGCTTTGAAGGAAGCTTATATCTTTCTGGTTCTTCATTAATAACACTCCACCTTCAAGCATGGCAACGATGGATTGAGCATGTTTTTTCGAATCCATCGTAGATGGAAAATGCCCTTGTTTTATTAGTTCATTTAAAGTCTCTTCTATTAAAGAAATCCAACGGTCAAAGATATATTGTATCTTCACTCGAAACGCCTCATCATGTTCACTCATTTCGATAGCTAAGTTGCCAACGGGACAACCTGATTTCCCTTCCTCGTCTGTATGGAATACTAATGTTCTCTCCAGCATTTTATTTAATTTAGTGATTGGGTCAAATTTAGATTGGAAAATCTCAAAAAAAACTTCTTGATCCCATTCTTTTACTAAATCTTCTACAACAGCTAAACCAAGATCATGCTTAGAGGAAAAGTAATGGTAAAACTGTCCTTTTCCAATGCTAGCAGCATCAAGAATATCACTGATAGAAGTAGCTTGATATCCTTTAGAATAAATAACTTTTCTTGAAATTGTAATAATTTCTTGTTGTTTAGACATATAGACACACCTTTATTAGTTAATTTAACTAGTCACTCTACATACAAATATAGAGTGACTAAATCAGTTTAAATATACTTACTTAGAAGTATGACCTGTTACTATTGTGTTAGGTATTCCTTTTTAACGATAGTAAAAACAAATGAATTTTATCATAGTCCTTTTATAATTTCTAATTTTCTCGAATTTAAACAATGAGCTAGTTTATTTAGTAGAGATTTCTCCTTGAACTTCAATTTTAACATTAGCTTTTTTTAGTAGGTTCCCTACGACGCAACCCTTATCAGCAGCCGCAAACAATCTATTGGCTGATTGAATTTGTTTTTCTGTTGCACTCTCGGATAAAACCAAACGAGGTTGATGTATAATTTTAAATTCATCATAAGATATAAGCCCATCAGAATTTACGTTAACTTCAACAATAGGAAGCTCTCTTGATTCAATCATAAATACAAGAACTCCATTGCCTTTTACTCCATCATGCCAAACGACATCTGCGTTAGTTTTCATAGCCATATTAAACAATCCTTTAAGTAATTATTTCTGGCCCACTTTACAAGACTTCTAGAATCGGTTTAAAAAATTATTGATATTTATAATATTTCAAAGTGCAACTTTACCTACTGTTTGGTACAGAATAAATTTAACATATTTATTATAACTTTTCAACTAAACTAATCAAGAAAATCTCATCATAAATCAACGATTTCAATATAACCATTATGTTAATACACAAGCTTGTTATAGGATTTATTAATATATCCTCTTCCTTATAGGGGTACCGCCACATGCCCATCAAGCCAAGAAAATAGGTCACCCCCAAAACGATAAATTGAGCTTATAATTTACAAGAAAGTCCAAAATTTCGTTCTGGGGGTACAACGAAACTTTACCTTGATGGCAAT
>JBNJJO010000060.1:0-19314 GCA_051750265.1 Bacillota bacterium | reverse complement strand
TCTATAAAGGTGCTAGATCACATAATCGTAAATGCTAATGCTGATTATTACAGCATGAAAGAAAAAAGATACGTCTAAGATTCGAAGGAGAGGGTTCGCCTTCTTCTTCGTTTTTTATTTTGTGATAGTGGGCTTGTCTGAGGCATTGATAAACATCAAGCCGAATGCAATCAATACTTCGAGTAGACATCAGAGAATGATCACGGATCCATTTTTTATTTCATTAGGTTGTATTTCTTTAAGATATTAAGGGTAATAGTTTTTGCAGTAGAACCTGAACCTTTTATGTTTGTTACAAAACTATAAGTCCGATTTTCAGTTTCAATAAACCCAACGAACCATCCTAAGCCTAAGTCAGAGAGTCTTGTCCCAGTTTTTCCATATAGGGAATAAAAATCTCCTTCTTCCTGAAGCATCATACGTTTTACAGTTTTCATGACTGGTTTATCAAAAGCTAGTTTTTCTTTGTGCAATTTTTCCATAAAATCCACTTGTTCCATTGGTGTTATTTTTAAGGAGCTGTTCAGCCAAAACTGATCTATTCCTCCACTAATATTCTGATTACCATATGAAAGTCTTTGAAGCCAGTCTTGCATCTGTTGCTCTCCGACATCGCGGGCCATTGCTTGATAATACCATATGACTGAATCACGCATAGCAGAACCAAGGGTATGATCGCGATTCCATGATTCGATCTCTCTCTCAGTACCATCCCAGTATTTAATATCATATTCATCTTGTACAGCACCAGTTTGCAATCCAATCAAAGCGTTAGGTACCTTAAATGTAGATTCTGGTGTTTGTCTCTCGTTGGATCTTACCTGGTTATAAACAAAGGTTTTTCCACTCTTTTCATCAAGCAAAATAAATGTGCCATCAATATCACGAAAATACTCATCGACATTTAGCTTCATACTATTTAAATTCTTATCTGCAGTAATCTCTTTTGGTGAATTGGCTCCAACAGTTTGTCCAAGTGTTCCGACGAACAGTAAGAAAGTACAAAGATAGAACAGTTTTTTCAAACGTATCATCTCCAATGGGTTTTTTTGACAGGTAAAGTTTAACAGGGATACGGAATGTGTTAAAGTGGCTTAATACCTAAAGAAATTCTTTTGTAACAATAATATTTTAGACTCAACTTTTTCGGAACTGGCCTTCTTGATATGGCCAACCTCTCGTTGACTAGGTCAACATTTTATTGTATATTCAAGTTGACTAAGTCAACAGGAGGGAGATAACGTGAAAAAAGCAACCAAAAGAATAATCGAAACTTTCCCGAACTTTGAAGGTAAATTGAAGGCTTACAAGAACATTCTATTAGTAGAAGAAGCAATGAAGGGATTAAATCAAGTTGAAGCTACGTTTTTAAAATTAGCCTGGATTTTTGAAGAACCTGAACACGAAAACTTTAATATTGGATTGCTGTATCAACAGTTAGACAATGATTGGCTTGAATTAGCATTAGAATTAATTACTCAATTCTTCAAAGAGGATACGTATTTAATTCAACAACCTACATTTTCAATCATTCGTGAAGGGAAAGACCGTTTTTTTAACCAAAAGCAATTTGCTGATTACTTATCAGAAAATGGCTTGAATTATGATAAACGTAAATTGAATGTTTATTATAGTCGAGGAAAGGTACCAAAAGCTGATATAGAACTTGCAGGAACAACTTATTGGAGTAGATCCACAGTAGAAGATTTTTGTGAACAGGAGAAACTACGAATGAAATGCAGCAAATAGGAGGGGAAACAATGTATTTTATAAATGAATGGGATAAGACAAATATCATATGGTCAATATGATTTTCCGAAACTCAAAAAATGATCCAGAATATCATGTGATCGCTTATATCCTATCTTTGCCTGAAATCTATAATCTTTGTATTAATGATCCAATGCTCTTTGAATTTCTTTTTATGGACTGTTGAGTATAAGGATACTTCATATAACGAAAGGGATGGAGATGGAGAGGAATATACAGTCGTTGATTTTGACGTCAAAAAGGACGATTCAGGAAAAAAAGTTGAAAGTGAAAGCTACGGAACCATTTCAAATGACTATAGGAAAATGCTTGATCTTGCTGCTAATTTGTTTAATAGTTCAAATGATGAATTTAATCTTATGGATTCTTTAGGTACATGGGATGACGATCTAATAAAAGTCTATTATCAAGCAATTTTGTTACGCCTTGAAGGGAGAAGAAAGATAGAAGGGGTTAGCGTTATTATTCAATAATTAAGAAATCATTTTATTAATAGGTGAGTTGCTTGAGCTATGATAAACGTAAATTAAATGTTTACTATAACCGAGGTAAGTTGCCAAAAGCAGATTTTTTGCTAACGACCAATACAAATGATTTTCCTAATCCTTTAGGTTTTTGCGAAGTAATAAACGTTGAAGAACTACTGTCGGTTTTACCTATATATCCTTAATTGGGACAGATGTAAGAAAAAATTAACTGTTGTTTCGGCAGGTTTTTTTTGGAATAAAAAATGGATGGTATTAAGAAAGTTAGAAAAATAGACACACTGGTGTAGCTTTGAAAAAAAGATGAACGGTTTATAACAAAGTTAAACCGTTTTGAAAAAAGTTACAGAGTTGTTCTGTTAAAGGGCCATTATATTGAATTAGAGGTTGCAATAAAACCTCACTTTTTTATGTAGATAACAGGACTCTGAAGAAGCCGAAAAAGTTGATGTATTAGAGACCTATAAAATTCTGTATAAACGATAAAAATGAACAAACGAGGTTGACTCAAGAGGTCATTGAAAAATGACTTTTTGAGTCAGCTTAACTTTTTATGGATGATGATGTTTCTCTTTTAGTATTGGGCCAGATTGAAAATAGGTTATTATAAATATTTCCTTTGTATAAATAATTTTATTGAACGAAGTATATTTAATTCAATAAGAATGTCTTTTATATAAGAAAGTTAAACAACCTTGCCTCAACTATATAGTAAAGGCAAGGTTTCTTGTGAAGTCTATAAGCTTTGTCTCTTATGAGTCTTTTTATTACTAATAATATAAAACATTTACTTTATTACACTTCAAACATTTTTCATAATATCGATCACCTTTAAAATGATGATCACAATTTCGTTGGATCTCTTTTAAACGCTTCTCCAAAATAGCAAGGTTAGTTTTCATTTGAGTAATATCCTCTTCAATCTTTTGGACATTCATCCTTATAACCTCCCAAGAAAGTTACTTATATATGCTGCCTCCAGATTGCTTAAACTCCTCAGCCTTTTCCTTCATACCTGTTTCAATAGCTTCCTTCGTGTCAAGTTTATTTTCTTTCGCATAATTACGAATATCTTGAGAGATTCTCATGCTACAAAATTTCGGTCCACACATTGAACAGAAATGAGCTGTTTTTGCACCTTCCGCAGGTAAAGTTTCATCATGATATTCTATTGCACGTTCAGGATCTAAAGATAAATTAAACTGATCTCTCCAACGGAATTCAAAACGAGCTTTTGATAAGGCATCATCTCTTTTTTGTGCTCCTGGATGTCCTTTTGCCAAATCAGCAGCATGTGCGGCAATTTTATAAGTAATAACCCCTTCACGAACATCATCTCTATTCGGCAGACCTAAATGCTCTTTTGGCGTTACATAACAAAGCATAGCTGTACCATACCAACCAATCATTGCAGCCCCAATAGCAGATGTAATATGATCATAACCAGGAGCTATGTCAGTCGTAAGCGGTCCAAGTGTGTAGAAAGGTGCTTCTTGACACACTTCTAGTTGTTTATCCATATTTTCTTTAATCAGGTGCATTGGTACGTGTCCTGGTCCTTCAACCATCACCTGGACATCATGCTCCCAAGCAATTTTTGTTAGCTCTCCAAGAGTCTCTAATTCTGCAAACTGTGCTTCATCATTCGCATCTGCAATAGACCCAGGACGTAAACCATCCCCTAAAGAGAATGCAACATCGTAAGATTTCATTATTTCACAGATTTCTTCAAAGTGTGTATATAAAAAGCTTTCTTTATGGTGGTGTAGGCACCATTGTGCCATAATTGATCCACCGCGGGATACAATACCTGTTAAACGTTTTGCTGTTAACGGAACATATCGCAAAAGAACACCAGCATGAATCGTGAAGTAATCAACACCTTGCTCAGCTTGTTCAATCAAGGTATCACGGTAAACCTCCCAAGTAAGATCTTCAGCAACACCTTTTACTTTTTCAAGTGCTTGATAAATTGGGACGGTGCCGACGGGAACAGATGAGTTTCGAATAATCCATTCTCGTGTTGTATGAATATTTTTACCTGTAGACAGATCCATAATATTATCAGCACCCCAGCGTGTTGCCCATGTCATTTTTTCAACTTCGTCTTCGATGGAAGATGAAACAGCAGAGTTACCAATATTCGCGTTAATTTTAACATGAAAATTACGTCCTATTATCATAGGTTCTGACTCTGGGTGATTGATATTAGAAGGAATAATCGCTCGACCTTTTGCAACTTCATCACGCACAAATTCAGGTTTCATATTTTCCCTTAATGCGATAAATTCCATTTCAGGAGTGATTATTCCTTTTTTTGCATAATGAAGCTGTGTAACATTTCCCCCTTTTTTTGCACGTAATGGTTTGCGCTTTAAACCAGGAAACACTTTATGATTGGCACGAGGATCATTTTCATCATTATACCCATTATCTTCGGGCTTAATTTCTCGTCCTTCATATTCCTCAACATCTGCTCGTTCATGAATCCATGTGCTTCGAATGGCAGGAAGACCTTGAGTGATATCAACTGAATAATTTTGATCCGTATAAGGACCGCTTGTATCATACACGCGAACTGGAAGGTTTTCCTCTTCTCCAAACGTTCCTGTTGTCGGGCTTAACTCAATTTCGCGCATTGGTACTTTAATGTCAGGTCTCGAACCTGTTACATATACTTTTTTACTACCTGGAAAACTAGACTTAATGGAAATGTTTTGTTCGTTTAATGAAGTCGTTGACATAATAAATCTCTCCTTTTTTTGAATAAAAAGGACGAGATACAGAACATAGCAAGTGGAATAGCTTTGTACACAAAAAAGCCGGTCCCAAATAGGTGGACTCGGCTAATATGTATGCAGAAGAAGTGTGATATTGAAAATGTTCTAACTTCCCCACGCTGGTATGATCCAGATCAGGTCCCAAGAGTCAAGAAACTTCAACGTGCTTCTTTCTCAGCCCAACTTATTGGACTCCCCTAGTTATTTCTATTCTATTTAAATTACATTATATATGAGTATCGAATTAAATGGTATACATAGTTTTATTTAAAATGATTTCAGGTTTAGAGACTATATTAAGTTATTTTAGAGAGAGCAAGGTAATATATCGGATTTCTTGTGTTTTAAGATTGGATATATTTCTCCTATCTGTAGTTTTGAAATAAAGTTTGTTTTAAAGTAATCGTTGAAATACTTGTGTTTTGCAGGGAGCAATGTACAGCCCCCTTTTTCACTCTTGTTTACGTTTGCGACAAATATACCTACGATAGAGTTGAATGGATAAAATATCCCATTTTAAGAAATCATAAAGTAAGACCTTGTATTGCAGGAAGACCAAATACAAAAGCAAAAGTTGAAGCCCCTATGAAAATCCTAGATGAAATTCATGCTTATCAAGGGAAATTCAATTATGAAGAGTTGAACCAATTTGTCCAAAGTCTCTGTAACCAGATCATAGCAGGGGGATAGCCGTTTGAATAGCTTTTCCGGTTTTCAATGTGTAGAGGAAAGTGTCACAAATAGTGTTCATTTAATCAACAATCACCCTTTAATACCAAAAAATATTGCAATTCATGGTATGGTTATCCATCCTGAAACAGGTAAATTAGTTGTAGATGGATACGATTTATTAATTCCAGTAAAAAGCACGAGACAAATGTAATCGCTTCCATTAATATAGATAGTAAGAAATAGGAGAGGGGATACAAACAATGGAACTTTTATTAGAACAATGTGAATATAACCAGTCGGAAGAACCTTGTGAAGAGTGTACCCCAAAAAAAGAAAGGGAAGAGGATTTCGATATCTCTGAATATGATTATCATAAAAGATTGTGGTTTTAATATAAAGAGAGAGCATCCTTTAAAGCATACGGTGTTATTGATGAAATAATTGTTCAAAAAAGGTGAATAGAAAAATAACTCTCACAAATTTAAATGTACCTATAGGTAGACTTTTTTAAGTGTCTACTCTATAGGGTACATTTTAATAACCTTAGAGCCTTTTCTATATATAAGTTTATTTAACAGCTTCTTTTAGTCCTTACCTGCTTTAAAAGCTGGCACTTTAAAGTAGGAATGTTGATTTCTTCACCTGTTTGAGGATTACCACCTGTTCGTGCTGCACGTTCACGTACTTAAGCCGAAAATATGGGAGGGCGAAGCTGCGGATCTATTGGTCATGCACGAATACCGTTTCCACTTGCCTACAATTTTTTATCTGAAAAATATCAAAAAAAATTAAGCTATGAAGATTACTTAAATTCGTTTGCTGGGATAGGACATACGAGTTTGATTAAGCTTTGTCGGGTGCCAGATCTAAAACAAGGAATAAAGTTTTTTTATGAAATTGAAACGATTGAAGGGTTTGAAGGTAAGAGAGCTGAGTATTTTGGCTATTCTTACGGATTTATCCAGCTTGTTCATGAACAAGAAGGTTTTCGAATTTCAGATTTGCAGCAGATTCCGGAGGATTTTCTATGCGCACCGTACCATCTCTGGCAACATGACGGGGAAGCAGTTGTCGATGTGAAATATGGAAATTGGTGCAAGTTGATTCAGAAAAGATACCCAACGATAAGAAATGGTTATGTTAAACATATTTATTTTCACGGTAACGATGGCGCTGATTATTATTTTATATTCTTTACATTAACAAATGGAACTGACATAGAAATCGCTCAATTTCGCAAAGTAGGCGATGAAAAGTGGAAACAGGTGAAAATGAAGCCTGAAGAAGAGTGTTGAAAAAGGGGGTTCGATAAAATATATACTTTTCTTGTTTCACTAACTGGGTTCTTTAGTGCTATATCAAATGCTGCTATTTAGCTAAAAATATAGTTGACGATCTTCCATTAAAGGGCGCTTTCGTTGAAGATCGCTGAGCTGTTTATGCAGCTCTTTTTTATTTATTAAACGTGCAGTGGAAGAAGATATGTAGAATTAGATATTAATGAGTAAATACAAAAATAATAGGAAGTGCTATATATGGAAAACACTATACGTTATACAATTGAACCCCCTGAAAATTTTAAACAATTACTGACCTTATACGAATCATTAGGATGGAATTCACTTGAATTAACAGTTAATGATTTAAAACAAATGTGCAATCAAAGTTGGTATGCAATATATGCTTTTGATAAACAACAATTAGTGGGTATGGGACGCGTTATATCGGATGGTGTGGTTACTGGTATTATTTGTGGAGTCGGTGTGCTACCAAAATATCAATCTAAGGGTATCGGCAAAGAAATGTTGAATCGAATAATTCAACATTGTGAGCAAAATCGAGTTATTCCTCAACTTATGTGTGTATAAAATTTGGAGACCTATTATGAATCTTTTGGATTTAAGAAATTTTCAATTGGAATGACAAGAAATATAAAACGATAAATGATTAACACCAATCATGAGCTTCACTTAGTTAATATATAAAAGTTGTTGCTCTAAAACTCTATTTGACATTTTTAAACTAATCAGGGGCTTTAATCAAAAATTCCTTATTTAATTTTAGTAATCATTTTTACTAATATCGATCTTCAGCAAACGAGCGCAATTCTGTAGTAAGAACTGTGCTCTTTTTTTATGTTAATCGAGTGAGACTTGAATAATGCAAAGCTTTGTTGTTAGTTCAAGAAGGAAAGTATATTTATAAATGGAATTATATGTTAAATTTAAAGGAGGGGAAATTAAGGAGGTCTTTTATGGAGACAGCTGGTTTTATTATAATTATAGGAGTGCTTTTCAGTTTTGGAGCATGGTTATGGTACTATGCTTCAATTAAAAAAGAATAAACAAAGAAGAAAATTATAAGGATTAAAAGGTTAATCATTTAATTTTATAGCAGGTCTTTTATCTATTATCTCGAATTATTTATAAAAAATTAAGAGGTGACATGTGAAGAATATATTTATATCTATTTGTACATTTTTGCTACTAACAGGCTGTTCAAGTGAAAATTCATCTGCAGTTAAGGAAAACAATACGCCTACATCATCGGAGACTAAAATGGATGAATGGCAAGTTAGCCCTACCTTTACAATCTCCAAACCAGGTCCAAATGGAAAAGATGTACCTTATGGTTTGCGTGGAGTTAAAGGCAAGTTTGCTATTGTTGATGCACCAGTTAATGCTGGCACAAATAATAAACAATTATCTCACTTTTGGGGAGGATCTACAGAAAAGACGGAACAGTTATTCAAAAAGCATGTGAAAATAATAGGGACAAGTAAAGAGGACGGAAAAACTGTTACAGCTTTTGAAAGCTCTATTGGTGTACCAAACGAAGAGATAGTTAACCCCCCACATCTCTATGCTGAATCCGTAGGATATTTGAATTTACCATCAAAAGGAATTTGGAAATTGGATGCTTATATTGAAAATAACCTGTTTGGTAGCATTATAATTGAAGTCCAATAAGAGTTTTATACAGGTGTACGGCTAACGAGCCAGTATAACCTTGTTAGGAATCAAAGTTATTTTTAAATTTATTGATTATTTGCTAATAACGATATTCAACAAAAGGGCGCATGAATTGAACAACAATGGACTGCTTGGGTTTAGCAGTCCATTTTTCTTGGTCTTTAATCAGTTATTTGGAAGTTTAATTGAAGAAGGATAAATGAGGTGAAATAGTGCAAACATCAGTATTATTAGTTGTATTGATAATATCAATCTTAATTTTAAAAGGAGTAAAAAACGGTAGTATGAATATTACTTATAAAAAGGTTTATATTGGGCTTAATTATAACTATCATAATTATTAACGTGATAATGATTTTTATGATGTAAATTAATTTTTATATTAAATTATTCTTCCTCTATCAGGTGGAAATAGCTAAAGACCATTATTAATGTCTTTTAGGTTATCTTGAAATCGAGTCTTCTGTTAAAGGGCGCTTTTGCTGAGTAAATAAACTCCAATTTCTCATTTATGACACTGAGCAATTGGGGTTTTTAATACTTTAGTATTCTTTATTATGTAAATTCATATTTTACTGATGCTACTCCTAATTGATGATACAATCACGACAGTAGGATTAACACACTAATTCTTCATCAAAGACTGGATACTTCTCTTTTATATAATCGAATGTATCTATAGTCTTTATTAAGTCAATCCCAAGATCAAGGCAAGTATAATGAGTAAGTGTGTTTATAAAATCTATTTTGATTAGATCATCATCTTTCAATACTTCATGACAAACCCCACAACAGATTCTCATATCAGATTCCTTCTTTCATATTTGATAAATTAGTTCGACAATATTTTAACATGGTACTAATTGTAAAATTGTAAAGGTTGGGTAAAAATTTTTTATCATATTTCGGTGTCATAACTTAAAAGTTTTGACACTCTTTGTAAAGTGTTGAATTATCAAGGTATTAAAAGGTGTCACAACTTAGCGCCAAAAATAATAGGAGATATTAGTCGAAGTCTTGTATTCTACAACAAACGGGACAAATTGTGGAGCAACTCCTGTTAAAAAACTTACTAACCTGGGAGAAAGTATCGTAGGGAGGAAGCGGACAATTGCTTTCCTTGGCGGTTCCTTTTCCACTAACTAAAAAACAGCATTAGGTTGTTAACCTATGCTGTTTTTTATTGTATGTGGTAATTAGGAGTAAAGTTAAATGAAAAAGAAAATGTAATATTAACAGCCCCTTGTGGAATTAGTGATGTTCTTCATTTAGAAGTGAAACCGACACCTATTTCACAGAGACTAAAGAGCGAGCGCAAATTTACAAAGATCGCATAACAAAAAAGAATTGGAAATCGACTTGGAATAAGATAAAAGTTTACCACATCAACAGCCATTATTAAGCTGATATGAACGAAACTGTCAACCCACCACACACAAATGTTTTAAATGGTGTTTCATTCAGATATGAATAGAGTTATTTCTTGTTCAACTTATAAACTAAATATCCTTTCGGATTTGGCTTCCTTCAGCCATTATAGCTTTAACAGGCATTTTGAAACTCAAAATCCTCCTGTTAGTTCATGTAGACAGCTTGCTTTTTGTTAGGTTTATTTCTACGGGCGACCTGTGTATAACCTCGCAATATTCAATGCCGTTTCCACTGCTTCACTCCCTGTAGAAACGAATCTAATTTTACCCCATTCTCCCTCTAAGATATCCTCCATGATGATCTTTGCTGCTCTAGCTTTATAGTCAGATGTATAAGAATCCCATAGGAACCCATATCTGTCCAACGCTTCTTTAATAGCTTCATTAACTTTAGGGTTTCTTTGACCTACATTTACACAAAAAAGTTGATTGAAGAAATCTAATATCCTTGTACCATCAGGCATAAATATTACATGGTATTTTACTACTATGTGTATGGCAGTTTTCATATATGGATTGGAAAGCAGGTGAAATGACAGCTGTTAAAGCCATGGGAGAATTAGGTGTTAAAAAGACGACTTTTTATAAGTTGGTTAAGGAATATGAAAGAGACTTTAAAAAGGCCAATATATAATAGAAGAAACAAGTCAAAAAAGGAGCATCTTCTTGGGTAAAAGCTCTATAAAAACTTCTAAGTTAAACATTATTTGTCATAATTATGTCTTCACTTACATAGAGAATAATAAGAACTCTAAAAGTGAGGGATAATATGATTATAGATGCAATTATTTCAGAACAGCATACAATTAAAAATCAATCATATATAACTATCCATGCTACATTTAAACCTTCTCCATACGAAAGTTATAAATGTCTCCTTAAATTAAGTAAGCAGATCCAACAAAAAGAATGGAAGATGAACGACTTATATATTTCAAATTGCTATAACCAATATGAATCTATTATGTCATTATATTCGGACGAGCTACTTTACCAACTAAAAGACGAGGCTCTCAATCAATTAGTAAAGGTACAGGGAGCTTAATAACAAATTGAAAATATGGTAATAGTGGCGGCAGCACAGGCACAGAAAGCAGCTGATTATATTTTAGGAGAATTAAAGTGGATTGAAAACAAAAAAGTAATTAATAAAAAGAAAAACTCTTTCAACCTATAAAGATACCAACAATCTTAACAACAAGAAACTATAAGGAAAATCCAACAATAAGTTCAAGGTAGATTTTAATATCTTCATCAGAAATAAGAGCCATACTATTTGCTATTTAATGATATATCTGTTAATCTTAGGAAGAACTATTTTTGTTTTTTTTCAGATTGAGAATAGATTTTGTTTTTCGTCTAAGGTATTTGAGCAAGGATAGTAACACATTGTGTGGATATCCCCGCACTAGGAGGCAACAATTATGGAACAAGGTAAAGTTAAGTGGTTTAATGCAGAAAAGGGTTTTGGATTCATCGAGCGTGAAGCAGGAGAAGACGTATTCGTACATTTCTCAGCAATCCAAAGCGAAGGTTTCAAATCTTTAGACGAAGGTCAAAGTGTAACTTTTGAAATTGAACAAGGCCAACGTGGTCCACAAGCTAAAAACGTTCAAAAAGCTTAATAATAGCTGGTGACAGATCCTATATGTAGGGTCTGTTTTTTATTTGCTTAAATTATACTTTTAATCTTGTAAAGACTCCCAATTCAAAACGATACCCGATACAAGAGGCTAAGTGGGAGATTGACTTTCCCTAAAAGTCTAAAGGTACAACTGATACTTGGTAGAAAACTCCTACCGAGAAAAGTTTCAATTTATAAGTGAAAAAAGCAAAAATTGCCCTATTCAATAATTGAATAGGGCTTATGCAACAAATGGATGCTTTTCTTTAATAAATTACTTGAAACAATTTATACAATCCTTTAAATTCCATTTAACCTTTTATGATGATTAAATTCAATTAACCCTAGTCATAGTTATTTAAGAATGCTCTTTTAAACTGATTAAAGATAAAAAAATGTGATTATTGATTTCCAAGTTTCTTCTATTATATATACTCTCCAAATACTTCTGGATTCCAACTATGAATCGCATGACGTTCCTTTTCAAAAATCTTTTCTAAATAGATCATTGTTGTTTCAATTTTTTCATGTCCCAGCGAACGCATAATTTGATAAATATCTACTCCACTTTTATGAGAAATAATCGCAAAGGCATGGCGAAAAGTATGCGGTCCAACAGCAGATGAGCGATGTAAAAGAAAAGGTAGGTTAGTTTCCATTATCATTTTAGTTAAATACTGAGATAAATAGGAAGGTGTATAAGCTTTTCCTGTATTGGTAGTAAATAATGGGCTTTCTTTATCGGCGACCATTAATTCTTTAAGACCTCTTGCATCCCGAAACATACGAATACTGTTCAAGATTTTTTCCTTCAAAGGAACCTGTCTTCTTTTGTTACCTTTTCCCAATACGTTCAGATAGTATCCCCCGTTGATTGAATCATATTGAAGATCCCCTACTTTTAAGTTACAAAACTCTTCATTTCTCAAACCAGTTGTAGTTAAAATATGAATCATTGCAAAGGCAATAGGATGGTTGATTTTACGGCAATAAACGAGAAGCTGTATCACTTCTTGTGGTCCAAGGTCGCGATTAGGCCGATCATCTTTTCTTACTGTTGCCGTGTATAATCCTTTATGTAATGGTTCATAAATATATTCTACTTCATACAAGAATTGTAGGAAGTTTTTAATAATGGCTGTTTTTCTTGCCAAGGTTGCTGGAGAGTACGAGCCATTCCTTTGTACATAGGGACTTTTTTCTACCAGCCATTCTTGATATCTCCTAATATGGCGTGAGGAAAGTGATTTGAATAAAGAACTTTCTATTATATGCTCCATATCGACATTAATCTCTCCAGCATATCGAACTAATTGTTCTACAAATTGTGTAAGTTCTCTTTTATATTCTTTGATGGTTCTTGAGGATTTATCATGTTGACGATTCAAATGCTCTTTCCGATATAAAAACCACTGAATCATTTCCACATCAGAAAAGTCCGCAAATGGCTTTTTTTTATTTTTTTCAGCAAGATCTAATCGTCCCTGCAATAACGGGAGGGATGAACTATCTTTTAATTTATTTTTCCATTCATTTACTTGAAGGTCTTTATTATTTACTACTAAATTTTGCACATTTGCACACCTTCTTTTTGAATTTATAAAAAAATAAACCATTAATAATAAATATATATATTTCTTTTAATATATTAAGTTAATTAAATTATAACAAATGTTCAAAAACATATATATTCTAATCAACATAAAAAAACGTTCTTTTGTTTATGTTAAATTAATTATTTATATTATTCGATTTTATTGTTATCTATATATTAATTGATATTTAAAAATAAATACTTTAAAATAAATTTATTATAATGCTAGTAAATATATAATTAAATGTATATTTTTATAGATATCTAATGTTTGTTAATTTATGATGAATACTTCTTTCTTTTTTATTTTTTGAAGAAAAGGATAAAAAAGAGAGATAGGATGAAAGATAAAAGATTTAATCTAAAGCCATGTAGAGAAGGAGGATCGGGTATGAATGAATGGTATACACAAAAACAAGTAGCTGAACGATTAGGGATTTCAAAAGCAACAGTCTATCATTATGCTAAACAAGGAAAAATAAGAAAAATCGTAGATCCTCATCGATTACACCGGGAAGCTCGATATTATAAAGAGGATGTGGACCGTTTAGCCAGAGAGAAGGAAGGGTATCCAACTGGTATGCGTCCGTCGGAAGTGGCGAAACAGTTAGGATTATCGGTTCAAAGTGTTTATAAGTCTATTAAAGATGGCACGATTAAATCTGTAGAGGTTCCTTTTGGTGATGAGAGAACGATCTATGTGATATCAGATGAAGCATTCCAAGAAGCAAAGGAATTCTTTCGGTCTTCGGAAACAGAACGTGTGCGGAGAAGTGAATTCTATGATTCTACCCATGATATAGCACTCTTTCAGTACTTTCAATCCCCAGATAGTTTAGCTGCCCGAGTAATGAAAGACGAAGAGCAAAACTGGGGTTTCTATCTTCCTGACTATCAAAAGTGGGTGGAATATAAAGAGGGACTTGAAAAATATGGGTTAGAACCTTGTTATGGCATCCATGCCAATCCATTCGATTATAAAGGGTATGTCCACCTTCAAATTCCAAAAGTGGAAGATGTGTTATATCCGTTTATTGATTTTATCTATGAATCTTTGGGGATTGAAAATATAGGAATCCGTGAACAGGAACAGAGTGTTTATATTTCTATGAAAGCAGGGGAAACTCCTCTTCCACATTCGATTCCCTTTACGTTGAACCAACTGACTCCTTTTGTACAGGAAGGAACAATTGAAATCGCTGAGGGCTTATGGATTGTTCGAAGTGCTTATCGAAAAACCAATTTAGATTTGCCGATTAAGATGTTGGATGCTGTAAAGAAATTAGCAGAACAAGAGAATATCACCATGAGCCAGTGGGTAGAGCGATCCATTAATCAAGCTCTAAAAACCGAAGAATCATAACGAGAAATGATATAATATCGATTACGGGAAGACCGTTAAAAGGATAAAACTCTTGGGTTCTACTTGTAGACAGGTGTAAATAAGCTGAGTAAAGTAAACACAAGGAACTTAAGAGTTTTAACAAATAATCATACAAAGAAACTCTATGCGATATCTATAAAATTTCTTGTGAAGCAATAATCAAGTGTGAATAACCAAAAGGCCATTGATAACATACTGATAACGATTTAAGATTGATAATACTCAAGGGCAAGAAAGAAGGCAAGTAACATGTTAGACATGCTAACATGTTACTTGCCTTCTATTATTAAATAGATATGAAATTTGTTGATGAACCTTTATTAAACTATTGCCCATTTATTAGTTTAGTTCTATAGTAGCCTGAATAATAATCGTATGTTTTTTCATAACAAGTTCCTTTGGTTTCCTTCTTTAAGAAATTAAAGAAGCCTCTCCTTGCAAAACGGAAGATAATAAAATCCTATTATAATTAAGGTGTGGTTCACTCCCTATTATAGAAATATCAAAAAGTTGTGAATTCTGTTTTAAAATCTCTCCGACGCAGCGGACACCCGCCATTCCATTTCCGATTATCACCAATTTTCGATTCATGATTACCTTCCAGCATAAATGGTCTTATCTATTCAATGGTCTCATTATTTCACATATTTGCGTTTTGAAGGATATTGTTGTTAGATTTCCTAACGCATATTCTTATTCCAATTGTGTTTTCTCAGCTCATCATGCGGTTTTACCACATAAAATTTATTTCCTAGTTATTATCTGTTTAATTATTATTTTTTCATCACCAAAAAATATTTCCATGTCATATTTCCTTACAGGTAACTTTTCTTACACATTTCCTCCACTTATAATGAGTCCATGAATGATATAACAGTAGATTTAAACAACTATATTAAAAATGGTCACGACGAAAGGAAATTTATATGAAAATATCAGATTTAAAAAATAGCGGTCACCCGAAAACACTTTTTTCTTCCTTCTTGTATTTTGATGTAAGCTTTATGATTTGGGTTATTCTTGGCGCCCTTGGTGTTTTCATCACTCAGGAATTTGGATTGTCCCCATCTCAAAAAGGGTTAATTGTTGCGATACCGATATTAGCTGGTTCCTTTTTCCGAATTGTGTTAGGTATATTAACAGATCGAATAGGTCCTAAGAAAACAGCTATTATAGGAATGAGTATTACTACAATCCCACTACTTTGGGGCTTCTTTGCAGGAAACACCATACCTGAGCTATTTATGATTGGAATTTTATTAGGGATTGCTGGTGCAAGTTTTGCCGTTGCTTTACCAATGGCAAGTAGATGGTATCCACCTCACCTACAAGGCTTGGCAATGGGGATTGCTGGTGCTGGAAACAGTGGTACTTTACTAGCAACGTTATTTGGTCCTCGTTTGGCTGAAAATTTCGGATGGCATACAACAATGGGAATTGCTCTTATTCCACTATTTATTACATTCGTGATTTTTATGGTTTTAGCGAAAGATTCACCAACTCAACCAGCACCACAGCCGCTAGCAAATTACTTTAAAGTATTTGCTTATAAAGATACGTGGTTTTTCTGTTTACTTTATAGCGTTACATTCGGCGGTTTTGTCGGATTAGCAAGCTTTTTGAGCATGTTTTTTGTTGATGAATATCGATTAACAAATGTCCAAGCAGGAGATTTTGTTACAATTTGTGTTGCTGCAGGAAGCTTCTTCCGACCGGTCGGAGGTTTTCTTTCTGACCGAGTTGGCGGTGTTAAAGTCTTATCTTTCTTATTTATTGGTGTTGCAATATGTATGCTTGGCGTTAGTCAGCTACCTCCCTTATTCGCGATAACTGCTCTACTATTTATCGGCATGATGTGCTTAGGTATGGGGAATGGCGCAGTATTCCAATTAGTCCCACAACGATTTCAAAAAGAAATTGGGATGATTACAGGAATAGTTGGTGCAGCAGGAGGAATTGGCGGTTTCTTTTTACCAAATATTCTAGGGACATTAAAAGAAATGACTGGATCCTATGCTTCAGGCTTTATTACCTTCTCTGTGATAGCATTATTGGCATTTGGCATCTTGTTAGTTGCAAGCTATTCTTGGAAGAAAACATGGGACTTAAAAAGTGATGCTGTGAAGATTTGATTGAATTGCTTTCAATTTTTTACCCTTGGCACTTAGTGCTGAGGGTTTTCTTTTTTGCGCTGATTACCTACTCTTTAAAATTCATTTCCCTTTACAAACTTCTAATTTCTGTTATTGGGGTTCAGCCGATATACATGTAATTTTGGGTCATATCTTGTATTTTATTTCCACAACATACAAAAGGTAACTTGTTATATTGCCAAAAACCGTACTTTTTGTAATCATTTTTTCCGTTTCAGTGATTGTTGGTTCTATTGAGTTTGTTTAAGCAGGGTTCAAGCTTGAGAAGTAAATAAAAGCCGAATGAAGCCAAAGGGAAAAGGACCTCGATCAATCTGGATGAAGGACAGATTGAAGAAATGGAACGGTCGTTACTACTCTCATAGAGATCACAGAGGAAAATAGAAAAGCAATTTTTTGAATGATAGTTCGTTTTTAGGGAGTTTGTAAAAGCAACACTATGACAATGTTAGTTAGTTGTATTTTTGAGACCGAAAACTTCCGGCTCACGTGTTTATAGGTCCTTTTTTGGGTTTAAGTCTCTGTTATCAAACTGTTATTTTCCTTAACAAAACTGTAAACAGGCTATGATACTGTTGTAAACAGGCTATGATACGGTAAAGTTATACTCCAAGGAATTTCCTCTTTTGGCAAAAAGCCGGCTTTTTCATTCAAAGAAAATTATAATCTTAAAATGTTTAAGATTAGTAATATATAAAGAAAAGGGGGTTAGAAAAGAGATGGGCAAAGTAAGTAGTTGTAATTTAGATGGAATTGATATGGACATTTTGAAACAAATGGAACTAAAAAGAAAGGAAATTATTGCAAACATTTCGGATTTGCCTCCATCGAAAAGAAATCGTGATTAAAAACTTCGATGAATTCATTATATTAGTAAATAAAGCCCATCAATAATTAGAAATCCTTTCATGTAACGGAAAAAATGTTTTTCTCAGAAGCTAGCATTTAGCAACTTTATTGTGATTACATGCTTTAAGGGGTATATAAGCCCTATTGAAGAAATGAAGTCTCAGGAGTCCTGACTTATCACGAGTCTCATACTAAAAGGAATATTTTTAAGCCATTTAATACCGCTGCGCAAAAACTACAATGCAAGTAAAAACCTAATTCATAAGTCAACCAATATCCGATATTTACAAATTATTAAGAAAATGAAAGGGTTTTAATATGTTATTTAGCTCTACAGTTTTCTTATTTCTTTTTCTTCCGATTGTATTAGTTACTTATTTTCTTGTCCCTCGAGCTTTTAAAAATACAATCCTATTAGGGGTAAGTTTATGCTTTTATGCTTGGGGTGAGCCCAGATTTGTCATCATTATGATTTTATCCATTTTGATGAACTATGTTTTTGCTATGATTGTCAATACCAATCAAGTAAATAAGACAAAAGTGAAATGGGTTATGGCAGCAATGGTTATCGCAAACCTGGCTTTGCTGGGGGTATTTAAATACGCTAATTTTGCGGTGGAAAATATAAACTCCCTTCTCGGAACATCGTTTACAAACCCGAATATCCCATTGCCAATAGGAATTTCTTTTTTTACTTTTCAAGCAATGAGCTATGTCATTGATGTTTACCGAAAAGATGGCCAAGTTCAGCGTAATCCCCTTAATCTAGCCTTGTATATTGCCCTTTTTCCTCAGCTAATTGCCGGTCCAATTGTCCGATACCAAACGGTGGCTACCCAGATTAAAGTTCGGCATGAAACATTTGAAAGATTTGCGTATGGCACGAAAAGGTTTATTATCGGCCTTGGTAAAAAAATGATATTAGCTAATAATTGTGGTTTTGTTACTGATCAGGTCTTTGCACAAAATCCATCAGATATGTCCAGTGGCCTGGCCTGGATTGGAATTATTGCTTATTCCCTTCAAATTTATTTTGATTTCTCCGGTTATTCGGATATGGCGATTGGTCTTGGAAAAATGTTTGGGTTTGATTTCTTGGAGAATTTTAATTATCCCTATATTTCTAGCTCAGTCAGCGAGTTTTGGCGAAGATGGCATATATCTCTTGGATCATGGTTAAGGGATTATGTATACATTCCTCTTGGAGGCAACAGAAAAGGGGAATGGACTACGTACCGCAATCTTTTTATCGTTTGGCTAGCGACAGGAATATGGCATGGTGCTAGTTGGACATTTATTGTATGGGGGATGTACTATGGAATCTTTATAATGCTTGAAAAAGCTTTTCTCGGAAAACTCCTTAAGCGCATACCTGTGTTTATGCAACATGTATATGCTTTACTTGTTGTTGTCATTGGCTGGGTTTTCTTTAGAGCAGAAACCTTTTCTTATGCTTTTTCCTATATAAAAACGATGTTTGGATTAAATGGAACGGGCGCTTGGGATATTACTGCTTATTATAATATCAGCCAGTATGGGATCGTTATCTTCCTTGCGATCATCGGTTCCACTCCATTACTTAAGAATTTAGGCCGATCCAT
>JBNJJO010000059.1:0-22079 GCA_051750265.1 Bacillota bacterium | reverse complement strand
TTTGTCATTTCGTTCAGAAGCGACTTTCTTAATATATCACTTCTTAATTCGTTCGTCAACATCTTTTTAAAAACTTTTTTCTTTTAAGAAGTTAACTATTTAGCCGCTCATAAGCGACGAATACTAATATAACATTTATTTTTATGAGGGTCAACTATAAATCCAAGTTTTTTTCTTTATTATTTGAGATCTTATAAAACAAACTTAAAAGAATCGCTCTTCTTTCCATTAAGGCCCTTACCTTTATCATCTCTCTTCTCTCTGTTACTTCTACTTTATTTAATAGCTCCTTTACTCCTGTCATCTCATTAATTAGAAGCTCTTCTAATTCCATCCTCTCTTTTTCACTAAACAAATAGTAAATCATTTTCTCCCTCCTAAAACTCCTTGCTCCCATTCTTTCTAATAAAATTCTTTTCTAATCATTTTCATTAAAGGCCAAGCATAAACTTGTCACAAGAGTATGCAGGACGAGGAGGACCATTATGAATCAGTTTCATGTCATTTATATGAAGAAAATTAAACAACTTGCAATGATTATGGTAGTAGCATTTTTCACCGCAGGAATTTTGTATGTAGAAAATGTGTTAAATTACCCTGTTTTTTCAACTTCTGAAGGACCTAAAGCAATTTATAGAGGTGAAACAAAAAACAATGAAGTCGCATTAACCTTTGATATTAGTTGGGGAGACGTAATGGCTGAACCTATCCTAGATACGTTAAAAAAACAAAATTTGAATAATGCAACATTCTTTCTATCTGCTTCTTGGGCGGAAAGACATCCTGATTTAGTAAAACGTATCGTTGATGATGGGCATCAAGTTGGAAGTATGGGGTATGCCTATAAAAACTACACCGATCTTGAACCAAATGAAATAAGAAAGGATTTATCATTGGCACAAAAAGTTTTTACAGAATTAGGCGTGAAGGATGTAACATTGTTACGCCCTCCTAGTGGAGGATTTAACAAGGACGTGCTTAATATTGCACAAAAACACGGATACACTGTTATTCATTACAGTATCGATTCAGAAGACTGGACAAATCCAGGCGCCGAAATGATTATAGAAAATACTACATCTTCGATAAAAGGTGGGGATATCGTTCTCCTCCACGCTTCTGATTCGGCTAAACAAACAAATAAAGCAATACCAGCTATCTTGAAGGGACTAAAAAGTAAAGGATTAAAAAATGTAACCGTCGATGAATTAATTGCCAATGCTGATGCTGAATCTACGGAAGTAAAATAGAAAGATAAAAGAGCTAGCACAGCTAGCTCTTTTTTGATCGAATGAACTTAGGTAATATCAATAATTGGTAGGCATTACAAATCTGTAAAGGAATTAGCATAAGTAATAACCAATCCTTTTCATTTACTCTTAAAGCTGGAAACCATTCAATCGTTGTAACAACAATCATAAAAAATAGTGCAGGAATAAACGCTTCTTTATTCGTGTCCGATCTTTTTAATAACGCTATAACTACTCCTACAACCAACACAAATAGTGCCATAAAGAAATATGGTGTTATCGTTTCAATTCCATTTGCAAATAGCTGATAGCGGAAATAAACCAAATCAAATAATACAAAAATAATTAAAATAATTTGAGCTATATTCCACATTGATACCGTACGAAAAATACCCAACCCAAACCTATGTACTGTTAAATAAGCAAAAAAGCCCATTTGGCTAATAACACTAAAGATTAATCCAACTCCAAAAAGCCAAAATAATATTGATGCTATTTCCAGTAAATCAAAACTAATAAATAACTCTTTATATTCTGCCCATTTTAATGTAATACCTATAATACTTGTCGTTACACCACCAACAAGTAAAGTACTTAGAAATAAACGAACCCAATTTCGACTATTCACTCCATTATCCTCCATCATATTACTCCTATTGATTTTAGCAATCCTTTTATAAAAATACCACATCTGAAGCATTTTCCTCGTATAATTTCTCTTAAATAATTCAAAATAAAAGTAGTAAGATGTAAATAGAAAGGAGCTTGGATTAACATGAAGAGATACTCGCTCCTCATGATTCTAGGGATGTCGTTATTTAGTGTACTGATCTCTGGTTGTGCACCTCAAGAGGAATCCGCAAGACAGATGGACTATGAAGAAACAAAAAAGATGGTTGTTGATATATTTAAAACAGATGATGGAAAAAAAGCACTTCAAGAAGTTATGAAAGACGAAGAAATGAAGCAAGTCCTTATAATGGACCAAAAGGTTGTAACTGAAACCATTCAAACGACATTAACATCTGAAAAAGGGGCAAAGTTTTGGCAAAAGGTCTTTGAGGATCCTAAATTTGTGGAAAGCTTTGCAAAAAGCTTACAGGAAGAACACGAAAAAGTAATAAAAAGCTTAATGACAGATCCTGAATATCAAAAACTGCTTATAGAAGTTTTCCAAGACCCAGAAATGCAAAAAACTATGCAAACTTCAATTAAGAGTCAGGAATTCAGAAAGCACCTTCAAGATGTAATTATGGAGACTTTATCAAGTCCATTATATAAAGCAAAAATACAAGAGACATTATTAAAAGCTGCCGAAGAAATGGGGCAAAAAGGTAGTGGTGGACAGCAAGACAGTGGTGACGAGAAAGAGTCAGGCGGTGGACAGCAAGAAGGTGGCGATGGCGGCGGAAGCTAAACGCCCACTATACACTAAATAAAAAAGCGCCTAACGGCGCTTTTTTATGCTTTAACTGGAATAAGGTTTGTAACTTGCTTTCCGATTGTTTGATAAATTTGTCCAATCGGGTGATCTTCTGCGTATACAGATGGGGCAAAGTCCTCATCATTCCAATCTGGTTGTTGCAATGGAATCTTTCCAATAAGCGGTACTCGGAGTTCTTCTGCAAGCTTTTCTCCTCCACCACGACCAAAAACATATTCTTTCTCTCCAGTTTTAGCACTTTCGAAATATGCCATATTTTCAATAACACCAATAATTTCATGATCAGTTTGAATCGCCATCGCACCAGCTCTAGCCGCTACAAAAGCAGCAGTTGGATGTGGCGTTGATACAATAATTTCTTTACAGGACGGAAGCATAGAATGTATATCTAGTGCAACATCTCCTGTTCCAGGCGGTAAATCCAGTAATAGGTAGTCAAGTTCTCCCCATTCTACCTCATTAAAGAAATTATTAAGCATTTTTCCTAACATAGGTCCTCTCCAAATAACAGGTGCATTGTCCTCAACGAAAAAGCCCATTGAAATCACATTCACCCCAAATCTTTCTACTGGAATGATTTTTTCTCCACGTACGACTGGCCTTTTTGTAATGCCCATCATGTCAGGTACACTAAAACCATAAATATCTGCATCAATTAATCCTACTTTTTTACCTAATCTTGCGAGAGCAACTGCAAGATTAACGGAAACAGTTGATTTCCCTACTCCACCTTTTCCACTTGCAATTGCTAAAAAGGTGGTCTTGCTTCCTGCTGATAACAATGAATCAGATTGACTTGTAGTTGGATCCTGGTATGCAGCAATCGTTTCTTGAGGAAGTTCATGAAAGCGAAATCCTACTGATTCAGCTCCAGCTTCTTTTACTAATGAAACAATTTGCTGTTGCAGTTTAAGCTGTTCAGGGGTATTTAATTTTGAAATGCCTATTTTTAAACTAACATGAGATTTTTCTTCTTTTATCTTTATATCTTCAATCGCGTTTAGGTCTTCTAACGTTTTATGTAAAAAAGGATCTTGAAGTTGTCCGATGATTTTACGTAATTCTTCTTCTCGTAGCATGTTAACCACCCTTTTAGAATTCGTTTACATCAGTATAACATAATTATTATTTTTTTAGAGTTATTAACATTCAAAATGTTTATGTCATCGTTATTCTGGAGGGTTTTTTTCGTTTGAGAAGTATCTTAGAATTCCATTATATATAGATGCTGCTACTTTCTCCTGATATTTTTCTGTAGAAAGTAACTTTTCCTCTTGAGGATTTGATAAAAAGCCGACTTCTACTAATGCACCAGGTTTTACTGTATTTTTAAGTAAATAGACCCCATCAATAGGTTTTGCTTTACGTTCAGTGTTCTCAAGGTTTCTTCTTAGCTCATCTTGAATGTACTTTGCAACATTTTCATTTTCAATAAATTTCCCATTAAAAAATGTTTGTGCCCCGCTCCATCTAGCCGAGGGAATAGCATTTAAATGGATGCTTAAAAATAATTCAGCATCAGATTCATTTATTAATTTTACACGCTTCTTTAAATCCTCTGCTTTTCTCCTGCTGTACCCAGATGTATTTTCATCAGCAAGGTCAACATCCTTTTCTCTAGTTAATATCACTAGTGCTCCCTGCTCTTGTAAATAATCTCTTACTAATAACGTAATACTTAAAGAGATGTCTTTTTCTAATGTAGAGCTTCCTACAGCACCTCCATCTGGTCCACCATGACCCGGATCCAGATAAATGACCTTTCCGGTAAGTGGCAGGTTCCAAGATTCCCAAGAATTATTATTGGTAAATTGCCACTGGAAAAGGATAAGCAACAATATAAAACCTGCTATAAAGCCAAACCACTTTATTTTTTTATTCATTTTATTCCCTCCTGCTCGTCCTCTATTCAATATATGGGACAATTAGGAGGAATATGATAAAGAAGTACATAATACGACCTATTAATGGAGCCGCATTTTATAGCGTTTCTCTCCTTTTATATACCCTTGTTTCCACCATGATTGAATAAAATATTCACAAGCAAAGTAGACCTCATCAAATGAGATTTCTTTTTCATTCATTTTTCCCCAATTTAAAAAGAAATCATATAAGTCATCAATTAATCTTTTTTCCTCTAACTGACACCTTCTATTTGCTGACTGCATAGATTCTCCATAATACCCAAAACGGCTATACTTTGCACCTAGCAAAAATGCTTCTATAGCAAAATCAATACACCCATCTTCAACAATCGTCTTTTTTCCTTTACTAGCAAAACTTCCAAAACAATCATCTATTCTCCCCTTAATTTCTATTAAAGAAAGCTCTCTGAGCATTTTTTTCTCATATTTTAATTCCTTTTGATGTCTCTTCTGTTTTAAAGAAATAATCTCATTCATATTAGAAGCCCTCCTTTACATGTATTGTTCAACTGTCTATATTTATCATTCGTAAAATCTCTTCCAATTTCATCTAATGAAGAATTCTTTGGTCTAGATACATACGCTTTAAGAAAATAAGCATAATTTCCCAAGAAAATATGTTCTTATTGCATTTATTAGGTAACATAAAGATAAGCATTGATATAAAGGAGGACTAAGAAATGCTACATCACATCGAGATTTATGTTTCAAACCTAACTAAAACTAAAGAATTTTGGAGCTGGCTTCTATTAGAATTAAATTATGAACGAGATCAGGACTGGGATAATGGATTTAGCTATAAGTATGGAGAGACCTATCTTGTATTTGTTCAAACTAAAGAAAAATACTTAGATGAACCCTATCATCGGTGCAGAGTTGGATTAAACCACCTTGCGTTTCACGCTCGATCCAATAAGCATGTAGATGAACTTACTACTAAGTTGTCCGCGAATGGAGTAAGGCTTTTATATCAAGATAAATATCCTTTCTCAGGAGGAAATGAGCATTACGCTGTTTATTTCGAAGATCCAGATCGAATAAAAGTAGAAATAGTTGCTCCGAGGTAAAAACTTTTGAGGAATATTAGAATAAAAAAAGCGGAAACACCTTGTTCAGCCCCGACCAAGCATAAGACGCTCATGATTTGAAGGAGTTCTTTGCCTTCAATTCATGAGTGGCTAGACCATAGAGGCAGTCAAAAACTCGGGCGCCCTCATCTCTCACCTGTACTTGCACGTCCTGTACGATCTAAGGCTACGGCGCTGGAGCTAGACATCAATACTAAGTACAATAACTTATCCCTTTCCTTACTATAAATAAAAAACCACAACATCGAGTTGTGGTTTTTTGAAACAAATTAACGTTTTGAGTACTGAGGTGCACGACGAGCGCCTTTAAGACCGTATTTTTTACGTTCTTTTATGTGTCTATAATATCAAGAAACACGAAATAAAACGATCCTTATAATATCAAGATTTAGCGCTTTTTACTACCTAAAATGAAAACTAAAAGGTATTTGTCATACAATAGTGGTGGAGAAAAGTTAAAATAACAGTAGAATTATTTTGTTAAATCATAACAGATTTATCACATGAAATAACTATATATTTAGCACATAAAAACGCTTGGATAAACCAAGCGTTTTTTCGATCCTTATTAAAGAATCGCGCCCTTTTCTTGAAGACTCGATATCAAGATAATATTAATATTGATCTTCTGTTTTTCTCCCGTTTAAGGAATTAGATTATCGGTATTGAAAAAGAATCTTCCATTGTGGCTGTTGAAGATCCTTTTTAATTTAATTCCTTCTCTTAATGTTACTGTAAATGGTTTAAATTTTACTTCTTTCAAGGATGCTCTATCAAACTCAGTTACAGTTTCCTCCTCATTCGCATTTATTTCGACACTGCTTCCGCCTGTAGGTAACATTAAATACGGTGTAATCGTCAATTCTTTGACATCATTATTGATAGGATCGAATGTTTTCTTTCCATTAAAAACCTATTTCCCATCATTGAATTCACCTTTAACACCACCTGAATGAGAAATAATTTCTTTTCCATGATCATCCGTCATCCTAAATTCAATAAATGAGGCTTCTACTTGATCATCTAAATTTCCTTGTTGGGATGCCTCAAATGAAATCCCAACACTTGAAGGACTTAGGGACAGTTCCGAAACTTCAAGCTGAATTCCCTCAGCTTGCTGTTGATGGTTCACAGTAACATGTTCAATATCTGATATCTCTTCGATTGGTGTCGAAAACATCCATTTCTCTCCATTTTCCCCTTCTAATACCATACCAAGCTCAAAGGATTCCGGCATCTCCTCTGTCACATTAAAATCTACAATGCCAGTGCGAACGGTTGGACTCACAATCTTTTCATGATAGGAACCAGACATGGTGAAATTTTTTCCGTTAATTGTAAAATGCATTCCTGAACCGAAATAATGTTCGCTCAATTCCTTTTTCGATTCTACTGTAAATCCAACGGTAACATTCGTTCGATCATAAAGCACTTCGTCTACAGTTACTGAAATACCATATATAGTTTGTGTTTCTCCAATGACACTTGTTAACCCTTGTTCACTAGCTTGTTTTGCCCGATTACACCTGAGTCACTAAACACTGATCCAATGATTGGCAACTGAGATAAAGTGCTCGCTAATGCCGGTGATATATAAGAAGATCCCACTAGAATTCCGAACGCTATAACAGCTGCACTAGCCATATTTACAAAAGGTTTACGTTTTCTCTTTGGTTTCTCTTGCAACAGATCTTCTGCTTGTTGAATCCCTTTAGAAATCGCTGATCGGACTTCACTCCTTGGGAATTCTGGACGACCTTCATTTGTATTAAATGATTTTTTTTCATCATACTTTGCTCTCCTTTCTAACTCACCCTTTAATTGTTTCTTCCCACGATGCAAATATGTTTTTATTGTTCCAACAGGCTTTTCCATCACTTCAGAAATTTGTTTAATGGGTAAATCGTGATAATAGTATAAAATAAGTGCAGTTTGATACGAGTAGTTTAGCTGATATAATGCCTCAGTGAGATCGATTGGATTGTCTATTTCAGTAGGGTGATGATTCAGACGTTTTAACAGTTCTTTTTCTTCAAATGGAACGATTCTTTGCCTTTTTTTTATCACCCGATAACATTCGTTAATAAGGATTCGAAATAGCCATGTAGAAAAGAACTCAGGGTGCTTTAGCTGTTTGATCGATAGGTAAGCTTTACATGCAGTTTCTTGAATTACATCAAGCGCGTCTTCTTTTTGGTCTACATAAGAGAGTGCTGTATAGTACAACTTCTCCTCTTCTAAGCAAAGCAGCTGTTCAAAAGCTTCTTTATTTCCTGTAATTGCTTGTTTTACTGTATGTACATAATGTTCCATTCTGTCTTGCCTCCTTTCACTACTTAGATGATTTTACAAACCAAAAAAGTTTCAATTTAATCTTTTTATTTTTTTCAGCCGTTTATTGTCTTAAATTTCATTATAAGAGTAAAAATGCATACTCAATACATTTTTTAGTTAACAGAATGAGACATTATAGGTAATAAAAAAGGATCTTCGACCGGAAGATCCTAATAATTCGGAGGTAGTAGTATCCTATGCTAATGCCTATAATCCGGTTGTTGGTAACTATTGGAAAACATCATTTTTTATTTATAAAGAGCATAAACTTATAGGAATATTTCTTCTCTTTCGTCCTTTGAGTAACACAAAAATTGGTTTTAACCAATTTTTGTGTTACTCCTTTTTATTATTTTTGTTTTAAGTGGAAATCTATCAAAAGAAATAAAATAGAATTGCAATTATCGACAAAAAAGAGGATGGGTACCTTTTAGATACCCAACCCATTTTGTATGATCGGTATGTCAAAGTCTTGTATCATTTCTTCAACATAATACTAATAGACAGTTCGCCAAATATCAGCAATAAAAAAAGAGACTACTATTAATTGATAACAGTCAAATATAAAACGTTGGTGACCTTCTTTTTAACAGAACTTAAACTAGATGGCATTAGACTTACCCTTTCTAAATTTGATGGAAAGGTTAAATTATATACACGTCACAATAACATAAAGTTAATTATCGGTAAAAAAGAGGTTGACTCAAAAAGACGTTAAATAACGACTTTTTGAGTCAGCCTCTTTTTATTCTAGGAATCTTTTATCTTTGAATACTTTTCTTAATGCTTTCTACGGTCCGCTTACCATGGACAGACGCCATATGGGGCGTTCTAAGCGATTGTAAGACATCTCCCCTAGTAAAAGTCCTTCATGGCAACAGAAGCAGCTTAAAGGCGCTCATTTTAAATATGTGCTTACACATTCAATAATTATAAGATACCAAGGATAGAGTAAGTGTCTTTCATAGCTTGCTTTCCAGCATTAGAGTGTTACGAATTTGAAGGGCAGCAATTCCATTACTAAATAGATCTAAAACAGTCCAAGCTCCAAGAGTTGCTAAGTTTAAATTAGTAATCAATTGAGCAGAAAAGAAACGAATATTACTTCTTGCAAGCTCAACAGCTTTTGTCTCATATTTGAAATCACTAACTTTATAATTACCATATAAGTATCTAATTCTAGGTAAACTGGCTCCGTTATCTAAAAGCATGTTAGTTGGACCAGAATGAGATTTCATATGCAAATTTATAAGTTTATCAAGATATTGACTACACTGGATTGTTTTTTTATCTAAAAGTCCGTAATTCATACCTAGATCAATCATTTCTTTTCTTTTTTTTATAATACACTCTAGTAAGTCTTCTGTTTGACCTACTGCATTGACTATCGTCGACACTGTTTCTCCCCATCTCATCGAAATTTTTTGGTCTCTAAGGTATGTAGTGGGTCCATAATAAAGTATAGAGACAACAAAATATATTATGAGAAAGATGAGACAAAATGAAAACCCTTTCTACAAAAGATGTCAAAATATTACAAAAACTATCTGATTGGAAAAAGGTAGTTTTTGCACCTTCTCAGCATTGTATACTCTATACAAATCTAGTTTACATAAACATAATTTTAAGAAGTCGCAAAAAAGCCAATGCCTTTGGTACATAAGGGATTGGCTTGTATTCGTTTTTTATCTTTTATAAAACCCTTTTTATACATCGATGATTTATCAACGTTTCTAGCTTCTTCAGAAGCCTGGCAGCTGCATAAAAAAGGAGGGTTTTATGCAATTGCTTCTTCAACTAAAGCGCCCGATTGTTGAAGATCGCTATTTGTAAATGATCACCTAGATTTAAAAAGAAACTTCGATTAAAACTCTAACTTTGTAAAAGTAAGCTTTTAATCAACAAGACCGTGACCAATGTACTCAAAGGTTTCTATATCTGCGTAAACAATCATATTGTTTGGAACAGAAGAGGTGTTTTTTGTAGGAAAATCAATTAAATATACTTTTTTACCTTCATAAGATTTATAATCAATTAGACCCAGAGTTTCATGGCAGCTTCATTTTTAAAATTGTTTGCTATCAGTGGTTTGTTTAGTAATTTCTGTTACTTCTTCACCTAAAGTCAATTTCCTCTCATTTACCCAATCAATGTCTTCAGCATTCTTATATACGATACCATTTAACATAAAAATATCTGCATCCCTATAAACAGTAGGGTTTTCTATAACTTCTCCCTCTGTATTTGAATTATTATTTGTTTCTTCGTTGCAAACAGAAATTATTAAGGAAACGAAAAACAGCCCCAAAAACAGCCCAAATTTTCTCATAAGTACCTCCTTAAGGAAGTAGTATCTTCCACAATCCTGCTCTTTTGTTCAAATTAAAAAAATCAGTTTACATAATAGAGCAGCTCTTCGTTACCATTTTCTATATTAATATACCGCCAAGTCGAATCGTGATTACTTAGTCCGTAGGCATGAACCGGGACGAGTCCGCCTGAGGTTGAAGAATAAATCACAATTGTATCGATAAATTCATATTTCCTTTTTTCTACCAGCTCTTTATCTTCAATCTCTACTTTTCCCTTAAGTACCTTTAAACCTTGTTCGGGTGAAATTTTTTCGTTGACATTTGCATTAAAATCTAATGATAAAGGTATATCATCACGGCTATGCATAATCCTGAAATCTCCAGATCTTGCATCGAAATAAATCATGTAGGATTGATCAGAAAAAGAATATACGGGCATCGATTTGAACATAGGCGTAAATCCAAACGTATAATATTTATCATCAATGTTACTAGAATAATTCACATTTATACCGAGGTACTCGACGGAAAATCGCTTATCTTTCCCATAAATCATATTTAGCAACGATGTTACTTTGTCTTGTACCTGATCGACATCTAAAAGCTCCCCTTTCATATCTGGAGAACCGTAGAAATCCATTTGTATCGGATAACCTGAAAATGCATCCACCTCTCCACTTATACTCCTATTTTTAATTTTAAATCTATAACTATAATCTTGATCCTTATCTAAGGTTACATATTCATGATCTACTTGAAAAACGAACGCAATCTTCATTTTCAATTCATTCTCTTCTAATTGTTGAACTTGATCCGGTAGCTTATGAAACCGATTGTAAGTGTAAGTAAGCTTGTTAATTTCCTCTAATGGCCTGCTTAGGTCCTTTGCATCTACTGTTTCAAAATAAGAGCTGTAACCGTGATTGAATTTCAGGTAGTCCTCTTTAACCTCTTGCATATAGTCTCCAGCATATTGAACTAATAAGTCATACGTCTTTTGGTCGACATCATCCCATCTGCCATCCGTTTTCCTTAAATTGAGGTTGTCTAGTGTTGTATAAAAGGATTGTTGTTTTATATATAAACTAGAACCCCTAAGCTTCTGATTTTCAAACCAATTCAACGATTGGGTTAATTTTTCGACTCCTTCATACATCCCTTCAAAAAACATGTCTTTTAAGAAACTCAGCTCTTTATCTGATACCTCTGGAGCAACTTGAATGATTTGATTAAGCTCTTCAGCACCTCTGTATACATGATGGTAGGCAGAAAACACTTCATGGCGCTGATTTTGATAAAGATTTACAATGATTATTAGGATTACACTACTGAGTACCGTAAGGAAAATCTTCATCCTCCGCAACTTCATCGATAAACGGATGCGATTATCCAATGATCCAGGAATATTGGATTCCATTTCGTTTAATTGCTTGTCATCATCAAAGCCTTTACCTGACATATAAATTGACCTGCAAGATTCACATTCTCGTAAATGCTCCTCTACCTTTTCTTTTACTGAGGGACTGAGATCACCAGCTTCGTACAGCGGATATAGATCCTGAACAAGATCACATGAATATTTCACGATCACACACCTCCAAACTCCCTATTATATTTCTCCTTGAACCTTTTCCTAGCTTGATAAATCCCTACCTTGACTGCCCCTTCTGTTTCACCTGTTATATCTGCAATTTCCCGATAAGACATCCCCTGTTGATCTCTTAAAAGGGCAGCAAGTTAGGTATTGATAGATTTTCCTAAGATCTTTCATATTTTTTAATAGTTCACAAACCAAGCAATACTCTAATTTGTAATTTAGGGGAGATTAGTATGCAAGATGGGGATGAGAAACCTGAAAGAAGACGAGAGAGATTAAGGCAAAAAGAAATAAAAATAGCTAAAAGTGAAAGAATTCCATTAAAAATTGCTGCCATCAAAGCCAAGCCGGAAATCTCATACACTGCTGCATATATAACTCCAGCTAACATACTTAGTAATACAATAACGCTAAAATGAACTCTTTTTAAGACAAAACTAATAATCCCACTAACCAACATTACTATAGAACCCATAATAAAGAAATGAATGCTAAAGATCATCAGAAATTCCATAATCATTCCTCTCCTCGTAGCCATTTAATTATAAATATTTCTTCTTAATCAATACTCTTGTTCCTTTCCTTAATACCAATTATTTCAAAATCAAACGATTATCTCAATACTTTATTCCATTAAAATAAGGCACTATCCTTATTCTGGATAAGCGCCCGATTGTTGAAGATTGAAAAACGCGAAGGAGCTGCATTAGTGGGATCCTCAGTTAATTTACTAACGCACCCGTTAGAATTAGGAAACTAAAATATTTTTGTTTAAAACATCAATAATAGATGATACGATAATTTATATATAATCTTAAAACGATATCGGAGGATACATAACATGAAAATTGCTATGGCGAGCGATCATGCTGGTTTTGGCTTGAAGGAAGAAGTAAAGAAATTACTAGAACAGCAAGGACATGAAGTGTTAGATTTCGGAACGAATAGCACAGAAGCCTGTGATTTACCGGATTATATTTATCCTGCATCATTAGCTGTTGCAAAAGGAGAGGCTGACCGTGGAATCTTCATCGATGGCGTTGGTTATGGTAGTGCTCTTATTGCAAATAGAATATATGGTGTAAACGCAGTTGTTTGTCAGGATCCATTTTGCGCGAGATTAGCACGCGAGCATACGGATAGTAATGTTCTATGTATTGGAGGAAAAATAATTGCTTCAGGAATAGCTATTGAAACTATAGATGTATGGATGAAAACAGATTTCCTTAGCGGGATTGAAAAATATGAAAGACGTGTAAAAAAGGTAAACGAAATAACGGAAAAGCATTTAAGAAAATTATCTGAAATATAAGCTGATGATTGAAAGGGAATCGGGAATTATTCCGTACCTTTCAGTCTTTTTTTCAGGAAAATCCTCTTATTTTTTCTGGCTCAATCTCAAAATAAGTGCTGACTGCCTTTAGGCAGTCAGCACTTACTTGTTACAATGCACAAGCAATCCTCTTACATAGTACTCACGGTTCCAATGGAAATACTTACTTCGCTGAAAGGCCTTGATTTGATTGTTTCTCCCTTCCACCGCGGCATTGAGGGAGCTTAAGTACGTTTCTTCACAATCTTCTCTATATACTTTAACAGAAATATCTAATTTTCTTATTAAGTGTAATTCCACAAAATGGCCCTTAACATATAGAAAGAGCACAATTCTTACAGCAGAATTGCGCCCGATTGAGGATTTAGAATACAGATAAAAATAATAAAGGCAGATCTTTAAGTAGATCCGCCTTTTAATGTTACATATAAATTAAAATGTATGAGCTAAATCTTTTGCTCGTGCAATAGCATTTTCTTTAATTTCTTGTGCTTTATCAGGCATTACAGCATGTCCTTCAACGAATAAACCTTCAAAAGAAGGAACTCCGAAGAATTGCATCATGATATTTAGATATCGGTGACCCATTTCCATTTCAGCTAAAGGTCCTTCGGTATAAATACCACCACTTGCTTGAATATGCACAGCCTTTTTATCACCAAGTAACCCAACAGGACCTTTATCCTCAACATATTTGAAGGTTTTTCCTGCAACAGAAACGGAATCAATATATGCTTTCAATACTGGTGGGAAGGAAAAATTCCATAAAGGTGTTACAAATACATATTTATCTGCAGCAATGAATTGTTCACTTAGCTCTGAAAGACGACCAACTTTAGCTTTCTCTTCTGTAGAAAGTTCTTCAAAGCCCTTTCCACTTCGAAGCTTTCCCCAACCACTGAAAACATCGGCATCAATTTGTGGAATATTCTCATTATAAAGATCGATATGCACAATTTCATCATTTTTATTCTCTTCTTTGTACGTATCAATAAACGCTTTTCCTACAGCCATACTATAAGACTGAGTTTCATTGTGTGGGTGTGCTGTGATATACAATACTTTTGCCATTTTGTTTTTCCACCTTTTCTTGTTAAGTTTTTTAATATAATTTAATATAAATTAGAAATAAGATATCCTGCTTTATTCATGCTGTTTGCTTTGGGCTTTTCTTCTTTATCTCCCTCCTCTCGTGAGATATTTTTTTGAGGTACAAATGAATTCGTTATAAAGGAAAAGGCTCATAGGATACTCTTTCATAAAAACATGTTCAGCAAGTCAGATAAGTTTATAATAGTAATAATAATTGTCAGTACCGCCAGTATGAACGCCGGAATTGCCTTACTGATAGGATCTTTTGCCCTAACATGAGTAATCATTCCGCCAAGCATGGTGATCGCAAGCCATAACCCGGCTAATACTGTTACTCCAGGATTCCAAAAACCGATAACTAAACCAGCTACCCCAACTAGTTGTACCCAACCAGTAACCACTCGGAACCATTGAGGTAGGTTGAGATGCTTGAATGTTTCCACTTGCTGTTTATTACCGGCTATCTTCATGAATCCCGTCATCAAGAACACTAGGGCTAACAGGCTTTGAAGAACATGGATATAATTAACAAGATAATTCCCCCTGTATATTTGTTTTTTTACAATATCCTTTATAAGGTACATTGGTAATAAGGATATTGATATAAAATTAAACTGAGCTTCCTCAATATAAGTTTGCTCAATATGAGTTTATGCGATATATTTAAAAGTGTCAAGGAGGATTTTTTATGACAAACCAACATTCATCAGCAGTAGAGAGTATCTATGCCTTAATTAAGACTTCTCATTATATTCAGAGAGAATATGAAGCACATATTTCAGATCTCGATATGCCGTTTCAAATATCAGGACCTAGACTTCGCGTTCTACTTGCAGTTTCCGAAGTAGGGAAAATACGAATGAGCGAGTTAGCAGCCAAATTAGGAGTTAAGGCCCGAACGGTTACTGATTTTGTGGACGCGCTGGAACAGGATGGACTTCTTGTCCGGCTGCCTGATCCAATAGACCGACGTGCTACTTTGATACAGCTGACAGACATGGCCCAAATGCAAATTAAAAAAGTACGATTGCTTGAAGAAGAAGCAGCAGAAATATTATTAAAGAATCTGACTCAAGAGCAGCGACACCATCTTATTGAACTTCTATCCAAACTTACAAATTATAATGAAGTTCAATGCTCATTAGAAGAATGAATGTAAAAAACCGATTCTCCTTGAGACAAGGAAAATCGGTTTTTTACATTCATTAGTTATTAAAATACATAGAATTTATAATTCACCAGCGGACGTTCTTTTTATGTATTTTTACCTTATATAAATTCGTATCCTTCTTAAACTCCCCGTTAATGGGGTAGCGTCACATGCCCATCAAGTTAAAATTTTGCAGCACCTCCAGAACGAAATTTTAGACCTTCTTGTAACAAAGAAAATTGGGGGTGACCTTGTTTTCTTGGCTTGATAGGCATCCGTCAGGACCCCTTATAACATTTTCATAGAAAAGTGAAAGCGCCCGTTTAGTGACCTATGGACTTACTCTTGTGCAGTTGGACAAATAGAAAAAAACAGACTGGAAATTCAGCCTGTTTTCAATAAATACGCACATTTAATTTTAAAAAGGAGCAATTACTCCAATTCAACAATTGTAGCAACAGCTTGGCCGCCGCCAATGCAAAGTGTAGCTAAACCAGTTTTGGCATTTCTGCGTTTCATTTCATGGATCAAGGTAACAAGAATACGGGCTCCGCTGGCACCAATTGGATGTCCAAGTGCAATAGCACCGCCGTTAACATTTAAAATTTCATCTTTAAAGCCTAATTCTTTTCCTACTGCAAGGGCTTGGGAAGCAAATGCTTCATTCGCTTCGATTAAATCAATATCTTCGATTGGAATTGCTGCTTTTTCTAATGCCTTTTTCACTGCTGGTACTGGACCAACTCCCATAATGCTAGGGTCTACCCCGGCATTTGCAGTTGCTTTAATCGTAACTAATGGCTGAAGACCCAATTCCTCTGCCTTTTGCTTGCTCATAATAACTAATGCTGCTGCTCCGTCATTAATCCCTGGAGCGTTACCTGCTGTTACAGTTCCGTCCTTTTTAAATGCAGGGCGCAGCTTCGCTAATATTTCTGCGGTGGTTCCTTTTCTAGGAACCTCGTCTGTATCAAAAACGATCGGATCACCTTTACGCTGTGGAATGACAACCGGAACAATTTCATCTTTGAATTTTCCTGTTTCGATCGCTTCAACTGCTTTTTGCTGGCTCCATGCTGCAAACTCATCCTGCTGCTCTCTGGTAAGCTCATATTTCTTTGCAACGTTTTCACCTGTGATCCCCATATGGTAATCATTAAAAGCACACCATAGACCATCATTGATCATGCTGTCGATTATTTTTTGATCTCCCATTTTAAAGCCATCGCGGGCATTTTTCAATAAGTATGGTGCCTGACTCATACTTTCCATTCCGCCTGCTACAATGATTTCAGCATCTCCTGCAAGGATCGCCTGCATGGCAAGATGAACGGCCTTCATACCAGAACCACAAACCTTATTAATTGTAAAGGCCGAAGACGTCACTGGAATACCTGATTTTATCTGTGCTTGACGAGCCGGATTTTGACCAACACCTGCTTGAAGAACGTTACCCATTATGACTTCGTCTACCTGCTCCGGTTTCACTCCTGCTTTTTCAAGTGCTTCTTTGATAGTGACTGCTCCCAGTTCAGTTGCAGATACATTTTTTAAACTTCCATTAAAATTTCCAATTGCTGTACGAACGGCACTTACAATTACAATCTCTTTACTCATATTCTTTACTCCTTTTTTTCTGCTTTTTTAATTGTCTATTTTCATTGAATTTTATTGTTTTATGTAGAATGTAAATATGGTGAATAGAAAAATTAAGAAACTAGCCATTTATACTCTTGATCGGCTGGTGCATAAGCACCTTCTTTTGATCCATCTTAAGAAATGAAACCTCTGTAGGGGTTCCGAGATACGTAAAACTAGGGCATAGTGATACAATATTTACCAATGTGTTGATCTTTTATTAGGTACTTTTTTTATCTTCCTACTGATTTTTCACCACGAAGGATCATACACGTACTTAAAGTATGGGCAACTAATGAACCGCCTTCATCAAAAACATCGCACTTGATTAGCCCAATAGTCTTTCCTTTCTTTATAACCTCACCTTTTGCTGTAATTTTTTCATTCCAAATCGGTTTCAAATAATTAATTTTAAGTTCAACTGTCGTAAAGGTTTCATTCATTTCTAACAAACTTGAAAAGGCCACACCCATTGCCATATCAGCTATATCACATAATATTCCCCCATGGATTGTTCCCATAGAATTTGCATGTTTCTCCGTATTACACTCTAATTCAAAAACTGCTTTACCCTTCTCGATTTGTAACAACTCTGCACCAATTAACTTAGCGATAGGTGGTGGCGGAACCTCGCGATTAATTATTTTTTGCATATTTAAAATTCTCTCGTTCATATAAACCCCCTCTAACAAAAAACACAAACCGGTCTGTTTTTTATTATACGTTAAACCAAGTTACAGTTGTCAATATAATTTTAATATTCTAACAAAAAAGGGGTGATTTAAATTAAATAAAAGGTTATATTTATATTAACAAGACCGTTCGGTTTGAAAATTCTAATGAAAATGAGGGTTAAAAATGCGTAAAGGAGAACGAACAAAACAGTTGATTATTGAAAAGGCCTCTGGACTTCTAAATACCCAGGGATACTTAGCAACTTCCATTACAGATATTATGGAAAAGGCTGGTATGGAAAAAGGAGGGATTTATAATCACTTTAAAAGCAAACAAGAACTTTCTTTGGATGCATTTTCATTTTCTATTGAAACGATGTCCACAACCTACCAAGAAGCAATTAGGAGCAAAAATGCTTCCATCGAAAAATTGAACGCAATTCTTGAAGTCTTTTTGTTATTAGCAGAAGGCAAGCCAATTCCTGGCGGCTGCCCAATTCTTAATGCAGCAATCGAGTCCGATGATGCGCATCCAGCCTTACGTGATGCGACTAGAAAAGCAATGAATGACCTTTATGATATGATACTTCGTATTATTCGGAATGGGATAAAAAACGGTGAAGTAAACTCTACAATAGATTCAGAGACATTCACAACGATCTTTATATCTACAATAGAAGGGTCTCTAATGTTGACAAAGCTTTATAACGACACCATTTATATAAATCGAGCCATTGGCTTTTTAAAAGACTATCTAGCTAAGTTTGAAACTAGAGACAAGAATTAAAAAGGTGACAAGAACATAAAAAATTTAAGATCAACTACTTAAATGTATAGGAGGTAAAATCAATGAGTACAGCTATTGAGAATGAAGTCATTTATAAAGCAAAGCTTGCAAAAGAAGCAAGTTTAGAAATGCAAAATAAAACAACTGAAGAAAAAAATACAACACTATTAGCAATTGCAGAGCAATTACTAATAGATCAAGCGTTTATACTAAAAGAAAATGCAAAAGACATTGAATATGGTCATAAATTAGGGTTATCTGAGTCCATAATCGATCGTCTTATGCTGAATCCAGAACGGGTTAAAGCCATGAGTGATGCAATTCATTTAGTAATTAATTTGCCCGATCCAATAGGAGAAGAATTGGAACGCATAAATAAGGATAATGGACTGATTATTAGTAAGCGACGTGTGCCACTCGGTGTCCTTGGTATGATTTATGAAGCCCGTCCGAATGTAACCATTGATGCAGCTACGCTGTCTTTAAAAACAGGAAATACAGTTCTACTGCGTGGCTCTAGTTCAGCAAAACACTCCAATATGGCTTTAGTTACGTCTATACATCAAGCATTGAAACGTGTGCAATTCCCTCAAAATGCGGTACTTTTAATCGAGGATACGTCACGCGAAACTGCTAAAACATTATTTAACTTAACAGAGTATTTGGACCTTTTAATTCCTCGTGGAGGCAAAGATTTAATTGATTTAGTGGTACGTGAAGCAAGTGTGCCTGTTATTGAAACAGGGGCTGGTAACTGCCATGTTTTTGTTGATGCAACCGCAAAATACGATATTGTAAGACCAATCGTACTAAATGCTAAAACTCAGCGTCCATCAGTATGTAATGCGATTGAAAGTTTGTTAATCCATGATGAATTCTTTAATAATTATGGGAAAGAACTACTTGAAACGGTATCAATTGCTGGAGTTAAAATTTATGGAGATGAAAAAGTTTGTAAAGCATTTCCAACAGCCCTCAAAGCAACAGAGGAACATTATGCAAAAGAATTTTCAGATTTAATCATCAGTGTGAAAACTGTAAATAGTGTTGAAGAAGCCATTGCTCATATTAATCAATATGGTACAAAACATTCCGAGTGTATTGTGTCGGAAACGCCAAAGAATGTTGAACAATTCTTAAATGATATTGATGCAGCAGTTGTCTATCATAATGCCTCAACACGCTTTACAGATGGCTTTGAATTTGGATATGGTGCCGAAATTGGCATTTCAACACAAAAGCTACATGTAAGAGGACCAATGGGGTTACCAGCTTTAACGACGACAAAATATTATGTCAATGGAGACGGACAAATTCGACTTTAATTAGTCACAATGTTATTTAAAATTTCTTTAAATATCTTATAGATTGTTACGATGTTATCTAGAATAAAGTAAATTGAAAAGATAAAAATAGCCAAAAGGCATCTAAGGGAAAAACCTTGATGCCTTTTTAATACCCATTAAAAGGTGAAAACATATGAATAGATTAATCTCTATCTCTATGTTTTGTGTGTGGTAGTGTCTGCTGCTTTTCTTGTTATTATTTCCGGGGGATAAGAAGAAGTAATTCGAACCATAAGTCGATTTAAGTTAGGAATTATTTGTGGTCAAGATCGAAATGGTCAATATGTCTCTTTTGATCTGCTTAAACAACCTCATATCTTAATAGCTGGGGAAACAGGGTCGGGGAAGTCTACTCAATTAAGATCGATCCTTACAACCTTGATCTTATCCAAGAAACCAAAGGAATTAGAGCTTTACTTAGGGATTGTAAAAAGTCAGAGTTTCACATCTTTCGAAAAGGTGAACATGTACAGTGTGTACTAAGTAATGCTAAGGATATAAGTGAAATGCTACACACATAAAACAGGAATTAGATGAACGAAGCGATTTAACCGAAACTTTCGAAGTTAGTCATGTTGATGATCTGCCAGAAGGACATAAACGTCCTTATATCGTGGTATGTATTGATGAATTTGTTATGCATCGCAAAGATGAAGATGTTATGGAGATATTAACGGAAATTGTAGCGATAGGCAGAACGCTTGGAGTCTTTGCTATTCTCTCTATGCAACGTCCTAATGCAAAGGTAATAGATACCACAATAAGAGCCAATCTGACCGTAAGCATGGGCTTTACGTGACGTAACAGAATCGCGCATAGTTAATACACCTAATGCTCATGAAATCGATGTAAGTGGGCGTTTTATTATGAATAGAGACAAATTATATGAGCTACAAGCGCCTTATTTAACATTAAAGAACGCAAAGCGACTACTGGACCCGTTCTTGGTGGCAAAGGAAGCGAAGGAAGTAAAGGGAGATGAAAATTCAGAATTGAATTCTCAACTACTTGAAGAGGATGTGTTTTTAGATGCCATTGACTAAGCGTGATAAAGCTATCATTGAGAATCTAAACAGATTTAGGGTTATAGATCGTGATTCAATCGCAGACATACATTTCAAAGGGTTAAAAGAATCCACACTTTGCTGCTAACAATGTGCTTCTTAGATTGTTAAGGGAAGGACATATACAAAGATCAACCTTATTTGTACCCTATTGTTATTTCGGGCCCGATGTAAGCATGAAGAAGAATAGCGCTAAAATAGGGCATTTCCTTGCAATCTTGAATGTTTATAAAGATATCATTCAATATGGGAACCTTGATACGTTTTTAGTTGAACCAAAGTACGGTGAGAAAGCCATGACTGAACCTGATGTATTCTGCATCTTCAGAAGAACATCCTTCTTTATTGAAGTGCAAAAAACTATCTACTCAGAGAAGCAAATGAAAGATAAGTTAGACCGTTACAAGAATCTATATAAAAGTGGCATTATAACACGTGAAGCATGGCAAAATCCTGATAAATCTATATTCCCTCATATCCTCATACTATCAGAACAGCGTAACGCTATCGATCGCACCTATCCTTTTAAAGTTATCCAAGCACAAACCTTTACTAAGTTCCTGCAAATGATGAAGCCGAGAGAAGAAAAGAGAGTTGAACCAGTAAAGAAGTCAACTGATGGGGGTATCAAAGTTAGAATACAGTAAGCTAATTAGAGTACTGTAAACAAAAAATAACCCTCTCTTTTCCAAGGAGAGGGCTTATTGCATATAATAAAAACGAACTTGTGTTCTATTGAAATGGATTTGTTTTTAAAATTCAACCGGTTGAATGAAACTTATCTTTATTAATGCAATCGTCTTATTATCATGTTCATTACTTGACATAAGCGGTACCAATGGTGTTAAATGAAAAAGAGACCGATTGTTCTCTTTTGAAAAGGAGGTACGAAAATATGAATAAAGGAGAACGAACGAAAAAGTTTATTATTGAGCAATCATCATCCTTATTCAACACAAATGGTTATAAATCAACTTCTATCTCTAAAATAATGGAGGCAACAGGATTAAAAAAAGGAGGAATATATAGACATTTTGATAGTAAG
>JBNJJO010000058.1:0-22395 GCA_051750265.1 Bacillota bacterium | reverse complement strand
GGTTTATTCTTGCAACCATTTTTCATACTCACCAACCAGCTTATAAAAACTCGTCTTTTTTACCCCTGCTTCCTGAATAGCCTTCACAGCTGTCATCTCCCCTGATTTCCACGATCATTGGCTTTTTTAAACAATTCCCTTAACAGTAGCTTTCGGTCGGCCGGAGATACATTGATGGTGTAACACCTAATTCCAAACTGAACCCAACTTCCATAATTCGATACTATTAACACTAACTTTTCCATCTTTTGTAAAGATTTTAAAAAGTTTGCTATTAGCATCTGGGAAAATTCTATTGGTAATGACTTGTTCCCCGTCATTTACAAAAATTTCAACAGATGTTATATCCATAAAGATACGGAGATTAACGCTGCCACCTTTTACTACTAGTGGTGCTTTACTAGTACCTTTTTCACCACAGCCAGAAAGTGAACGATCCATCACAATCTCTTTATTTTTAAGATCTAGTAAAATGACTGTTTTTTCGCTTCCATCTTCTGAGCTTCTTAATTCAAGACCAAACTGGGTAGCTGTTGTTTGACTAATATTAAAATCGATAATAGTTTCAGAAACTACCTCTTGTAGTTCATTTAATGTCGTTTTTTCCGCTACTTCAAATGCGTCTAATTTCTTGTAATCTATTCTTAAATCAGCTAGCTCTGTTACAGGCTTTTGTTTTAAGATATCTCCTTCTAATATTAGCTCTCTTGGAATCGTCATTGCCCCGGCCCATCCGTGCTCTTGAGAAGGCATTTTCGTTAACCATTTTTCCATCCAGCCAATCATGATTCTGCGGCCCTTATCATCTACCAATGTTTGTGGTGCATAAAAATCAAATCCATAGTCTAAGGTTGTGCATGTTCCTTGGGTGAAGATTCCTTTGTCATAGTCCATATCACCAACTACATAAAACTGCTTTTCATTTTGAGTGCCATACATTGGAGAAACAATTAACACATGAGTATCATTAAGTGGGAATAGATCTAGACACTCCCACATATCTCCTTGTGTCCCATCACTTTCTGCCGCAACACCCTTATATTTCCATTGTCTTAAATCATCTGAAACATAGAGAACAGCCTCTCCTTTTCTATCCTTCTTTGTTCCAACAACCATATACCATTTATCTTCATGCTTCCAAACCTTAGGATCTCTAAAATCCTTTGAACCATCCTCTGGAAAATTATAAACTACAGGGTTTTGAGTATACTTTTCAAAAGTAACTCCATCCTTACTAGTCGCAATACATTGAACCTGCATCGGTTCTTTGCCATCTACATGACCAGTATAAATCAGTACAAACTCTTCACCGTCTACACCAGCACTACCAGAGAAGCAGCCGTAACCTGGCACACCTTCACCAGAATCATAGGATTCAGAGGGAGCTAGAGCAACTGGTAGGTGTTCCCAATGAAGCAAATCCTTACTCTTCGCATGACCCCAGTGCACCAGTAAATCACCGATATAGAGGTACTAGTGGAGTTTTATAAATATCAACCTTTATATAACGAAGAAAGCGACCAATGAGGTCACCTTTTTCAGAAACAACTTTAGTGGATTATCTATCGGATTATATTTAATAATTTTCACGCTCTTTTATTTATCTCGAATTTTATTATATTCTTCCTCTAAATCAGTTAAAGTCAATTCAAATAGATGAGTATCATTCTCTGTATATATGCCCTCACTAATTAACCTATTAATAAGAAAAAGTCTTTTATTCTCTATAGCCTTACGTAATAAATTCCCCAATATGAAGCCTCCTTTAAATCAACAGATTTGTTCAAATAGTTGCAAGGAGTAACAAATTATTGTTTTTACAATTCATAAGTTACCGTCCGACTCACCAAAATAAAAACCTCTTTGTTAGGATAAAAATGCTCCTTACCTAAATTGAAATATATGCTGGCTCAACCCTAAAAAGAAAATGCTTATTAAAATTAGAAGGGAACTTTACAAAAATATGGGAAAATAACGAAATTATTACTAATCCAGTTTTTTCCTAAAATAAAAAGACTCTCTATTCAAGATACAATTCATCTTGAATAGAGAGCCTCCGGTGATCTAGTCAGCATAATTAAACGATTCCAATTCTTTTCTAGCCTTTTTATAGAACCCCTGTACAATAAGCGACCTTGTTTTTCTTATTAGAATTAACAAGGTCGCTTACACCGTTTTCTTATTCATTTTTTTCCTCAGTTTACTTTATTGGTTAATCTATATTTCACCATTTTTTTACCGACTGATCCGGAACATTATCATAAAATTGATGGAACAAATATGTGAGGTAAGTGTTTAGTTCAAATCGTTCTTTATTCACAAAATCAGACAACGTTAATTTGCTTTTTCTTGACACTGTTTTACCTCCTTTATGTAACTTCTTTATCTTCATAATTCCCAAACTATCACTCTTTTATACATACAAAAATATTAATTTATGAGTATTTCGAAATGAAACATAGAAAAGCCCTTAAATTCAATAATTCGAGGGCTTTTTGATGCCTATATTGTTTGAATATGTAAAGAAGCTCAACTACTATAGTTGAGCTTTAGCAGACTTTAGTCATATGGTATCGAGATTTATTTTTCATTAATTTTTTTCCTCTTTCTAGCATATTTTATTCACTAATTTCAGAATAAACATTAACACCATTTTAAGACTTCGTCACCTTGAGGTGACTTTTCTTCCAAACCTTCAGGTGGAATAGATTTCGGATAAGCTGATATTTCCTAAATAAACAAAATCCCTAAACGTAGTTAAAGTTTTTCTATTCCATTTCCTTCCCTTCATTACTAAGATTCATAATCTTTAAGGTAAGGTAGCAGAGGCGCAGCACGTTTTTTCACAACTATACGGAACAATATTGGCTAAAACTAAAATCCTATTACGAATAAGGAAATTTAATTTGTTATAACAAATTATCTGTTGATGTAAAAAACATGAATAAAAATATTTTTAACATCAAAACATACAATAACATATATGTTATTGTATGTTTTGAACTTATTATCATATCATATTTTCATCTAAAGTATGTAAACTCCAAACATTTCATTTACTACTTCAATCTCTCCCAGAAAGAAATTTCAATTTGATATTTATATATATATTTTGAAATATGAATTGGAAATATGATAGGTAGTGATACGACATAACAAAATAGTCATAATATAAATCTTAAAATAAATGTATTTTCTGTATTTTTTTATTTAGTTTTTGACAGCTTGTTATACTCTAAAGTTTCTCAATATTAGAAATAGAAATTCACACTTACCCATGTATAAATAAACATGATGATATATTGATTGATATTAAAGATATCTTATAAAAATATTTATAATTTAACATATGTATTAACATATATTTCAAAAATATTATCAAAATATGTTTTTCCTAAACCAGGAGTTAACTTTTAAATTTATAAATATATATTGGGGTTTATACCTTAGTTTTTCTAGCCGAAAGTATTAGAATCTAACCCTCATCTATATATAATTTAATAGAAAAGATAATATGGTCACCAAAATTAAAGTTAAATTTGTTGTTAAAACATAAATCAACATATACATTAACATATATATTTAATTTATTGTTAAAATACTTTGATTGCTACTTTGTTCTATTCACTCAATAGTAATTGTAGGTTTATTCTGATCTTCCTGTCCTTTGAACATCAAAAATAGTACTTGTTAAACTACGGGTCCCTTCAGCATCACGTCCCAGCTCCCATAGCATCATCCCACCAAAACCGTTAGCAAGAGCAAGTTTGGTTTTCTTTATTATTGTCGTTTCTCCATCATAATGATAGGTCGTCCCGTTAAGTTAACTCTGTCTCGTTCAGCATTTGTAGGATCAATGATACTTACTTATTCGTTAAGTCTTCTGGTTGTACAAAAAAGGTACTCCTAATACTAACTTTTCCTTTGAAATTCCATGTTTGTCAAATAAATTAGACCATAACAAGTGCTATGTCTACTAAACAAAAGGTTTTTAACAACAATAAGTGACCTTTTTATTTGATTAGAATTTACAAGGTCGCTTACACCGTTTTCTTATTCATTTTTTTCCTTAGTTTACTTAATTGGTTAATCTATATTTTACTATTTTATCTTCCGACTGATCCGGAACATTATCATAGATTTGATGGAACAAATATGTGAGGTAAGTGTTTAGTTCAAATTGATCTTTATTCACAAAATCAGACTACGTTAATTTGCTTTCTCTTGAAACTATTTTACCTCCTTTATGTAACTTCCTTATCTTCATGATTCCCAAACTTTCATTCTTTTATACATATAAAATATTAATTTATGAGTATTTCGAAATGAAACATAGAAAGGCCCTTAAATATGGTAATTTGAGAGCTTTTTGATGCCTATATTGTTTAGGCATTAAATATGGTAAAGAAGCTCAACTATAGTAGTTGAGCTTTAGCAGACTTTAGTCATATGGTATCGTGATTTATTTTTTCATTAATTTTTTTCCTCTTTCTAGCTTTCGTCACCTTTAATTCATAATCATTTAGTTAAGGTAGCAGAGGCGCAGAACGTTTTTTCAAACTATACGGAACAATATTTGCTAATACTAAAAAAATCCTATAACGAAAAAGGAAATTTAATTTGTTCTAACAAATTTTTTATTGATTTAAACAACATTAATAAAGGTATTTTTAATGACAAAACATACAATAACATATATGTTATTGTATGTTTTGAACTTGTTATCATATTATTTTTATCTCTAGTATGTAAACTCCAATTCATATTCAATCTCTCCCAGAAAGAAATTTCAACTTGAAATTTATATATATATTTTGAAATATGAATTAGAAATATGATAGGTAGTGATACGACAAGTCATAATTTTTCTGTATTTTTTCATTTAATTTTTGACAGCTTGTTGTACTCTTTAGTTTCTCAATATTAGAAATAGAAATTCACACTTACCTATGTATTAATAAACACGATAATATATTGATTAGATATTAATGATATCTTATAAAAATAATTATAATTCAACATATGTATTGACATATGCTTTAAAAATATTATCAACATATGTTTTTTCTAAATCGGAGTTATCTTTTAAATTTATAAATATTTATTGGGGTTTATTTCTTAGTTTATCGAACCGAAAGTATTAGAAACTAACAATCATCTATATAAACCAAAATTAAAGTTAAATTTGTTGTTAAAACATAAATCAACATATACATTAATATATATATTTAATTCATTTTTAAAATACTATGATACTACTTTGTTCTATTCACTCAATAGTAATTGTAAGGCATTTATTTAAAATGACCCTCTATAGATAAACATCCTTTTTTACTGAGATCATTCTTTAAGGTAATGCTCACTCTATCATTTAATATATGTTAAAACAGATATCAAATTTAACCTTATTGTACATGATAAATTATAGTTTAATATATATTTTGACATATATATTATCTACTGTTTTCATTGTTCATTTTGTTCACAAACCGGATACCTAGTATTTTATCCCTTGAATAAATTATTAGTATTCGATGACTCAAACCTGTCGGATTCAATTAGTAATGTTGAAGCTGTCAATAAAGTTAAAAATAAATTATACAATACTACATTTTTCAACATATATATCAACATTAACATATGTTAATACTTTTAATAACCCAAATAGTGGCACTTTATTTACTGGGATCATTTCTCTAATAATAGAATTAACTTGCTAGCTCAAATTACTTCAATAAATATTTAAGAGATGTATTAAGGCAATTATCAAAATATATGCTTAATTTTCTAGACCAGAGTTATCTTCAAAATTTAAAAATTAATTTATTGGGGTTTATAACTTGGTTTAACGAACAGAAAGCATTAAAACAAAATTAAAGTTAAATTTGTTTTAAAACATAAATCAACATATACATTAACATATATTTTAAAAATACTATAATGCTATATTTTTCTACTCACTCAATAATAATTGTTTGGCATTTATTTAAAATGAACGCTCTATAAAAAATTAAATTGTAGCTTTTATATTTATTAATGAATATATCAAAAATATAAAACGAAGTTAAAAATAGCATATACTTTTATCCCTAGAATAATCGCATGCTTAAACAATAAATAAACATTCTTTTTTACTGAGATCATTCTTTAAGGAAACGATCACGCTATCATTAGATATATGTTAAAATAGACATCAAATTTAACCTTATTGTACATAATAAAATATAGTTTAATATATATATTGACATATATATCACCTACTTTTTCTTGTATGTTCATTTCCTTCACAAACCGGATACCTAATATTTTATCCCTTGAATAAAATATTAGTATTCGATGACTCAAACCTGTCGGACTCAATTAATAATGTTGAAGTTATCAATGAAGTTGAAATTTTTTTTACAATAGAACATAATTTAACATATATATCAACGTCAACATATAATAATACTTCAATAACCGAATTATTGGCATTTTATTTACTAGGGTCATTTCTCTAAAAATAGAATAATAACTTGCTACCTCAAATTACTTTTCAATAAATATTTAAGAGATGCATTAAACAATTATATATACTTAATTTTCTAGACCAGAGTTATCTTTTAAATTTATAAATATTTATTGGGGTTATATCTTATTTTAACGAACCGAAAGTATTAGAAACTAACAATCATCTATATATAATTTAATAAAAAAGATTATGTTCACCAAAATTAAAGTTAAATTTGTTGTCAAAACATAAATCAACATATACATTAACATATATATATATTACTAATAGTTAAAATACTTTAATGTTATATTTTTCTATTCACTCAATAATAATTGTATGGCATTTATTTAAAATGACACTCTATAAAAAATAAAATTGTAACTTATATATTTATTAATGAATATATCAAAAATATAAAACGAAATTTAAATTAGCATATAATTTTACCCTAGAATAATCGCATACTTAAACGATTAAAAAACATCTTTGTTACCGAGATCATTCTTTAAGGAAATGATCACTCTACCATTTGATATATGTTGAAATAGACAACAATTTATAATATATATTTTGACATATATATTATCTACTTTTTTTAAGTATGTTCATTTCGTTCACAAACCGTATACTAGTTTTTTATCCCTATAATAAAGGTTTATTATACGATAACTTAAAACTGATGAATTTAATTTATAATGTTGAAGCTTTCAATAAAGTTAAAAATGATATATAAGATACCATATATGTTAACTTATATATCAAAATCAACATATATTTATACTTTTTAATACGATTATTGGCATTTTATTTACAGGGATCATTTTTCTAAAAATAGAATTATTACTCGCTTGCTCAAATTACTTTTTAATAAAGATTTTTGGTGATGTAAAATCAAGGATATTAAATACATATAATTTAACATATGTACTAACATATGTTTTAAAAACATTATCAAAACATATTATTTATTATTTTCTAGACCGGAGTTATCTTTAAAATTTATAAATTAATTTATTGGGGTTTATCTCTATTGAAGCTTTCAATAAAGATAAAAATAATTTATACAATACAACATTTGTTAACGTATATATCAACATCAACATATATTTAATCATTTTAAACCGAGTTATTGGCATTTTATTTACATGATCATTTCTCTAAAAATAGAATTATAACTTGCTAGCTAAACATTACTTTTAATAGAGCAGTAAAATTAATTTTATTAAATAAATATAATTTAATATATGTATTAACATATGTTTTGATATTCTTATCAAATTATGTAATAGCATCTTTGTATATTAGTACAATAATGTTAAAATAGTGTGTAAGAATTCATATATTATGAAATATACAATGAATGAGGTGTTAGTGTTGACAGCAAAAATAATAACGTTTGGAATTAGCAAAGGTGGCTGCTCCAAGTCAACTAGTAGTGGAATCACTTCTTTTCTCTTAAGTAACGATGAAAAGGTTTTGGCTATCGACATGGATGGACAAGGTAATTTAACCAGTTTTTTAACCGGTGAATATGACATATGCAATGTATTTGAGGAAAAGACCGTTCTCGAGGCCATCTTGGAGGAAGATGCAAGATCTTATATCATCAAAATCAAAGATAATCTCGACTTAATTCCTGCAAATGACTTCCTGGCTACTTTGCCAAGAAAAATGTTTGAAAAACAGCTTAAATTGGATGCTTTACAGAATGCACTGAAACCGGTTATGGAAGATTATGATTGGATCGTTATTGATACACCACCGGCACTATCAGAACTAACCGTAATGCCTCTCAGTACATATTCAGAAGCTGGAAGTTTTGCAGTTGTCATGTTTGACGGTTCTATGTTTGCTTATTATGCTATTCCAAAATTTTTAGAGATTATCGAAGGAGCAAAAGAACGCTATAACCCATCGCTAAAAACAGCTGGAATTCTATTTTCTTTAATTGATGCAAGAGCCAAAGAAAATGAAGTAATGGTAGAAGCCGTTGAAGAGGATTACCCAAGTATGAGATTCAATACGATCATAAAAAGAAAAGCTTCTACCAGACGATTAGCAATCGAAGGCTTTGAAGGAAATACAGAATTACGAAATGCCTTAGAACATTACATTCCCTTTGTAAAGGAGTTGAAAGAGCGTGTCGACCAAAAACAGCCTCAAGGATCGAATTAAAAAACCTAATGCTACCCAAGCGTTCTTTAATTCATATGATACAAACAATGATGAAAATAGTAACATAGATAACAGCGAAAATGAAAATATAAATGACAATGTTGATGCAAACAAAAATATCAATAAAGCTAACATTAAAAAGGAAGTTGATATTAATGATATTGATATCAACAATAATGTTGAAAAAAATAATGTTGAAAATATCAATGAAACATATGTTATTGATGACAATAATAATGATAACGTTGTTGTTGTTAATGATGATGAAGACGATGATTATCTCCGAGAATTAGCTTCAGGAAAGAAACCAATCAAGAAGAAAAACAAGAAGGTTTTTACCTCATTCTATATGGATTCAGACTTAGCTGTCGAAGTAGACAAAATTTCTGCCAGAGGTGAAAAAGGGGATAAATCCAAACTGATTAATAAGGGAATAAGAAGATTGTTAGAAGAATACGGGGTTATTGAAAAAAAATAGTATTGTTCATTTTAAATAACCTTAAGAACATATGAATATATAACCTGTGTTTAAAAAAGAGCGTTGTCCGCATACATACAACGCTCTTTTTTTCATCCTAATTTACATTTTCTACTTCTACCAAGATCAATATTTCCAATTCCTAAAATTACAAACATCTACCTTTAGCATGCTGACTTCTTCGGTCTTATCATTTATCATACATATTTAGTAATATATAAATATATATATATAGTTTTATATATGTCAATAATGACAATAACATATATAATAGTGATGCTATCTACAATGTTGATAATTACATTTGAGTATTTTCGAAAAAGATTTTACTGATTTGTATGTTAAAAGGTTGATAACTTGGAATACATAAGAGAATCGATGAAGTAATTTGTCACGGTAACTGCGTTTTGATTGTCCGAAGGATGCAAGGGAGTCTGCAAACATTTCCTTATAAACGAGAACTTTCAAAAACTAATTGTACAATCTTTAAAAGTTACAAATTGCAATATTTGATTTTATTTAATGAACTACTCCGTCGATTATGCGAATATTCATCTATAATGATAATATTGAAAAAACTAATGTTGCTAATAATGATAAAACATATGTTATTAACAACAACAACATTAATAACGTTGTTGTTGTTAATAATGAAGACGATGATTATCTCCGAGAATTATCTTCAGGAAAGAAACTAACCAAGAAGAAAAACAAGAAGGTTTTACCTCATTCTATATGGATCCAGACTTATCTGTCGAGGTAGAAAAAATTGCTGCCAGGAGTGAAAGAGGGGATAAATCCCAACTGATTAATAAGAGCATAAGAAGATTGTTAGACGAATACGGGGTTATTGAGAAAAATAGCATTGTTCCTTTTAAATAATCTTAAGTCTTAAGACCATATGAAGATATAACCTGTGTTTAAAAGAGCGTTGTTTAACCCGTAACGATCTTTTTTACATTCTTAGTTACATTTTTCTACTAAGATCTAAATTGGCCCAATTCCTAAAATTATAAAACATTAATCTCTAGCAAGACTGACTTCAATTGTTTTATCATTAATTTTACAAATTAAGCAATATATAAATCAACATATATAGATTTATATATGTTATTAAAGACATTAACATATATAATAATGATGCTATATACTTGGTTTATATACATTTATATATTCTCGAAAAAAATATTTTACTAATGTATATCAAATGGTTGATAACTTGGAAAACATAAGAGAATCGTGAAGTAACTAATAACGGTAATTGCCCGATGGATGCAAGTAAGACTTCCCTTATACAAATTGCAATATTTGAATTTATTAATGAACTATTCCAGTAATTATGCGACAAAACTCGATAACAAAGTGATTTCATATCAATTAAAAAAAAGGCAGGGTGTATGTATCGGAAGGATCTTGTTTTGTGTAGTACACCCTTACTTATATTTTATATACAAATTTGACTAAATGTATCCATCCATCAAGACAGCTCTTATTAAAGTAAAAACCTTTGATTAATAAATTATGTAGCTAATATAAAAAAGGTACTAGAAAAAGTTATGGTCAGTTAGTTAATGAGGGTGAAATGTGAAGTCAAAGTATCAGGTTAAAGATGAGTTTATATTGTAAAGCGATATAAGGATAGTTTCGTTGCAAATAAAACAAAGCACCGAAATTACGATGCTTTGTTTGAATTAAGCCAATCCTTCATTTTTACTAAGCTCTCAGTATAAGGACGTTTAATGAGGTTCCTTTCATACCGGGACAAAGTACTATGGGAAATGCCCATTTGCTTTGCTGCCTCTAAAATGCTTAATCCTCGGTCAATTCTTTCCTTGTTGATGGTTTCAGGGGTCACCGGCTTTTCTTCCACTATCTCTATGGTTTCTGCAGTCTCCCTATCCGTCATCCCTTTCAACATGGTTGATAAATTCACTGTCTCATATTCATGGTCCTCTATCAACAATAAGTCCTTGTCATCCACAATTCCCGTGATATCGGTAGGCGGGATGATTTGGACGCGAGCCTTCAACCATGTGTTTGCAAACCAATTTCGTTCCTGCTCAATCTGCTGCTCAATGTCTTTTTCCTTATAGCTCCACTCTTTAATGATTCCGTCCTGCTGTAGGGTATCTAATATTTCTTCAAATTGTTCCTTGAACCTTGAACCATATCGAGGGTTCACATCCAGATCCATGACTTTTAGCAGTCCTTTATCTCCACCGATATGATACGCTCTAAGATAATCCGCACTCTTTTGGCGAATCCTCCACTGCCAGGATAGATACCGAGATAACCGTTTATGGTATTTTTGCTTCGTTGGATGGTATTCAAGAGTCTTCAACGCCAACAAACCACTGCTCTTTTGGGAACCGTACAAGAAGTTGGAAAGCAATTCCCCTGGACGGATGCTGCATTCATAAATACCAATTGGATTTTCTCCTCGATAGGCAACAGTTACGCTATCCACCAAAAACAAGGGATTGAATTGCACTTGCCCGATTTCCTCAAAGTTCCCCTGATCCTCATTGATGAACCTCAAATTTTCCCGTTCAATCCTGATCCATATAGTCGTAAGAGCTGCCAACCTTTTCATAATATCATCCCGTTCTTTCTTTCGATAAGAGGTTTGATAGCCGTCCGTTTCTTCACTACGTCCTTGCAACCTCCTAAGATTCAAAGCATCATCCGTGTGAAAATGAATCATTTGATCTTTATGGGTGGCCTGCTGCATCCACAGAATCGAAACGATATCGAAAATGTCTGCCGTTAAGTCATCCATCGAGGTGATAGCTTGAGAGGTAAGATTTTTCCATTGTTCGATCGCTGCATTTGATTTCATTTTTAGATAGGCATTTTCTGACCTCACTTGGGCAGTCGCTTCTAAAGCCTTTTCAGCAATCCTTGCAGTGGGTATCTCAGTAACAATGTCGAATTCATTTTTACTGATGGTCTCCCTTAATTTATGAAATAATAAAGCCGAACCGGACTCGGCAAAATTCTGATTCAACAAAGAATTTATTACTTGCCTATTGTTAGACTTTAGGGAATAGGGGGCATTCTCTTCCTCGACTATCCGTATGTATGGAAGGACAAAACTTCTAATCTCATCTATATAGTCATAAACCCATTGTTCCATATTCTCAAATTTCAATTTATGATCTTTCACTAAACGATCAATGATCACAAAAAATGCCTTTAATGATTGGCAAGGCTGATAATCCCCTTGACTAGTCATAAGATGGCGGATATCATCGTTCCACTCGACGAAGAGTTGAGGATGATCTGGAAAAATCGTTTTAGTTACATTCAAAAATTTTTTTTGCAAGGTATTTAACATGATTCTTCATCCCGTCCTTCCTTAGTCAGCTCTATGTTTTCAAATAAGTATTGGTGGATGTATTCATGGAAAACATCCGTTTCCAAAATACCTAAATCATGAAGATAGCTGATGGATTCAAAAGAAAGGAACTGAGCAATTGGATTTTTTTCCTGGATGAAATTTTTCAGCTGTTTAATGTCCTTTTCCTGATAAACGTTATAATTCCTTTTAGATTCCTTAATTTCATCAGGTGAATAGCTAGTTTCTTTGATAGAATGATTATGTTTACATTCATATACTATTTCGCCCTCAATATAATAAGTCGTTACACCGGATTCTTTACCAGCCTTATAATATTCAATCTGTTTTCGAAACCATATGGGACCGCTCGATAAGCTGACCACTGGTTTAGGCAGCACTCCACGCAAATGATAGGTGGAGAGTTTTCTCCGATCCCATCCAAGTATTTCAGAAGCTTCTTTAACACCTACTAAAAAACCCATAAATAATCCCCTTATAAATAGTATAAGGTTATTATGAGTGAGGTTTGTTGCATTTGTCAACAGTTGTAGGTCCATATCATTCAAATGGCATGAATTATTGTTATATTTTTATATCATTTGCACCATTTGGAAGTGCAACTTATTCTTGCTTTGACGTTTCCTCTCACAATGTGCACATTCTATTATTTAACCAATCACCACTTGAAACATTCCAACCTTTCCTCTACCAATACTTGCACGATTCTAAAAATCTATGGTTTACAACTTATACTCTTGGTTAAAGCAACTTGCTTACTTTGATGTTTCCCTTCACAATGTGCACATTCCATTATTTAACCAATCACCATTTGAAACATTCCAACCTTTCCTCTACCAATACTTGCACGATTCTAAAAATCTATGGTTTACAACTTGTACTCTTGGTTAAAGCAACTTGCTTACTTTGACGTTTCCCTTCACAATGTGCACATTCCATTATTTAACCAATCACCATTTGAAACATTCCAACCGTTCCTCTACTAATACTTGCACGATTCTAAAAATCTATGGTTTACAACTTGTACTCTTGGTTAAAGCAACTTGCTTACTTTGACGTTTCCCTTCACAATGTGCACATTCCATTTTTTAACCAATCACCATTTGAAACATTCCAACCGTTCCTCTACCAATACTTGCACGATTCTAAATATCTATGGATTACAACTTGTACTCTTGGTTAAAGCAACTTACTTACTTTGACGTTTCCTTTCACAATGTGCACATTCCATTTTTTAACCCCTTCTTTTAAAACCATTCAAACCGTTCCTCTACCAATATCTGCACTATACTGAAACCGTTAGATAACAACTTGTATTCTATTCGTTTGAGAAACTTGTTTATTTTGACGTTTCTTTTCACAATGTGCACAATTCAAATCTTAACTGATTTCTCCACCAATACTCGCACCAATATAAAAATCAATGGATTCCAACTTGTACTCTTGGGTAAATGCAACTTACTTACTTTGACGTTTCCTCTCACAATGTGAACATTGTAACCATTAAACATCAATGACGTCCTTTATTACACCAATCCGATCATCATAAAAAAGATTGACGCTTCTTTTCACAGCAATATATCATGTGCAACTTTTCTTTCGCCTGACGTTTGCTCTCACAATGTGCACAACACCTTAAAAAGACTACGAATTTTTGAATGAATGAAGATCTTAGATGAACGGAAAAAATACGTAGATTTCTTATAAAAATACAAAATATTGCACAATTTTCACTTACTTTGTTTAAAAATGAAAGAATATGACGTTTGCTCTCACACAAACTTGCACATAATCCTGTGCAATATTTCTAACTTTTGTTCTTCTCTTTATAGACTTTTTTATAGAAACATTGATATATCAACGTTTATCCATATCTGTTTATCTACCAAGCATTGACGCTTTCTTTCACAATGTGCACATATTATAAAAAATAATGACGTTTCCTTTCACACAAAAAAAATTAGGTTTTTTTTCAAACCCTTGTCCCCCAAGGGTTTGACGCTCATTGTGCAACTTTGAAAATCCCTTAATAAAGGGCATAATTTCCTCTATTTCCATTTTGCTATAATTCAAGCTAGGAAAATAGACGAGAGGAGGGCGAAAAATGAACAAAGCTAAAATAAGAATAGACGGTTTCCGAATGCATCATGCCATATTGGAAGAATTCCGTTTTCTTCGCGATCAATCATTTGAACGCCCTCCTGCTTCTGCCTATGTTGTATATATGACCATGTTAAAGCAATTGCATGTAGAGCAGAATCAACGCGGCCTGCTAAAGGAATATAATCTTTCTTCCTGGGCAAAAAAACTTGGAATCTCGTATTCTACTCTTTGGGGAGGAAAGAAGTTTTTAGAAGATCACCATTTTGTGAAAGAGGAAATCCACGAAGGGTTACCTGTTTTGGTGTTAAAAGATGTTGAAAAGTATAATACACCTGAACATAATGGTGGGGTTCTCAACTACCTGATCATACCACATGGCCTTTTTGAAACCAATATATTGGCTGAATTCGTACGCACCTCCAACCCAGAAGGAATCGAATTGCTCTTATCCTTGCTTAACCAATTTCGTACTGGTATGTCTTTTAGCAAAACCGGGGAAGTGGAGAAAATAAAGCAAGAACGAACGATTAAAACACTTAAGTTTCAATTGAACAAGAATGCAAAAGGAGTCCGTAAAACATTAAGCGTTTTAGAGGCTCTATTTTCTATAGAATTCACAGGGATTGAAATTCGTGGAAAGCAACTATGGATTAAGAAAGCCTCCTTTTCCTTAAAACCGGAATGTGTGGAAGAGCACACAGATGAATTCAATGTCAACTCACTCATGGCAAAATTATCGAAAGAGCTTACTTACTTCTTGGATGGACATCAAATTAAATATAAACCAAGAGACCAAATCGATGTAATGCTTTCCTTTAAACAAGAAGTGATGAATAAACTAAACTATCTCATGGATGAAGATAAAGAGAACTTCACTGTGCGTGATCGATTCTTAAAAACCTCCTTTTTGGAAACAATTGATCAGATCGGAACTCATATACATATAGAAAAACAACGAAAAGGTACTTTCCGTTTTTACTCAATAGGTGCCTTTTTCAGAATGGCTTTCAGAAAATATCTTCCTGAATCCTTAAAAAAGCTTCCTTATGACCTAATCCATGAAGCCAAGATCAGAGAATATACCATGACGAAACAAGTTCCAGATCTGCACAGTATAACTTAATAAAATACCTAGCCTTGTGAAAAAAAGAGACATTCACAGGGCTATTCGAATTAGGTAAATGTAAAATACAGATGCTCATTCTATTAAAAAAATATTCCTTCTCTCTATCTGTCTTAATCTCTGGCAGATTTTCCACGAAGGAATATTTTTTTATGCGCAAGTTATTCCGAATATTGTCTTGTGTATTAGTGGATATAAAAAATATAACCTTGTTAATATGTAAATAATCAAAAAAAAGCCTTGTTCAAATGTGTATTCTATTACATGATCTTTGTGAAATAGTGGAAACTCTGATATTACGATTCTTGTAAATGGTTGAAACCCTTCTCCCACAATGGATAAACACACCTATTTCAAAACGCCTATTAATATTGTTTTCTTTATTAAATATGAACTTTTTATTAGATATGATTTATCTTATTAAATATGTTTTTTACGATAGAAACCGTTTTTTTTAATAAATCTAATATTCCTATTTTTAGTAATCTTTAAAACTTATAAAAAGACAATAAATTGGGTAAGCTAAATATTCAAAATCTTTTAATTACCGATTCATAAAATTTTTATTTACTAAGAGAAAATTCACCTTGAGCTGTAACTTAAATAAATTAAAAGTTAAAATATCTCCTGTTATCGTGAATTTTACTGAGGGAAGAATTATTACATTAAGAAAGATCCTTTCTAAGGTAATTAACTTTCAGGAAAAGCATTGGGTTTCTGTTGGGAATTAAAAGATAGGGGAAGTATAGATTCATTCCTGATCATTAGAAGAGGTATCTATGTGGCTGCAGATAAAAGGGCTCGTAAATTAATGAAAGGGGAGGTTACACTTGAAATTTTAAATCTCCTGGGAACTAGTGAAAATTTATCCTTAACTACCTAAAATGGAAAGAAGTCAAAGCAATAGAACAAATATTTATTAACCGGTTTAATCACCTTTTGAACTCTGTGAATAACAAACAAATATAAATGCTGAATTTAGGAAAAGTTAATTAGATTTTAAAGGTTATCATAATTTATAGTTAAAAACTCATTAAGTGTCAGCGCACATTTTTTTATTGAGCTAATTAACGGGATCATTAATCTTGTAAGATGTATTTTTTATAGGATTAGTAGTTAAAAAGTCAATAAAATAGAAAGGGAAGATCATAGACGAGTGAGCTACTCTTTTTTGTTTGAGGAATGGATATTGACGATATACTCAATCTAAGAGGAACGAAAGAGTTTATTATCACAAAATCATGATTAAATTCAAATTCTTAAGTTCTAAGTCTACTAGTGGAAAAAATAAATCAAAATGTGATAATGACTACTTCGATATTTTATACTCATTTTCTAAAGATTAAAAGAACAAAGGAAAGACCTACAGATGAAACGGTACAATCAGCAAATAAATGGTTTAGATTATTTTGACTAATCTTCTTCTGGATCTTCCCTTATTTTTTGAATTTGTCGATGAACATAATCTTTATTTTTGTTTTTAAAATCAGCTAGAACTTTTAATAAATTCTCTGTGTCATTAATGGAAACATTTTCATTTTCTAAGTACTTTTCAAAGAGTGCTCCTTTTTGAATCAATCTTCTTGTTCTTGCTCGTCGCTCCTCGTCTGAAATTTTGTATTCTAGTGCTTTCCTTTTTTGCTCTAAAATTTTTATTTTTTCATTAAGTTTTCGTACTTCTTCATGTGCCATATTAATCACCCTAAAGGTATATTCAACTACAGTTTAGTATCTTCTTTTTTTTGCTCTTCGTCAGATGAAGCTACTTCTTTAAATGATTTTACTTGATCCTTAAATAAATCGATTAATTCTTTTGCTTCGTTTACATCTTCCACTCCCCAGGTATCCATTAAATACTTACCGATATTTTTATGAGAATTAGTTAATATTTTTTTTTGCTGTTCTTTTAGTCTTTTAATCTGTTCTTCAATGCTGATAATTTTTTGTTTTGTATTTTGTTTTGCCATTTTCAACACCCCACTAGTGTAGTTTTCATAATTATAGCATTTACTCCAAAACTTGGAAAGTGGTATAATTAATCCCGAAGATAGGATCAAGGGCGCACTTATATACCACTATCGTAGTATCGTGCGTTGGCATTTTCTATGAAAATACCAAATATCGTGAAGCGTCTGAAAAATTCGCTTCGCTCATGTTATTAAAAGAAAGTGAGGTGCTAGAACTATGGCAATCTATCATTTCTCGAATCAGATTCTTTCAAGGAAAAAACAACAAAACACAATTGCTGCTGCTGCATATCGTTCTGGTGAAAGATTGTTAGATGAAAGAACTAATGAGTCTAAGTTTTATAAGAGACAAGTTGAACCGATTACTCATATTCTTGCGCCTAGTCATGCGCCAAATTGGGTTTATGACCGTCAAAAATTATGGAATGAAGTTGAGAAAGTGGAAAAGCAATGGAATGCTCAACTTGCCCGAGAAATAAATATTGCATTGCCTAAAGAATTATCTCATGAGGAACAGGAACAATTGGCAATTGAATTTTGTAATGAAGTGTTTGTAAATGACGGTATGGTTGCGGACTTATCGATTCATAGAGATGATGAAGAAAACCCACACTTTCATGTCATGTTAACGATCCGTCCTTTTAATGAAGAAGGAACATGGGGAAACAAACAAATAAAAGTAAAAGAAATGGTTAATGAGCGGGAAAAAGTTAATGCTCTACATACAACGGATTGGAATACAAAAGAGAAACTTCTTTACTGGAGAGAACAGTGGGCTAACTACGCAAACCGTTCATTAGAAAAGAATGGTTTTACAGAGAAGATTACTCATTTATCAAATAAAGATAGAGGTCTTGAAACACTTCCAACAATTCATGAGGGATTTGTAGCAAGAAACATGAAAAATAATGGTAAAGAATCCGACAGGATTCAAATTAATAATGACCGTAAAGAGTACAACAAAACTGTAATTGAGCTTCAAGAAGCGAAGAAAGAAAAACAAATTAAAGATCTAAATGAAAAATTTGTTCGTCGTTTTACTCCAATAGAGAAAAAACAGTTAAGAGAGTCAGCAAAAGTTTTAAGGTTGTTTGTTAATTTTGAAAATATTAATACTCGAAGAATGCAGTTGGATAAATGGCAGTCTCGACTTGATTTTAGTCAAGATTCCATTGATAAATTTAAAAAATTAGATCGAATTGAAAGAGAAATAGATATCTTGAATCATGTTGAAAATGTTTTAGAAAATGAAGCAAATAGATTTTTAGATGAATATTATCCAAACATCTATAAAGATAATCTTTCTAAAGAACAAAAAATTGAAGTTGTTGAAACAACAGTTTCTCAAAATAAGTTATTGGACAATCAGGAGATTGAACGTGTAGTAAATGAGTTAGAGAAAAAGCAAATGGAAAAAGATCTTTATGCACTACTTAATAATAGGCCTATGTTTGTTTTATCTCTTCAAAAAGAAATTCAAAATGCAGAAATACAATTCGAAAATTTACGGATTAAAAACGGTATCGACTTTGGAGATCGTTCGTCCATTAAAAATGCTTCGGAAAAGGATTTAAATCGAATGCAATTCTTATTAAGTCAAAAAGAAACTATGAAAAATTCATTAGTCTTAATGAGTAAGCTTTACGACCACCAACTTCAAGAAATGTTTCCGAATTGGAATGGTCGAAATTATTTAACAATTGAACAAAAAGAGTTCTTTGTAATGGCAGAAGAATATTATGAAAAAACGATTACGCCAGAAGACTTTTCAAACCCTCCAAGAAAGTACTCAAAACAAGAACAAAAAGAGCTTATTTATAGCTTGTATCGCATTAAAATCGATCATATTGATTCATATAATCAGAGCCAACATTTAGAACACTTAAATAATAAGTATCCTGATTTCCAAACCAATAATAAATCCTATATGAGAATGTTTTATCATGAGTGTATTAGATATGCTGAAGAACTTGACACAGATACACTTAAGCAACTTGATAATATATTTGATGTTAAATCATTTAGTAATGTAGAAGTTTCCGACAATGATAGTTATAATACCTTCATTCCGCATTCAAATAAAGATTCAGGTCCAGTAACTTCGGGAGCTTCTGACTTCTTCTCGATTCTTGAAAATGCGATACGTGAAGCTGATCGTAAATGGAGAGAAGATGATTTTGAACAGCAAATTAAAAATAAGAAAAAGAAACGTCAAAAAGGGATGGAACATTAAGGAGAAGATTCTAAGAAATGAAAAAAATATCGTTCTTTATTAAACTAAGAACGATAACAAAAGACAAATGAGAATCTTGATGAAATTGTAAAGGAAGTGAGGGGGATTCTAATAAATGAAAAGTATAAGGATTACTTAAACTTTCATCCAAACTTCCACGTTATAGTTTTAATAACATGATGATGATTTATATGAATAAACCTACTTATGTAGCAGGGATGAAAACTTGGAATAAAAAAACCTAATTAGGTAGTTGCCTATTGATTTGATAGACTACTCAAAAATATATTCCTTTTTATCACGAGTATTTTATACTGATAATGTACTTTTTATGTATATTTATTGTACTCGTTTTGTATTGTAATGAAATTTCCAGAAGTGATGAAATGAATAACCTTATAAAGAGTTTTTTAGTTCTATTCTGTTTTCCTGTCATTGTCGGAATAGCCTTTGGGTGGGCCTATATTTATAGTTATTGCGTTAATTTTTATAGTTTATCGTACTTTTAAGCCTGGGACGTTACTGTTAAATCATGATATGAGGAGGAATTTAGTTTATGAACGATTATACGTGGATAGCAAAATACACTGTATTAGATAAGTCTAGAGCACAAATTATCAAGGATCTTGAAATTCAACCGGGATTTTACCCCTATATAGATGTCGCTAAAAAAAGAATTCAAGAGTTGGTTGATTCGTTGGGCCGAGATCAAGATGCTGCTGATCGATTTTTGGAGTTTCTAGAGGAAGAATATGAATATGTGGAAATCGAGGATGAATAAATATGGAACTATATTCAGGAGACATAATTAGGGTCAGAGACTATCCCTTTAATGATTCATCTGGCAGGGGTAAATCTAGATATGCGGTGTTCCTCAGTAAAATTGGTGACGAAGTGTTGTTAGCTCCAGCCACTCAAATAGGAACTCTAAGTGGAAGAGCTAGTACTATTCCAGAACGTCCTTTTGAAGTTAAAATTCCGGAATACTTTACAATAGAAACAGGCATTAAGGGAGTTGTTAAGTGTGACAGATTTCCTTTAATCAACCAAGACCAATTAATGGGTAATGTTGTGGGACGTCTACCAATAGAAACATGTATTCAAATGATAGAGAGATATCAAGAGTTAGCACAAAATTACAGTATGAAAAGATTTATGGATAGAGAAAACCAAAATCACCCGAAAATCATGGAAAACTTCAAGGATGTTATCATTTCTGAAAAGTTACATTTTGTACAGGGTAAAAAGCACAAATACGAGGCATTTCGAGGTCTAGAATCAAGAGTTAAAGGTATTCATTTCCATCCTCAAAAAGAAGGAGTATCTTTTCAGCAAGTTTCCCTGTTTGTCGAGTGTTATGATTTAGATAAACAGGATAAAAATACATATAAAGCAAGCATCACAACGAGTGATGATAAGGAAGTTTTATTAAGGAAGCTGCAAAGTATTAAAACCACTCAAGATGTTTTACAATTGGATTCAAGATATCACGTCCTTCTAGATAACCTTTCTATGGAATTTAAAAACATCAATTATTTACACAATAGCTTAGATCCTCAACATGATTTCCATCCCCTGCAAGAATTAGCACAAGAAGTACTTGATGAAAGAGTCAAAGAACATGAAATTTGGCTAGGTACAGATGGAAGAGAAGGAAAACAGCTTATTTTAAATGGGTTAGATTTTTCTACTTGTGAAATTAAAAGCGAAGACCTTCAGCAATCTATATTTTATCGTTGCCAATTTCATGAAATGGACCTTAACAGTAAGAACTTTCATGGATCAGAATTTGATTTATGTTCATTCAAAATTACTAATTTAGATAGTGCGAACTTATCTAATGTGACGTTTCAAGATTGTAATTTAATACGAACTAACTTAAGTAGGACGATATTAGAAAATACTAGATTTGTAGATATGGAATTGATGCCTGGCACTAACAATTCAGATAAAGAGGTGCCGAAAATTTACTTTCAAGAAGCCCAGATAAAGAACGTAGAATTTGAGAATACAAAATTTTCACCAACTCTTTTAGATAGAATTAGTAAAGAAAACATTCGAGGTATAACTATTAGGGAAAAAGAGTTTTCAGGTTTATCTATTTACACTAAGGGAGCTGAAGAGTATCAATTGCTTTCTAAGAGGGGTAATCCAATCGAACATACTAATTTTGCTAACTTTAAAGATGCTAAACAAGGATTAATAAATTTTCTTCAATTTGAAAAAAGCCGAAAAAAAGAACAGGTTATTGATCGAGATTAGGCTTATAGATATGAATAGGATTTTTTATCATGTTCTTTTTTTGTTGAGAATTACTATTTTTGTTGAAATAATACATTTTGTATACATGTTGTGTGCATATTGTCTTTAAAATTTACACCAATAAGATTAAGTTATATCAAGAAGAATTTTAACTAAAGAGTATAAGAGTTACATGAACTGTAACCCATAAAATGGACAGTTTA
>JBNJJO010000057.1:0-23401 GCA_051750265.1 Bacillota bacterium | reverse complement strand
CTGCTAATTCCTCGACCGACATTGAACCTGTATCCTTTAACAAGGCATTATATTGCTTTTCAAACGCTTCACCTTCCTATAGCGCCTTTGCATAAATGCAAAGTGAAAATAAATAACCGAAAGTATACGGAAAGTTATAGAATGGAACATCTGTAATAAAGAAATGTAGCTTTGATGCCCAAAAATGTGGGTGTTACTCATCGAGTGAATCGCAATACGCTTCTCTCTGAGCCTCAACCATCAACTCTGATAATCGTTCACTTGATACGTAGCCATGTTTCCGTTCTTCATAAAAGGCTGTTTCAAATAAAAAGCGTGCATGGATGTTCATTAATAGTGCAACACTGCGTTGTAATTTATCTTCGAGTAAAGCTAGTCTTCTGTTTTATCTGCCTGTTTTACAGCTACATCTACCACAATCATTTCAGCAAATGTTGATGCCGTCTCTGCTACATTCATTGCATAATCGCAATTTAGTGGATGAACATCACTTATTGTGTAGAGTTAAGTAGATCCCTTGCATCAGAACTGACTTATCATTACCATCTTAATTACTGCGTACTTGGGACTATCTTGCTCTTATTACTTTGACCTAAATTCCATTTTCTCTCTGGTTTTACCAGTACCTTCGTGTTTGTTTTAATCTCCAGTATCGTGTTAGATGGGGGTACCTATGCACCTTATTTACAGCATTTTTTCCTTTATAGCCTTTAAGGGACGATAGCTGGGTTCCCACATTGCAGCGCGGACAGCCTGAGCAATATCGTTAGCGACACCGGTAATTATTGCAGCTTTAACAACTTCTATCGCTACTGTTTCGGATATTGTAGTAGATTCTCTACTTGCGGTAATTATAACCTTTGCATCTTTTAGATCGTTTTTAGTCTGGGAATTATCCTCTAGTTCCTTACTCTTATTGACGTGGTGTGGATTAACAAGAACTAATTTGATATTGTATTTTTTCAAGAATTCAGCTAGTGGAAACTAGTAGTGTCCGGTAGGTTCAATCCCAAATATAATGTCGGATTTTTGATAAACCCTGTAACTCCTTCATCCACGCAACTAGTTTCAACAGTCCTGGACGTTCATTTTCGAAAATACACCGATTTCCAAACTCTATCCCACGGAAATCGACAGCACGTGTATAATGAGTCTTTTTGTCAATATCAGCCCCTACAATTAGAGTTTGCAGTAATTTGTTGAATACGTTGATTTTTCTTGTCTTTTTGTTCAAACCTCAAATTCTTTTAATACAGGAATAGCTCCTTTTGTTAGATGTTTTTTGTTAACGCTTTCATTTTTACTATTATTTTTAGTTTATACTCAGACCTACTAAAACCTACTAAAACCTACTAAAGCCTACAAAGGAAAATAAATAAAAAAAAAAAAAAACAATCTCAGTCAAATACCCTTTCCTCTTTTTTATCATTTCAGTACAATGTGTTATGTTTTTATATAGTGACAGGGGAGGGACCGTATTGAAAGAGCGTATAAGGATTTTACTATTAATGATGATTGCGGTGCCTCTTGCGGGTGAATTAAAGTTTTATCCATTCGACAATACATTCAGAGTTAATCAGCAAAAATTAAATCAAGCTATTGCAATGTACCATTCTAAACTGATGACAGTGAAAGAAATTCAGGAAGCAACAGGTGTTTCAGCTGCAATTTTATATCGATCACTAAAAAAAGAGCAAACCTCGTAAAAGGTTTGCTCTTGAATATGATATTGTAAATTAAGCCTTGTTATAATTACTACCATATTCAATTAAAGCGCCCTTTAGTCATAATGAACGAAACGACTCCCATCGCTTAACGTAGGTTACGCTTGGTCATAATGTTACTACCCAAAATAAAAAACCAAGTGTAGAGCTACACACGAAAAGGAGCCGTTATTATGAAGGATGTTCAAAAATTTGTTGGTTTAGACGTATCTAAAGATACTATTGCTGTTGCGATTGCTGATTCCGGTCGTGGGGAACCTAGGTTTCATGGAACTATTCAAAATAGACCAGAAGAAATTCGCAAACTAATGAAAAAGTTAGGAAACCATGAAAATCTACTTGTTTGTTATGAAGCAGGACCTACTGGGTATGGAATTTATCGATTTCTTCTATCTATGGACATTGAATGTATGGTTGTGGCACCCTCTCTTATTCCAAAGCGTTCGGGTGATCGCGTCAAAACAGATAAAAGAGATTCTACTAGATTAGCTCAGCTACTTCGTGCTGGAGAGCTTACTTCTGTATGGGTTCCAGATGAAGATCATGAAGCATTGAGAGATTTAATCCGTGCTCGGCATGATGCTCGAGAAGATTTACAAAGTTCTCGTCAGAGACTTGTGCACTTTTTACTTCGTCATGAAATTCGTCCTCCTCAAGGACTCCGTAATTGGACGGGAGTTTACACTTTCAGGTGTAAACTCATTAGCTATAAATACCATGGAACTACCAAGCAAAATATTTGAATAGTCTGAAAAGCGTTAGTATAATAGAAAAAAGGTTAAGGAGTTGGTTTCCTATGGAAAGGAATTTGCTTAATACACCACCACAACCTGAAGTAAACGTCATGGATTCTGAATTTGGTGAAATGTTGTTAAATAAAGCCCTTCGTAATTTACTAAAAGAGCAAATCCGAAAAGAGATTGACCAGTCATTACAGGATCGAAACAAAAAAAAATTCCTACGACTAACAGAGGAATTGAAAAATATTTCTTAAAATGTTGTATTATATATTGAGATGATTTTGAAATGAACTTAACATAATGAGACGTTATCAGTACTGAAAAAGGATCTTCAAACGAAGATCCTTTTTGCTGCTTGTTAAATTAACTTCCCTGTTACTTGAATAAGAACATAATCTATTTCTCATTTTTCTCTTAAATCTTTAAGTTCTTTTTTTATTTTTCATGCCGATAACATCGCTTATGTTGACTACATATCCCTTTAAGATCTCTTCAATTAACGGAGAAGGTTAATTTGAAAAGACCAAATTAAAAATCACCATTTTACAGAATTATGGTAAGGTTGAAATAGTGAATTTATTTTTAGGGTGATAAGGTTATGGGGATAATATTATACTGGGTTGTAGGTTTAGTTGGTCTAAAATCCTTCTTCCTCTAACCTGCCATTTAGTTCAATAAAAAAGAGCACTTCTTCTTGAATAAATGCACCCGTTACTTGAATAAAGGTGTACCTTTTATCTTTACATTTTCATATGAGAAAATGAATACAAACCACCAAACCACTAAAAACAGGTAACCTACAACTGCATAGATAGACCAGATTGAACCTTGTTGTAATTGACTTAATAAAAATTCAACTTCATTTAGTCCTTCTTCTCTTCCAATACTATTTAGCAAACTCATCATTGGAACAGTAATTACAAAAACGATGGCGACAAAGGACATTCTTATAATTCTTTTTAGAAAAAGGCTAAATATTACAGTTCCTAATGTTATAAACAAAAATAAGTAATAGATAATCCAAAACCAAGTTGGAAGAGTTTCTGTACTCAAATTTCCACCTCATTTAAATTTAAATAATTTCTTTTAATTATTTTAACATTAAATTCCATTTAAAAATAATTAAACCGGTAAGCCATACAATAATGACGAACGAGGGGGGAGGGTTTAAGGACATCTCGTAAATGGCCCCTCCTAGAGACCTAACACCAAGTAAGCCACCCATTGCCCAATAAAAACTCATACCTGAAAAAATAACAGTCCAAACAATACCCATAGCTATGAACCAATAATTCCTCTTCAATAGAAAACACTCCTCTAGTTTTCCACTTCTATTCCCTCTAGATATTCATATAACATAATTTCATAATAATACAATAAATATGGACATTCCACTAACCATCCTCATTCGTTAAACAATACGCCATAGCCTTCCCACAACCCCTTTTGCTGCTCAACAATCTGGCCATATACACAAAGAACGAGCGCAATTCTTACTCCTGAATTGCGCCCATTAGTTGAACAGTTAGTCCATATCACAATAGAAGTAATTTATTTTGAATCCTGATTTTTCAATGATAGGGAAACCACCATTATCATAGCAACCATTAGCCGCTTCCGTGACTTCTACGTAGCTAAAGTATGTTTGAAACGCTATTAAAAATGCTACTAAAACCATTACAAACGATATTGTTATTGCTATTCCTTGTATTGGTGTAATCTTTTTTAGATTCATACAAAGACCTCCATAAAAAATCTTCAAGATATTTAATAATTATTTTAATTCTTACGATTCTTAAACTCTGCATTAATACCAATTGCGAGAATAAACAATATTGTATGTAAAGCCAAAATAATGCCGTTCCACTCCCCATCAAATACAGTAACGTTAATGAGTGTTGAAAGTTGCATAATAAATATTAGTAATAGAAATGTTCTTATTTTCACTTCTCCAAATTCTCCCCCACCAATTATTTTCTAAGCAACCATTACTTGAATAACTGAACTTTTTTAAGGAGCTAAAAATAGCAATCCTTCACAATCTCTAATTATTTTAACATAAATAACCAATTTAACTGCCAAGTGTTATTCAATTATCTGGCCCGATTGCTGAACAAAGTTAAAAAAGCACACATTTTATTATTTGTTCCAAAACTCGTACTTTTATGAACAAAAAGAAAGTCGGATAGGATTTGCTGTGAGGACAAAGAAAGTGCTAAATGGCCCTATACAAAAAGACGCGTTGCTCGATAAACGCGCCTTTAACAGAATAAAACTTGAGCTTCTATTAACTGGTTTTTAAAAAAATATGTATAAATTACAGACTTTTCTTCAAGATTATTTTTGGTTCTCCTTTTTCATCAGTGTACGTTCCAACTATATCGAACCCATGATGTAAATTCAAAATGAGCATACTTCGATTTAGTTTGGGTACGAACAACTACGTATCCCTGCCCTTTACACCATTCGTGCTGATTGAGCATGAGTTTAGATGCAATACTTGACTCCGATACTCTGGATAAACGCCACCTAACCAACTGTAGGATCTACTCTTAAGGTATTGATATCCGATTTTATATCCAAAAACACGGTCATCATGAACGGCGATTCTTGACGGTTTGAAAACATTCCTGTTATTCTAAATCCATTGTTATCTAGATACATCGTTAGGAGAGGCTCCTGTACTTGCGATAGGCTGTTGCCCAGAACAATGCACCTTTTTAAAAATTATTATGGAAATAATTGTTCCCTGAAACCAGTATGTTCAATATTATACACTGGATTCCATCCCGATAGTTGGAGGTTTTTTTTTGAATGTTATAGTAAACAAATTTAAAAAAATGGCTTACAAACAAATGTTTTTGTACACCATAATAGCACTTTGTTTTGCCGCCTCTGTTTTTTTTGTTAATCACAATTATTCATTCTATGAACGTCCAATAGCTGAAGTAATCAAAACAAATCTGGAAGATACAACTGAAATTATTGATATACATGATAATGAAGATCATCTATTTACTCAGCGTATAATAGCCGAATTAAAAAATGGAGAAGAAAAAGGACAGCTTATCCATTTAACTAATGAGTATTCATCATCCGGAGCTTATGATCAAGAATACCAAGTTGGAAATGAATTATTTGTTTCGGTTGATAGGAACACAGAAGAAAATACAGTTTTGAATGGTACCATAAAAGATGTAAAACGAGATAAATACGTTTTGATTATAGCATGGATTTTTATCTTTATTTTACTTATCGTTGGCAAAAGGCAAGGACTGTTTTCTATAATAAGCTTGGCAGTCAATGGTGCTTTGATATCTTATGCACTAGATGTTTATCTGAATACATCAGGCATAAGTTTGTTATTGATATGCAGTATTAGTGTTATTTTATTTACGATCATTTCTTTATTGCTGGTTAACGGTTTTAATGGAAAAACATATGCAGCCATTTTTGCGACCCTTCTAGGAACTTTTATTTCGCTGTTCATTACCTTTCTTGTTATGCGGTTAACGTTAGAAAATGGCCTCCGATATGAAGAAATGCAATTTCTAACTCGTCCTCCTCAAATGGTGTTTATGGCGGGGGTATTAGTCGGATCTTTAGGAGCCGTAATGGATGTAGCCATTACCATGTCTTCTTCTATATTTGGTCTATATGAAAAGAATAATAACATACCAGTAAAAGCACTTAAAACGTCAGGAATGGATATTGGAAAAGATATTATGGGAACCATGACTAATATTTTGTTTTTTGCTTATATCAGCGGTTCCATTCCAATGCTTATTTTATATTTGTCGAATGATTCTCCATTGGGATTTACTCTTTCCATGAACCTTTCATTGGAATTGGCTCGAGCTCTAGCTGGCGGTATTGGAATCGTGTTAACTATTCCAATCGGTCTATATACTTCTATTTTTTTCCTTAATCGAAAGAGGGCAAGATCATGAATGTGTTAGTATGGCTAGCAGCCATTTTATTTATATTAATGATACTTATTGGTGGAAAAAAAGGAGCAAGGTCATTTATTGCTCTCTTCTTAAACTTTGCTGTGTTGTTCCTAACGATCCTATTTATGACAGATCCACATGTTAATCCGATTATCTTAACAGTGATTGGATCTACATTGATTAGTTGTATTACTCTCTTTTTTATTAATGAGGTGAACCGTAAAACAGCAACAGCATTCTTTTCTACTATTATCACAATTGTGATTTTACTCTTTTTTATTCTCTTCGTAACAGAAAATGCAATGATTCAGGGATTTGGTGAGGAAGAAACGGAGGGGCTTAGCATATTTTCCCTTTATATCGGAGTGAATTTTGCTAAAATTGGAGCTGCCGTGGTTATTATGAGTACAATAGGTGCGATTACGGATGTTGCGATTTCCATTGCCTCTCCGATGCGCGAAATATTGAATCATCATCCACTAATTAGTAGGAAAGAGTTATTCAAATTTGGAATAAGTATTGGGAAGGATATCTTAGGAACCAATACGAATACATTATTTTTTGCCTTCTTTGGAGGCTATCTCGGATTGCTCATCTGGTTTAAAGATTTATCTTATTCTGTTGGCGATATCGTAAATTCAAAAGTATTTAGTGCTGAAATGATCACTATATTTTGTGCCGGAATTGGCATAGCTCTAATTATTCCAATAACCTCCTGGATTACTGCCTATTTTTTAGTGAAAACAATAGATTAAACAAGGGATTTTAAATAGGCTTTATGAGGAAAGCTAAAACAATTTGTGTTTGCATTTTTGATTTTGACTGAATAATTACACGGTTTCGGTGTTAATTAAGCAACGCTTAAGTATTTAACATTTCAATTTAGTCGCAATGCGCGAGTATTGGCGTTCAACCCTCAACTTTACCCATTCATCGCACAAGTTCCTTGCTTCATCGAGCGAGTTGGGATGATTTTTATTTTTTACTAGTAATGACCTTTGCTACTAGATATAATTCTGACACATTTCAACTATTTTTGTATATCAACATTGAATGTTAAAAAGGGATATATAGATGGAAATTCTATTGACAAATTGAAATGATTCCTGTTATCCTCAGTCCATTATTAACTGTATACCATCGTTAGGTACAATCCTTTACAATATCATCTGTAATTCAACATAAATATCTAGTATTCTTTAAAGTGTGTTGTTCAATTAAATGGCCCTTTAATGGAACACGATTGTTTTAAACATTTATTACTCCAGAAAAGGTCTATGATCGGAATGAAAAAAAGAAGTTGTTTAAGATAATGAATATTTCTAGTTGCATAATACTTATTCTCAGCAATTAAAAGCCCATCAGATAAATCTGATGGGTTCAGAGTGTAGACAACTACCATCACACCAGGAATAACAGAAATGATTGGAAGCCAAACAGGACCTAATAGTACACCAAATAGTTTAAATTTTGAAGAATAAATACATCCAACTGTAACGAAATATGCAGAAAAAACAAATGGTAGAAAGGAAAAGCAATCTTGTTCTCCTCCTGAATCTTTATACGCATCCCACATTGCAAAAAAATACAAACATGGATAAAACATTAACCACTGATAATCTGCCTTTGAAATTGCATTTTCAATATCTCCTTGAAAACTTAAAATAATGATTTCATTAAAATTTGCCTGGACATTCACCAAGAACTCTAAAAAAACAAAAACAATACCTTTTAAATATTTTTTATTTAAAAATTGACCAAATCCTGGAAGAGCAATACTCCACAATAACCTTTCTTTGGGGTTCACCACATTTTTCTTACCCCTTTAAAATTAAGTTTTTCAATTAATAGGCAATTCTAGACGGTCATTTGCCTTGGTAGTTTACTTTTCCTTAATTTCACAAAGTGATGTAGAAACTACTCTAAAGTATTCCTTTAAACCTCGTTTTGATTTTTATTAATCGATTTTTCCACTATATTCTGATACCCATAAATAATAATTGCTAATGACACACATATAAAATACCATATAGTATGATTCACCTTTTTAAATTTAAATACTCCTACCTTTTCCCATAATTGAGAAAAAGGATAAGCACAAATAGCATCTATTACCATATTTGTAATTAAATATTTTAGAAAACTGCCGTATGTTAGTTTAAATACCCATAGTGTAGTTACAAAAAAAGGACCTAATATATATGTAAAATCTACAAAACCGGGAGATAAAGGATTTTTATTTACCCACCATTTTTTCTTATTAGCAATTACACTTAACACACTTAGGAATAAATTAACAAAACTTGCTACAGGTAAAAACCTAAAAAATGATTTTTTCCCCAAGAAAGGAACAGTTAGCCAAGGAACGATTAACATCGCTAAAGCGAATGTCTTTTTTTTATCCATATAAATCAACTTCCTTCTGAATATGTTTTTTATAACATTCCTCTAACTAAATATTATTATTATTATTATTTCTTGTTAGTTCTCCTAGCGTACAAAATTCCGAATAAGGTAAATTGGAAAAAGCAACGTTCGAATTGTTGCTTTTTTCTTTATAAATAGCTTTTGCATTGGCGTTTTGTTCTTGGTAATAAGTAGTCTTTTATCTAATTCTTCAACTATTGGTTTGAAAATCTTTTTTTATAGTTTTCTGTTAATTGGTATGTTAATGATAGTTATTGCGTTGATTAAAATTTTCACTAATAAGAATGAAGAAGTATATTAACTCTTATTTCTTATTGAGCTAAAGGGTGCGTAACTTCAAGAACCAGCTGCTATTTTGGGCGGCTTTTCTTATTGAACTAAAGGTGCAGGATAGTTTTTCAACCTAAAAAAAGTCGAATTCCTTACTATGCTAAGGATCCGACTTTTTTAAAAGAGGGTTCTTAACAGTTATAAAAATTGACTTGTATCTATCCTAGTGGAATTTTTCCCTTAACCTGCTTTAACGTCGCTACTATAAGAAAGCTAACAATCACTAATAAGAGCCATGAACTCACCTTTCCTAGATGAACGAGACTCCATGCATCGGTTTGGTTTGGATATTCCCAAGCTCCAAAGAACGTTGCGATATTTTCGGCTATCCATATAAAAAATCCGATGAGCACAAAAGAAAGTGCGAGTGGCATACGGTAACGAGTTCCATCAACCTCGTATGTAACCCATGATTGCCAAAAGACGATAATTACAAGTCCAGATAACCACCAACGAACGTCAATCCAATAATGGTGGGTGAAAAAATTCAAATAAATCGCAGCTGCAAGAGGTACAACTACCAAAAACGGTGGCCACTTAACCAGTCCAACCTTAAACCTCCTCCACGCCTGGCAAAGATAACTCGCTACACTTGCGTACATGAATCCGCTAAACAAAGGCACTCCAAAAATTTTGAAATATCCTTCCTCTGGATAAGACCAGGAGCCCATATGTACCTTGAAAAGTTCAAGAGCAAGTCCAATAAGGTGGAAGAATGTGATAACCTTTAGTTCATCCCGTGTTTCAAGCCCAGAACGCACCATCCACCACTGCATAAGAAGGCAGATGATGAGCAGCCAGTCATACCGTGGTAGGAAGGGAAGTGGCATGATTTGTGTAAAAGCCAAAGAGGCAAAAATAACGACAGGAAACAAACATGATAGGGCCTGCTCCCAACCAAAACGAACGAGTTGTTTTAGTGCTCTCATGATTTGTGCCTCCAAAGGTTATTTCTGAATATATGTAAGTCCTCCTTAGTATAGTAGCTAAATAGATTTAGGGTTATGTACATAGGTTCACCGCCGAATAACTTTCTTTTCCTTTTAATGTTAAATATTCCAACTTTATTAATCTTGGGTGTCTTCATCACTTCGGTATTCTAAAATATCTCCGGGTTGACATTCTAAAGCCTTACAAATCGCCTCTAAAGTTGATAATCGAATCGCCTTTGCCTTCCCATTTTTCAATATAGAAAGATTAGCCATCGTTATTCCAACCCTCTCCGAAAGTTCGGTAACGCTCATTTTCCTTTTAGCCAGCATCACATCAATATTGATTATAATTGCCATGTTATTCACCTCAGACCGTTAAATCATTTTCTGATTTTATATCAATAGCTTCTTTTAATAGCTTTTGAAGAACAGCCGCAAAGGTTGCAATTACGCTTGAAGCAAAAGTGCACATTAATCCCAGTCCTATAACACCTGCTAGGTCTCCTTCAATAAATATAACTACTAATATTATTCCTACTACAATTAAGATACTGATTGTGATTGCACAGTACTTTATATACCTCAAAGCTCTAACAGATAATTCCGAGAAAGCCTTGTTCCTATCTATGTAGGTTAAAAGTTTAAATGCTTGATACAACGCAACAAAAAATGGAATAGACAATACATACGCACATACTAAAAAGGGATATTGCAAGTAAGCAGTCTCTGGATTCGCTTCTGCATCTCTACTGGCTATCCCAGGCAACCAAAATATACACAAAGCAAGTACCGTAATTCCAATAAGAAAAATAACTACCTTTAAGAAAATTGTTGAACCTTGTTTACGTTTCATAAAAAGCACCTCACTTATTTATTGTCAATTTGACTTTAACACACGATTTATCGTTTAACAATAAAAAAATATTGATTTTAATTACATTGTTATTGTTATAGAATTATCCTTTTAATTTTAGATAAGATAAAAAGCATTCCTCATTACAGGGAAATGCTCTATAACTTTAAACTATTCAATTTATAACTTGTGCAACTAACCTGAACCGTTAGCCAACCATGAAGCTCTGCTTCACCACAAAAAACTACACTAATGACTTTTTTGATATGTAAATTCTAAGATTTGTGAGCACCAAGAATATTTAAAAATAATCATTTGTATTTCCCTGTATACTTGAGCATATTAAAAACAATCATATTGAAAGGAGATGAGATACATAATGACACATCAAGGAATGCAAAACAAAGATCAAACAAGAGCGCAAATTGAGAAACAGGATAAAAAAAATGATGTTGAATTAGGGGGTGAGTTCCAAATTGGAAACTCAGGTCCACAAAGCAAAAAAAAGAGTGGGCGTCAAATGAATAAACAACCTGGATCTTTATAAGAGCGTCTTCCGAATGAGGTGTAGCTTTATAACAAAGTTTGAGTCAAAAATATCATACGAACCTGCATTTTACGGAAAATCAAAAGAATCCATTTTGAAAAAAGTTTGATCAAAATGGATTCTTTCTTTATCATTTCGAATGCAATTTTTATAAAAAAGTTTGATCGCGTTCTTAAACTAAAGCACCCGTTCGTAAGTACATTTCTTCACATTACTTATTAAAGAAGATAAATTTCAAACTTAATTCTTACCAAGGTCAAAATGTATAATCTTATTCTTTCTGCCTTTTTATATTCTCTATATATGAATGAATCTCTTGTTTACTCTTTAAGGTAATAATCTCTTTTTTAGAACCTAACGCTTGAAAAGACGAAAATCGTTCATTCATTTTTCTCTTTCGTGGATAGTAAGTAGTGTATATAAACTTAATGAAGTCCCAATCTAATTTTTCCTTACACCTTTCACCCATATCAGGTCGTGTTCTTCCTATGTTCATTAACCATCTCTTAAAAACACGATACAAACATACATAGAGTGGTAGTTCTAAATAAATAATCGTATCTGCATGTTCTGCACGAATCCCAAAAGTATTATTGTAATTTCCTTCAATAATCCATTGACGCTGATTTACAATTTCCTGTTGTGCTTTTGAAAATTCCTCTAATGAGGCTTCTACCCAGTCTGGCTTCCAATATAAAGCATCTAAATGATAAACATTTATATTTAGGGCTTTCCCCAATTTTCGTGCAAATGTTGACTTCCCTACACCTGCTAAAATCCCAATAACCATAATTCGTTCCACCCAATGCCACCTTCTTTCTACGCTCCTCCAAGCTAATTTCAACATAATCTTTCTAAATTCCTTGTTTCACTAACCTCCCTTTAGCCAATCATGCAGCGCAAAAATCAGCGCTGCACCACAGAGAATGAAAATGGATTATAACCGTCAATACTGATTCTACGGCTGGGAGAGGAAGGTCGATGAACTATGGTGCGTGTGAGCCCATCCTTTAGTCTGACTCCAACGACCACGGTGCACCACTGACTGTCGCTCCCTTAGGGGAAGCACACATGGTAGATTAATCCTATTCTGGTTGCTGCACCAGCCTCCAATAATATGAGCCGTAGAAAGGATGTTTTCAATGGATGTAGTCATTGAACGCGCATGTGGTATGGATGTTCATAAAGACAATATTACTGCATGTATTATGACACCAAAAGGAAAGGAGATTCAAACATTTTCTACTAAAACTGTATTTCTATTACAGTTGGTTGACTGGATTAAACAACATAGTTGTACCTATGTTGCCATGGAGAGCACGAGTGTTTATTGGAAACCTATTGTGAATTTACTAGAGGCTGAGGATATTGAGTTTATAGTTGTGAATGCCCAACATATGAAGGCAGTTCCAGGACGTAAAACAGATGTCAAGGATGCAGAATGGATTGCCAAACTTCTTCGCCATGGACTACTCAAAGCTAGTTATATTCCTGACCGAAATCAACGTGAACTGCGTGAACTTGTTCGCTATCGTCGGAGTATCATTGAAGAACATGCCAGACAACATAATCGAATCCAAAAGGTGTTAGAAGGAGCGAACATTAAGTTAGGATCAGTTGTTTCAGATGTTATGGGCGTTTTGGCTCGAGATATGCTTAACGCTATTGCCGATGGTGAAGAAGATCCTGAAAAACTAGCAAACTTTGCTCGACGTACAATGAAAAAGAAGAAAGATGAGCTAGAACTCGCCCTTAAAGGTTATATCAATTCGCATCAACGTCTTATGTTGAAAACCATTTTAAAACACATTGATTTTTTAACTGAGCAAATCGAGATGCTAGATCAAGAAGTGGCGAAAAGAGTAAGCGCCCATCAAGAAGATGTTGAACGATTAGATTCTATTCCTGGCATAGCTACAAGAATGGCAGAGCAAATTTCATCTGAAATCGGGACTGATATTAAGAAACAGTTCCCAAGTGCAGCACATATGTGTTCTTGGGCGTGCTTGGTTCCTGGACAAAACGAAAGTGCTGGAAAAAGGAAATCAACTAAAACCAAAAAAGGAAACAAATATTTGAGATCAGCATTAACAGAAGCAGCTCATTCAGTAAGAGGATCTAAAAACTATCTCGGAGCACTGTATAGGCATACAGCATCACGAAAAGGTAGGAAACGAGCAGGAATTGTAGTCGCTCATGCCATGTTACGTATCTCCTATTATCTATTAACTCGAAAAGAAATGTATGTAGACTTAGTCGAAGACTACTTTGATAAGCAGAGACAACAATCAATTGTTCGGCATTCACTAAGAAGACTCGAAAGTTTAAGATACACAGTTACGTTACAAGAACCTGAAGCATCTTAATCTAGTCAACTTACCTACAATAGATAAATGAATTAGGCGCTCTCCCCTTTTTAAAAAATGAATGAGCTGCGTCTTTTTTAGTATTGCCTTTTTCTTTAAGTTACAGAAGTTTATTTTCATGGTAGTTTAAGTACAATCCTTCACAAACTCTCCATACTAATGTTAATGAAAATATCCAATTTTGTCTGAGATTCTTATTCAATTAAATGGCCCGTTTGTTGAATAATACTAGACTGCATTTGTTAATACTTTCCTACCAAAAGAGAATTTATTTATCCGCAAAATAAGGATTATACACGAAGTTGAATTTGATAATTAAAAAGAGAGATGATCCTCTCCTTTGTAATACTTACAAACTACTAACGAATAAATAAGTTTCTTTTATTTTCATAAATTTTATTCAAGAATAGCGCAATTTACATTATCCTTAAAAGATTATAGCGATAAATTATAAAATATATCCAAAAGAGCCAATCGAAAATTTTCGATTGGCTCTTTTTTTATTGGTTTCCTTTTTTCACCCATTCAGCTACTGTTACAGTACGTTTAGCCTGATGTTTAACTGCTGCTTGGACATCTTCAATCATTTTTCCATCTTGACCAACCGTTACACTTGTTCCATAGGGGTTACCACCTGCTCCAAATGTTACAGGATCTGTATAACCAGGTGCTGCCACAATTGCACCCCAATGATACATTGTTGTATAAAGTGATAAAATAGTTGCTTCTTGACCGCCATGAGAATTTTGAGCAGAAGTCATGGCACTTACTACTTTGTTAGCAAGTTTACCGTTAAACCATAACCCACCAGTTGTATCAAGGAATTGCTTCATTTGTGATGGCATATTTCCAAATCGAGTTGGTACACTGAAAATAATTGCATCTGCCCATTCTAGGTCATCTAATTTTACCTCTGGCACATCTTTTGTTGCTTCTACATGAGCTTTCCAAACAGGATTCCCTTCGATAGCTGATTGTGGAGCAAGTTCAGGAACTTTTAATACTTTCACCTCCGCCCCAACTTCTTTCGCACCTTCTTCAGCCCATTTTGCTAGTTGATAGTTGGTTCCACCCATGCTGTAATAAATTACTGCTAATTTTAAGTTTGTCATTTTTTCAGTCTCCTTTTTTGTTGAATTTCCAAATAATTTACTTAAAATCCCCATTGTTAACACCGCCTAAATCTTTATTATTTAATCCTCAGTCTATAAAACCACCCCTTCCAAGAATCCCCGATTATAATGTCCTATAAAGGTACATTAGAATACATAACTAAGCCGTAATGTTATTAGTTGAAGGGTTCCTATGGAATTAAGTTTATTTTTTTAATATGATACAAACTGAGTTTAATACAAAACCATAATTCTCAAGTTAATATATTATTAATTCGAGATAAATTATATAATAAACTTTTTATATATTCAAATTCTATGCTCATCTAATTTAAATTTTTCTTTTAATTATTTCAAATAGGTTTTGTAACGTTTTGATCCTTACTAAAAATCAATTGATCCACTGAAAATGCCTTACTTCCATTAATTACAAGATAAACTGCCATAGCCAATAAAGCTAAATCTAATTCATATCCAGCCATTTGACCATTACCCAATAAGCCAACTGACAGTTTTACTTTTAATGTTGCTCCAATCATTAACAGTCCAAATAAAACAGAGATAAGTCTTGTTGCCAATCCTATGATTAATGCAATACCGCCAATCATCTCAAACAAAGCAACTACGTATGCCATAAATCCTGGTAAACCTATACTATCAAACCATCCCACAATATTCTCAATCCCACCTTGGAATTTTACTAATCCATGGATAAAGAATAATGCTCCTAATGTGACACGTAAAATAAGTGCACCTAATTCATTTTTAAACATAACTGATTTAACCTCCAAAAAATTTTTTTATAGTAAATTGATTACAAATTACGATACCACTGTGCTGCAGCTTCAACTTCTTCCACAGTCAATTGATGACCTCTATTTTCCCAATGAAGTTCTACTTCAGCATTTGCTTTTTCTAATAACGATTGCAGTTCGGAAGATTCCATTGGTGAGCAGATTGGATCATTTGTCCCAGCTGCAATAAATACAGACTTTCCTGACAAATCAGGAAGATCAATTCCTTTTCTCGGTACCATTGGATGATGAAGAATTGCACCCTTTAAGGAATGTTGATAATGAAATAATAAACTAGCAGCAATATTAGCCCCATTAGAATAACCAATGGCAATAATATTATCTCGGTTAAAATCATATTTTTCTGCTTCTTCATTAAGAAACTCATGTAATTCCTTCGTACGGAAGATTAGATCTTCTTCATCGAACACACCTTCAGCTAATCTTCGAAAGAATCGGGGCATTCCATTTTCTAAAACATTCCCTCTGACGCTTAATACTGAAGCTTCATCATCAATTCTTCCCGCAAGAGGTAACAGGTCTAATTCATTTCCACCAGTACCATGAAGTAAAAGTAACGTTGGTTTCGTTAGATCTTTTCCCTTATTAAAAATATGTTTCATCATTTATCTCCCTCCAAAACATGAACCTTCACACTAGGTAAGGTTTCTTCTAATTCTTCTCGCTTTGAATCTAGCCAAGATGGTAACATAAGTTTATTTCCAAGTTCAGCGACAGGTTCATCAACTGAAAAGCCTGGTGGGTCTGTCGCTATTTCGAAAAGTATGCCTCCTCCTTCATGGAAATACACTGCTTTGAAGTAGTTCCGGTCACGAATTTCAGTCGGATAATATCCCTTATCTTCAAGAAGTGATCTCCATTTTAGAAGATCTTGTTCATCCTTTGCCCTCCATGCGATATGGTGAACAGTTCCAGCTCCCATAAGCCCGCGAACCGAAGGAGTTAGTTTAATATCAATTATATTTCCTAGATTCCCTTCAGATCTAAACCTAAGAAATCCCTCTTCATCACCAATGCATTTGAGTCCCAATATATTTTCTAGAACCTCCGCAGTTTTATCAGGTTGTGCTGAAATTAAAACAGCTCCTCCAAAACCTTTAATTGCATTTTCTGCTTGAATTCCTCCAAAGGTCCAATTATTTATTGGTCCTTCATTTCGTTCAATAAGTTCAAGCTGGAGCCCGTCAGGATCAGTAAATTTCAAATATCGTTCACCAAAACGTTCGGAAGAACTAAATTCAATGCTGAATTTTTGTAAACGTAATTCCCAGAAATGAATGAATCCTACTGGAATAATAAAGCTAATAACTCCGACCTGTCCTCTCCCAATTCGACCTTTTAACTGCTTAGCCCATGGAAAAAAAGTCATAACAGTCCCTGGTTCACCAGTTTCATTACCAAAATAGAGATGATACACTTCTGGACGATCAAAATTTATCGTCTTTTTTACAAGTCTTAACCCAAGTACGCCCGCATAAAAGTCAATATTTCTTTGTGCATCGTTAACCATCGCTGTTATATGATGGATACCAGGTGTTTTTAGCACTCTCATCTTCTCCATTCTTTTCATTGGTTTTGTTCTGGCAATTAATTTGGTCGCTCTATGGAAAAAATCTCACCTATTTTCGCATAATTTGTACCAGCTAATCGGCTCACAGCAGCTAAACCCTTTGGATCAATTCTTCCATTTTCATAAATGCTATTTTCAATATGAAATTGAACAACTTTTCCGATGATTAGATCACACCCAATTGAGTCCAAGCCTCCCAATTCTAAAGAATGTTCTAATATACATTCCATTCGAATTTTAGCTTCTTTTACACCAGGTACTGAGATTTTCTTACTTTCTACTGGAGTTAATTTCCCTAACTCTATTTCACTTTGATCAGGAGGAAGGCTCGCAGCTGTTTTATTTACTTTTTCAACATTTTGTTCATCAACTATATGAATAACAAATTCTTTTGAATCGATGATATTTCTCGCTGTATCCTTTTGTCTTCCCTCTGATCGTTGAATTGATAATGAAATCATAGGGGGATTTGATGATACAATATTAAAATAGCTAAATGGTGCACCATTTAAAACGCCGTCCTTTGAAATTGTTGTGACAAAAGCAATAGGTCTAGGTATGATGCTACCTATTAGAAATTTATAATTTTCTCTTTCGGTATTTTTAGTAGGGTCAATCGCTAGCAAAGAAATCATTCCTTTACATAAAATTAATCTAATTCTTTTACTTCAAACGGTAGTAAACTACTTTCAATCTGCCCTCTAAACTGTTCATACTGTTCAGGTAACATTAACTTTTCCCCCATTGTGTCTTGTGATTCGTCATGTGCAAATCCTGGAGGATCAGTAGCAATTTCAAATAGAATTTCCCCATGTTCTCTAAAGTAAATAGCATTAAAATAGTTTCTGTCCTGAACTGGAGTGACATCATATCCATTCGCTGAAACATGTTTTTGCCAATCCAATTGATCGTTATCATCAATAGCTCTCCATGCAATATGATGGACTGTTCCCACCCCCATTTGTCCACGTCCAATTGGGGTTAATTTTAGATCAATTACATTTCCGATTTCTGCTAAAGAACGAAAACGGATAAAGTCTCCTTCTTTTGCAATAAGTTCAAGACCCATCACTTTCTCTAATAGCTCTGCCGTTTTATTTGGTTGGGTAGATAATAGAGTTGCTCCACCAAATCCTTTGATGGCAACTTCAGGTGTTATGCCACCAAAACCCCATGCATTAACTTCTCCTTCTTCTCTTTCAACAATTTCCAAGTGAAGACCGTGTGGATCATCAAATTCCAAATACTGCTCTCCAAAACGTTCCATGATTGTAAAAGGAAAGTTGAATTTTTCTAGTCTTTTTTTCCAGAACTCTATTGCTCCTGTTGGAACAACATAAGACGTAACTCCTACCTGACCGTCTCCAATGATTCCTTGACGGGCTCCTGCCCATGGAAAGAAAGTAATAATTGTTCCTGGTTTCCCACCTTCATCTCCAAAATAAAGGTGGTAAGTACCTGGATCATCGAAATTTACAGTTTTTTTCACTAAACGTAGACCTAAAACACCTGCATAGAAATCAACATTTTCTTGAGGATGATCAACTATTGCAGTAATGTGATGAATACCCATCGTTTTTTTACTCATTTTATTTTCACTCCATTTTTCAAATTTTAGTTAGTTTATATCTATATAGGTAACAAATTCTCTAACTTCTAACTGGTTAACGATACCCACGTGGTTTTCGACTATCTACTTTCTCTTTTCTATTGTAATCATTAAAACCACTTCGTATTAGCTGTATAAAATCTATCATTTAAACACACATCCCTTTAATTTAAGCATCTTTATTTCGAGATATATTAGAATAAAAAAGCATCAAGACTATACTGACCAGCACCTATTAAAGCTATACCAATTGCAACCGCAAGTAAAGTTAGGTTATATTCATATCCATTTGTTGTTGCCCATAATCCGTTTGGTGCATGGACCTTAACAATAGCCATTACCATTGTTCCTGCAATCATAATTCCTGCAAGAGGAGTTAAAAATCCTAAAGTAAATAAAATTCCTCCAATAAGTTCTGCTACCCCTGCAAAAAGAGCCATTGTTACTCCTGGTTTCATGCCAATGGATTCAAACCAACCACCTGTCCCTTTTAATCCATAACCACCGAACCAACCAAACAATTTTTGAGCACCATGACCAATGAATAATGTACCAATTACTAGTCTAATGATTAATAATCCAATATCTATCATATTAAATTCCTCCAATTAATGTATTTTATCTCGATTTCGAGATATATGAGATTAAAAAATTATTTTTTCACTCTTGCTTTTATTTTTTTCAAAAGAAACACTAAAGTATCTACTTCATTAGTATCTAATGCACTAAAAATATCATCAACAAACTCTTTATGTTTCGGCATAATCATATTCATCAATTCGAGTCCAGTATCTGTTAATGTCACATGTATAACTCGGCGGTCATCAGGACAAGCATTTCTTTTTATTAAACCTTTCTGTTCCAATTTATCAATAACATAAGTCATTGAACTACTGGTAATTAATATGCTTTTACCGATTTGCTGTATCGTTTGTTTACCTTTATGGAAAAGAACCTCTAAAACAGAAAAATCAGTAATACTCAAGTTATATTTGTTCATATCGTCCCTTATTTGTTCTTGAATTGCTCTAGAGGTTTGCATGAGCATTAAGAATGGTTGATTTGTACAATTTCTTTCTATAATAACCACCTCCTCAGAAGATATATTCAATTAAAGAATGTTTAATTCAATTATCTTGAATATGAGATAATATTAATACATGTAATCCTCATTGTCAACAACATTTCTTAAATTAAATTGTTAAATATTTTGTTTATTGTCGAGTTTAACTATTACTTTTTTAACCCAGATTCTTTATGCAACTATTCCGTTTCGTTAGTCGAATAAGAAAAAGGGGCTGCCGTAGCAAGCAGGTTGTTCAACGAAAGCCCTCTCTACTTTAAGTAAAATTCGCTCAAATCCTCGGGATATACCGAGTGTTTTTTGTGAATAGCTTGTTCAATTAAAGCGCCCGATTCATGAATAAGCTACTACATAATATTAGCGAGCTTCGACGTTACTTACCTCGAAACCTATAAAACTTAAATAAACATGGTTTCTAAACGTACTACGCACACTTAGTTGTCTATAGATATGGATTTATTAACTTCCTCACTCTGTACTTGAGATCTTCTTTGATACTGCAGTACCGTAAGACCTAGTGAAATACCCCAAATTAAGAACAATGAATACCAAAGGAGTCATCATACATTCTGATCAAGGTAGTGTATATACTTCTTATTCGTATTAAAAGCTTGTGAAAGAAAAGAATTTGGTGAGTAGTATGTCAAGAAGGGGGAACTGTTGGGACAATGCGGTTATTGAGTCGTTTCACTCAAATTTAAAATCAGAAGAATTTCAGTATGTAAAGTTTAATTCAATGTCTCTGGAAAAAGTCAGAGAGCATGTGGATCAATATATGAAGTATTACAATGAAGAGCGTATCCAAGAAAAATTAGGCTACCACACACCAATGGAATAATTTGGTAGTAAGGCAGCCTGAGAAGGTGTTTTATTCCTGTCTCAAATGACTATGTCAGTCTAATATGGCGGTTTTTAAAATTGGATCTTCATCAACTTTTTCCAATACTTCAAAAATAGCGCCTGTCAAACTACGTTTTCCATCTGCATCATGGCCCAGTTCCCATAGCATCATTCCGCCAAAACCATGATCAATAGCTAGCTTTGTTTTCTTTTGGATGGTGTTGACTCCGTTGTAATGATAGGTCGTACCGTTCATGTTAACGATGTCACGTTCAGCATTTGCCGGATCGCTGTTAATGATTGCAGCGTATGAAACCTGCTTGATCGATAGGTCCTCAGGCTGCGCATAAAATGGAACGCCTAACACAAGCTTTGCTTTCGAAATGTCGTGTTTGTCGAACAGGTTTGTCCAGTAATTAACGATATTTTCAGTGAAAGAATATGGAGACAAATTCGCCGCATTGTATTCTCCGTCCCATTGACCGTCATAAGCCATGATGTTTACATAATCCACGTCCTTAAACATTGTTGGCTCAAACACTACTGAAGTAATCTCTGTACCTGTCACACTATGAATCTTGGAATAAACAGCAATGGATAGTTCCATATTTTTTTCATGAAGCTTTTCACTTAACGATTTCGTAAAAGCAGCGAGATTTTGAGCATCCTCCTTAGAGCGAGGGTGTTCAAAATCAATGTCAATACCATCAAGCTTCTCTCTCTCGGTTATTCCAATAAGCTCATTTATGAGCTTTTTACGAGAAGTAGAATTAGCAATAGCTGTTTTAAAATATTCGTATGATTCTCCACCATCAATGTGATACCACCCGCCTACTGCCAGCATTACTTTTGTATCATGTTGATGTGCTTTTTGAACCATTGCCCGCAAGTTTGCTATAGCTGTTTCTCCATTCATCAAAAGACTGCCATCTTTTGCCGGATGGGCAAAGGAAAAAATGACGTGTGTTAATTTCGAATAATCTATTGTTGCAGGGTCACGAAAATCCTGTACGTACCCGATTAATACTTTGGGTTCTGCTTGTTTGATCTTAGGTATTTGTTTTTGTTCTGGTTGTTTAGCTGATTTAGGAGCCTGCTCTGTTTTTTGTCGTTTAATGTGGTTTTGTTCTTTGTTGTTACTAGAGAATAATATCCCTGAAAAAAATCCTCCTGTGAAAATCAATATTGCTGCTATTGCAAAGAGGAGATAGCGTTTCATCATTATCTACATCCCTTTCACAAAACCTGTAGTCATTTAAAATAGTACCAAAAACAGTAAAGGAAAAGTGATGGTAATATAACCCTAAAGAGCAATTAACTACTTTTAGTTGTTTACGCAAAAACAGGAAACCTTTTTGATTTCCTGTTTAAAATCTATTCGATTTATTGATCTCTATTTTACCATAAAAATATTCTTAAGCATTTAGTGGAAATTTACAAAGATAAGTTACTTACTACAATCACACATGTTTTAACACCACTCGGGATAATAACATTTCTTTTTTGATATGGAAGTAGATAGAGTGATTCATAAGTTTATACCTTTTCCCTTTTGCAACACTTTTTATTAAAGCGTTTTTTTCAGCGTTGATTATCTTTCCATTTAAAACGTGAAGAATGCATAAAATCCCCCTTTTTTATGCAGCCACCAGGCTTCTTCAGAAGCCAGAAACGTTGATGGATAAACGTTGTATAAAAAGGTGTATAAACGATAAAAAACGAACACAAGCCAATCCCTTGATATATCTGGGATTGGCTCTTTTGCTAACTTCTGATAGTTAGCTTTATGTTAACTAAATTTGTATAACATATACAGAATCTCATTCCGATAAACATAACCAAAAAACCCAACAAATGGTATAATGAGGAAAAAAGAGGGTCAGATGTATGGTGAAAACAATTAAATTAACAATGCTTTGTTTAATAGTTTTTTTAACTGCTTGTCAAAGTACTAACAATCAAACATTCTATGGTAATGGTGAGAACTGGGAGGTAGAATTAAAAATTACTCAAGTGGATAGAAAAGAAAGTGAAGCAATTATGCTACGTTATAAAGGTACTGATGTAGATTCATTTGAGAAATTTGAGTTTAAAGTAGAAGCTCCAAATTGGAGTTGGGGTATGGGAGACATACAGTTAAATAAAGAAGGACTCTTTGTAGAGGAAAACCCTACTCTTAATGAAAAGAATACTAATAAAACTGATAATATAACAATTGAGATTAAATGGAATGAACAAACTGAAATTATTCCATTGAGTACTAAATAAATCAATATTAGTATTAGGTAAATTGGGCATTTAATAAAATAAGCATTAAAAAGGATCTTCAAAATTGTTATTATCCCCTTATAGTGGACAGTAAAAAGAAAGGATTGTACTGTCTTCTATGGAGGGGATTTTTTCATGGGGAAAATTAGAACAACCTATACAAAAGAAATGAAGCTAAAAGCGATTAATTTATACCAAAAGAAAGATATGGGTATTAGATCAATTTCCAAAGAG
>JBNJJO010000056.1:0-23562 GCA_051750265.1 Bacillota bacterium | reverse complement strand
TAATAAAGTATAGAGGCAACAAAAAATATTATAAGAAAGATGAGACAAAATGAAAACCCTTTCTACAAAAGATATCAAAATATTACAAAAATTAAAAACCTTAATTGTATATAACATTCATCTTTAGTTTTAGGTTACAACACTCAAAGACCCCTGAAAAAAATACCTTGATTGGAAAAAGGTAGTTTTTTCACCTTCTCAGCATTGTATACTCTATACAAATCTAGTTTACATAATTGCCATTAAATTTGTCTTTCTTAAGAACATTCAAAAATTTTCTAAAACATGTAGAAAAAGAGAGAGAGAAAGAAAGAGAATAACACCGATAACAAATAAAAATCTAAATTTTTTAAGATTTTTTAGTATGATAAGGACAAATGCAGATGGTCGTTCCGTCCGCGTGCTTAAATTATACACAGGAACAAAAAAACGCCCCTGCATGCCATTTTATACACAGGGGCGTTACTTACACTTTTTACCTTCAAAAAAACTATTTTAGCCGGTTTAACGGGGAGTTAAATAGTGAGCACCGGTCAGTTCACCATTTAAATCAACTATCACGCTTTGGTCTGGCGTTTCAACGGTTAGCGGTGGCACAACCTCATACACTCCAGGAACAATAATATTTTTCCCTTCAATGTTGATCACTTGACCGTTAACTACTCGTTTTTCGCCCAATATATTTAAATAAATGGCAGGAACATTGACCACTGCACCTGGGATCTGCAAGGAAGATTCAGGAACGTAAATCGGGACTGCTGGAGTAGTAACTCCAAAAGAGACGCAAGTTTTATTCTCGATATTTAAATCATTTAACGTAGCAGAATAAGAAGGGATTTCCTGAGAGATACCAGGAACATAAAAGGTTTGAGGTTCAGTTTCTGCATCTACTCCTGGTGTTGATAGCGAATAGCCAAGAATTTCATGGTTAGCAGGATCAACATGCACACGGACCGGATCGACTACTGCTCCATTATCCGGAACTGTAATAAGTACAGCTGGGGTGGTGACCGTTTTCCCTTCAACCGTACCAAAGACATATAAACAGGTATTACCAGAAGCATAGGCGGAAACAGGATTCGCCGTAAAAATAGAGAATGTGCCAAGAATCAGAACAACAACACTTAATAACAAACGTCTCATTGGTTATCTTCCTTTCTAATTTAATTTATGATTGCCTTTTTTATAATTCACCGTTATTGTTTGATATCCTCTTTGGGTTCACCATACCAAAAAAGAAAATTGTACGTTTACACACAATTTAGACACAAAAAAACCGGTTCCTTAACGTACAGGTGTAGCTTTTGAATAAGCTACAATTGAATGTAAGCGTCAAATAAACCTCACCTATTATGAAGGGGTTTATTTGACGCTTACCTTTAAATGGTTAAACTTAAAAGATATAGTTTTTGAAAAAAGTTCTGAATCAACTCGGAACTCTACGTGGTGATATCTTTATTGTATTCTGTTTTGTATATGATAAATTCTTCAACAAATTCTAGAACATCTTTTAATGAACGAATATAGTAACAATCTTTTCTCTCAGCAGGCTCTTCCGGTACATGGTGATGATGGAAAGGTTCTGTATCATTAACTTTTCTATGACCGGAATGAGGTTCATTTCCCCATGCAGAGATATGTTTTCCATGTTTAGTACCTTTTGTTTTTTCCCATCCGTAATGATATTGCAAATTACCATTCTCATCATATAGTTCTGAAATATGAATTTTTGTATCTCCGTATATGGGATGCTCTTTAAGTGGAATAGATGCTAGCAATACATCCTTATTATCTTTCTCTCGATTCTCTTTATATCTAATGATTTCATATAATCCATTGGTTATTTCGGGAAATTCCTGGGATAAATCGGCTATTCTCTTTCTTCTTAGATATTCTTTATTCATTAATTAATATCTAATTTACCCTTTATTTCATTTAGGTCTTCTATTAAACCTTCCCATTCAAAATAATCACTAACACTATCTACTTCATCCCAATGTATTTCCCCACTTAAAACATCCTTATAAACTATTTCGAAAGGTTGATTATTGTATATTTTTTCAAATTCCTTGATTTTCATTAATAATTCTTCATAACGGACAAGCAACGGGTTCTCTCGTTCTACATATAGGTGATGAAGCATTTGTACTTTAGTATTTAAATCTGTATCGTTCCATATCTCTACAGCATGTATAGGAATTTTTTTATGTTTTGTTGTATCCAACATTTCTAATTGACCTAATTTTGCGTATTTATTAATAGTTGGACGAGTTACATTTAGTTTTTCTCCAGCTTCTTCTACAGTTAATAAATAATTTTCATCGTATCGGTACTCTAAAGTCCCCTTTTTGGTAATGGACAAAAAGAAAGAATCAAAATAATATTTAATTTCTCCTAATTCTTTCGGAGTCCCCTTCTTTAAACGAGTAAAAGCTTCTAAAAGAGATTTTAATTCATCAACCGTTTTTTTATTTATTTCATACGCTGTTTTATAGACAGTATCTTTTGATGGAATAACCCGCAGCAGATAATCAGGATAACGTTTTTGCAAAGAAATTGTAGCTAAAGCGAATATTTCAGTAAAAAATATTTCTATATCTATAATGTTATCTATTTTTTCTTCAAGTATTTCAGTGTTTATAAAACGATTAAAAACAACATCTTCATTCATCATCATTCCCATTCTTAACAACCTCCTTTCTCTTATTTTAACACAAATTTTACGATTTTTAAATTTCGTAAATAGTATATGCATAAAAATAGAAAATATTTCTTTTAAATAAGTAAATAAGGTTAGAGTATAAACGGATGACAGTGAAGGAAATTCAGGAAGCGACAAGGGTTTCGGCTGCAACATTATATCGATCACTTAAAGAAGAGCAAACCCAATGAAAGGTTTGCTCCTGATGTAATTTATTCTAAATTACTTTATTACTTATGAGCCTGAGAATTGTAGGTAAAATAACTTCAACCGTGGTTCCCTCATTAATTTTACTTGAGATCTTTAATTCTCCATCATGGCTTTCAATAATTTTATAGCTTGTCATTAATCCTAAACCTGTTCCTTTTTCTTTTGTTGTATAAAAAGGCTCACCGATTTTTGGAAGACGATCTTCTGGAATACCAAGGCCTTGATCAATGAAACAAATAGAAACTTTATCTTTTTCCTTTATCTTTACCTTTAAATCAATCATTCCACCATTCGGCATCGCTTCAATGGCATTCTTTAAAATATTAATAAACACTTGCTTTAATTGATTTTCCTCACACACAATTCTAGGAATATCTGATTCAAACTCTACAAAGATTTGTACATTGTTCATAATGGCTTGATTGTTAATGAGAGTCACAACATCTTTTATTAAACTTTTTATTTCTTTTTCTTTGAATACAATATCAGTCGGTTTTGCTAATACTAAGAATTCACCAATAATAAGATTAATTCGTTCTAACTCCGATAATATGAGATTGAAATACTCTTCATCACTTGTATACTTGGATTTAAACAACTGAATAAATCCTTTGATAGAGGTAAGAGGATTCCGAATTTCATGAGCAATCCCTGCAGCCATTTGTCCTACAAGAGCTAGTTTTTCTGATTCTTGAAGGAGACTTTCTGTTGTCTCTTTTTTATCGGTAATATCCTTAACAATTGATAATGTTGTCTCTTTGCCTCCATATAGAATTGAACGACTAGAGACTTCAACGAAAATTATTTTTCCGTCCAGACGTATAATTTTTTGTTCTACATTACTAGTTGGTATATTTTTTTCACGAACCTGTTTTAACCGTTTCATTGCTAAATCTTGATAGTTAGGATTAATAAAATCGTAGATGGATTTACCCAATATGTCATCTTTTTTTTGAGAACCAAGCATATTTTCTCCAAATTTATTTACATAAAGGATAATATTTTGATCGTGGATGATAATAGACTCAGGTAACATTTCAATTAATTGTTTATAATTCTCTTCACTTGCTTTTATTCTCTCTCCATAAAGCTTTACTTTGTCATATTGTCTACCTATAAACCAAGCTATGGCTACTAATATTAGTAAATCAATAATCTGTCTATTTAAAGGTTCACCCCAAAATAGAACTTTAATTAATACAAAAATAATTGCAATACTTATTAAAGTAATTCGACCTGTTTTTTTCATAAAAAGTTCCTCTTAATTTGTAGTTATAAAAAGTATAATACCGTGAATACGGGTATTCAACATATAGCTTTCCTTATCCCTACTAAGGAAAAAATTCTACAAGCCTATAAACATTTTGGACATTTCCCATTTTTTCGTATAGGGGTAAAGGTAGTCCTTTTTTTGGCTTCAAGCCAATGGAGAGTTAAATGTTTAATTGTTCGCTCATGTGTATGGAATTCTGTTTAAAAATTTTTTCTGCTTCTTGTTCTGCTTGTTGATAGAGTTTATCTTTCAAATTGGTATCAATTTTATGACAGTTTCTTAAAGAAATCTTGAGATCCTCTATTCTAGTGAAAGAAAACATGCATTCAACATCAGCAGATGCGGGTGATTGATCATGATGAACAGTGAAGGTTGTGACGAGGTTTCGACCTAAAACAAACATTTGGACATTTTTTACTTCCATCAAAAAGCCTCCTTTTTTATTCAGCAGATAAACCCCACTCAAAAAACTAAATAACTGAATATTCAATAAGTTATTGCAATTAATATACCAAAAAAATCCTTTTAATACAATTGCGCTTCATAAGTAAATCTTCTATATGGGGTAGCGTCAGGAAAATGCGGTTACAACGTTAAGGAAATTCCAATATAAAAAAAGCCCAATTTCTCAGCATAAAAATTGAGAAATAAAGCTTTTTTCGTTACTCCAGACATATTCATCATGCATACTTTTAGGGCGGCAGAGACTTCTGTATAAGCATCTGTATTTTGTGTCGCATCAATATATCATAAAAGGTCATTTTTGATATAATAAAAGTATCGAATTACATATAAGGGAGAAATTTTATGATAATTGGTTATGCACGGTGTCACTTTAGGAGTTATTTTGCACCTTTTTAAATGCTATTTTGCATTCGATAATTCTATAAATGATTGGGATGTAAATAATTAAGAAACTCAGCTAATCTTCTCATGTGAAGGTAGCTGGGTTTTTAAAGTTGGATGTGCAAAATAACACTTAAAATATACGCAAATTATCGGTCAAAGTGACACCCAAAAAGAACTCTCCAACATACAAAGTCTCCCGACATTGCTGCGGGAGACGATCGTTAAAACTCAATTTTAAATTTTTGTGATTCACTGATTTTTTTCTTGTCTTGATCAAACACATCACTTGTCGTTATTTCAATCCACTCTATGTTCTTTGCTTCGTCGCTATGCTCTTCTTCATGGCTTTGACCGCCTGTTGCATTCACAATAAAGCCAAGGTTTCCAAACTTGGTGGCGTTACCTTAATTTCACCGTTTAACTCTTCAAGATAAATATCTTTTTCCCAATCAAATGTTTCCTCTGTGTTCGTTTTTAGTAATGCTATCGGTGCAAAATTAACTTTCTCTGAAGAGGTATTTTTGATTTCAACAAAAACTTTAACAAAATCAAATTCCTCCTCATGTGTTAACACATGAAAGTAATCGATCATACTATAATCCGGTCTTAAATGGATCAATTTCATCTCTCTTACTTAAAAAAGGGCATACTTATCCCATCGTTAGTTTTGTTCAATCTCAAAAGAACTGCTCCGATTCTTGAACAGGCATATAACTTAGGTGTATGAGGATATGATGCATCAATCCACATGGGCCTTTTTCACATACTAAGACATTCTTTGGCCTGTGCACAGTTTTTACTCAAAATTATAATATATCTATCCAAATATTCACTGCTGTTGCAGATATTAGTAAAGCCAAAATCACTTGTAACGCTTTTGTATTTAGCTTTTTCCCAGCCATAGCCCCGAGCGGGGATGCAATTAAGCTAGCAACTACCATGATAAGTGATGGTAAGAATTCCACTTGTCCAGTCGACACTTTTCCAGCTATGGCACCTATTGATGAAATAAGTGTTATTGCTAAGGAAGAAGCAATCGTCATTCTTGTAGGTATTTTTAAAACGGTAAGCATAATAGGTACTAACAAGAATGCGCCTCCTGCACCAACAATACCTGCCCCTATTCCAACTATTAATGCAAGTAATGCGGCAAGCCATTTGTTAAACTTTATTTGCCCGGAAAATCTGTCATCAAGTCCTTTTTTAGGTATAAACATCATAACGACTGCAATTAACGCTAAAATTCCATATACTATATTGATTCCACTTTCAGGCATGTGTGTAGAGCCAAATCCCCCAATGAAACTACCGATTAAAATACTAACACCCATGTAAGCAATCAATTCTTTATTTAAAAATCCACCTTTACGATAGGCAATGACACCGCCAATCGTCGCAAAAAACACTTGGATTGCAGTTATTCCTGACACTTCATGGGCTGTAAATTGGGCAATACCAAGTACAGAAGGAATATACAACAGCATCGGAAAATTAATAATGGATCCACCTATTCCTAGCATTCCTGAAATAAATGAGCCTATCAATCCAATTAAGAAGATGGCAGCAATAAAGCCTATATCCATTTTTTCCTCCTTCTAAAAAGGGAACCTATTATGGTTCCCTTTTTGATTACCTTAAATTCTTTTGAAAAACTTCATTGACACCCGATCACTTTATCGAACCGCACAACGATTTGGTCCAATTTCCATTTCACGTTGCGTTTCTTCATCAAGGTTAAATTTCCCCATATTCATCTCTCGAATCTCTTGATATGCATTTGGCTGTGGCGGTAAGTTTTCAGTCACAAGCTTTCTAAATTCATTTTCATCTTCAATGTTTAGTCCATGATTTGTTTCGTAAAGCCTACTTAATTTTTCAGATACACTACCATCCGCATTTAATTCATCGATAATCATAAAGTGTGCTGGTAAAACGATTAGTTCCCCAGATAACTCTCTGTATCTTTTATATAGGCTTTCTCTTAAATCTCTAACCCAGTCTTCTACTAACCCAGCTAGGTCCGGCCTTCCAATTGAATCAATAAATAAAATATCCCCTGATAGTAAGTACTTTTCGTCCACGACAAATGATGTTGATCCAATTGTATGACCTGGAGAATATAATGCATGAATATTTATAGCAGTATTACCAATTGCCACTTCATTTCCATCTTCTAATGGTTGGTAATCAAACGTTACATCTATGGCATCTTTTGGTGGGAGCCAGTATGTGGCGTTTGTTTTTTCAGCGAGTTTTCTTCCACCAGAAATATGATCGGCATGTAGGTGTGTATCAAATACATGGGTAATTTTTGCGCCAATACGATCTGCAAATTCAAGATAGATATTCGTCATTCTTGCCGAATCAATAATGGCAGCCTCACCGTTTGAGACAACCATGTAAGACAAGCACCCCTTACCAATTCGTACAAACTGATAAATTTCTCCCCCACCTTTTAGATCCCCAATTTTAACAGGTTCTAAATGCTCACTCCATGCTTTCATTCCACCTTCTAGGGAAGAAACAGAAAGTCCTGCCTCTGAAAGCATCTCTGCAACCATGATAGATGAACGCCCTTTTGCACAAACAACGAGTACATCTTTATCAGAAGGAATCTTATCCAAGATTCCTTCCACGCCATCAAGTAAATCAAAGTATGGAACATTTAGAAAATCAAAGTTTTCTCCTTCGATTTTCCAATCTGCGAAATCACTTGCATTACGAACATCTAGAATAAATAGTTCTTCTTTATTAAATACCTTTTTCGTTACCTCTTTTGCAGTCATTGTATTTATGGTCATATTTTTACCCCCTGCAGTATATTTAATTTTAAAAAAATATTAAAAAGTAATGTTACATCCTCGTCTTTTGCAAACTCTAAAAATACTACAACGTAAGTTAAAACTTGTTCTGAGAATACATCTGCTTTCCTTTATTTCAAAGAAACATTACCTTGGACTTCAATGGTAACATCTGCTTTTTTCAATAAATTCCCGACTTCGCACCCTCTATCTGCTCCTTCTATTGCTCTTTGTGCAGATTGAATTTGTGCTTCTGTTGCATCGGCAGATAAAACGATTTGTGAATAGTGAGTAATTTTAAACCCATTATCGGATATAGTGGCCTCAGAATTTACTGCATGTTCTACAACAGGTAGTTTTCTGCTTTCAAGCATAAAAGTAAGAGTCGCTATATAACAAGTTGTTGCCGAAGAAACTAGTAGCTCTTTTGGATCTGCCCCGTTTCCACTGCCTCCCAAAGATTTTGGAACAGCGATTTTTGTATTCAGATACTCTGCTTTAAGCGTCCCATTACCTGTTGTTCCGCCATTCCAAACAGCCTTCACATTTGTTTTTAATTCAGCCATAATTTACCATTCCTCCATTGAAATTAATAATACGCAAACTATTGAGTAAACAACTCACTACCTATAGAAGTAGGAGACTTCTGTGAAGCAAGTTAAAATGTCAATGTTACATCCGCGTCTTTTGCAAACTCTAAAAATGTTACAGCTCCGCCTACCTCAACTCCATCAATAAACGCCTCTTTATCTAGCCCCATAACATCCATTGTCATTTGACAGCCAATGAATGTAACATCCATTTCTTGTGCCATTGCAACCAATTCTGGAATGGCTGGAACATTGGCTTTTGCAAATCCTTCTGCGAAATGCTCTTTTCCTTCAGGCATTGGAAGTTGCTGATATGCCTCTTTGTGAATTAAGTTTAATCCCTCGAACGTGAAGAAAATGGCTACTTCTTGATCTGTTGCAGCAGCTGCAGTTGCGATATTAAACACTTTGTATGCATCAAATAATCCACCATTGCTTGCGATAATTGCTACTTTTTTATTCATTGATTTTTCCTCCTAATTTCTTAATGCCATCATGATATTATTTGGATCAAAACCTACAATCCATTGACCATTAACCTCAGTTTGAGGTACTCCCAATTGGCCTGTTGTTTTCACAAGTTGTTGCATAATTTCAGGTTTTGTTTCAACATTCACTTCATTAAAAGGAATGTTTTGTTCTGATAAAAAGTTCTTTAACATGACACAATACGGGCATTGAGTTGTTGTATAAACTGTTACTGAATTCATTTTCAAATCTCTCCTCACCTATTGAATGTAGAAGCTTCCCCAGACCACTGACTCTTACCTTGTACGACATTAATGACATTTGTAAATCTTATTGCATCTAACATTACATTAGCTTTAATGTTCTCCATCTTGAAACCTCTAGTTTTAATACCTATATAGGTATTAAAACTTCCAAAAAAATTTAACCCACTTTCCCTTCCCAAGAAAGCATTCCATCTTGCATGTTGATCACGTTATATCCTTGGCTTTCAAGGAATTCTGTTGCACGACCGCTTCTTCCTCCAGAACGACAAACCAAGATATATTCCTTTAACTTATCTAATTCATGTATCCGAAACTCAACGAGGCCTAGTGGAATGTTCACTGCTCCCGGAATTTTCCCTGCTGCTACTTCGTCTACTTCACGCACATCGATGATATTTAATGCCCTTCCTTCATTTATTAAAGACTCCACTTCTTTTGCAGTCATTTCTTTCATTGTAAAGTCCTCCTTATCTTTTTCACGAGACCCAAGCACTCATGCCATCTTTTACATTTGTCACTTTTGTAAATCCCAATTTTTTTAGCATCTTACTAGCTTTTTGGCTCCTCATTCCACTTTGACAAATGACAATAACTTCTTTTTCCTTTGAAAGCTCCTTATCTGCCTTTTGAGAAAGTTGATGGAGAGGAATATTTTTAAAACCTCTGATGTGATTTCCTTTAAATTCACCAGGTGTTCGGACATCAACAAATTGCTTGTTCTTATTAAGTAACTCCACTTTTAAATCAGTTGTTGATATATGTCTAACACCTTTTATTGGCAGAACACGCTGTAAGATGAAAAATAAGAAAAGCGCAATAACGATATAATTTACGTATTCCATATCTTGAACCTCTCTGAATATTCATTCCACATACCCCTATACGTATTTATTTAGTTAAAAAAATTAGCCCTTTTTTATCCAAAACTTTAAAACATCATTTTCATCTTCATGTTTCAAAAGCTCATGTCCGCCTGATATAGCCCATGCAGGAAAATCACTTTTAGCACCCTTATCTGTTGTATGAATTTCTAATACTTGACCTGATTCAAGCTCGTTTATGGCCTTTTTTGTTTTTACGATTGGCATTGGACATGCTAATCCTTTTGCATCTAAAACTTTATTTACAGTCATTTTCATTCCTCCACTCGAAATATTTTTACCTCTACCCCTATGGGTATAGTAACAAGTAAAAAAAAGAATGTCAACCATTTTTTATCTGCTTTTTACAAGCAAGTTAACAGCTTCTTTAATTAATTCATCCGTTTTTTCTCCATTTTTTTCAGCATCTAGAACACATTCAACTAAGTTTGAACTCACGATCACACCTACTGTTCTATCTACTGCTGAGCGAACAGCTGACAACTGCGTAATGACCTCTTTACAATCTTTGTTTTCTTCCATCATTTTTAAAATCCCTCGAAGTTGCCCTTCCATACGCTTTACTCTATTTTTAATTTGATCATTATATTCCATAGGAATTCTCCTTCCATTATGATGTTTTTTATCTTGATGGCATTTACAGTCAGTTATTAAAAAACATCATTTTTATACCTCGTAAATCAAAAAATCACTGACAAGCACTATATTATACCCTTACAGGTATATTGTCAACATTAACAACTGTATCTGTACCTATAGTTCAAGTCTACGCGCCAAATAAAGCTCCCTCCGGTTAACAGGTGGGCTTTATTTGACGCTTTCCTTCAATTAACACACTTCTAAATCCCAAAAAATTAAAATCCTTGGAAATCTCCGAATATCGGTTGTAAATAATGAATTGATAAGTGTAAGTTGTCACTTTGACCGATAATTTGCGTATATTTTAAGTGTTATTTTGCACATCCAACTTTAAAAACCCAGCTACCTTCACATGAGAAGATTAGCTGGGTTTAAAAAAGAGAGATTTCCCCTAAAAGCATGCTTGAGAATTGCTCTACAACGAAATTAAAACTATATAGCCTTATAATTACTCATTCAATTCAAAATTCAGAAGGTCCTAATCTTAACTTAAAGGTAAAAGCAGGGTTAACCCTGCGAAAATTCACACACACCTATTCTGATTTATTAAGAAGTTCTTAAGCTAATAAGTGAATTTGATCGCCTATTTTTTAAGGAAGAACGCTTATAATTAAGTAGGTTGTATTCATTTACCTTTTTAGACTAGTTTCTTCTATATAATTAGGAGTACTTTTTAAATCCTTTTCGTGTTCTTTAACTAACTTATAAAAAGTCGTCTTTTTAATACCTAATTCTCCCATAGCTTTGACAGCTGTCATCTCTCCTAAACGGACGGTAAAACTATAGGATAACAGCGCATAAACATAAACGTTAAGGAAGAAGAAAAAGGAAAAATTACATAAATATAGTCATGGGAATTTGCAGTTTGTAAACAGTAGTACAGCTTTTATCAGTGAATTAAAAGAGCCAAGTATAATGACACTTTCTAAAAGTGCTCAATATATTTGGCTCTTTGCAAGAAGCTCTATTTATTAATAACTATTGATAGTTTGTAGTTCACATGCTCATTTAACTCAACCAGAAATTCATCCAGTTTTTCGTTGGATGGAAATTTACATTCGAGAAGGTAACAACTATCTCCACTGATTTTATAGTTGTTTATGACATATTGTTCTTGTATTTTTATAAACGACAAATAAGGTTCATGATACGTACTTTTTGTCCAGATGTTAATCAAAGCATGTATAACATACCCTAATTTAACTTGATTCACTTTAATGGTATAACCCTCAATCACTCCTAGATCCTCTAATTTCGCCACTCTAGCTGAAACAGCTGGTCCAGTTAAATGGACTTTCTCACCTAATTCTTTCATCGTGAGCCGACTGTTCTTGGATAGTTCATCTAAGATATGCATATCTGTATTATCTAACATTTATTTAACTCCTTTCATTAATAAAGTCAAACGGGCAAAAGACTTTATTTAATCTATGTATCCGTTAATGGGTCATAGTATAGAATATACATTGTTCGAAGGAAATCTCAAAAAAGGAGTTAATAAATATGAATATACATCAAATTCGTAATGCAACAATAGTTGTTGAATACGCAGGGAAAAAGTTTTTAATAGATCCATTTTTAGCAGAGAAAGGAACTTACCCGCCTTTCCCAAATGCACCAAGACAAGATCAAAATAATCCTTTGGTAAGCTTACCAACATCCATTGACAATATTATTAATGGTATCGATGCAGTCATCGTTACTCATTTACATTATGACCATTGGGATGAGGCTGCTATAGATGCATTGCCAAAAGAAATCAAATTATTTGCCCAAAATGAAGAAGATGCAGCAGAAATTCGAAACGCTGGTTTCAAAAATGTAGAGGTTTTACAAGAGGATACAGTTTTTGAAGGCATCCAATTAATTAAAACAAAAGGCGAGCATGGAAGAGGAGAAATGGTAAAACTTGCTGGCCTAGTGTGTGGCGTTGTCTTTAAGCACCCTAATGAGAAAACTTTATATGTAGCTGGAGATACTGTTTGGTATGAAGGTGTTCAGGACGTGATTAATACACACAATCCGGAAATCATTGTAGTAAATGGTGGAGATAATCAATTCTTTGAGGGTGGTTCTCTTGTTATGGGGAAAGAGGATATCTATGAAGTGTATAAGGCTGCCCCTAACGCAAAAATTATTTCTGTCCATATGGAAGCTGTTAATCATTGGACATTATCAAGAGAAGAATTAAAAAGCTTTATTAAGGAAAAAGGGATCTCCTCTAATATGTTAGTGCCAGATGACGGCGAGTCCTACACGTTTTAAGGTGAGAAGTGAACCATGACATCAGGGAGAGGAGGTTAAGTGGTGAAGCAAATAAAACCGAAATTGTGGACAAAAGATTTTATCATTCTTTCCTTGGTCAATTTTTTCTTGATCCTCATATACCTTTTATTGAATGCAACAATCGCTCTTTATGCGCTAAGAGAATTTGATGCATCTACCGGGCAGGCAGGTCTAGTAGCTGGCATTTTCATCATCGGGGCATTGACGGGTCGGTTGCTTACCGGGGAAATCGTTAATAGAATCGAATACAAACGAATATTAGTTATCGGACTTGTCTTCTTTACGGTAACTACACTCCTGTACTTTGTGGATTATGGGCTTACCTTTTTAATTATTAGCCGATTCTTGAACGGCATTGCCATGGGGATAGCAACTACCGTCATTGGGACGATTGTTGTCCTCACGATACCGGAATCACAAAGAGGGGAAGGAATTGGCTACTTTGCTGTCAGTACAGCGTTGGCTACCGGACTTGGCCCGTTCATTGGCCTTTATATGACTCAGCAGACCGGATTTGAGATGATTTTTATCTTTTGCCTTATGTTAGGGATTATTAGTATGGTAACTGGCTTCTTCGTTAATGTTCCCATAGTGAAAACGACAGAAATGAAACATGAAAACAAAGGGTTTAAGCTTTCCAACTTTATCGAGCCAAAAGCACTTCCCATCAGTTTTATTGTCCTTACGGTGACCTTCTGCTTCTCAAGTGTTCTTTCATATATAAATCTTTATGCTATTGAGCTAAATTTAGTGGATGCAGCCAGCTTTTTCTTTATTGTCTATACAGTTACCGTCTTGGTATCGCGACCGTTCACCGGCCGGTTGATGGACAGTATAGGGCCAAATTATATTATGTATCCGGCTTTTTTTGTTTTCGGTGCCGGAATGCTTCTCCTCAGTACAGCAAATAGCGCTGTAACTTTCTTAATGGCAGGTGCTTTGATTGGACTTGGTTTCGGGAATATTTCTTCCATCAGCCAGACCATAGCAGTGACAGTAGTTGCACCTCATCGTATGGGGCTCGCTACTGCCACTTTCTTCATCTTTTTTGATATCGGAAATGGATTTGGCCCTTCTCTTCTGGGACTTGTGATACCAGTAACTGGCTATCCTACTATGTATGCGATTTTGGGAATCGCAGTTATTGCGATGTCTTTCCTCTATTACTTGCTGTATGGCAAAAAGGAAAGAGCAGACCGTATGCGCTTGATAGATTAAAATAATATAAACCTGGCAAATAGAGCAGTTGTAACTATGGAAGAATAGGTTTTGCAATAACTAATTTCTCAATACAAAATTGCTGAAAAGGTGAATTTTATTGAATATGAAAAAGAATTGTTTAACTTGATAAAAGAAGATTCTAAAGAAGTTTTCTGATTGTAGACAAAAGAGGTTGGGAATGAACTTATTCCGTAACCTCTTTGTGTTTTTCTTGAACGATCAGTTTTCCAGTATTGAAATTTTTATTGATATTAATCGTGCTTAACTATAACGAAAAAGAAAAACTATAAGGATTTGATGATATGAATTTAAGAGTAGAATCAATAATTAAAAATCCCAGGGAAATAGACAATGTAAAAGAGTTATATTATGGATCATTTCCTAAAAATGAACGAATGCCTATGAATCTTTTATTGTGGAAGGCAAAACTAGATTTTGTAGATTTTCTTGTTATTTACGACAAGGATGTATTTATTGGGTTTACTTACTTAATAACTCATAAAGATTTAACATACGTCCTGTATATTGCAATAAACAATAATAACAGGTCAAAAGGCTATGGCAGCCTTGCACTAGCTCAAATTAAAGAGAAGTACCCAGATAATCGAATAATACTCAATATAGAAGTCATTGACGACACAGCAAGTAACTATGAGCAAAGGGTAACAAGAAGAAAGTTCTATACCCGGAATGGTTATCAAAATTCAGAGCTCGCATATAAAGATCGCTGGGGTTTATATGAGGTTATGATAAACGGAGGTAAGGCTAATGAAGAAGAATTTTATGGTTTACTAAAAAGATTTGCAGGAGCTATACTTTTTTCGGTTTTCAAACCTCAAATAACATCATCTAGGGGTTTATAAATAAACCATTTAAACGAGCCGACCCAATTGTGGAACTAAGGAATTTAAAAAGGGAGTCACATAGTCGGTCGCGGAATTAACGACGCTTCCGCGCTTGCTACAGTGGAGATTGATATGGCGATTGGCCCTGGGGCTTGGTCTTACCAAGGTTGGCAATGCAATGGCCTTCAGTTCCGTATCAGTCGTCTTGAATGCGTTTCAGTTACAATGAGTAAAATTAGAAAAGAAAAAGTTTGATAATACAAAGAGTAAACGACATTCTGCGTAGTTTATTCTTTGGTTTACATATGACCGCGTATCGGTAGCTGCCATAAACCAGGTATATAAATCAAGAAACCCTGTAACTTATTACGTCAAGGTTACTGGGTTTCTTAATCTTTGTGCAAAATAACGCTTAAATTAACGCAAATTATCTCTTAAAGTTACAGTGTAAGTTTATCAAAAAACAGAATAATTCCCATAACTATCATAATTCCTCCGCCAATTCTCATTACAGAGCCACTGTATTTTTTACCCAAGTAAATTTAGTAATGAAAAATGCCATTAAAAGAAAAGGAATACTAAAACCTAAAACATAAGCTGCCATATACCATAGACCCTGTGATGGATTTTCACCTACAAGTGCTAATGTAGCTGCTAAAATTGGACCCATACAAGGTGTCCAACCTACTGCAAAAGCTAATCCAATTAGTACTGAACCTAAATAACCAGCTGGTTTATTTTTAATATGTAGTTTATGCTCCTTCATCAAAAATTTTGGTTGGAGTAGCCCAATGGTAATCAATCCAAAGACCACCATTAAAATAGCACCAATTTGTCGAATTAAATCTCCATTCGAAAATACCAAGTCTCTAATAAAGTCGTACTTCCTGCTGCTCCGAAACCAAACACTAAATAAATTATTGAAAATCCAACAAAAAGAAAATTGTATGCAAAATTGCTTTGCGCTGTCCTTTTAATTCACCCATTTGTATTTCTGCTACACTCATTCCCATTTATCCTTCCGATTAACAACGATTCATTAAAGTGAAGAAAAATGGAGAAACACTCATATCAAAGTGACTTTGTTAATTCTTTTTTATGGACATACTTTCTCAAAAACCATGGTTTTTGAAACAAACAAAAAAGAGGTAGCATTTCACCTCTTTTTTTACGTTTTTCAATTAAAACTTATCCCAAAATCAAACTTTCATAAACGGTTGTTTTTTACTATTTATGATCAGTATGATGTAAACAATCTGTTAATAATCTGCCTTTAACTCATTCATTTTTTCATCGACTAATCCTTTTTCACCGTTGTAGAAAGTATACTTTGTATATATACTATCAAACTTTTCCGGAGGAGTGTTTTCTACGAGAATAATCTGATTGTCTTTACTTAATTCAATCAAGATTTTATAGAATTCTTCGTACACTATTGGATCATTAATCTTATCTTTTTCACCCCCCTCTGAAACCTGTTCTTCCGACTGACTTTCATCTTGTTCCACTGGTATTTGTAGTTCTTCTTTTTTAAGAGTACCAACATATTTACTAAGTGAATCCAACAACAATAAGCCGGGGTGTCCTGTTGCATATCCTTTTGTTTTACTCTTTAAAATTGCTCCTAAATATGATAGCTGCATGCATTCTAATAAGCCACCACTTTCATGTGCATAAACACTTGCCCCATTATAGAATGGAATGAACTGTTCCTGATGAATATAGGTATCACCGGTGGTAGTGTACTTTAATCGTTCCATAAAAGCCTTGTACTCGGCATCTAAGATGCGGAAAATCTGTTTTCTATCTTCATCACTCATCTGCAATGCTGCTATTTCATCCTTTAGTCGCGTTTCAGCAGCCTTTAAATCTTCAATCTGCTTGTTCTTTTCATCAATTTTATGATGAATTCTTAATCCCTCTTTTACCATTTCATGATCTTTAATCAACCTATTCATAATACTGTTTATGCTATCAATTTGAGAAAGAAATGGGACATCCGTTTCTTTAGCAAACTCTGCGAGAGCTTCATTGAAAATTACTTGTTTTCTCGATAACCTCGCTATCTGTTTATCGCATTCTTCAACCTTACCCATTTCATGGTCGATCAAACCAGTTACCAAGTTTATTTTATTGGTGATCTCCTTTTTTACTTTTAAAAGAGTTTTTTCAGTATTTGCGCTTCGATGTTCCTGTTCATGTATGTGATTCAATACTTTAGAGCTACAAAGTGGACATTCAATGCTTTGATCTGGGATGACTAACTTATAGTTTAGTTCTAAAGTTTCCCCTATTTCTTGTTGTTCAACCTTGTATTCTCTTAATAACAGTCTTTTAGAACTAATAGAAATCTGCAAATGCCTTTTTTCACGCTGATAATCGAATATTTCATTAGAAATACTCTCTAAATCCTTTTTTAACTTGATGTACATCTTATTTTCATTGTTTTCGTTACTATTCGATTTGCTATTTTGTATAACAGTAGCCTTCGCTCGTTTTTGGCTCTTGATACTATTATTGAATTTATCTGATTTCGTTTGTAGAACAATACGGTCTTCAGCATCTTTATCTTTCAGATAAGAATTCAATCCGGATATTTCCCTACGTGTTTCTTCGATATCATTTTGTACCTGTACCAGCTGTTCGTTTAATGTATCCTTATCAACATCTACTAAATTGAACATCATCTTGAACGCATGAGGGTTCTTATTACTTTTAAACGTATTTTTTCTCTCTAAAAAATCACCCGTTCCCAGTGCATGCTGATGAATATACACATATCGGAAAATATCTCTAAAAGAGACAGTATCAAGTTCCTTCTCATTGCTATGCTTTTGGTAACGAATGATTTTATACTCGTTAATATTTAATTTTTGCATCAATACTTGCATTGCGTCTTTAATAGCTAAAGTTTTAGGCGTATATTCATCCAGACTCTCAAAAGCGCAAAAATAAATACTGATTTTGCTTTGATTCTCCTTCAATAACCGTTTTAAAGTCAAGACTTCATCGTCGATTTTCACCTCAAGAAACACCTGATCGCAATATGCATCTAACTCGGTTTGAACTGTTAAATCAATCTTACTCTTCTTACCCAAGCAGTAGTCTATCAAACTGAGAACTAACGATTTACCCGATGTCTTTTCCCCGCTTATGATCGTGAAATCAACATTAAAATGAATGGTCCGTCTATATGATAGTCCTTGAATAACTAATTTTTGCAGAATCATATGACTCAATGCTGTACCCCCTTTATTGCTTTTATGTTATCCAGTGAAAAACTAACAGTGTCGAAAGCACTTGTATACTTCTTTTGTAAAGTTGAGAAGAATTCTGAGTTTTGTTCTGCGAAAAATTGCCTACCTTTTGGCGTTAACTGTACTGTTATATCACCAAGCTTCTTAGAGATGTCACCCCGCACAACAATAAATTGCAGGTGTGACATAATTAGAAGAATCTCATTAATCTTCCTTTGGAATCGAAAGTACAAATTAGGCGATGGAGAAAATCCATTCTGTTTCTCCATTCCTTCTTCAAACAACTTGATCAAATCAAAATTAACAAGGCTGTAATAAAACAAGATTTCCGATACTTTTCTGCGCTTATTACTTTGCTTTGAAAAAGCAAACATCAAGCAAAGCACCTTCATTAAATCCAATTTTTCATTATCAAATAATAGTTGAATGGATGGAGGGACTGATAAGGGTTTATTTTTTTGAGTTTCCATTTAATCGCTCCTCCCCCCACCATATATCCTCATCTTCATTCTCAGCTAAAACATGGATTAAACCCCTATTTTCATTTTCATCGGACTTATTATCTTTGAGAATAAGAGCATGTCTACCAAAGTCAAAATTCTCTAAACTCTCATGTACCACTATTAAGAACCGTTCACTATCTCCATACTTTTTATATGTGTCTACATATCGCTCTTTATATTTAATAAATACTTTTCCTAACATTGCATCAATAACATCTACTGTCATACCCGCTTTTTGTAAGTTTCTAATGTACTCTTCTGCTGCTACATAAAATGCTGAACTTAATTCAATTATCGACTTATCAATATTTTCTAACTTTAATTTTTTGAAGAACAAATTCCCTTCTACGTTCTTCTTAAAGTCCTTCAATCCCGCACCAACAACAATCGGTGAAGCTCCTTCTAACTTCTTCGGTATCACCATTTCCTCTGTTCCCAATACAGGTGCATGTAAATATTGCAGGATTCTTCTTATTTCCTTTACATGTGAAGAACCATTTTTTTCATACGGAATAGTGATTAGACCGTAGTCCTCACGTAATTCCTTAATTCGACCTGAAGAGGGATTATCCAAAAGAATAAAGTGCATACCATTGAGGTACTTTTTATAGTCCTTAATTATGCCACTAACAAATTTATCATCAAAAGAGAATCCCATGAACAATAGATGCTTACTACTCGTGACCGCCTTTAATAGCTCACCATATTTTTCATTATTGTATAGGTTTTCATAACTGCTCCTACTAATAACGATTGAGCCTGAGTTCGCTGTATAACCGTGAAGATGACAGATTCTCTTATCGTCAAACATATCTTGAGTGCTAAAATCTATATCTTTTAGAAGAATCGGAAGTTCATCGCACTTTATATTCTCATGCAAAAGGTTTTCGTAGTTTGTTGTAAGATGAAGTTTAAAGTTCATTTTTGCTAAATCAGAGTAATTATGTTCACTTTCATCTTCTAAATTCATTCTGTGATCTCTGATCAATTGTACAATCATTCTTTGAATATCTTGATCAATTAATCCTGCATAATTCTTTATTTGATCAATCGCTCCCCAATAATCATTATTCTCAAGATGCCATTCTACAGCATCTGGTAATAAAGTTCCCAGTTTACCCGTTGCGTATTTATGAGTAATATCTCTTATTAAATTTCCCCATGTTGGTATTTTAAATGGTACTGATAAGCCCGCTCCGATAAAAGGTACTACTTTATTTTCATTATAAGCAGCTCTTAGTTGCTCTAAGTTACCATCCATACGATCAATCTCCTCTTTCTATACCCGTTTACCTTTTCATAATGTTTCTAACCTATACGTTTGAATCATAATTATAGAAGAATTTATTTTGAAATATATTTTTATATCCATTCTATCAAACGGGACCATAGTCATCTATAACCTTTTCACTATTTTCCATGAGATTTCCATTCAAAACAATTATTACAAATTTAAAAATAGATGTTTATAAATCTATGAAATTGGTAAAATAAGTTTATTTTAATGGTAGGTAAAGAAGGAATTAAAGCAAAAATCAAAACAACTAAATAATGAACATCTTCCTTAAAAAAATCAGGCTCAAGCCTGACAGTACGTTCTTAACGAATCATTCGAGCCATAAAAACTTAGCATGCACATAGCTTTCCAAGCTACGCGAAAACCCTGGCGAAAGTCCAAACACAATGGCCCGTTTGTTGAAGATTTGCACCTTATTTATTCATCCCAAAGCTAATAATGTATTCCCCTTTTTATTGAAGGGTTTCTTCTATTATATAGTGACCTTTTTAAAGTCTTTTTCATATTCCTTAACTAGCTTATAAAAAGTTGTCTTTTTAACACCTAATTCGCCGGACTTCGAGATACAAAGCTAGAATATAGAAGCATATTTTACCATCAAAATTACAAAAAGCTCTGCGATAGTACACAGAGCTCTTCAACTTATCTTTGTTACTAATTAAATTATTGAGAGGATAACCAATCTTCTACCAACTAAAACTAAATGATTAACAATAAATTTATTTAATGTACTCTTTTTTTAAATCAGATAAGGAATTATCATCAAAAGTACACTTTAAAATAACTAACCTTTCTAATTGATCATATTGATTTAGTAAATGGATATTTTCAACTCCTTTAATACCAGAGATAACCAACTCTTTAAAAGATTCATGAAATTGTAATTTTAAAAAGTCTATCCCATTACGAATTTTATCTAAAGTAATACTTTCTAGATTTGGTGATGAGTTTATTAAAATATTACAGGAATTACTCTCCATCTTGGTTATTTCTATACTTTTAAGATTATATAAATTAAAAGATTCTTCTAAGGGTAATCTAAAATCAACTTTACATGAGTTTAAATCCAGTGATTGTAGATTTAAATTAGATTGCAAAAGAGTTAGGATTTCATTTTGCTTAGATTTATAATTACTTATATTTAAATTATTTAAACCCCTCAATGAGCCGAGACCTACTACATTTTTATTCCAACCTAAAGATAAACTTTTTAAATTTGATTTCATCTTTGTAAAATCAAATGTTCCCTCTGGCTCATCAAGTTCAAGTTCCTCTAAATGATTTAATTCATATAAGCTACTATAATCTTTTATTTTAAGAGAAGTAACATTGATCTTTTTAATTTTGGGAACACTTAACAAAAATTCTAGACCTTTTTCATGATAAAAAAGATCACTAATTTGTATTTCTTCGATATTATTCTCTTGAATAAATTTTACATAATCAGAAATACTATCGGATTCAATAATTACACCTTTTTTATCTGGAAAAGTCTTTCTTATTCTTGACATTTCTTTACTCCTTATCTAATATACTTTCTACCTGGACTATGTCTTGTATTATAATTTCGAGATGATCTTGGCCCACCATATCTTGTTATTCTATGATGTTCTTGAATAAAGGCATCTCTATCTGATTTAGCAGGGGTCCAATGAATCCTTCTCACTACATCTTTATTTTTTTTAGCATGGTATCTGCCAGACTGTCTAGCACGTTTTTTTGGACCTTTTCCACTATATGTTTTTCCACTTTTATAAAAAACAGTATACGAACCTGTTTTAGCTTTTTTTGCCTTTTTGACTGCACCTAATACTCTTCCAGCTTTTTTAATATAACCTACCTTTACAAAATTAGAAGCAACTGCCCATGCTATAGCCTTTTTACTCTTTCCTGACTTATATGCTTTATAACCGTCATACGCAGCAAAACCAGCATTTACTGCTAACCATACCCAATGCCCATCTGGATCAACTAACATTACTGGATTGTTATTCGCATAAGTATAACCATTTTGAGTAAGAATATCATCCTCATCACCAGGATCAGGATCTAGTGATAAAAATACACCATGAGTAGGTTGATAATACCTAGAAATTAAATAGTACATTCCAGTTTCGTGATCGAATTGATAACCTGCGTAACGATATGGATTATCTTTAACTGCAGTTGTTTCTTCAGCCTTTAGTACATTACCCCAAGCATCATACTCGTAAGTTGCTACAACATTACTAGATTTATCGGTAAGGGCAATCACGTCACCATGTGCGTTGTAATGATAAAAATACTTTTCAGTACCTTTAACCATCGATAACAACTGACCTGATTCAGAATAGATATAGGATCTTACAACTTGGTTTTGTCCATCTGTTTCATATAAAACATTTAAACTATCTCCATCATAAAAATAGTTTGTAACAGAAGTGCCAACTGTCTTTTGAATACGTCTACCGTCTTCATCATATTTGTAAGTTACAAATGGTGAACTTTCGCCTTTCTTCGTAATGGACTCAAGTTGATCTTGTGAATTCCAGCTGTAGATAAAACTGCCGTCTTCAGTACGGTTACCGTTTAGATCGTATGTGATTGTTTCTGTCCCAAACTTTGTGAGCTGGTTTGCTATATTATACTCGCTTGCTGTACTTGTTATTTGTCCACCTAGTGTCTTTTTAACAAGGGTACGGTTTCCAAATCCATTATAGGAATACTCTAAAACTGTTCCATCTTTTAATGTTTCTTTCAAAAGCTGATCTAATTGACCATACTCATATGATATCGTTTTACCATCTTGATACTTAATTTGTGTACGATTTCCATTGGCATCATAGCTATAGGTTTCATCTAAAAGATCGGTACCTTCTTTTATCCCCACAATTAACTGTTGAAACTAATCCACGATCGTCATATTTGAATGAAGCCCCTGCTCCATTCCCAGACGTAAATGTTTTTACATTCCCACGTTCATCATAGTCAAATCGATAACTTAATTCACCGTCATTGACAACCGTATTTTGATCTAATTTATTATACTGGCTGGCCTGAAGGCAGCCCGAGCGCGAGGTCGTAAAGGTGGAAGACCTAAGGTTAATCAGCAAAAATTAAATCAAGCTATTGCAATGTACCATTCTAAACGGATGACAGTGAAGGAAATTCAGGAAGCGACAGGGGTTTCAGCTGCAACATTATATCGATCTCTAAAAGAAGAGCAAACTCCGTAAAAGGTTTGCTCTTTTATACAATCATTTAGGGTTTTTAATTCTTAAACATTTTCAGTTTGATCAACCTTAACATTGACCTTTATTTAACGTTAAGGCTGATCTTGCATTAAGTTCCTCTTGCTGTTGAATATGAAAAATACGAAAGTACTATAAAAATTGCTCCTCAGTTATCCCCCTACGTTTTAATCTGAAATACTATCAAAATACAACATAATCAGTTTTAAATTGGAACATTTAATTGGGACATTTTAAAAGTTAAT
>JBNJJO010000055.1:0-23902 GCA_051750265.1 Bacillota bacterium | reverse complement strand
TTCCTTTGAAACGATCTATCAAACATCACAGACTCATCAAGTTGATATGCGTTTGGCGGCATATATGGTTGGCATAAGAAAACATGCTGAAGCTTCGCATTTCAGGGGTTGGGTATAAAATGCTGATTTCTATTAATCTGTGTGAATTCAAAAGAAATCTTTTAATGGAGGGAATTCTTCGTGTGGATCATTACTGCCCATTCAACGAACAACATTAAAATGTTTGAGTTTGACAATGAAAAAGAAGCCAAAGAAGCTTTCGAGAGAATTCAAGGTTATAAAATCCTTACCGAAGTGATTTACTTTAATGATTATTGTTTAGTTGAATCATAATAATTAGGAATCATCTTCAATTGATACTGTAGATGATTCCTTTTCAAAAATATATTAGAGCGTAGGTTAGTAGCAAGTAATTGTCAATATAATAAATCTATCATCGATATGTTTTAGGGAGATGTGTTCATGGAAGCAAAATATTGCAAAGAATCACGAGTGATACGAACAAGCCGTGTATTCCCAAACGATGTAAATAATCACCATACATTATTTGGTGGCCGGCTAATGAGTAATTTGGACCAAGTTGCGTCAACTTCTGCAGCGCGTCATAGTCGAAGAGAATGTGTAACTGCATCAGCAGATTCAATTGATTTTTTACATCCCATTCAAACAACAGATTCCGTCTGTTTTGAATCATATGTAACATGGACAGGCACATCATCAATGGAGATTTTCGTAAAAATTATTGCTGAAGACTTAAAAAGCGGTGAGTGTAAAATTGCAGCGACTGCCCTCTTAACATTTGTCGCACTTGATGAACATAAACATCCAACACGTGTTCCACAAGTCATTCCACAAACAGAAGAAGAGAAAAAACTACATGAAACCGCACCAGAACGAGCAAGAATGCGTAAAGAAAGGAAACAAAAAAGCAAAGAGTTATCCGCATTTTTAACGGCAAATTATCTCTGGGAACAATATAGCTTATGATTATATGAATCTAGGACATTTGTAACGAAAGAAGATGAAATTAATGATTCTTAAGAGTATCTTAGATTTAAGTCAGTGTATCAATAAATATCGCCAGGATATGTACGAATTGGCAAGGAACAAAGGATTATCTGATCCTGATGTCATAAAAGTCAGCCAGAAATTAGATGAGGAAATTATCAAGTTACAAAAGATAATTTGTGAAATTCGCTCCTTACCAATTGGAATAAATTCTTATCAGGCATACAGTAGTGAGCATGTAAGCATTCACTCAGATTATTTGACGAAATGATCAACATCCTAAATTAGCAAAGTTAAATCAAAAGAGCTGAAGAATGTGGAGGAATCTATCCATTGCCTAAACTGGTTGGCCAGACGGAAATGGCTGGGATGGAGTGTATAATCGGTTCTATGATTGAATCGTCTGTTGGTGCGCATCTTGCTACAGCTTTGAAAAATATCTTTGAAAACGAAATGGGTGGGCCGCTTATACGGTGCTGGTGCAAAAAGACTTAGGTGAGCCAAACTACTATGAATATTACCTATTTCATGAGTGATTTTTATTTTGAATAAAAAACTTAATACAGAGTTTTTATGGTATACAAAACTGAAATAATTCGCTATTATCCTTATATTTTATTTATATTTTGACAACATTCAAGGTTTGCACCATACCTATTTTTTGATGTGAAGAGAAGACACTATGACCCTTATTTCGATGGTGTTTTGGGGATTTTGAATTGCTATAACTTTCATTGGATTTGGTCTGATAAAAAATATGAGGAGAATAGAAGCATAGATCAGGAAATAAGAGAAAAAATGATTGGATAATCTAGAAACTATAAAAAATCCCTTCAGTACAAAGTTTTAAGGAATTTCTTATTCACATGACTAAGATCATTGGTAGTTAATCAAAAAATGTAATGTCACAAATGAAAGTCAAATCAATGACGTATTAAAAGACAGAATTATCCCATTCTTTAAATATTTTTTTATTTTTTTAAATTAAGTCTACAAATTTATCTTAACAAAGTACATTCCGCCTTAGAATCAATAGAAATTAAAGGAGCGTTATAATGTTGTGGAATCATCGTAGGTATAAAAAATCATTTAAAGAGCTAGTACAAGAGAATAAACAAAAATTACTTAATGATAAGCAAGCATTAGAAATAATTGAAAAGCGAATAGAAAAACGCCATGAGTTTAAAAAGCCAGCTTCATTCAGCTAGATTTGTTACTCACGGTCGATCGTATTCGGTTTGGTTGATTTTGCAACTGTAACCCCCACTTTGATTTAGTATCTCAATATTTCAAATAAACTCCTGTTGGCGTGGTTTTTGGATTGTTATCTCTAAGGCACCAGATCTTTCTGGACTATTGTTGGAGAAGGATCTTATAAATGGTACTTTGTTACCCATAAAGCTACCAGATGTATTTGGTAGCGTCTAGGAAAATACGGATTTAAAATGGTAAAAGTTTCCATCATAACAAATCCCGATTTATCTAAGAAAAAAAAGATAAAATCTCGAGAAAGTAAGGGAAGGGCTGAACAATAAGGTGGCGATTCTTCAATAGAAGAATCGCTTTTTTTGACTAACTGGAGGAGGTCTAAACCTTGTTATTCCGTATTTTAGTGAGATATTTTGATTTATGAGCCATTGTTTTTTCAAAAAGGGATAAGAAAGTGGTCAAATTAGATTTAAGAAACAATAAGACACGTAAAGAAAGATTATTTCAGATAGCTAAAGTTTTCTGGAAGAAATAACTTTCATATTTGATGCACGCTTTAAGGAAGAACAAACGTTGAGGATTCGTTTTGTGATTCTTACATTTATTGGTTTCTGGCATTATTGATAGGAAATAAATGGTTCTGGTTCGAGAATTCAGAATAGTTTAAAATTCAGAATAGTTTAAAATTCAGAATATAAGGTAATAATGATATCAATGAAATGAAATTATGATCGGAAATCGTAACTTTAGGCAAAGGGGCTCCGTGTTAACTGGATCTTATAATGTACAATATCGAATGGGATTGACGTTAACAATTTAGGAACTTTCGTTAAAAAATAAATAACAAAATTTTACAGAGTTTAGCTTATGTCAGTTGCTGATATGGGGCATGTATAGGGTGATTAAAATGTGGAAAATAATGGTTTCCTACCTTCCAGACTGGAAAGTATTTTTGCAAGCTTTAATGGCATGTTTCATTCCGTATGTGATCACGAGATTTTTTAATTGGGTCCGTAAATCAGAGGAAGAGTGATAAGAATGAGATGGTGGAAATTAAAGAAAAGACAAATGCAAAAACATGCCAGTCAAAGTGTTGAAAAGCAGAAATTTAAGCCTTCTCAAGGTTCAACAGGTTATTTTACGGGTGATTTCACCTTGGATCTGGAACTTGTTAAGCAAGAAATCAGTCATAACTCAGATGTGCACTTTCGGGAGTTTGATATAGGGAACACAGGCATTAGGGCGGCCATCATTTTTATGAACGGGTTGTCAGATAAAGAGCTCATAGACAAACATATTATGAAATTCCTAATGTTAGATTTTTCCGAAGAATATAAACAGGAACCATCTTTTGTGAAAGGGACTGTTTCAAAACAATTTATTAAAAATCGAGTCCTAGCAATTAGTGAATTAGATGAAGTTCATAACATAGAAGATTTGATGTTAAAAGTATTGACTGGTTCAACTGCGCTTTTGATCGATGGATCATCTGATGTGTTAATACTTGGAACAGCCAAAGGGAAAACAAGAAATATTGAAGAGCCCGTATCAGAAGCATTGGTCAGAGGTCCTCGGGTAGGTTTCACCGAAACGCTAAGCGATAATACAGCCCTTTTGCGTCAAAGTGGTGAAATGGGGTCTTTATCATTAAAAAATTTCCAAGTAGGAAAGCGTGTAAAAAAAGAGCTTGTCATTGCCTTTATTAAAGATGTGGCTGATCCGGAATTAGTGGAAGAGGTAAAGAAAAGAATTAAGAAAATCGATATTGATCATGTACCGGAATCAGGCTATGTAGAGCAACTCATCGAAGATAATTACCTCAGTCCTTTTCCGCAAGTACAGAGTACCGAACGCCCCGACCGTGTTATCGGTGCCTTGATGGAAGGACGGGTGGCAATCTTGTTAGACGGGACGCCTTTTGCCTTGATCGCTCCGGTTACATTTAGTATGATGTTGCAATCGCCTGAAGACTATTATGAGCGGTGGTTGCCGGCTTCGCTCATCCGTCTATTGCGTTATGTAGCAGCCTTTATTGCTCTTTTTACTCCTTCCATGTATATTGCCTTTACCTCGTTTCATCCAGGATTGATCCCAACCAAGCTAGCCATGTCCATCATAGGTACACGGGAAGGTGTACCGTTTCCTGCACTTATTGAAGCACTGTTTATGGAAGTAGCCATCGAAATTTTGCGGGAAGCCGGGCTGCGCTTGCCCAAACCGATTGGCCCCGCGATGGGGATTGTCGGCGGACTGATCATTGGGGAAGCTGCCGTACAAGCCGGGATTATCAGTCCAATTATGGTAATCGTAGTGGCGATAACCGCCATTTCTTCCTTTTCCATCCCACAGTATGGTGCCGGAACAACGTTGCGCATGCTTCGCTTTGTAGTCATGTTTTGTGCTGCCGTGTTTGGGTTGTATGGAATCATTCTGTTTTTCCTCTTGCTTTGCAGTCATTTGGTGAAGCTGAAGAGTTTTGGCGTACCTTATATAAGTCCGGCTGTGCCTTATCGATTAAGTGACTGGAAAGATTTTATGGTTCGTATGCCACTTATGATGATGAAGCGTCGTCCGAAGATGATGCATACGAAAGATACCACACGTAAAGGATAGCTCCTTATGAAAGGAAGTGAATCAGATGATAGTCAGTCCAAAAGACCGAATTACGACTTCGCAAGCAGTGGTTATCGTTGTCAATTTTATACTTGGAACTGGATTTCTCACCTTGCCCCGAACATCTGTGGAAAAGGTAAATACACCAGATGTATGGATAAGTGTTATTTTAGGCGGTCTGATCGCAATGATAGCAGGAGTTATCATTGTTAAATTAAGTCAACAGTTTCCTGAAAAAACCTTTTATCAATACAGCCAAGATATAGTAGGAAAATGGGGAGGAGGGTTACTTAGTCTACTCCTTGTATGTTATTTTTTTATAATTTGTGGGTATCAGGTCCGTGCATTGGCAGACGTTATTAGCGTGTTTTTGCTGGAAGGCACCCCCAAATGGGCCATCATCCTGCCATTTATGTGGATAGGTCTCTATTTTATCAGGGGCGGTATCAATCCGATCGCCCGTCTGTTTGAAATTATATTCCCTATTACAGTCATCCTTTTTTTTCTGGTTGCCTTTCTAAGCTTCAAAATATTTGAGTTGGATAATCTACGCCCGGTACTAGGATTGGGAGTCATACCGGTACTAAAGGGAATAGAGACAACGGCTCTCTCGTATACAGGTTTTGAAATCATGTTTCTCCTTTTGGTGTTTATGAAACAGCCAAACAAAGCCGTAAAAGTAGTTCTGGTTGGAATAGCCATTCCCTTGATCTTTTACATGATGACAGTCGTGATGGTCATCGGAGCGTTATCCGTCGATGGAGTGGTAACGAGAACATGGCCGACAATTGATCTCATACGAAGTTTTGAAATAACTGGTTTGATATTTGAACGGTATGATTCTTTGTTGCTCACGATATGGGTTATGCAAATATTTGCTAGCTTTACCATTAGTTACTATGCTGCTGCTTTGGGACTGGCTCAACTCTTCAAAAAGAACATTTATCCATTTATGTATGGCTTGCTTCCAGTTATGTATATCATTGCCATGATCCCAAAAAATGTTAATGACGTATTTAGTCTGGGGGATATGCTTGGTAAAGTCGCGTTGTATTTATTTGGTATGATGCCACTGCTACTTCTCATTATTTCGAGATTGAAAGGGGGGGGGAAGCATGAGAATTAGTCATAACAATGTACGGTTTCTCTCGGTTTCACTGTCAGTTCTTTTGCTCTTGTCTCTTACAGGATGCTGGAGCAGTCATGAAATTGAAGATATGAACTTGATCGTAGGTGCGGCATTGGATAAAGGAGAAGAATCAATAGATAGAGGCGAATATCAAAAAAACACTCCCCTAACATTAACCTGGCAAATTATTAATCCAATAGCAATGGGTTCGAGTAATCAGGGAGGGGGATCACAACAAAAATCTTACATTAATGTGTCTGAAACAGGAGCTTCCATCAGAGCAACAGCTGTGGAGTTCACATTAAAAAGGGAGGGAATAGTTTACGGTGGGCATCAAAAACTGATGATCATTGGAGAGGATCTCTCAAGAGAGGTTAATTTACAACAACTGCTTGATTTGCAATTTCGAAATAGCATTATTAGAGGTAGCCGTCTTGTGTTCATCGCCAAGGGAAGGGCAAGCGAGGCTCTGGAATCAAAGGAACCATCCGTTATTCCATCGTTTCGATTGGCCGAAATGTCAGAGAATCCACAAACGACAATGAATTTGCCTTCTATGTCGCTCGCTAAATTAACGGGCAAGTTGCAATCAGGATCCAGTTTTCTCTTGCAAAATCTGAGCTCAAGAAATGGAGAGGTGAAATTTGCAGGAGCTGCCGTGATCAAAGGAAATACAAAAAAACTGATTGGTTTTTTAAGTGAAGAGGAATTGGAGGGCATAACCTGGATAACCGGAAAAGGTAAAGCTGGTATAGTAGAAACCTTTGATCAAGAGACAGGTCAACCGATCATATATGAGATAGCGTCTATGAAAAGCATGATTCAACCCCGTGTTAAAGGAAGTAACATCTCTTTTGATGTAAACATCGAATCAGAAGGGCGTCTATCTGAAAATTGGGTGATTTCGGGGAAGCCTTCTGAAGATAAATTTCTAAAGAAAGCAGAAAAAGCAGCTGAAAAAGAAGTGAAGCGCTTGATGAAGAATGCAGTAGAAAAAATGCAAGAGGAATACCAAGTCGACGTTGCTGGATTCGGAAACCGATTAAGAATTGAGCACCCTAAAGTATGGGAAAAGGTCAAAAAAGATTGGGACCAAACATTTAGTGAGGTTCCGATTAAATACAACGTAAAATTATCCATCAAAGAGTATGGGGAGTCAATCTCGATCAAATAAGGCTATCTTATTCAACACGAATCGACTTTTTCTACCTCTTTTGATGTTACGAATGGCAAGATCTCGAAAAAAGAAAAAAGAAGAAATTTTACTAATTTAAAAAAGGTTTTGGTCTAAAAAATCTATACTAAATGTTGGGTAGAATCACTGACATCCACCTCATGGAAAGGTTGGACGAAGGAATTTTGGAGCAAAGACTCTGTGAGACATAGGAGGGTTGACCTCCATGAGACATGTTGAGATCCACCATTTCGACCATACTTTTACTAGATAACCACTTTTGGATAGAGGTGGTTAGATGAACACTTTTCAAACAGTTTATAATATATATGTTAATGATTCAGAGATAGGGACTGAATTAATTCAGCCCCTATCTTTTTTATTAGTCTCTTTTATTGTAGAAGAATTAAAGCAAATAGGATTAGTATGATGTGTTTTTAAACATTTTACTATATAAAGTTAAGTTCTCAATCGTAGTTCGATTAGGCTCATACCCAATTCCAGAGCTTTCTGGTACATAAATAGATCCATTTTTCATTGTCACTTCAGGTTCAATGATGTCTTGTTTCCAGTAATGAGATGAAGGAGCTGTGTCACCTGGTAAAGTAAAGTTGGACAGAGTCGTTATCGCGATATTGTGGGCTCTTCCAATTCCTGCTTCAAGCATTCCACCACACCATAATGGAATATTATGCTTTTTACATAGGTCATGGATTTTTTTAGACTCTGTTAGTCCACCGACGCGACCAATTTTCAGATTGATAATTTTACAGCTTCTAAGTTCAATAGCTTTTCTTGCATCTTCAACTGTGTGAATACTCTCGTCTAGACATATTGGCGTTTTTAGCTTTGCTTGTAATGTCGCATGGTCGATAATGTCATCACAATCGAGAGGCTGTTCAATCATCATTAAATCAAACTCATCTAATGCTTGAAGATGGTCTATATCAAGAAGTGTATAAGCACAATTGGCATCTGCCATAAGTTGAATATGGGGGAACTCTTTACGGATTGCTTTTAAAATATGGATATCCCAGTCAGGCTTAATTTTTACTTTCACACGTTTATAGCCTTCATTTAAGTATCTTTCAATTTGTAAAAGCATGTCTCGCTCTGAATTTTGAATACCGACACTTATTCCTACTTCAATTGTATTTTTTTCTCCACCTAAAGCCTTTGCAAGAGGGATGTTTTGTTCCCTTGCATAAAGGTCCCAAATTGCACTTTCTAGTGCCGCCTTTGCGTTAAAGTTACCACGAATAGGCTTAAAGCGTTCAGAAACTTCATCTGGGTGTAGGATGGGGGATTGGTATAATAGGGGAATTAAGTGATCACCCATTATATGCCAATTGGTTTTTACAGTTTCTTCATTATAAATAGGCTCCATAATTGATACAGACTCCGCCCAACCTGATAAACCACTCTTTGATTTGACTTCTACTAGAATAAAGTCTTTATCGAATTCCGTCCCAACGCTAGTTGTAAATGGGTTTAATAGCTCCATTTTGATATGTCTTAAAATGATTTGTTTAATTTCCATTTTTGTTATCCCCTTGTATTTTATTCTCTAAGAGATATAAGTACTGATGTTGATTTTCGAAATCTCTCAATAGGTCAGTGACGATCCAACCTAGAGTTAAATAGTGTGTAAAAACTTGCCGTGTTGTTTTCCGCCACTCAATCGCTTTAGAAAAATCTTTTTTCTTAATTTCTTGAAAGTTACCAGGTACAGGGACCAATAATTTATTGTTTTCATGTGTTAGATCTATTTGTGCTGCAAGAATGTAATCATTTTCATGGACTGTTTTTATGGTTAAAGGAAGAATGTTCGTATGGTTATTCTTTTCAGTTTGATTTGGCTCCTTAATCCACCATTCAACCAAAAAGCGATCTGAAGGAATCCCTGCATTTAAATCATCAGGTATCTCTCCATAAGCATTTTCTACATATTTAGAACAAACCGCACCGAGCTTGTGTAGATTCAAATTCCCGTTTACCGTTTCTAATGGATCAAATGTCCAAGTAATTAGATCATAGCCTTTTTGAATCGCTAATTCCTTTTGTGCAAGCTTCAGTTTTTCACCGATTCCAAATTTCCGATACTCTGGGTGAATCCCTAAACTATGGGAATAAAGATACACTTTCTTTCCATCAAAACCTGGAAAGCTATATTGAAACCCAATAAGAAATCCGTTTAAATACGCACCTAAAACAAATCCACCATTTTTGATAGAAGCAACAACTTGTGTGACAGGAACCGAATCCTCCATACTCCAAACGAGAGCTTCTAATTTACGAACGTCTTCTAATTCTTCAACTGTTTGAAGACTACGAATTGATAGTGATGATAAAATCTTGTTGGTCAAAGGTTTTCCTCCTTATTGTTAGAATGGGGACTTACCATTGTTTATGATCAGCTTCTACTAATAGTTGTGTTACTATTTTTGTTCCATATATTAATGCATCATGATTAAAAGTCATGTTCGGATGATGTAAACCGGGTTTAAGATCACAACCTAATCCGATCATAGTTGCTGCGAGAGTTGGACTATTTAAAGTATAAAAATGAAAATCTTCTGCTCCTGGAGAAACACAAGTAGGAACAAAGTTTTCTTCTCCAAGAACTGAAACAATCGCTTTTTCTGCTAAAGCAATTGCTATATCATTTATTACAGCAGCGGGTGAATGTTCCTCAAGGAAAATTTGAATCTTTGTCTTGGTTAACTCTGCCACTTTTTGAATGGTCTTTTGTGCTTCTTCAATTAGAATTGTCATCGTATCATTGGAAACGGCTCTAAGATCAAACGTGAAACGAGCTGTCTCCGGAATGTAATTGGACGCTTCTCCACCATGGAGTTCCGTTATTTTAATAGAGTAGGGAGCAGCGTCTTTTATATGAGTCTCTTTAATCGCTTGTATTAACAGGGCTGCAGCTTCAAGCGGATTATTTCCTTCTTCCGGTCTTGCACCATGTGACGGACGGCCTTTTATAACACCCTTTAAACTAACGGTTGAACCATGCATGATCACAGGTGAGGCCTTTTCAAAAGGAATTTCCAAAGATGGGCGTAAGTGAATGCCGCCAAGAAATTTTACATTTTGCAAAGCACCTTCCTTCACCATTTGCAAAGCACCCTCAGCTTTTTCTTCAGCAGGTTGAAAAATAAACCGAATTGTATGTGTAGGTGAAAGGTTGTTTTCTGCCAAAGTTAGGGCAGTAAACAAAGTCATCGTACTATGTGCATCATGACCACAGGAATGATTCGGACGAACCACTCCTTTAACCTCTTGTACTAATGCATCCATATCAGCACGAAAAGCAATAACATCCTGTTTTTTTCCTTGAATCTCTGCAATCAAGCCATAATGTCCTTCAAAGGATTTTACGTTCAGACCTGCACTCAAGAGCCTGTTTTGAATATAAGTAGATGTTTTTTCTTCTTTCCAGCTTGGTTCAGCAAGGTGATGGAGCTCTTGATATGTTTGTAAAATACGTTCTCTATGCAGATCAATAAAACTATTAAGGTTTAACTTCAATTAATTATTCCTCCCTTGAAAACTTTAAAAAATCATATGAGCAATAACAACCACGATTGGTAGTGTGATAATCGTACGAATTAAGAAAATAAGAATAAGATCCTTAATACTAATTGGCAGTATAGAACCTAGCAATAACCCACCCATTTCAGACATATAAACAAGCTGAGTTACAGATACACAGGCAATGACAAATCTCGTTAACTCACTTTCAATTCCACTTCCGATAACAGCGGGTAAAAACATATCTGCAAATCCTACAACCATCGTTTGGGCAGCTTCTTGCGCTTCAGGAACCTGCATCAACGTTAGGATAAGTTCAAATGGTTTCCCTAGAATAGTGAAAGCAGGAGTATATTCTGCAATGACTAACGCAATTGTTCCGATTGTCATAACGATTGGCAATACGCCTAGCCACATATCAAAAACATTTTGAATTCCTTCTTTAAAGATAGTAGATACTCGATCATTTGTTTGAGCTTTTCTTACAGCTTGGTTTAATCCCCATTTAACGGTTGAAATGTTAGAAGGAATCGAACTTTCCACTTTTAATTCAGTTTTTTCATAACCAGTGTTAGCTTTTCTAGATAACGGTGGAATACGTGGCATGATGACTGCTGCAACTAGACCAGTGAAAATAATTGTTAAATAGTAATGAATAAAATATTGCTCTAAATTCAAATAAGAGATAATTACGATTGTAAACGTAATCGAAACAACTGAAAAAGTGGTTGCAACAATCGCAGCTTCACGTTTTGTATAATAGCCTTCCTCATATTGTTTAGTCGTTAATAGAACACCAATTGTTCCATCTCCAACCCATGAAGCCAAGCAGTCTAGTGAAGAACGCCCAGGTAATTTGAATACAGGTCTCATAACTTTCATTAATAAAGACCCAAAAAACTCTAGTAAACCAAAATTCAAGAGAAGAGGTAATAAAAGACCAGCTAAAAGAAAAGTAGTAAATAGAATTGGGATTAAATCATAAATTAATAGACCACCCGTATTCTCTGAAAAGATCCATTCTAGACCAAGTTCATAAAGCGTGATAATCGCAAAAACCATCCCCAGGATACGTGCCACTAACCAAAACTTACTAACGTTTAATAATTTATTAAGATAAGGACTTTCTGTAATAAATTTCGGCTTAAATACCACCGCTATGAAAGATCCTATGACAGAAAGTGAAATAATCACGACAGTAAGTGTAGGAATAGCATCACCTAACAGCAAATTCATTTGATTGGCTAGATAGGCAACGGGGATTGTAATTCCATCGCCTGATGTGATAGGTATCATGAATAAAATAATTCCTACTAATGAAGGGAGTATAAATTTCATATAATCATTGATAGCAAACGACTTCAACTGAACATTTTCTTTTGTCTTTGCTTGACCATTCATATGTTTTTCCACCTTATTTTGTATTTTATCTTAAAAATTTTTGCTACTACTCGAGGAATAATCCTTGATCTGTATATAGTTGTTCTAATTTTCGTTGACGACTACTAATTCTTTCACGATCTCGATATTGGATTCCAGTAATAATCACTTCTAACAAGCTAACGACTGAAGCAATAGAATGGTGTCCAGACTCCATATGTTCCTCTGTTGTCAGTGTGATTTCTGACAGTTGACCAATAGGTGATAGCTGGTGATTCGTAATGGAGATAATTTTAGATTGTTGCTTTTTCGCACAGTTTGCTAAATTAAGAGCTTCTTTCCTGTAACGAGGAAAAGAGAAAATAACAACAATAGAATTCTCGTTTAATTCACATATATCCTCTGGTGAAAAGCCGGTCGGGCTTGATAGAAATACATCATCTCTCAATTGCTTTAATGCGTAATAAAACCAATAACCAGCAGCATAGGAACTTCCAAATCCACCGATATAAATCCGATCTGCTCGAACGAATGCATCTACAGCTTTCCATATCGTATCAGTGTTTAATTGCCCCAATAACTGTTGCAAAATTAATCTCTCTTGATCAATTACTTTGTAGAAGATATTTTCTTCTTCGACTTCTCCTTGTATAGAAACACCTTCACCTAAAATTGGTTGTTTATGTACAAGCCAATCATTACGAAGAATCTCCTGCATTTGAGAATAACCACTAAATCCCAGAGCATACCCTAACCGAATAACAGTTGTTTCACTTACTCCTACCTTACGACCGATCTGAAAGGCAGTAAGCAATGCTGCTTCATCCGTATGTTGGATAAGAAATTCAGCAACTTTTTTCTGCCCTGGGGATAAAGATGCAAAGTTCTCTTTAATTGACTGGGTTAATCTTTTTTGAAGCATTGTATCCTCCTTTTTTTAACAAAATAGTGAAGTTAATACTTCATATTAATAATTATAATGCATTATATACTTCATATCAATGAAGATTACTATTATTCTAAATTTTTTGAATAACACTATCATTTCTTTAACTATTTGATACGGAAGTTAGTTGGAAGGGGAACGTTTATTTCTAAGAAGACTGAAAATCCATAATCATCTAGGAATACCAGGAGGATGGCAAATTATAGGTCAAATCCCTCTAAAATTATATGATCCGGAAAGTACTAACCTGATTCATTTATCTTCGGTTCACTATCTACGGTTTGTCCCTATAAGTAAAAGTGAGTATGAAGAAATCGAAAATTCCATTCAACTTGGAGAATACAAAGTAAAATGTATTGAAAAGTAAGGGTGGTATAAATACGAAATCAGTGGATTTAAATAGTGTCTCGCAAGAGCGATCTTCTTTGGAAAACAAGATGAACTTCGGGAAAGAACTCTACAACATCAACTGCAAAGAGCCAGTGCATTAAACATAATTATTAATGCCAGTAGTGTTTGGAATACTCTACATTTAACAAAAGCGATTGAATATCAAAAAGGTTCAGGAGATTTTTAATACAGACTTATTGCACCATATATCTCTTTTAGGATGGGAGCAAATAAATTTACGGGGAGAATACCATTTTAATTCGGAAAAGATGGCCTCATTAGATTCTTTAAGACCATTGAAACTTTCTTAACGTTGTTAAAATTAGGGTAATCGTTCAGGAAATGTGCTTAGCGTTGTAAATTCGCATTTTCCTGACGCTACCCTGGAATAGAGAAATAATCCATTTTCCATATATTCTAGCTTAAACTAATAGTCTAGAAGCAAAAACGGTTCTGGTGAAAAAGAAGCAGACAGACAAACCATTATAAATGATTGAATTTCTTCTATATCTTTAACTTTAAAGTACTTAGGAAAATACATGATCCATACATGATCTCTTTTCCTTTCAGCAAAATGAGTAAATGTTTTGTTAAATCCTTTTTATTCTTCCTGTACACAAGACTTGAAATGTATATTCTACACATAGGAAGTAAAATAGCGTCCATTAGGGGGGCAACAAAATTTCAATCACACACCTTTATTAAAATAATACTATATCTAAGCTTTATAGATTTATTGCACAAGAACACTTATTTGTGTAAATTAGAATTTTTAAAATGGAGATTATAATTACTACTTAACTTAGTAACGGTTTCCATATTCAACGATTTATCTCTTTTATACAAGAAATAAGATCAAAGTAGTTTGTCTCCCAATAATGAACTTATTAAGGCGACAGCGACTGCAGCTGTTTTATTACGCTCGTCTAATATTGGGTTTATCTCTACAAACTCTGCAGACGTAATTATATTAGCTTCAGATAGCATCTCCATAGCAAGATGGCTTTCACGGTAACTAATACCTCCTATAACAGGCGTGCCTACCCCGGGTGCATCGTCTGGATCAAGCCCATCCAAGTCAAGTGATAAATGCACATTATCCGTACGTTCTTTTAAATAAGCAATCGTTTCTTCTATTACTTTCGTCATACCTAATCGGTCGATTTCGTGCATGGTGTATACTTTAATACCTTTTTGCTTAATTAAATCTTTCTCGCCTTGATCTAAGGAACGAGCACCAATAATAACAATATTCTCGGGCTTTATTTTTGGAGTATAACCCCCAATATTGGTTAGCACAGGATGACCAATTCCTAAACTTACTGCTAAAGACATACCATGTATATTTCCTGAAGGTGACGTCTCTGCTGTGTTTAAGTCACCATGAGCGTCATACCAAATAACCCCTAATTTTTCGGAATGTTTTGCTAGACCGGCTAATGTTCCAATAGCGATACTGTGATCTCCTCCTAAAACTAAAGGAAATTGATTTAAGCGAACTACTTCATCTACTTTTTGGCTCAATTTCTCATTGCCATCTGCTACAGCTTTTAAATTCTTTAAACTGGTCTCTCCATCATTCTCTGCTCTTTCTTTAATCTCAACTGTTATATCCCCTTCGTCATGAACGATATAACCAAGGTTTTCAAGTCTTTCGCTCACCCCGGAATATCGGATAGCGCTTGGCCCCATATCTACTCCTCTTCTAGTTTGACCCAGGTCCATTGGAACGCCGATAATTGAAATTTCTTTTATCATGATTATTTCTCCTCTACCTCAATTTTTTCTCCCTAATCGAGCTAATATCTTGTTACGTGCTGCTGCCATTCTTCGCCACGTAAGCATGAATTTTCCGCCTACCTTGTGGTAAAGACATATGTATATACCTCCTAGTTTTTTTAATCTTCACTAACCTATAATGCAAGTTCTGTGCCAACTTTAATTTTATGAATATTTACACCTATATAGAGTTTCAGCATAGAATATCGCCCGTTTTTTTCGATTATATAAAGTGAAAGCATCAATTTACGCCATAATATTTTGCTTCACTTGTTTTTCTTGCGTATTACTCGCAAAAAAATTTTGCGTAACTAAAGATGCATTCGATTAAATTTTAGGATACTTAGCACTTTACCCTTAAACATACATTCATGAACCACTTACTGATTTTACGAAAGAAGAAAATAAAAAAGCGTTTCAAGAAGCGCTATTCTATGTCAACTCACAGCTTGGGAAAGAGTATCCGCTTGTTATCGAAGGAGACCGCATTACTATAAAGGGGGGAGAGCTATTGTTCAAGGTAGTTTTTTCATGGGTTCTTTGAGTGTTGTAACTTAAAACTAAAGATGAATGTTATATATAAATAGGTTTTTAGTTTTTGTAATATTTTGATACCTTTTGTAGAAAGAGTTTTCATTTTGTCTCATCTTTCTCATAATATATTTTGTTGTCTCTATACTTTATATGGACCTACTACATACCTTAGAGATCAAAAAATTTCGATGAGATGGGGAGAAAAGTTGTCGATGATAGTCAATGCAGTAGGTCAAACAGAAGACTTACTAGAGTGTATTCAAGAAAAGACCACTGGGAATACCGGAACATGAGGATAAAATTGTACAAAAAGGCATCACGAAAATACTAAATACCATCTATGAAAATGACTTTCTAGACTGTTCTTTTGGATTCCGTTCAAATCGGAGTTGTCACGATGTTTTAAAAATACTAAACCACTATATCGAAAAGAAATCAGTAAATTATGTATTATTTGTAGATATTAAAGGATTCTTTGACAATGTTGACCACAGATGGATGATAGAGTTCCTAAAACAACGAATCGCGAAATATCAGAATTTGGTGCTAATGAAATTCCGTCCCAATTCATTCCGATCTATAAGGCAGAAGAAGAAAAGTATGGTGTACCGTGAAATTTACTTTGCAGCGCATCATCGTGTCGAAACACGTTTTTCTACGATTAATCCGATGCTGTCACCAGTTGGCGCAAGCCGGGCACCTGCAGTTCATGCCTTGTACCTGGGTTGGGTGGGGGCATCCTTCATGTGGTGGTTTAGGAGCAGGAAACATTTCAGCTTCCGACAACGTTAATCCATCTTTTATTGCAAAATACGGTGGTTATGGAGTAGATGCAAACGGTGACGGAAAAAGTGATCCGTTTGATATTGAAGATGCGATCTATTCCGCAGCAAACTATCTTAAAGCAAATGGTGCAGCTGAAGGTAATTTAAGGGATGCTGTGTATGCCTATAATCACGCCGATTGGTACGTTGAAGAAGTTCTCGGATTTGCAGATCAATATGTCAAAGGATATGTTGCTGTTAATACGGGTGGTGGTGGTAATACCGGTATTGCGGTTGTTGAAGTAGGTGGGAAATGGATTGGGAATTCTGTCTATGTTTTTGGTGGCGGTAGAAATCAGAGTGATATAGCAAGAGGGAGATTTGATTGTTCATCCTTTGTACATTGGGCTTTTAAGGAAGTAGGGGTAGATTTAGGTCCATTAACCTCTACTAGCACGGAAACCTTAAAACATTTAGGGAAACCGGTATCTCCTAGTGAAATGAAGCCAAGAGATCTAGTATTCTTTGATATTTATAAAAGAGATGGTCATGTCGGAATCTATATAGGAAATAATAAATTTATAGGGTCTCAGTCTAGTACTGGTGTTGCTATTGCTGATATGTCCCCGGGTTCTTATTGGGCTAGAGAATTTAATTGACGCGTAAAGCGTATTTAATCCGTAGATAGAGGGAGACATTTTTATGAATATGAGGTGGTCTTCGATCTGTGCGATCTATAAAGGGGTGTATATAGTGCATCAAAACGAATATGAATGGGTCAGACAGACCCTAGGAGTCCTTCTTGACTTTTGTAGTCAACTAGAACCAAATGACATTTCTCGCCAAATGGACGGGTTCACCAAGATTTATATGGAGACGTATTTTTCCGTTTCAAGTAGTATTTGTTTTATCAACTGAAACAAGGGCATATTGGATTCCAATTAAAGATTTACATGTTTGGGTAGTTGGAAACAATTCACAAACAATTGTTGCTACAATATCTATAGAAATGAATTTAGTATATTTCATCATGAATTCTAAAGTGAATAGCTCAAGGCTATATTCCCTTTAGAATTCACATTTATAATCGTATCCTCTTATCTCACTTTTCATGAGAGCCATAAATGTATTTAAACCAGCTTCAATAATGATGTTTTCCTTTTCCTTGATTCCAAGAACCTTATCCAGATTATGGTTCTATTTTATTCATTCCATTTTCAAGGTCATACTTCTTTTTGTCTTTTCTGCGCAGTATCATAGAAGATCTAAATTAATCGAACAAATGACTGAGGAATTAAGAGACTTACTTAAGTAAGCTCAATCTATGTGATTAAGATTACTCGTTAGTAGCTAAGTATTCTTAATAAACTGCGCCTATTTTCTGAGTCTAACATCACTAACTTAATGAGGGCACATTAAGAAATAGTAAATGTTGTGATAAGTTACTCAGTTTTAATTAAAGGCCAAGCATTTTGAAGAAGTTCATTAAACGTTTGAATATTAGGTTCTTCTGACCTTATTTTCAAGTTTATAGAAGAGGTAATAATAGGCTCTGAAACTTTTTGTAGGATGGTAATCGATTCATCGTTAAGTTCATTTTTTATTACATTTTTCCCCAAGATAGCATAGCCAGTGCCGTTTAACACAGCCCGCTTAATTGTTTCATCATTACCGCCGCATACAATGGTTGATACAGGTTGACAATCAATTTTTTTGAAATGCTGTTCTATAATATTACTAAAACTACAATCATCATTATAAGAGATAAATGGATAATCAATTAAAATTTCTTGTACACTTCTACCTTTAGTAATATCTGAAGAAGCGACTAAGAGGGTCTGCTCTTCCTCTAGAAAATTTTTTCTTAAATTGATATCATTGCATTCACTTGCAATAATAGCGATATCAGCAACATGATCTCTTACGCTTTGGATGGCATGAACACTGTTAAGCGGTAGAAGATTTAACCGAACGTTAGGATACATTTCCTTGTACGTTTTTAATATTGGTGTAAGATTTCTTGTACAATAGTATTCAGATGCAGCAATTGTAAGGATCCCAGTTGGTCCGTGTAATTCCTCCATCTCTTTTTCAATTTCCTCAACGAGTACTAATAGGTTGTCTACATGAACCTTGAGTTTTCTTCCAGCAGCTGTTAGAAATGTCTTTTTCCCTACTCTAGTAAAGAGAGTATGATTAAGTTCTTTTTCTAAAGATTGTATTTGCAAAGTTATTGTTGGTTGGGTATATTTCAATTGTTTTGCGGCCTTAGTCATATTTAATTCTTCAGCTACAACTTGGAATGTTTTCAGATATCTAAGTTCCATTCGATCTCCTCTTTGTTGTTTGCTTTAAACACACTTTAAAAGTAACTCTTAAAACCTTTATTACTAATATTATAGATTAATGATTTCGTAACTACTAGCAGTTAATTGGATGTGCGTCAATAATTCAACTAAAAATACAACGATCAAGAATGGATTCCAGTAAAAAGAGGTAAAGGGGGAAATTACTAAGTATAATGGATCATCTAAACAAGATGATCCATAAATTTTTTCAATACTAAATGTGACATGGTACATTTAGTTAACCAATAATTATTAAATTCCTACATATGAATATTCTTTCTTTGTTCGATGAGAGGTGTCTAATAATTTTTCACCAAATAAAGATCCCATAAGTGCTACAGCAACGCTAGCCGTTTTATTTTTCTCATCTAAAATTGGATTTACTTCTACAAATTCTGCAGAAGTAATCATGTCAGCATCTGCTAACATCTCCATAGCAAGATGACTTTCGCGATAACTAATTCCACCTAGTACAGGAGTTCCAACACCAGGACATTCATTTGGATCTAATCCATCCAAATCTAATGATAAGTGAACACCATCAGTATCTTTTAAATAATTTATCGTTTCTTGCATAACCTTTGTCATCCCTAGTTTATCAATTTCGTGCATTGTATAAACTTTAAGACCAATCTCTTTAATGAGCTCCTTTTCATCGAGATCACGAGCGCCGATAATGACAACATTTTCGGGCTTAATTTTAGGAGCATAACCACCAATATCCGTTAGTGCAGGATGTCCATATCCTAAGCTAGCTGCAAGTGGCATACCATGGATGTTGCCAGAAGGGGAAGTTTCAGCCACATTCAAGTCACCGTGAGCATCGTACCAAATTACACCTAGATTGGTATAATGTCGAGATACACCTGCTAGAGTTCCAATAGCAACACTATGGTCTCCTCCAAAAATCAATGGAAACTCTTGATCTTTAATAATCTCATCCACCTTTTCTTTTAAATCCAAATTGGCTTTAACTACAGCATCTAAATTCTTTAAATTCGTGAGTGGGGTAGTTTCCTTCTCAGTTGGTGCAATCGCAATGTCTCCATGATCAGTTACCGTATGACCTATTTGTGTTAATCGATCTACTACACCCGCATATCGAATTGCACTTGGCCCCATGTCCACACCACGTCTTGATTGCCTAAGTCCATAGGTACACCTAGAATTGAAATTTTCTTTTCCACCTTAAACTACCTCCTTATAAAATGTATGAACATTCTAACACCTAAAATCTATGTGAATCAACACAACGAATATTACTAATATATATACAAAAAATGATTTCAATACTGTTTTCAAAGTCTTTGTAAAGATATACTCAAAATCTAGATATATCGTATTTTATTTTATTGAAAAATGTTTTTTAACATTTGCATATAGCTTTGAATTTTTGCATTTTAATAAATTTATGGGGAATGAATAATCCATAAACATGACTTTTTTTACTTTTTTTAACTATTAAATTTATTAATGATAGATGTTTGACGAACTGTGAGATTTATGGAAAAATCATCTTCAATGTTTTAAATTTTCAGATAAAAAAGGGGATGTGTTTATGATTGAATGGAAGACACTAAATGATGAAGGCCTTTTAGCACCAACTATGGCTAAAGACTTTCCAAATCTACCAGTTGTAAAATCTGAAGGTTTATTCTATTTAGGAGTTGATGGCAGAAAGTATTTAGATTTTACATCAGGGATTGCTACAGAAAATACAGGTCATAGACATCCAAAGGTTGTCGCAGCTATAAAAGATCAAGTTGATAACTTACTACATGGACCTATCGGTATCATAAATTATGAATCTATTCTCCAATTAGCAAAAAAAATGAAAGCGGTTTTACCAGATTCGTTAGATTGCTTCTTCTTTGGTAATAGTGGAGCCGAAGCAATTGAAGGGGCAGTGAAACTTGCTAGACATGTTACGAAAAGACCATATGTCATCTCTTTTCTTGGAGGATTTCATGGAAGAACGATGGGGGCACTGAGTCTAACTACTTCTAAAAGTAAGTATAGAAGAAATTTACCTGTTGGTGCAAATATGACGTATCAATTGCCATATGCAAATCCTACTGAGACGCCTGAAGGGTTGAACTCAGAAGTGTACTGGTCTGAACATGTTGAAAAAGACTTTGAAAGATTATTTAATCATCAAGTAGCTCCGGAGGAAGTGGCTGCAGTCATTTTAGAACCTGTACTTGGTGAAGGTGGCTATGTCATACCTCCACAAGCATGGTTACAGAAAATCCGAGAAATTTGTGATCGACACCAGATTTTATTGATCTTTGATGAAGTTCAAACAGGTTTTGGAAGAACTGGAGACTGGTTCGCTGCAAATAGATTTGGTGTTACTCCAGATATAATGGCTATCGCAAAGGGAATTGCGAGTGGTTTACCACTTAGTGCGACTGTGGCTTCAAGAGAATTGATGGAGCAATGGACAATAGGCAGCCATAGTACAACATTTGGAGGAAACCCTGTAGCATGTGCTGCTGCATGTGCAACGATTGATGTTTTAAAAGACGAAGGTCTAGTAGAAAATGCAAGGGTTTTAGGTGATTATGCATTGGATAAATTATTAGTTCTAAAAGAAAAACACCCTGTCATTGGTACTGTTCGAGGGATTGGATTAATGTTAGGCATTGAAATTATTGATCCAGTAACCGGTGAACCAAATGGAGAAGGATTAATGAAAATCCTAAAGAAGAGTCTTGAAAAAGGAGTGATTTTCTATTTAAGCGGTAATAAAGGTGAGGTAATAAGAATGATGCCCCCATTAAATATTGATGCAGAACATTTGGATCAAGGAATTTCTTGGCTTGATGAAGCGATAACTGAATATGAATTAAAATTTGGCATTGGAGGTATGAGATGAACATACTTGATACGGCTGTACTTATCCTTTATTTTGGTGTTCTGATTGTTGTTGGTGTGATTGGAATTAATAAAGCAAAATCAGAAAAAGATTTTCTACTAGCTGGAAGTCGTTTAGGTTACTTTACCCATGTAGGGTGTTTAGCGGCTGTTATTATCGGTGGTGCTGCTACAATGGGTTCAACAACTTTAGGTTATGATGTCGGTATTTCTGGTTTTTGGTTTGTAACAATGATGGGTTTAGGTATTGCCGGATTGGGTTTATTAGTTGTTAATAAAATTAGTGGTTATGATGTCTTCACAATTAGCCAGTTACTTGGAAAGCGTTTTGGCGAAGGAACTCAGCTTATTAGTGCGATTGTTACCGCAATTTATACTCTTATGGTCGTTGTCACACAAGTAATTGGTATGGGTAGCGTCATACATGTTTTACTAGGTTGGTCTGTTATAGCATCTATGCTTATAGGAGGAGGAATTGTCCTCTTTTATACGATTTTAGGCGGGATGTGGAGTATTACATTAACTGATATTATTCAATTTGCGGTTATGACTATCGGTGTGTTCTTTATCATGTTTCCTTATAGCGTAAGTAGTGTAGGTGGGTTGGCTACTTTGTTTAGTAGTGTCCCAGAAAATCATCTTGACTTAACAAATATTGGTTGGGACCGGATTTTTCAATACTTTTTATTATACTTCTTTGGTTTAATCGTTTCTCAAGACATATGGCAACGGGTATTTACTGCGAAAAACCAAAAAGTTATGAAAAGTAGTGCGGTATCAGCAGGTATATATAGCGTATTTTATGCTTTGGCATTAAGTATTGTAGGGATGTGCGCATTAGTACTACTTCCAGATTTAAGTGAATCACAATCTGCATATACAAGTTTAGCATTAGAAATCTTACCTCCAGGTATGTTAGGTCTAGTATTAGCAGGTGTTTGTTCTGCATTAATGTCAAATGCCTCAGGAGCGTTGTTTGCATCTGCAACTTTAATCACGAATGATATTATTAAAATTTACTTTAAGAAGGATATGAATGATAGAGAGGTTATTAGCACTTCTCGTTTTGTAACCTTTGGATTAGGTGTGTTAGCTATCATTTTCTCAGTATGGATTCAAAACATTCTCGTTGCATTAGATATGGCCTATGCCATTTTATCAGGTGCTATTTTCGTACCTCTAGTACTTGGTCTATTCTGGAAGCGTGTCACGAGTACAGCTGCTTTCTCCGCAATTATTGCCAGTTCTATCGTTATATTAATTACCTTTATCATTTATGGAGTAACATCTACTCTGCCAATCATTTACGGTATTATCACGGGAGTAATTTTTATTGTAGGTGTAACACTATTAAGTACTTCAAAAAATAAGAAAATGGATAGTGATGTTAAGTTTAGTAATAGAAAAAGAGCTTGAGCTTTAAAGTGTAAAATAAAAAATTATATTCCTCATAATATGTATGTTCGGCATTCCTTTTCCCTAATTTAGACAATGATCGTTAAATATAAGGTACTTTAAAAATGAGCTGAGACCAAAGTGTTTCAGCTCATTTCAGACTGTAGGCAAGGTCGGTGAAAAATCGAGTTTGTCTACAGTCTTTTTAATATACAAAATGTAAGTAATCGGCATTGGGTTAATGGTATTTCCTGCCGGTATGTTTCAGGGGCTAAGGGCGCGATTGTTGAATAATTCCCAATCTCTCAGTGATATAAATGAGAAATTGGGATTTTTAATACTGGACTATCCTTAACGTTGTAAATCCGCGTTTTGCTGGCGGTACCCCATGCCCATCAAGCTAGGGCAAATCATTACCCCAAAAACAAAAAAAACGCTATTCTTTCTGTAATATGTAGAAAGGATGGTGTTTTTTTATGTGTCACGAGGTTTCAGGTGCACTTACTCTCTTTTCACAGGAATTACAACGATCTTTGTCTCCACAAGCTCTCCAACAGTTGGCTAAAAAGGTAGGCTTTGTTCAAAGGACGAGTAAGTACCAAGCCAAAGATTTAATAGCGTTGTGCGTGTGGTTAAGTCAAAAAGTAGCGAGTACTTCCCTGACACAGTTATGTAGTTCTCTAGAATCTTCAACGGGGGTCTTAATAAGTCCTAAAGGACTTAATCAGCGATTTAATCCTTCGGCTGTCAAGCTTCTACAACACGTATTCACTTCCTTGCTTACTCAAAAGCTATATACCTCTCAGATTCTTCCTT
>JBNJJO010000054.1:0-24181 GCA_051750265.1 Bacillota bacterium | reverse complement strand
CCCTTTACCTACTCTTTTTTATTCGTAATCTTCAACGGTTCTTAAAGATACCGCTTGCCCACATATTTTACATCATTATAATCCTTTCTGTTTATTTTCATATTATCCCTCGTAGTAAATATATTTCAAATTTTATTATTGACACCCCTTTCATTTCATTTTAAAATAACCTCATATATTAACAAATGACAATTTATTTATCAAATGTCACAAAAATAGTATTTTTGTTACCGTGTATAATATATGTCATTGTTATTTTTATTATGTTATAAAATTTAACAAAAGTTAAATATTGAGAAGATTAAAGGGAGGATGTATTAATATTTCAAGCATAAAGAAGCGATTTTGTGCATGTCCACAACGGAAGAAGTTGTATCATTTGTAAGAAGTTAACAATAAATTAAAGTTAATTTCTATTATTTCCGTTAGCTCTAGTAACAAAGTGAAAAGCTATTAATTGTAGTATAAAGCTTATAGCTATTTATATAAATGAGACAAAACAGCTGGGAAGCAAGTTAAGGAAGAAACAGGACTAGAATTCGATATCTCATTGTTACGATGATTGAGGTGCCATGAGCAGCCTTAACAGCTGACCAAATTGCTCAAGAGGCGGACTTTTTTTCCTTTGGAACAAATGACTTAACTCAAACTACCTTTGGGTATAGTCGTGATGATGCAGAGGGTAAGTTCCTTTAAACTTATATTAAAAATAAAGTTCTCCCTGAAAATCCATTTTCTTCTCTTGATCAAGAAGGTGTAGGTAAACTTGTTGCAATTGGTGTAAAGCTAGGTAGGGAATCCAACCCAAGGTTAAAAACAGGTATTTGCGGAGAACATGAAGGAGAAAAAAATCCAATCAAATTCTGCCAAGATGTTGGACTGGATTCCGTAAGCTGCTCACCGTACCGTGTACCTCTTACACGCTTTGCTGCGGCTCAAGCTACTATTAAAAATGAACAAAAACAGTGCGTAAATGAACAAAAAGTTCAAGTGTAAAAATAAAGAAGCCTTAGAAAATATTAAAAAGTCCAGTTTTTATAGCAGACTATGAAGATGAGAAATATTAAAAAATGAAGAGTCTGAAGATTCCGTAATGTATTTGATCAGCGAAGGAGGATACACGTTGAAACATAGAACAATAATACTTTTTGGCTTTGTTTTTTCTATTATTTTAATAGCATTTATATTAAAACAATTTGAAAATGAAAAGCCTAAAGTAGTTGTAGTTTTAAAAGAATTAAACAACAATCAATTTTGGGATATTGTTAAAGCGGGAGCAGAAAAAGGGTTTCGAGATTTTGGTATTGATGGAAAAGTGATCGCTCCCAGTAATGAGTACAAATTTGATGAACAGGAAAAAATTCTGAAAGATATCCTTAAAGAAAATCCAGATATATTAATTGTCTCTCTGATAGAAGCATCTAGTATTTCTATTTTAAAAGAGTTTGATAAAAATAATATTCCTGTATTGCTAATAGACACGGATATTCCATGGGAAAATAAAACGTCTTATATTGGTACCAACAATTTAGAATTAGGTTTGAAAGGAGGTGCTTTATTGGCTTCAGAACTTCAACCTGGAGATAAAGTCGCTTTGATTACTGGAAAAGAAAGTAATCCAGAATTACGTGCTCGTATAAAAGGAGCTAAAACTAGTTTGGAGAATGTAGGGATTAAAATAGCGACTCATAAAACAATAGCAAATGATGCTGAGCAGGCAAAAAGCGTAATGGAGACGATTTTAAATGATCATCCTGATGTTAAAGGTGTATATGCAACATCTGATATTCTTGCATTAAGTGCTATTGAGATAATTAAGAAAAATGGGTTTAACATTCCAGTTATTGGAGCGGATGGAGTGACTGAAATGATTAAGTTAATAGAAGAGGGAATATTATCTAGTACAGTAGCACAAAACCCTTATGATATGGGATATTTAAGTGTTGAAACCGCATTGAAAGCTGTTAAAGGAGAATATATTGAAAGAAATATTAATAGTGGTGTAGATGTACTTATCCAAGGTAATACAACAAAAAGACTAGACTTCACGAGACGAATTATCGGGATGAAGTAATTGAGGATTGATGTAAGAAGATTATTTGTTTTCAAATATGTCACTTTTTCACATGATTGAAAGATGCGAAAGAGTCAGGAAAAGAATCTGTATTTTAATTACCAAGAACCTAAGTAATTGGAGAGATTAGGGTTTGGTAATAGTAATAACGTAAAAATATTAATTTAATTACAGTATACGAACACTAATTAGGTTTTAAATAGTTTTTATATTATTTTCGAATCAAGAAATCAGAGGTAGCCAAGAGCTTTTAAAAAAGCCTGGCTATTTTTGTATTTATAGATCTCTTTTGTGATAAGTTAAGGAACTTAATTTAAATAGTAAAAAAGAATATGGTTATAATGGAACACCACTCATAAATATTTTCATCATGTTTTATAAAAGGGGATTAATTAGGAATGACGAATTCAAGCCGGTCAAACGCAGCTGTTAAAATTAAGATTCAGCGCTTTGGCAGTTTTATATGTTTAAGAGTTATATAGCTTGGGAATCATTAAGATAAGTAATAAAAGGGAGGAAAAAATAAATTTGAACTTCTTACAATTTTAAACTTTATGAGTGTAAGCGGTTTCAATTATACTGAAAGTAGGTTGGATGGCACAGTGACCATCATAGTATTTGGCGTAGGTAAGGCCGATACAAGGAAAAGGGTAGTTATATATTACCTTCTTTATGAAGATTTTAGGTTTCTTTGAAACGATTGATCAATTAGTCTAATTTTGCGCCAGAGACTTAAGCTCAGAAAAAAGGTTGAGGAGTTGATTTCCTATGGATAAGTTTTTACTTAATACATCGCAACAACCTGAAATAAATACCTTGAATTCTCTATATGCTGAAATGGTATTAGACAAAGCTCTTCGTGATTTCCGGATAGATCAAACTCTTATGGAAATAGACCGGTCGTTGCAATATAAAAATAAGGAAGAATTCTTACGATTAACAGAGGAATTAAAGATTATTCTTAAGTAATCACAATAGATAGTAGCAATAGGTAACAAAAAATCTTATTGTAAAAGTACTGAAATAATTAAGATAAGACGAACGTTGAAGGATGACTAATTTAAATCAGTTTCTTCTTTAGTGCTCTTGCTAGTACTACACAATAATCAGAAAGGAATACATTTTTTATTTGATCGTGTATTAATACGTATATTTTATTTTTATATGTATAAGAGAATGATAGTTTGGGAATCATGAAGATAAGAATAAAGGAGGGGAACAAGTGCCAACGGAGAATAAACTTGTGTTATCTGATTTTGTCAATGGAGATCGATTTGAATTAAAATCATACTTAACTTCTTTATTCAATCAATTTAATGCTGATGTTCGAGATCAGTCGGAAGATAAAAATAGTAAAACAATAAAGTAGACTAAAAGGGTAAAATATGAAAGAGGGGAAAAGTATAAGTGACCTTGTTATTCTGTTTAGAATTAACAAGGTCGCTTATTGTTGTTATTAACCTCTTTTAATCTAAGAGGTCTGAAAACGTCTTTTATTTAACATCTTTATATTGCTCTTTAAGATGATTAATAACCATAAGGTCAACTCTTTTAATGCTCTGTCTTTATCTTCTCATCGGGTTATTACAGTCGATAAGAAATCTATCTTATCTGGTAATGATTCAGGAGTTAAAGAAAGAAAAAAAGATGCCAGAAGGCATACAAATAATACAGGTGAAATATCTCAATAATATCGTAGAACAAGCACATAAACGTTTCTTACTTTTTATATCGGCGAATAATTTTACGTGACTGATTTAAATCACGCATAACTCGGTAAGGTTTACTAACAACACGAACCGGTAGTTTATATAGAAATCCACTTAAATTTTCTTTGTATTCTGTCGTAATTCTTGATGGCTTCGATGAGACACGTTCATAAACTTCTTTATAAAATTCTTTCATAATATCTCTCTTTATAACCATTCCACGCTGACAATCTTCACATTCAATACTTTCAATTTCATTATTAATATAAGTGATTATGTGGGGAGTTTCATCATTACAACTAATACAATATAAATTGGATCTCATTTCCGAACTTTTCATGTTGTATCTCTCCTTAACAAAAAACGTTCTAGATCTTAATCAACTAGCTCATGTTCAATAAAATACACCAAAGCTTCTACTACTTGCTGTTCATCCAATCCTTCAGCTTCTATCCTAATAGTGGTTCCTTTTGAAATGGCTAAACTCATAAGACCCATGATGCTCTTAGCATTGACTTTCCGCCCATCTTTTATGACTGAAACTTCCGATTGGAATTGGCTGGATATTCTAACAAACTGTGTTGCAGGTCTTGCATGTAACCCTGTATCATTCATAACTCTTATTTCAACAACATTCATAAAAAATCCTCCAACCTTCCTAATATTATTCTTAACAACATCTAAATGGGTTTTTCTTTTTCTGGATTTAATCTATGCTTCAATGAATTAATAAAGTCATCGATATAAAATAAGTAACGATTTACTAGATTGAAAGTCGAAGGTTGGCCGTTGAGACGGCCAACTTTCGCACTACATTACCTCTTGCAAAATTTAGAATTATCTATTTTCTAGAATGTCTTTAACATGTAGTTCTCTTTTAAGGTTCTCTAATTCTCTTAATTTACATTTAAAAAAACGTAAAATCTTCTAGCGTAATTGTCTAAACATAAGCTGTGATGACACATTAATAGGTGGAATCTCTTTTTTTTCTACACAGATGGTTCCTGGCATTTCAGACTCTGTTGAACCATTGAAAGCAACGGTTGAATGTCCTAGATCTCTCATAGTCTCATTAGCTTTACTTCCGACAGAAGTGATTTTAAAGGATTGGTTATCAATAACTAATTCATCACCTACTTTAATATCCTCTTCTAATGAACAATGGTTATGCACAATAGCTATATCACGCAAATCAACGGGAGCGGATTCATTAAATAAAATCATCGTTTTATCTTCCAAAAATAACCCTACTTGTGAACCTATTTCGGTAACTCTTGATTGGTAAATTGTTTTCATATCATTCATCCTCCTCTTGTTTATTACTCGTATAATCCAAAACTAAATACATAGGCAATTGCAACAGCCAGTGGACCTGTAATTAACCTTGACATTAGTACTGCAGGTACGCCTACTTCAACAGTTTCTGGCTCTGCTTCACCAAGAGTTAATCCTACTGGTACGAAGTCACATCCTGCCTGTGGATTGATGGCAAATAAAGCAGGTAAAGCTAAATTTGGGGGGATATTTCCTCTACCAATCTCCACGCCAATTAATACACCGACAACTTGAGCGATAACAGCTCCAGGACCTAACAGTGGTGATAAAATTGGTACTGCACAAATGGCAGATAAAAGTAGAAGCCCTAAAATATTACCAGCCAGTGGAGAGACAAATTTAGCAATCAAATCTCCAATGCCTGTGTACAAAATGATTCCAATAATAGTACTGACTAATGCCATGAATGGTAATATATTTTTAATGACTTGTTCAACAGTTTCACGTGCTGCTTGATAGAATATTCCGACAACTCCACCCATACTTCTTCCAATTCTCTCGATGATTGATTTGTTGCTTGAATCTTTTGAAGCATACTGAGCAGCTTTTTCCTTCGCTTCTTCTTTTAATTGTTGTGACGTTTGAGAGGAATTTTGTTGTTTGACTTGAGTCGAATTTATAACTTCTGATTCTTCTGAGAAAAATTCAATATTTTCTTCTTTCACACCTGATACAAAGTTATGTTCTTTGATAAAGCTCATCAAAGGACCAGATGGAGATGTTGGTGTTAAATTGACTGTCATTACCCCCAATTTTGGATAGACACCACAGCGAGCAGTTCCACCGCAATCGATAATGACACAAGCTATTTGACTGCTTTCAATAGATGTTTTAAAACCATCTATGGCTTCTCCTCCTGTTAAGTATGCAATTTGTTGGGCTGTAGGATGTATACCTCCTCCCGTAACCGATACAATATACTTTCTTGTTTCATTTGGCTGGATGACTAAGGGCCCACCCCAACCACTGCTTCCTTTCGATATTTTAACTGCTTTAAATGCAGTTAGAACAGCTTGACTTTGACTCATAACTTTTCCTCCTTTCTTAAGATCAGATTAATTTGGCTTTACCTTTAATGCTCGGTTTTTCATCATTTTTATAGTGATTTTTTCTGTTATAATCCCTCTAATTAAAATTACAATTATACCTACAATAAAGAAGCGAATTGCTAATGGTCCAAGAGATAAGTCTAATTGCGTAATACCTGCCGCGATACCTGTATAGACAAATAACTCAGCCGCATTTGCATGTGGGAACAGCCCAGTTATAGGGTGGACTAAAGAAACAGCTGAATCGTAAAAAGCGGGTTTTTGTTTTTCAGGTAAAAATTTCCCAAACGTATATGCCATTGGATTCGTTAAGAAAAAAACAGCTAATAATGGAAATACACTATATCTTAAAATGATATTTTTAGTACATTTTTGAGCGAAGTGTTGAATCCTATCTTCTCCAACCAATTTAATGATGGCATTAACAGCTGTAATTAAACAGATGAGAGTTGGAACAATCCCAGTTAACATCCCAATGAACGTTTCTCCTCCTTTTTCAAACATTCCTATGAAACCTTCTGCGAACTTTACAATCCAATCCATAAATTTTCCTCCTTTTTATCAAGTGGAAATCACTTGATTCATTTGTTGTTGTATTTTTTCAATTGCTATTCTTAGCGATACTTGATATTTACTTTTATCACTTGAAAGGTGTAAATCTAAAATATTAAGACCTTTAAAACGCTTACAATTTTTAAATTTAGAAAAGACTGTAACACCTGACATCATTCTGCAATCGGTAATAGTACCTTCTACGTCTGTTACTAAAATTAAGATAGTACCTACCCCTAATCTTCTCCTATCAACTCCTACACCTAGATAACCTGAAAAGCGATTACTCATTTCTCGAACTGTTTGGTGATAGTGTTTCATCTGCATCCTTGTCATGAAAAGTTGTAATAACCAAAGCCCTATAAAGATAGCAATGAATATTACCCACATACTCTCACTCCTTTAACAAAAGTTCTTTAGTGTTACCTTTGTTAATAGTATAAAGTTCTTTTCTGAAATTTGTCAATATACTTAATTTTTTTAAAAAATATACTTCTTAAATATACTTATCTTATATTAATGGTTATAAATGATTGTTTTTTGAGTTAATTTCATTTTGCCACTTGACGAATTTTCACAAAATAATTATGATACAAAGGTAACCTGTTGGAACAAATGTAAAAGAGGAGGAAATAATATGTTGAGCACAATAAAATTACCCTCTCATATAACAGAGGAGAAACTTGCAAGTCTTTATAAAGAAATGTGGCTTATTCGGTATTTTGATGAAAAAGTCGATCAGTTTTTTGCTAAAGGGATGATTCATGGAACTACTCACCTTTGTGTAGGGCAAGAAGCATCAGCAGCTGGATCTATTGCAGTACTTCAACCAAAAGATAAAATTTTAAGTACTCACCGAGGTCACGGTCATTGTATTTCCAAAGAAGGTGACGTAAACAAAATGATGGCTGAGCTATTCGGCAGAGTAACAGGCTATTGTAAAGGAAAAGGCGGCTCGATGCACATTGCGGATGTTGAAAAAGGGAATCTTGGGGCTAACGGAATCGTAGGGGGAGGAATCCCACTTGCTGTAGGCGCTGCGTTAACGTCTAAAATGAAGAATCAAGGATATGTAGTATTATGCTTCTTTGGAGATGGAGCTTCCAATGAAGGTAGTTTTCATGAAGCTTTAAACTTAGCTGCTATTTGGGATTTACCGGTTGTGTTTATATGTGAAAATAATCAGTATGGAATGTCTGGTCCTGTAAAGGAGATGACAAAAATTCAAGATATTGCAGATCGTGCGGTCGCTTATGGTATGCCTGGTAAGGTAGTAGACGGTAATGACATGTTGGAAATCATGAACACAGTACATGAGGCGGTAGAGAATGCCCGTCATGGAAACGGTCCAACTTTAATTGAGATGAAAACATACCGTTGGAAAGGTCATTCAAAAAGTGATGCGAAGAAATATCGTACACGTGAAGAAGAGGAACAATGGAAACAAAAAGACGGTATTAAAAGATTTAAGGAATTACTAATAGAAGCAAACGTTCTAACAGAAGAGGATGCAAAGAAGTTGCAGCAGGAAGCGAAACAAGAAATCGAATCGGCAGTTAAATTTGCTGAAAATAGCCCAGAACCACCGCTTGAAAGTCTATTAGAAGATGTTTATGCCTAAACTTGGGAGGGATTAAAATGAGAACGATTACGTATTTAGAAGCAGTTAGAGAAGCAATGAGTCAAGAGATGCGTCAAAACGAAGATGTATTTATCCTAGGTGAAGATATCGGAGTATATGGTGGAGCCTTCGGGGTAACACGCGGGATGATTGAGGAATTTGGTCCTGAACGTGTTCGTAATACTCCTATTTCTGAAGCAGCAATTGCAGGGGGAGCAGTAGGAGCCGCTCTTACTGGTATGCGACCAATTTTAGAATTACAGTTTTCGGATTTTATTACAATTGCCATGGATCAGTTAGTGAACCAAGCGGCTAAAACACGTTATATGTTTGGTGGTAAGGGAAAAGTTCCGATGGTTGTAAGAACGCCGGCAGGTTCTGGTACAGGAGCAGCTGCACAGCACACCCAAAGCTTGGAAGCTTGGATGGCACATGTTCCAGGTTTAAAGGTGGTTCAACCGTCTACTGCATATGATGCCAAAGGTTTATTAAAGGCAGCGATGGATGATGACAATCCGGTTATCTTTTATGAACATAAGTTACTATATCGAACACAATGTGAAGTGCCAGAGGAATTGTATTCCATTCCATTAGGGAAAGCAGATATTAAGAGAAAAGGAAAAGATGTCACAATTGTTGCTACAGCTATCATGGTCCATAAAGCATTAGAAGCAGCAGCAGAGCTTGAGAAGGAAGGTATTGATGTAGAAATCGTAGACCCTCGTACGCTTGTTCCGTTAGATGAGGAAACGATTATAGAATCTGTGAAAAAGACAGGGCGTGTAATCGTGGTACATGAAGCGGTTAAGCGCGGCGGATTTGGTGGAGAAATTGCGAGTATGATTGCTGAGAGTGAAGCATTTGATTATTTAGATGCTCCTATTAAACGATTGGGCGGATTAGCTGTTCCGACTCCTTACAATCCAACATTAGAGAAAGCTGTTATTCCTCAAGTACCTGATATTATTGACGCAGTAAAAGAAACGGTTCGTTTTAAATAAGGAGGCAGAATCATGGCAAACGAGATTTTTATGCCGAAACTAAGTAGTACGATGGAGATTGGTACCCTTCTTCAATGGTTTAAGGAAGAAGGAGACACGGTTGAAATTGGAGAACCATTGTTCGAAATTATGACTGATAAAATTAACATCGAAGTGGAAGCTTACGAAGACGGTATTTTATTAAAGAAGTATTTTGATGTAGATGATCAGGTTCCTGTTAACCATGTAATTGGTTATATTGGTGAAGCCAATGAACAAGTACCTGCAGAGCCGCCAGGTGTAGCGGGTGAATCGGGCGAAGCAGTTCAAGAAGAAGTAGTGGGAGAAAAAGTTGAAACTCCAGCTGTAACAGCTCAAGTTTCCTCTGGTGAAAAACCGCGTGCTACACCTGCAGCGAGAAGATCAGCAAAAGTGAAGCAAGTTGAGTTGGCGGTTGTGCCAGGGAGTGGTCCGAATGGAAGAGTCCATCTGAAGGATGTAGAAATCTATGCAAATGAGGCTACAACTACAACAAAAGTTACCCCGCTTGCGAACAAAATTGCAACACAAGAGCAAGTTGATGTATCTGCACTTGCAGGAAGTGGCGTAAATGGCAAAGTTCTTAAACAAGATGTAACTGCAGCTATTCAAGTAAAAGGTAAGAAAGCAGCTGCACCTTCTGAAAAACGAAGAAAAATCGCCGGTATGCGAAAAGTTATTTCTGAGCGTATGTCTCAAAGTGCCTTTACAGCACCGCATGTTACTTTAACAAGTGAGATTGACATGACAAAGGTGAAAGAGCTGCGTGCACAGCTTTTACCTATCATAGAAAAGCAAACGGGCTTCCGTTTATCATATACAGAAGTAATTATAAAAGCTGTTGGTACAGTATTGTCAAGATTCCCAGCTATCAACGCATCATTTGTAAAAGATGAGATTATTTACAATGATGATGTTCATATCGGTTTAGCAGTGGCGGTACCGGATGGATTGATGGTACCAGTAATCAAAGATGTTACCCAAAAAGGGTTAGCAGATTTAACGAGAGAAGCTAAAGATATTGGTAAACGTGCAAGAGAACAAAAATTACTGCCAGATCAATTAAAAGGATCTACATTTACGATTAGTAATCTTGGCATGTACGCGATTGATGCCTTTACTCCAATTATTAATCAACCTGAAACGGCTATTTTGGGTGTAGGAAGAATGCTCGATAAACCAGTTGTTGTAAACGGTTCAATTGAAGTTCGACCAATGATGACATTAAGCTTATCATTTGATCATCGTGTGATAGATGGAGCACCAGCAGCAGAATTTTTAACAGAACTCAAACGTGTTCTTGAGAATCCGTTTGAATTGCTAGTATAAGAGGTGGAAAAAATGACAAAATCTTATGAAGTTGTAGTAATAGGTGGAGGACCTGGAGGATATGTAGCTGCATTACATGCGGCTGAGGTTGGAAAAAAAGTAGCCTTAATTGAGGCCGACTTTTTAGGGGGTACTTGTTTAAATAGAGGGTGTATTCCTTCTAAGACGTTTTTGAAACATGCAGAAGTGATTGAATCCATTGAAAAAGCACAAGCTTGGGGAATTGAAACAGGGGATCTTTCTTTTTCGCTAGAAAAAATGAAAAAACGTAAAGATGATGTCATTCAGCGTTTACGCCAGGGTATTGCGTATTTGTTAAGTCAAGGAAAAATAGACTTGTATGAAGGATTCGGCACGGTGGAAGAAGAAAAAGTGATTAAGATTGAAACAAAGGAGAAAGAAGATCGAATTCAAGCTGAACGTATCATTATAGCTACTGGTTCAACACCTGTTGTACCACCGATCGAAGGCTTAGCTTCTGTTGAGTTTGATACAAGTGACACAATTTTTGATATTCAAGAGATTCCTAAATCAGTTGTAATTATTGGTGGTGGTGTAATTGGAGTAGAATTTGCCTGTATTTTTGCTAGTTTGAAAGCAGAGGTAACGGTTATTGAAGCAGCGGAACGTATTATTCCAAGTGAAGATGTAGACGCTTCTAAACTTCTGAACAAACTCCTTAAGAAAAAAGGTATTCGTTTTTATACAAGTACGAAGGTAACAAAAGTTCAGCAACAGAGTGCTCAAAAAGTAGTGACGTGTATCGATGCGAAAGGGAAAGAACTTTCTCTTGAAACAGAAGCTCTCATTGTGAGTGTAGGACGTAAACCGAATCTTGCTGCTGTTCAAAATGTAGCGATTGAAAAAGAGGGTCCATTTATCAAGGTAAATGAAAAAATGGAAACTAGTATTCCTTCTATTTATGCAGTTGGTGATGTGGTTGGGGGTTATCAATTAGCACACGTTGCCAGTGCAGAGGGAATTGTAGCTGCTACAAATGCAGCTGGTTTTAACGACAAAATAGATTATAAAGTAGTACCACGTTGTATTTATACATTACCCGAGGTAGCCGGTGTAGGAATGACTGAGGAAGAAGCAAAGAAGCAGGGAATAGCAGTTCGAGTAGAGCGATTTGACCATGCTGGAAATGGAAAAGCCCTTACTCTGGGAGAAACTGACGGCTTTGTCAAAATAGTGTATGAAGAAAAGTATGGAGAGATCATTGGTGTAACGATGGTTGGTTCACACGTAACAGAAATGATTTCAGAAGCTTCTGCCTTTGTATATTTGGAGGGGACAGTTGAAGAAGTTTCAAAAATGATTCACCCTCATCCGACAGTTACTGAATCGTTCTATGAGGCGGCTTTAAACAGTGTAAACTCCATGAAGAAGAAAGGTGTTCTCGTTTAGCATAAGCATAGTTATTTGTATAATAAGAGGAACCTGGATAGATAAAGAGGCGATAGTATGGTAGTAGGTTGGGAAGAAAGACGACAGTTAGTGAAAGTAGCTAATTTATATTATATAGATGGTTGGACACAAGAACAAATAGCAAAAAAAGTTGGTGTATCCAGGCCTATTATTTCAAAACTATTGCAAAAGGCTAGAGATTATAAAGTTGTGGAAGTCTATATTAAAGATGAAAATGTTCATACGGTGCACTTAGAGCAACAACTTGAGAGAAAGTATGGACTAAAAGATGTCATCGTCGTATCGACTGTCGGTTTAACACCAGAAATGATTAAAAGGGCAGTTGGACAAGCGGGAGCCTATTATCTCTCTAAATGCTTAAAGAAAAAGAATGTAAATCGTCTTGGGATTTCTTGGGGCTCCACATTAGCAGAACTAGTGAAAGAGTATCCTTTCGAAAGAAGAGAAGAGATGAACATTGTGCCTCTTGTAGGGGGGATGGGAACGCAACATGTTGAAATTCATGCTAATCAGTTAGCCTATGAGTTAGCTAAAAAAATGAATTGTACGTGTTCTTACTTATATGCTCCAGCGATTGTAGAAACAAAGGAACTAAAGGACCATCTAGTAGCCATGAAAGAGATTTCGTCCGTTCTTGAAGAAGGCAAAGAGGTAGATATAGCACTTATAGGATTAGGAAACCCTTATAATGGTTCAATGAGAAACCTTGGATATTTACAAGACAACGAATTAAAAGAACTACGTAAAATAGGGGTTGTAGGTGATATTGGATCTCGTTTCTTTGATGAATCAGGAGTTGCTGTTGAGCATCCGTTAAACGATAAAGTCATTGCTCTGTCATTAGAACAACTAAAGGAAATCAGAGAAGTGATTGGAGTAATTGAAGGAACGCATAAGATAGAAAGTATCAACGCTGCCTTGAAAGGAAATTATTTAGACGTACTAATCACAGATGAACAAACAGCTTTAGCGCTTTTAGAAGTGAAATGATAGGGCTGGCTCAGGTGGCACTTTAGGAGTGTTCTTTGAGTTTAGCCCTTTATGTAAACTTGATAGATTTATATATATTCAAAAATTTTTCTAATTTATCGGTGAATCAGTAAGGTTTCACAAGAAGCCATTAATTATAAGCTTTTAAAGTAATCAGTTCTATAGGAGAAAAGAGGTGCGAATATGCATGGAGTATTAAGTAAAATAGGGATGGACTCTAAAATGGCTTTAGGCTATTTAGGGGTTATGGTTTTTATGATGGGGGATGGGCTTGAGCAAGGTTGGTTGTCATCATATTTAATAGATAATGGTTTTACTATTCAACAATCGGCTTTATTATTTAGTGTTTATGGTTTTGCTGTAGCGATCGCTGCCTGGTTTTCAGGAGTATTGGCTGAAATTTTAGGACCCCGAAAAGCAATGACATTAGGGGTAGCTTTATTTTTAATCGGAACATTAGTTTTTTTAACAATAGGGTTACCAACTATGAATCTTATGGTTATGATACCAACTTATTCTCTTAGAGGACTTGGTTATCCACTATTTGCTTACTCTTTTTTAGTTTGGCTTACGTACTATACTCCAAGTAGTAAACTTGGAACAGCTGTAGGTTGGTTTTGGTTTGCATTTGCCGCTGGATTAAACGTTTTAGGAGCTTATTACTCTAGTATTATCCTTCCAATTCTAGGGGAAATGAACACCTTATGGAGTGCATTGATTTTTATATGTATAGGAGCTGCAATTGCTATTATTGCCAATAAAGATGGTTCAAATGTCGGGAAAAAATTCCAAAACAGACAAGAAGCGCTCAAATATTTGTCAAAAGGTATTACTATCGCATTTGAAAAACCAAAAATTGGTCTAGGTGGTATTGTACGAACTATCAATACAACCGGTGCATATGGATTTGTTGTTTTTATGCCTGCTTATATGATGGAAATTGGATTCACAAGAACAGAATGGTTGCAAATTTATGGAGCGCTTTGGACTAGTAACATTTTTTTTAACTTGATTTTTGGGATTGTTGGAGATAAGTTAGGGTGGCGCAATACAGTTATGTGGTTTGGTGGAGTAGGATGTGCGATTTTTACGGCTGCATTTTACTATGTTCCAACTATAATGGGACCGAACTATTTAATGACAACGTTTACAGCTATTTGTTTTGGAGCTTGTTTGGCTGCATATGCTCCCTTATCTGCTTTAGTTCCTTCGTTAGCACCTGATAACAGGGGAGCTGCGATGTCTATTCTCAATCTTGGAGCAGGTTTAAGTACTTTTCTTGGTCCTGCGATTGTTGGCGCTTTCATCGGTAGTATAGGTACAGTGGGTGTCATATGGGTTTATACTGTTTTATATTTGATTAGTGCATTTCTAATGAAATTCATCACACTTCCAAAGACGGAAGAAAAAACTCAATCTAACGATTTTAATAATTTAAAAGATGTAGTAGGATAATCGAACTGATTACTACTAGTTAATAATATAGTAATTTGTAAATTAAGAACGTCTTTTAAAAGACGTTCTTAATTTATGTACAACTAATTAGTCATTAGAAATTTGAAAATTTTAAATCAAATAAATTTTTATGTGTTTGCTATTAATATTCAAAGATTTAAGGTTGATGTCCTTTGTATGAATAATATTCATTAATAAATAGAAGTATTTTTATCAAGATAAAAGGAGGAAATTCCGTATAAGGAAAAGGGATGCCTTGGAATCTCATTCAATAAATTTTATATAATTGTTTGTTTTATTTATAAAAGTAAAAAGTAGCGATAAATCAGTTAACAAGTTGACAAGGAGTGATTTAAATGGCGATAAGAAAAGATCATGTTGGTAAACCCAATTGGTTGAAAATCAAATTAAATACGAATAGTAGTTATACTGGATTAAAGAAAATGATGCGAGAAAAGAAATTGCATACAGTGTGTGAAGAAGCGAAATGTCCAAATATCCATGAATGTTGGGCCTTGAGGAAAACAGCAACATTTATGATTTTAGGAGATATTTGTACACGATCCTGTCGCTTTTGTGCAGTAAAAACAGGTCTTCCCAATGAGTTAGACTGGCAAGAACCTGAGCGTGTTGCTAAATCAGTTGAACAAATGGACTTAAAGCATGTCGTCATTACAGCTGTTGCTCGTGATGATTTAAAAGATGGAGGGGCAGCAGTATTCGCAGAAACAGTTCGTGCAATTCGTAGACGCAATCCATTTTGTACAGTTGAAGTACTCCCATCTGATATGAATGGAAAATATGAAAACTTAAAAAAATTAATGAATGCTAAGCCTGATATTTTAAATCACAACATTGAAACGGTTCGTCGCTTAACACCAAGGGTTCGAGCACGAGCAACATATGATCGGTCATTGGAGTTTTTAAAGCGTGCTAAAGAAATCAATCCAATAGTTCCAACAAAATCAAGTATTATGATTGGATTAGGAGAAACGAAACAAGAAATTGTAAAAACAATGGATGATCTCCGTATGAATGATGTGGATATTATGACAATAGGCCAATATTTACAACCTACAAAGAAACATTTAAACGTTCAAAAATATTGGAGTCCCGATGAATTTAGAGAGCTGAAGGATATCGCGTTATCAAAAGGCTTTAGTCATTGCGAAGCAGGCCCGCTTGTGCGATCATCCTATCATGCAGATGAACAAGTGAATGTAGCAACTAAACAATTACCTGAGAAAAATGCATAAATAGTGGATATAAATTCTTATTAGTGAGTAAATTATAAACCTTTTTTACTTGTAAAGGTTGGATTGTCAACACTAAATTAGAAAGATTTTTAAGGTGCTTCAATTTATACTTAATCAGACTCAAATAATCCAGTGTTCCATGAATACGAATTAAACTAATGTACTAACTCATCTAATTCTCTTGTCAGGTCTGCTATACTGTCAAAATGGTGCCCGTTGACAAATTCTGTTTTGGTGATTTAAATGTAGCTTCGGTTACTGCATATGTTGTGTCTATATGAATATGTAATTTTTATGTATAAGTAAGTGATTCTCATTTGATATAGTTATTTGCTATACTAAAAAGCATATGAACAGATAAAGAGGCGATTATATGTTAAGTTGGGAAGAAAGACGACAGTTAGTTAAAGTAGCTAATTTGTATTATATAGATGGCTGGACACAACAACAAATTGCTAAAAAAATCGGGGTATCTAGACCTATTATTTCAAAACTATTGCAAAAGGCAAGAGACTTCGGAATAGTGGAAGTTTATATTAAAGATGAAAGCGCTCATACCGTGGACTTAGAACAACAACTAGAGAAAAACTATGGATTAAAAGATGCCGTCGTCATATCAACTGTTGGATTGACACCAGAAATGATAAAAAAGGCAGTCGGACAGGCGGGAGCCTATTATCTCTCTAAATATTTAAGGAAACAGGATGTAAACCGACTTGGTATTTCATGGGGTTCCACTTTAGCAGAACTAGTGAAGGAATATCCATTTGAACGAAGAGAAGAGATGAATATTGTACCTCTTGTGGGAGGTATGGGAACACAACACGTTGAAATTCATGCTAATCAGTTAGCCTATGAATTAGCTAAAAAAATGAATTGTACGTGTTCTTACTTATATGCTCCATCGATTGTAGAAACAAAGGAATTAAAAGATCATCTAGTAGCTATGAAAGAGATTTCGTCCGTTCTTGAAGAGGGAAAAAAAGTAGATGTAGCTCTTATAGGTATAGGTAATCCTTACAGGGGTTCTACAATGAGAGAACTTAATTACTTACAAGAAGATGACTTACAAAACCTTCGCAAAATGGGCACTGTAGGTGACATTGCTTCTCGTTTTTTTGATGAATCAGGAGATGCTATTAAACATCCGTTAAATGATAAAGTTATTGGTTTATCATTAGAACACCTAAAGCAAATTAAGGAAGTGATCGGGGTAGTTGAAGGAACTCATAAATTGGAAAGTGTATCTGCTACTTTGAGAGGGAATTATTTAGATGTATTAATCATAGACGAGCAAACAGCTTCAGCTCTTTTAGAAGAAAAATAAAAAGTTGACTTTTTAGTCACTTTAAGTATTTTTTAGGCTGTATCTTTTATTTAAGGTTTAACCAGTAAAATGTGGACTATTTTACTATAATAGACGATGTTACAAAACCAAGAAAATATTCAATTCTAAGGTTTGTAGCACCGTCTAGAGGAGGCCTTACTAGACATAAAGATGATTGTGGACTCTTATTTGTTGGATAAATTATGTCATCTTTCAATCAAATTCTGGCTGATAAAATCAATGTTGATAAAGTTTTTTTAAAAATCTTTTAATGCGTATGTTAGACATTATTAAGTAGTTACTAAATTGTTTTTTTTTTTTTGTTCAGACTATGTTTACCCTCAATAAAACGTACTGTCCCTGATTTAGCACGCATAACAACTGAATGAGTTGTAGCATTTTCCCCTTTATATTGAACTCCTTTTAAAAGTTCTCCATCGGTCACCCCTGTTGCTGCAAAAAACGCATCTTCACCTTTTACGATGTCCTCCATTCTTAATACGCGATTGACGTCTTGTATACCCATTTCTGTACATCTAATCACTTCTTCTGGTGTTTGTGGCCATAGTACTCCTTGAAACTCGCCACCTAAACATTTTAATGCAACAGCTGCTAGTACACCTTCAGGAGCACCGCCTGACCCAAGCATAATATCAATACCAGTATGCTCAAATGCTGTATTAATAGCTACTGCAACATCCCCATCTGGAATAAGTTTAATTCTTGCACCAGTAACTCTAATTTTCTGGATGGTTTCTTGATGTCTTTCTCGATCTAAAATAGCCACAACAATATCTTCTATATCTTTGTTTTTAGCTTTAGCAACCGCCCTTAGATGTCAATGATAGGTGCATTTATATCAATTTTACCGACCGATTCAGGGCCAACTGCAATTTTTTTCATGTACATATCGAGAGTATGTAAAAGATTCCCATGATCTGCTACTGCTAGTACAGTTAGAGCATTCCATATGCCAGCTGCTACAATGTTAGTCCCTTCTAATGGATCGACAGCAACATCAAGTCGAGCGCCGTAACCTGTACCTAATTTTTCTCCTATAAATAACATCGGTGCCTTATCCATTTCGCCTTCACCAATTACTACCGTCCCTTTCATAGGAATAGTATTGAAAGCATCTCGCATTCCTTGTGTTGCTGCTTTGTCTGCTTCTTCTTTTCTTCCTCTTCCCATCCACTTTGCAGCTGCTTCTGTAACACGAGCAAGTTCTATAGAAAGGCTATTTCAAACATTCCCCCTTTTTTATTCGCAACTTTTTTCATTTGTTCTTTTAAGGAACTTTTGTAAAAAGTGTTAATATTTTTTGATGAAATAGTCAATTAATCAAAATATATAAAGTGATAATTTGTCGTTTAATAATAAGTGATTAAACATTAATTCCTATGAAATGTGTATTGACAATATTAATAAATAAATTATATACTTTTAACAAAGGTAACTTTAAGGAACTTTTGTAAAGATATAAATCGTAAGTTGATGTTTCGTTTTTAGTTTTAAATCACTTTAATAGTGATTATTGTAACCGTTTGAGAACCAAACTGTGATTGATAATAATATTAGAAATTTATTTTAGGAGGTTTAACACATGTTAGGATTAAACTATAAATTAAGAGAATTAGAGAAACTAGGCAGAGAAATACATGTTGGCTTAATTGGCTGCGGACAAATGGGAAGAGGCATGATTTCTCAGATTGAAAATATGAAGGGGATGCGTGTAGTGGCAACAGCAGATCTTCATACTACATTAATTGAACATGCATATGTGAAAGCTGGTATCAGTAAACAATCTATTGTTTTAACAACTCAACTTGAAGAAGCTGAAAAAGCCATCGAACAAGGAAAGGTTGTAGGAACTGTCTATAGTGAATTGGTGACAAGTTTGCCAAGTGTCGACGTAATTGTAGATGCGACAGGTGTACCTAACTTAGGAGCTGAAATCGCTTGGAAAGCCATTTTGAACAAAAAGCATATTGTGATGTTGAATGTGGAAGCAGATGTAACGGTAGGACCACTTTTAAAGCAGATGGCAGATGCAAGCGGTGTGATTTACACAGGATCAGCGGGTGATGAGCCAGGAGCGGTAATGGAATTATATGATTTTGCAGATGCCATTGGCTTTGAGATTATTGCTTTAGGAAAAGGAAAAAACAATCCATTAAATCACGAAGCGAATCCTTCCACGGCAGAAGTAGAAGCCAAAGAAAAAGGAGCTAGCCCTAAGATGATTGCTTCATTTCAAGATGGAACGAAAACCATGGTGGAAATGAATGCGGTTGCGAACGCAACTGGATTTTTACCAGATGTGGCTGGAATGCATGGACCCTCAGGTACCGTTGGGGAACTTCCCTCTTTATTTCAACTGAAAGAACAAGGTGGAATTCTTGATGGTAAAGGGATTGTCGACTATGTAAACGGTGTAGCACCAGGTGTATTTGCGATCATTTCTTCTGATAAGGAAGAAGTTCACCATGAAATGAATTATCTGAAAATGGGTGATGGTCCAAACTATGTATTGTACCGTCCATACCATTTAACTAGTTTAGAAACACCACTTTCGGTAGCACGTGCATATTTTCATAAAGAAGCAACAATTGCACCATGGAAGGGCCTACAAGCTGAAACGGTTGCTGTAGCGAAAAAAGATCTACAACCAGGAGATCGTCTAGATGGAATTGGTGGCTACACTGTATATGGAAAACTACTTTCCTATAATGAGGCTTCGGCAGGAAGTGCGCTTCCAATTGGATTAGTGGATCCGAATGTAGTGGTAACTCGCCCTGTGAGAAAAGGGGAAATTATCACATTTGATGACATTGAGCAAGAAAAGGAATCGATGATTTGGAAGTTACGCTCATTACAGATGCAGAGTACAAATAATAAATCGTTTAAAAATAAATTGGTAAAATCAAAACCTATTTTAGTATAAATAAAAAAGGTTATAATAACCAAACATTTTAAGGGATAATATAATCAGATCAAAGTTCTCTTATTTTTGGTCTGATCTTTATCCCTTTTATTTACAAATGTAATAAAAAGTAAAGTGATTGATGTTTAATAGTAGTTAGTATTATTTATTGCTTAGAAGTACATGTTATAATGATAGTTTTTACTATTTTCAGAATTAATGTTAACAATATATAAGAAAATCTAATTTTAGTAAAATCTATAGAGGTTTAGAGAATATTCAGATATCTAAACGTGACTCGAACATTTTATAGGGTTTTATTGGAATTATTTGATTTTTGGAAGAGGGGAATTTACCAATGAAAAAGGAGCTAGTCATAGGAATTGACGCTGGAACAGAGAGTGTTAGAGTGGGGATATACGATTTATATGGAAAACAAGTTGGATTAGGCATTACAGGATACCAAACATATCACCCTGAACCTGGTTGGGCAGAACAAGATCCTAACGAATGGTGGGCTGCTTTAGTTAATAGTATAAAAAAAGCAATGAATCAATCTGGTTCCACTAAAGATCAGATTATTGGCTTAAGCTTGGATACGACTTGCGCTACTATTATACTCTGTAAAAATGACGGAACACCATTAAGACGAGCTCTTTTATGGATGGATATACGTTCTCATGAGGAAGCTCAATTTATTTCTTCTACTGGAGATGATGCTTTAAAATACAACGGTTATGGAAAGGTTTCGCCAGAATGGATGGTGTGTAAGGCTCTTTGGCTAAAGAGAAATGAACCTCAAAATTATGAAAGCGCAGACAAAATCTTAGACTTTTCTGATTGGTATACGTACAGACTGACAGGTAGATGCACGGGAAGTGTTAGTACAACGACATATAGGTGGCATTACAATCAAGAAGAAGGGGGAATTCCAAAGTGTTTTTATGAAGCTATTGGATTAGGTGATATCTTTGAAAAACTCCCTAAGGATATATGTAAATTAGGTGAACATATCGGAGGACTTACACAAGAGATAGCAGATGAATTAGGATTAAATGAAGGAACACCTGTTGCTCAAGGAGGTGTAGATGCCCTTAATGGCATAATTGGCTTAGGAGTGACTCAACCAGGAAAATTAGCTCTAGTTACAGGTTCTTCACATAATGTCTATGGATTAACAACTAAACCAATTCATGCAAAGGAAATTCTAGGATCATTTCCGGATGCAATACTTCCTGGATTAAGACTTGTAGAAGCAGGACAATCTTCTTCGGGCTCGACTATTAAGTGGTTTAGAACAAACTTTTGTAAGGATTTAGAAGATATAGCAAATGATAAAAATGTAAGTGTCTATGATTTATTAAATCGTGAAGCCGCCGAAATTCCACCTGGTTCTGAAGGTCTTATTGTTTTAGATTATTGGCAGGGGAATCGTTCACCTCATGTAGATCCAAATGTTAGAGGATTAATATCTGGATTGTCGTTAAAACATGGAAGGGCACATATTTATAGGGCTATTTTGGAAGCGATTGCTTATGGAACAGATTATAATATCCGAAACTTTAGACAAAATGGTATTGACACCAAAGAGGTATATGCAGCAGGTGGAGCAACAAATAGTGAATTGTTTTTACAAATTCATGCAGATGTGAGTAATGTTGTAATAAATGTACCAGAAGACAATCAAGTAGCTTGTTTAGGTTCTGCAATTTTAGCTAGTGTGGCTGGAGGAGCCTATAAAAATATTGAGGAAGCCGTGGCAAATATGGTGCGATTTAAAAAAGAGAGAATAGAACCTGATAAAGAAAATCATGAAAAATATCAATTATATGCTGAACAATATAGAAAAGCGTATCCACAATTTCACAATTGGATGTGGGAGAATACAAAAATTAATCAAAGTGAATCAATCAACATTCAGAAGGGAATTCTAGTTTGATTAAAATAAATTATGAAGGAAAAGATCAAAAGGGATATTCCCTGCTTCTGTAGACTTTTTCAACGGACTTGCATTCAATGGGACAATATGTACAGGAAGGTCGGCGTAACCTTATAGAAACGGTGATGCAGGTTAAGAAGCCTAGAGTTGAAGTGACAATGCAGGAAGATCCAGAGAATTTAGTAGGATTAACATCTTGGCTGGTAAGACGATGGATGAAGTGAACAAAAACGCATTTCAAGGTACGTTATTGGCCCATGTAGACGGGGAAGTACCTAACCTCGTTATTGAAATGGATGAACTGAATGAATACACTTACGGTGGATAGTTTATTTTTTTGAGAAGGCTTGTACTATTAGTGGAAACTTACTGGGCGTGAACCCGTTTGTTTGCCTTACTAGGCAAACAAACGGGTTGTATTCGATTAGCAAAATTTGTGGTGGACTATGGAGCGATTACTATCAGTTTAGCAAACATAAAACTCAACTTAGTAGGGTAATTGGATATGATTGAGTGTAAACATAGGAGTTAAGCAGATTTAAAAATATGCTATAGTCCTTCAAAACTAGAAAGAGAACCTCAAAAATATAACGCATATATATTGAAATTAAGTTATTAGTATAACTTAATTAAACAAATTGTTAAGAAAAGACTATAAAAAAATGGATCTATATTATTGTTAAGCAATTCATTGAAAGGTAGTCATTACCGAGATCAATGCTACATCCTTATGATCTATCTTAAAAGATGTAAGTGTTTTAATGGCTAGACCTAAATTAGACGACCTTTCACTTTTTAAAAACAATAGTGAACATACTTCGTGTAGCAAAAATGCTGATTAATTGTTAAATAGATTCCCTGTTCATTTCAGGAAATTTGGGTATATATGAGGTAGATTACTAAAAGACGATTAAACGAAAAATCGCTATAGTTATCAAACAAACTACTAAAACGTAAAAGAATAGGGAGATTTGGTTGTGAATCAGAAGGAAATTGTCTACGTAGTTTCTGACTCGGTTGGTGATACAGCTGAGTTGATGGTAAAAGCAGTTACAGCTCAATTTAATGGGGGAAATGTTGAAATCCAACATATTTCCTATGTAGAGGATATCGATGATCTTAAAAATGTCATTGCTGTCTCGAAGAATAGTAATTCCATCATTGCATACACGATCGTAATTCCGTCTTTAAAGCAATATCTTGATCAGAGGGCACGAGAAGAAGGAATTATTGCAGTTGATTTAATGAATCCACTTATGGAAGCATTTAGTCAAAAATTTAATGAAGACCCCAAACGTCAACCAGGATTAATGAGGAAATTAGATGCTAACTATTTCCGAAGAGTTAAAGCGATTGAATTCGCAGTAAAATACGATGATGGACGGGATCCTCAAGGACTAACACGTGCAGACATTGTATTAATTGGAATTTCTAGAACGTCAAAGACACCACTTTCTATATATTTGGCCCATAAGGGACTTAATGTGGCAAATATACCTTTGGTACCAGAAGTAGCACCTCCTGATGAACTTTTTGAAATTCGAAGAAATATATGTGTTGGTTTAGTAATAACACCAGATAAACTAAATGAAATACGTAAGGAGCGTTTAAAAAGTTTAGGATTAACATCTCAAGCGAATTATGCAAATTTAGATCGGATCCTAGATGAATTAGATTATGCTGAAAAAATTATGAAACGAATAGGTTGTCCAGTCATTGATGTCTCCAATAAAGCAGTGGAAGAGACTGCTGATTTAATATTAGCGATGTTAAAAAAGAGAGGAGTTGGATATCATGAATAAATTTGTATATATGTTTGATGAGGGGAACAGTGAAAAACGAGAACTTTTAGGAGGTAAGGGTGCTAACCTTGCAGAAATGACCCGAATTGGTTTGTCCGTTCCTTATGGTTTTACCATTTCAACAGAGGCCTGTAATTCATATTATCATGCAGGAAAATCCATTCCAACGGAGATAAAATTACAGGTATTAGAAGCTCTTAAAAACCTTGAAGGGGAAACAGGCAAAAAGCTTGGAGACCCATCAAACCCACTCCTTGTTTCTGTTCGCTCCGGTGCGGTACATTCGATGCCAGGAATGATGGATACAGTTTTAAACCTTGGAATGAATGATGAAACGGTGGAAGGAATGGCAAAGCTTACAAAAAATCCA
>JBNJJO010000053.1:0-25257 GCA_051750265.1 Bacillota bacterium | reverse complement strand
ATTTCGTACAACCATATAGCGTTAACGCATCTGTTTGTAAATCCAAATTTTGTAATCCTGTTGACACACGTGCATATCCAATTAACACCTATTATCACTCTTTCTAATTTTTACTCTAATTTCATTGTAACATAAGATAAAAATAAATAGGTTATTGAACATAGAATAATGAACAGGGTTTTATTACATTTAAAACAATAAAAAACACCCCTTTCAAATCAAAACGAAGCGTGTTCAGAAAAGGACGAGTTTTGGAACAAATAATAAAATGTTGTGCTTTTTTAATTTTGTTCAGCAATAGGCCAGATTGTTGAATAGAGACTGTTAATATTCCTCTTCTTTGACAGGTAACTATAAGAATAACCTCGGAAATACTACTTGGGTTATTCTAGAAAAATGTTATAGTCCTGTAAAAAAATAATAAAGTATTAAGGAACATAATATTAGGGGGGAATGAATTTGAAAATAATTATTGCTCAAAAAGATGATACATTAAGGAAAATTGCAGCTACACATTTTATAGACATCAAATTGTTATTAAGTGTTAACCTCCACATTACAAATCCAGATGAAGAAATCACAAATATTAAAGTGTATATTCCCCCAATACCTTCTACTTTAAATCAAGTCCCTCCTGTATGTTATCCAGAAATGCCAAATGAGTATTTAGATTATTGGATTCCAACTACTTCTATTGAGAAAATGGCAATTGAAGAATATGACACACTTATAGTAGGAAGTGGAGCTGGAGGAAGTGCAGCTCTTTATCGTATATGTGAACAATGGAAAGATAAAGGGAAAAAAATTGGAATGATAGAAGCGGGGGGATTATTATTACCAACCCATGCACAAAATATCTCAACCTTAGAAGTAGAACGTTTCCAAAAGTATTTTTTGAATCCGAAAATTTCTACTCCCATAGGATGGGAACTTCCGCAATTTCCTGGAGCAAGACTCGTCTTTGCGTTGGGAGGAAGAACGTTGTTTTGGTCAGCAGTTTGTCCAAGAATGAATGAGATAGAATTTAGGGATAATGATTGGCCCATTTCTTATGAAGAGTTACTTGGGTATTATAATAATATTGAGACAATCATGAGTGTTACACAGGATTTCACAAAAGACGCTTTGATAACCGATATATTGCTCGAACGTCTTCGCCAGAATGGGTTTCCTCAGGCTTCTGCTGTACCGATTGCAACAGACATTTCACAGGCAAAGTTCGGAAAAGTTGATTCGGATGTTTTTTTTAGTTCAATTGATTTCTTAGCAAGATCCCTCAATTTATGTCCTTTTGATCTATCAATCTACACTCGTGCAGTACAGGTAATTGTTGAAAATGAGAAAGTTACAGGTGTTAAGGTTTTAACATGGGGAGGAAAAGCCTATATAATAAGAGCAAAAAATATTATTTTATCAGCAAGTGCCCTTGAGACCCCTAGAATATTATTAAATTCAGGAATAAAGGGAAAAGCGATTGGGCATTATCTAGTAAACCATTCCTTTCTAGAGGTTAATGGGAGCTTCAACCGTTTAGAGTTTCCTGAAAATTTTGGAAACCTAGGCATATTAGTCCCGCAAACAAAGGAAGCTCCATACCAACTTCAATTGTATGGACGTGGGGGGACATTTTTTTATCATGAGAGACGAATACCTTTGAGAGATAAAATCCCCTTTTATTTACAAGGGTTTGGAAAAGTTGAACCCAGATTCGAAAATAAAGTAACATTACATCCAACTAACAGAGATTTCTTTGGTATACCAAAAATACATGTTGATTTTTCATATAGTGAAAAAGATCTTAGACTTATAAATTATATTAAAAACAAAATGGAATACGCTTTAACGGTTATGAACGGGGAAATCGAAAATAAAATTTGTTTGCGTCCTCCTGGGTTTGATTATCATGAAATGGGAACATGTAGAATGGGAGAAGATCCAGAAACATCAGTTACAAACAAATATGGGCAAGTACATAACGTTTCTGGTCTTTTTGTGGCTGATAATAGTGTATTGCGATACACCGGTGCTACAAATCCTACTCTTACAATGATGGCATTAGCCTTTCATACAGCAGATTATATTACTCAAAAATAGCAATTTTCTGTAAAAAGAAGGTCCTTATATTATCATTCACCTAGTTGAAAATTTCTCTTTCTATAAGTAACATATAAGGGCTCATTTTCTTATTAATAATCCAATCCTGCAGAATTTTTTCCTATATTAGGACTTTATAAGGAAGCAAAAAATTGCAAAGAACAAACCATAAGGAGAAAAAATTTTAATAGATTAATATTTATGGAATGACACTTATGGTATTAATATGATGTTAACTCCTTCAATTATAATAATATGTTTATCCTTCATTAGTTATATAGATAAGAACTTTATGTTAAAAATAAACATTGTGTATAGACAATACTCGGTGTTTCATAACTAGTCGTAAACTAAACTTATTTGATTATGTTATAAATCTATACGGAGATCGTTTGTTTCATAAAAGGGTGAACAGTTTTGGTATCTATTTTTCATATTTTCGTTATTTTACAAACGGGCGCACTTCTTGAGTAAGTGCGTCTTTTTGAATTGGGCCAATTAATGGAATAAGGATTATTGAACGAAGGGGAAGATAAGTAAAATTCTTTTTAAAAAATAAGCTTTGAATATTCATTGACAGGAATATTCCTTATTAGTTATATTTAGATTGAAAGGAGAAAGGTAATATGGGCGTCAAAATCACAACAACTTTGAATGCACTTGCCGAGCCCAACCGACTACACATTGTTGAGCTTTTGCGTGATGGCCCCCTCACTGTAGGGGAAATTGCTGAACGACTTGGTCTTCTCCAGCCACAAACTTCCAAACATCTCCGCGTACTTAGTGAATCTGGACTCGTCGAGGTGCAAGCAATTGCTAATCGGCGAATCTACAAGCTACGGCAGCAGCCATTCCAAGATCTAGATCATTGGCTGGAGTCTTTCCACAGTGTCTGGCATGAAAGATTCGATCGCTTGGATGATTATTTGCGTGAATTGCAAGGAAAAGACTGATATTGTGACGAAAAAGATTACTACGGAAAAGAAGTGACGACTAATTACGAAAATATGGTAGGAGGAATTGAAATGTCCGAAAACAAAGTAACAAACAGTATGACAACTAACGTAGAAGGGCGAGTTCTTGTCATAGAGCGAATCTTCAACGCGCCACGAAATCTCGTATTTAAAGCATTTTCGGAGCCTGAGCGCTTGGCGAGCTGGTGGGGACCAAGAGGATGGCAAACAGAAAATCGCAAATTTGAGTTTAAGCCTAACGGCGTATGGCATTATTGCATGCGTTGCACAGATGAGAACCAAGGCGAGTTTTTTGGCCAAGAATCTTGGGGTAAAGCTGTCTATCAAGAGATTATTGCGCCTGAGAAGATTGTCTATACAGATGTGTTTGCAGATCAGGAAGGTAATGCTGTCGATGGAATGCCAGAGATGCTGATTACGATGAATTTTGTTGAACACGAAGGAAAGACGAAACTTATTACGCGTTCTCAATTCGCGTCAATCGAGGCTCTTCAGCAGGTAATGGAAATGGGTGCAGTCCAAGGAATGGCCTCACAATTTGACCGCCTCGACGACCTTCTGAAGAGCTTCAGTAGATAAGATAACAAGTATTAGGAGTTGTTAAAGCAACTCCTTTCTTATTTTTCTAACAGGGGCTATTTTTGAATAAGTACGAAAAAGTTTCAACAGTCCTTGATCTTCAACAATCGGGCGCGATTGCTGAACAATGAGCAGTCGCTTTTTTACTAGTCGGATCCGAATAGTTCTATAAATAATTGGATGTAAATAATTAAGAAACCCAGCTAATCTTTTCATGTGAAGGTAGCTGGGTTTTAAAGTTGTATGTGCAAAATAGCACTTAAAAAAGGTGCAAAATAAATCCTAAAGTGACAAGTATTTATTTTGTTCCAAAAGGGTGTACCCCATTGGAACAAAACTAAAATCGTGCGAAGGGCTTTCGCCATTGTATTTATTGGTTAGGACTCATTTGAGAGTCAAGGTTTAAGTTGATAGTTAGTAACCTTTAAGGTTCTCAAAGGTTCATGATCTTTTGAGCGTTTGAGGTTCTTTAAGGTAAGTAAACGTAGTGCGCTAGAAACAGAAAGTCTGTAGAAGGGCATATTAAGCGCCTAACCTTTCAAGTATGGCTTTTATAACAAAGATGATTTCATGCTAATACCCACCAGATGTCTTCATAATTACTTAACTTTTCATTATTATTAACCTTAACCTTAATCTTAACATTTACATTCCCTCTTTCTATAAACAATCTTTACTTAGCTTCTTTTGAATCACGGCATCAAAGCCTCTATTCTTCAATTCTTTTAATCTGACTATAGCATTTTCATTTTCAGAAAAAGCTCCAAGAGGTTTTTCTGTTGCTTTAGAATAATGATTGATCAAATTGATACTAATAATCTTGATAAGCGAACAAAAGAAAAAGCGTGTTTTGAAAAAAAGATTGATCAAAACACGCTCTTAATATACTCAATTGGATCAATTCTTTTATAAAAAAGTTTGATCATTTCTGTGATCCTTCTTCAATTAAAGCGCCCGATTGTGGAAGAAAACATGAGGGATAGGTGAATCACCCCTCAATAAACAGTTTACTTTTTGCTACTGAACCTACCGTGTTTGTCGAAAGTCCATCAAAAGTTCCTCCTATTACACCACCAACAACAGGTAACAACTTACCTAGGTTAATCATTCCTTTTTCTCCAAATTTAGTTACTAATCTAAAGCAAACTTTTTGATTAATTTTCTTTATCACTTCACCAGGGATTTTTTTAATTGCTGAAATTGCAAATTTCTTACCCAGTTCAATACCAAATTCCTTAAGAATTTCATTTGCACCTTGACCTACTAAGGCTAAATAAACAAGTGTTTTTACTTGATCACTCTTGAGATCATAACCTCTCATATGAGCAATTGCTGCAACCATCCTAATTTGTACGTAATATACAGATGCTAGATTTACGGGTATAGCTACTGGAAGTGTAATAGCCCCACCCAGTCCCGTAACAAACCCAGTACTAGCTGCTTTTGAAATTTGCCACTTAATTAAAGAATTAATAGCTTTATCTACATCTTTGTGTTTAGTAAGATAATCTTCAGCCAACTCGTAGGCAGTTGGTGTAAATGGCAATCCATTTAAAGCTTTGTCATAACCCCAATCTAAGATCTGTTGCATTTTGGATGGGGTAAGACCTTTAATTTCATCCTCTGGAACGATTATATTTTCACTTTCTTTTTCTGCGTTCTGTTGATCCTTATTCATCTGTTGATTATTATTTTCATTGCAATTTTTAGCTTTTTCGTTTTCATCCAAATTCTCATTATCCATATAAACAATCCCCCTTAATATAATTTTTTTAAGTATATGTAGTCTATAAATACTTACTTATTTTATATATTCAGTTTTAAGAATTTAAAATCCTGCTCTAGGAAATTCAACATTGCTTATTTAATGGATTTTCCTTTTATTTTTTATTATGGATTAAAAGTATTCAACATTATGGCCCTTTATGGAATAACTTGACTGGATTTTTTAAACATCTTATTGTCATTTAACAAAAACGTCCAAAAAATTATATTACTTTTTATAAACGTCTATAAAGTGAAATTTATATGATTATAGACTGAAATGTAATAGTTTTTTATGAGTCTATAAAAGTGTACTTTTATGAACTTTGAACTATAAGAAACAAAAAAGTCATAAAACGTCTAATCACCCAGATCATTATTTGTTGAAAGCCTAACTGAAGAAATGGAACAACTTTTAACAAAAAGACTAGCCAATCAAACAATTCTTAAAATTAGAAAATTAAATAACAGACACCACCTTAAAGTAGTGTCCGTTAAATTAGAAGTATATTTCTGTAAAGATTACTGGGATAGATCAATACCATCATCTTGTTTTTTCTTTTTAACAAGTTTTGCAATGACAGGATAAAATAGTGCTAGAACAGATAACAATAAAACAATTCCTGAAATTGGTTGGGTAATGAAAGATAAGTAGTCTCCCTCTGTTACTAATAAGTGTCTTCTAAAGTTCTCCTCCATCATAGGTCCTAAGACAAGTCCTAATACTAATGCAGCTGGTGAAAAGTGATATTGTTTCATGAAATAACCTAATATACCGAATAATACCATGATCCATACATTAAACATTGAATTACCTACAGCGTATGAACCGACCATCGATAGCAAAACGATCAATGTTCCTAAAATAGAATATGGTAGCCTTAAAATGGCTGCAAAGGCTTTTACACCTAAACGCCCTCCTATAAATACAGTGATACTCGCAATTAACATTGAGAAGAAAATACAATATAGCATTAAAGGCTGATCTGTCATTAGCTGTGGTCCTGGTTGTAAGCCTTGTAAAGCAAGTGCTGCTAAAATAATGGCTGTCGTAGGGCTTCCCGGGATACCTAACACAAGTGTTGGAATCATCGCCCCACCCGCTGCAGCATTATTGGCTGCTTCAGGTGCAACAATTCCTTCCTCTTCCCCTTGTCCAAAGTTTTCCTTGTTTTTACTCGAGCGCATTGCTTCTCCATAACTAACAATGGAAGCGATTGAACCGCCTGTACCTGGAAGAATACCAATCACCGTACCAATTGCCGATGATTTTAAAAGTACCCATTTATGTTTAATAAGCTCTACTAATTTAATGGTTTCTAATGATACCTTATTGTTCATATTTAGTTTTTTCTGACTTTCTGTTACCTGATGTAATACTTCAGCTAACGCAAATGCACCAATCATGATTGGGATCATTTCAAGTCCATTCATTAGTTCAATGTTTCCGAATGTGAAACGATCAGCCCCTACGATAGGATCCATTCCTATCATAGCAATCATGATTCCAATCATTCCTGATGTGACCGCTTTAATTGGCGATTTCGTTCCGATAGATGCGATAACGGTTAATCCTAAAACGGTTAAGGCAAAATACTCCGCACTTTGTATTTTTAATGCTACGCTAGATAACGGCGGAGCTAAGAATAACATAATGAGAACGGAGAAGATGCCTCCAATTGCTGATGCACTGATCGCAAGACCAAGTGCTCTTCCTGCTTTTCCCTTTTTAGTCATTTGATAACCATCAAACGTTGTTGCTACCGCTTCTGGTGTTCCTGGTGTATTAAATAGAATTGCTGTGATTGAACCGCCATAAGCAGATCCAGTATAAAGGGCAACTAGTAAAATGATTGATGGAAGGATTCCCATGTAATACGTAAACGGTAACATAAGAACGATCCCCATGGAGGAGCTAATTCCAGGAAGTGAGCCAAAAAATACACCTATTAACATTCCTGAAAAAACTAGAAGTAAATTAGCAGGAGTGATTGTTGTTAGTAATCCATCTATTAATAGTTGAATATCCATCGTTTTCCCCCCCTTTTTATCAATATAAGAAATAACTAAACTCTTTAATGATTCCAAGTCCTCTTGGTAGTGGAACGGATAATATCTTTCCAAATACTAAAGTAAATACTAATGAAACAATGATTGAATTGATCGCCATTTTTATAAACCTTTTTTGGCCTAGTATAAAGAATAAAAGGTAACAAAACACAATTGATGCTAGAGTAAAGCTAATGATGCCATTTAATATGATAAAACCTACTATAACAATTAATAATCCAAAGTAAGCCACATTTAAATGTAATGGGGAAGCTTTCTCTTTACCTGATTTCGTTTTTCTAATTGCATTGAATAGCGAAATTAGGAGTAATACTAAGATAATCATCAAAATTGCTTGTGGGAAACCAGCTGGCCCAATTGGATCAGCAGACCTGCCGGTTGTAATTGCAAAAGACTCTTTGTAAAAAAGACCTGTAGCAATAATCAAGATAACATGAAATATAATCTCTCCCATACTCACACCTCCAAAATTAGGCGACTATGAAGCCGCCCATAAATTACTCTTTAAGACCTGTTTGTTTTGCTACTTTATCGAATAACTCATAATCTTTTAACATGGCTTCTTTAAATTCATCAGGCCCTAAGAATCCTTCACGAATATTTGTTAACGATTCTTCGTTAAACTTTTGATACTCTTCTGTTTCAACTGTTTTTTTCATCTTTTCTATTAAATAGTCTTTTACTTCTTGTGGTGCATCTTTCTTAACAACAAACCCTCTCCAAGAGCCAATTGTTACATCAAATCCTTTTTCAACAGTTGATGGCGTATCCTTTAATTCATCAATTTTAGTTATACGTTCGTCATTTAAGACAACGATTGGTTTTACTTTGCCATCCCTTATATAACCTACAGTATTAATCAATTTATCTAGATAAACATCTACTTCCCCGCCAAGTACAGCAGCTTTAACTTCCGATCCAGAACCATAAGGGATAAACTTTACTTTTACACCAGTAGCATCTGCTAAAGCGTTTAATGTTAAATCATCTAATCCACCAGGGCTTACACCTGCAAATGTTATTTCTTTTTCTCTGCCTATTTTTAATAATTCATCAAAGTTTTTTATGTCACTATTTTCAGGAACTGATAACACATAAATATCTTCCTGTATACGAGCAAGCGGTTCAAAGTCTTCTAAAAACTTCATATCCTTTCCTTTTCCAAGTACATCCGCAATAACGTGTGATGGTGTTACTTCTAATATCGTGTATCCATCATTTGCTTGACCATGAGCATAAACCATACCAACAAGTCCACCACTACCATCTTTATTTACAGGTTGAATAGGCTGTTCCATGTCTTTAGACATAATTTCTGCAAACTTTCTAGCGAATGTATCACTTGCACTACCTTCACCAAAAGGAACAACCATTTCTACAGGGCGTTTTGGATAATTGCTTCCACCTGCTGAAGATTCACTTGAACCACATGCAGACAATAGTAAACTAGTAATTAAAAGTAATGATAATAAAAGATTTCTTTTCATTTTTTTACCTCCTCTTTTTGTAAACGCTTTAAAAAATGAGTACCCATCAAATCAAACGGCACAAATGTATGCCCCTCCATAATTCTCCTTGCAGTCCGGCCAATTCCGCCTTTTATTAGCTTATACGAAAAGTTCTTTTGCTCTAAATCAACATTAACTAAAATAGTACCTGTTGGGTGTCCAATCGTGATTTGGCTATTAAAATTTGAAGAGACTAGTAGATTTGGAATAGATCCGGGTATTTTACAAGCTGTTCCTAAACCAATTGCTCCGCTTACAGCAAAAGCACGATGTAATGTTCCCATTGATATATATCTACCAACGATATCAATGTCGTTTCTATTAACCGTTTCTCCGTTTTCATCGATATAATCAACAGACTTTGAAACGATAACCATCTTCGGTAATGCGTGTGTTTCAGGAGTGATCATTTCATTTTCATTAAATAAACCAATTTGTTTTCCACATTTAACACGGATTTCTTCGATATTTTGTTGAACTTCTTGACTGTTGAATGTTGAAGAAAGTTCTGTTCCAATTAACCCCATGTCAGAAGCTTTTATAAACACTAGTACATTACCAACATCTAAAATAGTAACTTCAACTTCTTTATTATTATCTAATCTAATCAGATCGATGATATTGCCAGTCGGAAGCAAATCACCAGTTAGTGCTCCACCAAATTCAATAAAGTTTACCATAATGCATGAACCAGTACCTGAAACTCCTGAAATAGAGAAATCACCTTCATAAACGATTTGTCCGTCATTTATAGGGATTTCAACTTCCATTACTCGCTTCGTGTTTGTATTATAAATCCTTACAGTTGTGGATCCTTCGGTTATATTTACTAGTCCTTCTTCTACTGCAAACAAGCCAACAGCAGATGCCATATTTCCACAAGTCACGTTATAATCAATTTTTTGGCTATTTGTACTAACCTGACCAAACGTATAGAAAATATCACAATCTAATTTATTTGTAACCCCTACAATGGCAACTTTACTAGTTAATGGTGTACCACCTCCAATACCATCTATTTGTCCATTTTTAGAACTACCATAAATATTAGTTATAACTAAATCTCTTTCAAATGGGTCTTTTGGTAAATCAATATCCTTAAAAATTAATCCTCTACTTGTGCCTCCTCTCATTAGAACGCTCGGAAGCTTATATAATTGACCATGAATGTTCACAGGTAAAACACCCTCTTATTAAGTATTGATACCATGGTATATTCAGAGTATATTAAACATTAAGAAATAAATAAAATATTAATTTTTTATAGGTTGCTATAAAATCCCTTTATACCTTTGGGTTTTTAAGCAATTGGGATGGAGGTTCATTATGGATCATTTAGATTGGAACTTACTTACAGCATTGTTTGAGTACAAAAATATTACTAAAACAAGTGAATTTTTGAGGATTTCACAGCCGGCGGTGACTTATAGATTACACAAATTGGAAGAAGAGTTCGGAGTTGAAATTGTATATCGTGGTCATCGTGGAGTTGCCTTTACTCCACAAGGAGAGTTTTTAGCAGATTATGCAGCGAAAATGCAGAACAACTTTCAAAAGGTTAAAGAAGAGGTTTTAAATTTTGAAAACAAAATTCAAGGGATTTTAAGAATTAGTGCTTCAAGTATTTTTTCAAGATATAAACTCCCTCCAATTTTAGGGAAGTTTAATGAAAAATATCCGTTAGTTGAATTCCATGTAAACACAGGATGGAGTGAGGAAGTAATTAATTCAATATTCAAAGAGCAAGCTCAAATAGGTATTTTAAGAGGGAATTATAACTTTTCGCACGAAAAAAAATTGTTAATGGAGGAAAACTTACTAGTAGTTTCTAAGGTACCCATTGATCTAAAAAACCTCTCAAATCTACCGAGGATCTATTATAATACAGACACCTCTTTAAAGACCTTAATTGATAATTGGTGGACTGAAAATTATGTTTCTCCACCATCAATAACGATGAGAGTTGATAACATGGAAACATGTAAAGAGATGGTACTAAATGGTTTAGGGTATGCTATCCTCCCTAATATACTCTTAGAGGATGATGATGTATTGTTTAAAACTCCTTGCCTTACTAATGATGGTCTTTATGTAAAAAGGAGAACGTGGTTAATTTTTAAAAAGGAATATTCAAATAATGTTTTAATAAAAGCTTTTTGTGATTTTTTAGAAGACTGGGATTTTACTAAAGGATGCCTAAAACATTAGTTTCTTCCTTGTCCTTTACAATATATCCTTTTTCTTGAAACTGTGAGATGTCGCTATGAAAGCTTTAACTGCCGGCTTAATAAATTTGATTTGCCTGCGAAGGAGAAATCAAAAAGGTAACTTGGCTAAAGTAATTTTATTTTTTGAAAATTTTTATATAAAAGTGCATTCCACTTCTGGGACTAGAACCTGACATAAACACGAGCTAAAACATGTAAAGAGGCTGCCCTCAGATATAAACTTTTGGGCAGCCTTTTACTTTTTAAGATAGAAGAATAAAAGAATGTCCATTTTGACCAGTTTTATATAAACCTCTTTAAGAATTATCGCTCATGATAAATAGCAGCAAAATATAGTAAAATTAATGAATTCATTATAGGTCGTATTATTATACTGAAATATTTCTCTATTCCTCTATCATATTCTTTTGTAGGAAATCTAATTTTTCTTTCGCATTATACTCAGTTATGATATCAATTCCACTATGAATCCTTAAGTCAATGTTTTCTCCTTTTAATTTTTTGTGTGCTTGTGCCACACTTAGATATCCAGCATCATAAGGATTTTGTGCGATGGTGGCAGTTATCTTTCCTGCTTTAACAGTTTCTACCATTGAAGCAATACCATCTGCTCCGATAACTGGGATCTTTAACTGTTTTTCTTCTATATCTTGTAATGCCTCCAGAGCTAATCGATCAGTAGTGCCCACTACTCCCTTAAGATTTGGGTAGGTTTGTAGAATGTTCCCTATTACTGGAATAGGTTTCTTTAAACGATCATATCCTACTTCTTCTGCAACAATCTCTACCCCTATAGCCTCTAAAGCTTTCTTTGCACTATTTTTTCGAGTAATGCTGATTCCATCATTTACTCTTCCATGAATGATCGCTACTTGATCTCCTGGTTGCAGCATAGATCCTAAAAGCATTCCTGCCGTTTTACCTAATGTTGTATTATCCGTTCCTATATATGCTGTGTACTTCCAATCAACACTTGTATTAGTTATGAATACAGGAATGTTTCTTTTTTTGTATTCCATTAATACAGGGTAAACAACTTTAGGAACAGTTGGAGCTACTATCAGTGCATCAGGATTTTCCTTTAACACTTTTTTTAATAAATTTGGTTGATTTGATATGGGGTATTGAGATTCAGGAGCTATAACCTGACCACTTATATTAAAATCTTGAAAAGCTTTTTTTGCTCCTGATTCAAAAATTTTCCAATACTCTGAATCTATTCTTCTGATAACAACGATAACTTTAGGCTTGTTCTCTTCTTTAAAAAACCAAACTGCTGAACTAAGCAAAGTGGTAAGAAAAACGAATACAACTAAAAGAGAAATCTTCCTATTCTTCAATATTGACCCTTCCCTCTGAATATTACTTAGATGCTTATTGTTTTCGTTCAACCACATAGAACTATTCCTATCTTCGATCCCAACACCTTGTAAATCTTTGATAAATCTCCACTTCAAAACAAGTGTCTTATTGCTGCCATTCCTTCCTAAGCGAATCATATGTAAATTAAAATAACCGAAGTGCATTAACACTACGGTTATCTTTTCAATCGCGATGCAAAGTCAATGATAAAGTAATAAAGTTTTGGAAGCGCTCCATATACTTTACAATTATAAATGACCATTATCTAAAAAAAGAACAAAATAGAAGTTAAATATAACAAGGGTCATTGAAATAAACGATTTCAGAAAGAAATTTACTGCCTTTAATTGTTTTAAAAGCTTCTCTCGCCTCCTTTTCAGTGCTAAACTCATACATTTTCATATTACTATTAGAATAGATTGTAATTACCCACATGGAATCTTCCCCAACTTTCATTTAATGTTTAATAATGTATCTTTCCATTCTTATCCACACTCTATAAGCTACGCTAACTGATAGGAAGACTCGTAATGTTTCTTTGGATATACATATCCCTCCAAAATAATACGTGCTGTACGCACTACCTTGATAGCACTAATATTTCCAGCGATTAAATCAACTTTGGTTTCCATGATTCCAGCCGGATGTGCTAATCGAACAACTTCTTGTTCCACTTTTACAATATCAGATAAGATAGTATCGTTTAAAAACGCACCTGCTGTTGTACAAATTGCACCAGTTATCGCAAGGGCTTGATGGGGTTTTTGCATGGACAGCATTCTTATTCTACAGTCCATATCAGAAGCTTTCCTATCCACCCCTGTCACATCAAGGAAATCCTTAGGTGGAGAAATAATCGTCATTTTAGGAACAGCAGGTGATGTTTGCGTTGCCTCTTCTTTGGTGGAAAATTGGCACATTTCAGCTGAGATTGATCTGATTTCCTCTAATTCTCTAAGTTTTTCTTGCGTAAATTCTTGAGGTAATTCAGAACCCGTCAGACCGACATCTTGAGCATGGACAAAGACTAAAGGGTTTGCGACATCAATAATAGATACATTAATAGGGCCATTAGGCGTATGAATGACATCAATAGGATTTCCAGTTGGAAATAGCTTTCCTGTGACGGCACCTTCCGCATTCGTGAATGAAAGGTAGATCGGCGACCCTGTTCCTGGTACTCCCGGGATTGAACACAAACCATCGGTTTTCACCTGACCATTTTCTACCTCTATCTCAGCAATAATCACCTTCTGAGTATTTGTATTAAAGATTCTAACCGTTGTAATTGGCTCAATTACTGGGACGAGGCCTTGTGCAATTGCATAAGGGCCTACCGCAGAAGAGATATTCCCGCAATTCCCTTTAAAATCTACTAAATGGTTTTCAATACTTACTTGGGCAAATGTGTATTCTACATCAATCTCTTTAAGATCTGATTTTTTGATAATCGCAGCTTTACTTGTTAATGAATTAGCCCCACCAAGTCCGTCAATTTGTCTCCGATCTGGACTACCCATAATATCCAATAAAAATTCATCCCAAAGTAAACGGTCAACCGGCATGTCTTCAAAATTAAGAAACACACCTTTACTCGTTCCTCCGCGCATAACAACAACAGGCACTCTCATCTTAATAATCACCTTCTCTAATTCACTTTTTAAAAAGTACCGGTGCCTTTAAAAATATAGTATTATAAGTATAATCATAAGTAAAATAGATATTTTGTTAGGTAAATTGAAAAAAAAATTTATAATCTATGATTGGAGATGAACATATGGATGAAAAAGATTGGAATGCACTACGAATTTTATATGAAGAAAAAAATATCAGTCGTGCTTCAGAACGTTTATATATTTCTCAACCGGCACTAACTTACAGACTTAAAAATCTTGAAAAAGAAACTGAAACTACTTTATTTTTTAAAATAAAAGGAGGGATTGAGTTTACTCCTGAAGGTTCATATTTAGTACAATATGCAGAGGAAATGATAAGAAAATTACAAAAAACGAAAGACTATATGTTAAATATGCAAAATGAGGTAAGAGGAACGTTAAGGTTAGGGGTTTCAAGTAATTTTGCCCAATATAAGTTACCTAAAATACTCAAAAAATTTTCAACTAAATATCCAAATGTACAATTCAATGTGAATACCGGATGGAGTACTGATATTATGAATCTCTTAGACTCCTCTAGCGTGCAGCTTGGAATACTACGAGGAAACTATGATTGGTACGGAAAAAAAACATTACTGCATAAGGAAAGGCTTTGTTTGATTTCTAAAAATGTTATAGAAATAGAGAATTTACCTCAAATCCCATTTATTAATTACAATACTGATAGTTCACTAAAAACTCTTATTAATGGGTGGTGGCACGATAGGTATTCAGAACCACCGTATGTTACTATGGAAACAGATCGACAAGAAACATGTAAAGAAATGGTTAAAAATGATTTAGGAATTGCCATCGTACCGCAAATATGTCTTCAACCTTCTGATCATCTTCATACTTATGATTTATTCTATAATAATGGAGAACCAGTCGTAAGAAATACGTGGTTAATGTATAATGAAGATTCTTTAAAGCTATCTTCTGTGAAAAAATTTATAGACTACTTAAATGAAAATCCAGATATTTAATAAAATAGTTACTTGATAGAGGGATTGAACAAATTCCTCTTTTTCTTTTCATGTTATAAGTTTTTTTAAAGAAAAAAATTAAAAAATATATATTTTACTTATCTTATTATGTGTAATATTATTGAAAATAAGAAAAATTTTAAATATATAAATTTATATAGGCGAAATATTAAACTAGTTTAAATTGTAAGCGATTACTAAGGAGTGATTCATATTCTTACTATTTTAGGAATTTCAATGGTTGTAATCTTTACGTATTTAATTATGGCAAAAAAGTTAAGTCCAGTTACAGCACTTGTCGTTGTACCTATTGTACTTGCAGTAATTGGCGGGTTTGGCTTAGAGCTCGGGGATATGATGCTTAATGGTTTAAAAGAAGTTGCTCCGTCAGCTGCCTTACTATTATTTGCGATCTTATTTTTCGGGATCTTAATCGATGCAGGCTTATTTGATCCATTAATCAATGCAATGATGAAGTTTGTAAAAGGGGATCCAGTTAAAATTGCAATTGGAACCGCAATCATTGCAATGACGGTAGCTTTAGATGGGGATGGAACAACAACCCATATGATTACGATTTCTGCCATGTTAGCGCTTTATCTTCGAATAGGGATGAACCCGCTTGTCCTTGCGACAATTTCTTTACTTTCAGTCAGTATCATGAGTGGGATGACTCCTTGGGGAGGCCCTGCGACTAGAGCTATTGCATCTTTAGGGCTTGATGCAAATGAGTTCTTCCTCCCACTTTTACCAACGATGCTATCAGGTATGATAAGTATTCTATTTATAGCTTATACGCTTGGAAGAATGGAAAGAGCAAAAATTGGTGTGATTAATATGGAGAAAGTGCCTAAACACTCTTTAGAACTAAGTGAAGCAGCGGCTGCTTTTACTCTACAAGAAGACATCAAGCGTCCTAAATTACGTTGGCTAAACTTTATTTTAACTCTAACTGTTATGGTTGTCTTAGTCATGGGGTTAATCCCAGTTCCCGTATTATTCCTAATCGGCTTTGTCTTAGCTGCGATGATAAACTATCCGAATTTAGAACAACAAAAAGAACGGATCCTTTCACATGCAGGAAACGCCTTAACGGTTGTCATATTAGTATTTGCTGCTGGTATCTTCTCTGGAATATTTTCCGGAACAAAAATGGTAGATGCAATTTCAAATGCATTATTGTATATCATTCCAGAATCAGTAGGTTCTTTCTTCCCTCTAGTCGTTGCACTAACAAGCATGCCATTTACTTTCGCTTTATCCAACGACGCTTATTACTTTGGAGTTTTGCCAATTTTAGCTGAAGCAGGAGCTGCTTATGGGGTAAGTCCTTTAGAAATTGCAAGAGCATCAGTTTTAGGGCAACCAGTACATTTCTTAAGTCCGCTTGTTGCATCTACTCTTTTATTAGTAGGAATGGTTAAAACAGACATTGGCGAATTACAACGATACGCATTTAAATGGACTCTTCTTTGTTCATTAGTTATTATTATTGTTGCTTTTATAACTGGTGCTATTAACTAATGATTAATTACCTAATAGAACTAAGCCATCCAAATCGGGTGGCCCTTTCTATTATAATGAGGAAAAATTCAACTCTGTTTATCTAGTAAATGGTTTGTCATTTATTATTATTTTTGTAATAACATTTACAATCGTTTGTGCAAGGTTCATCACAATATACAGCCGCGTATCATTTAAAAATTGCGAAGTTGGCAAAGGATCGATATAATTTACAAATCCTGCGAAATGGTAATCCCCTACTTCTGGAAGCATCTTCTCAAGTGCTTTTCCTGGTGTTAGAGGTCCCTCTTTAAACATCACATAACCCACTTGATCTTTCTTACCAATGGATGCATCAATAGTAAATATAAGAGGTTTTTTAAATTGCTTATTGATTTCCTTTAAAATTACCTTCAAGTTAAATGCATGTACAGGCTCCTCTAACGATCCATATACTCGAAAAGGAACATCATGTTCTTTCAACATTGTCCCGACTAACGGCCCTAATGAATCGCCAACATAACGGTCAGAACCTATACATAAAAAGACAATATCTTTCTCTTCACGTAAGGAGTGTTGAATAATCTCTTTGATTCTAAGCACTAACATTTCAATATTTTCTTCTACTTCCCCTTTAGATTTTAAATAATATGTTTCTTGATTCTTGTTATCTTTGTAGTAAAAAGAAAGACACAACATGATCACCCTTACAATTATTTTCCAGCAAAACAGAAACGAAATAAAGATTGATATCATTATATCGTTAAAAACCAATAAAAACTACGCCGATAGACGCGAGCGTGCATTTCTTTTTGATTCGAAATATTTTAAAAATCTAAATAGCGGTGGTAGAATGATGCAGACAGCGATAATCCTGAGTACTTGTACGGCTACAACCAATGTGGCGTCCCCATTTAGAACAAGAGCTGTGGTTGTCATCTCAGCAATGCCACCAGGTGCGAAGGCTAAACTTGAAGTGAGAAGTGAGATATCGGTTATTATCGATACAATGTATGCACATAAAAACATAGAAACAATTAAGCCGATTGTACTCAAAAATGAAATCATCAACGTTTTTGTTAACCCTTCAAACATTTCTTTATGAAAACGTGATCCAATACTTGAACCGATAAAAACTTGTGATACGATCATCAAACTTTCCGGCCACCAAGCAATAAGATCATAGCCAATCATGACTGAGCCAAAAGCTTTAACAGCTGCAATACTAACCATACTGCCAATCAGCCATGGTGCTGGAAACTTCAAACGTTTTCCTAGAAAATAACCGATGCATGCGATCGGCACAAACAACAATGTAAAAACAAATGGTTCTGCCTCGAATATTGTGATTTCATCAGAAATTGTATGGTTATTTACATGATCTCCAGCGTTTCCTACCCATAAAGATATAGCGACAGGAATAGTGAGAATAACTAAAAATACACGCATGACTTGAATAATACTTACAACACCCGTATTAGCACCTACCTCTTCTGCGATACCAGGGATAGAAGACAGCCCTCCTGGGGTAGTAGCAAAAAAACTCGTTAGCATATCCAAGTTACTAAATTTCCATAAAAAAAGACCTGAAAGTAAAGAAAAAAAGATCGATAAAAGAAGCATGATCGTAATCGTTGACCAATTATCCTGAAAGATGGTCAAAACAGAACGATTCACTTTTTGCCCTAATTCAATCCCTAAGATACACTGCCCTATAAATAACCAATATTTTGGGATTCCCTTCTGACTACTGGGTACTTTCAGAAACTTCGGACGTCGTATCGAAAGAAAAGTTGCCGTGAGTAGTGTCCCAATCATCCATACAATCGGAAGACCTGTTAAAGAGAGAACAAATCCCCCTGCCCCACTTATGAACACAAACCAAACAAATTGAAAAAAACCCTTCATTTTCAGCATTCACGATCCTTCTTTCAATTTTCCACTTGAGTAAAGGCCATTTTATAACCTTTGCTTGTTAAAACAAATATAGTATACTTTTAGAAATAATTAAAATATTAAATAATTATAATAATCCATAATAAATCTTGATGGCAGAAACGGAGGTTTTTTCGCGTGGATGAACGGGATTGGATCATTTTACAAACCCTCTATAAAGAAAAAAACATTACAAAGGCTGCACAAAAAATGTATATTTCTCAACCTGCTTTAACAAACCGCTTACAGCAATTAGAAACGGAATTTGGAGTAAAAATAGTCAATAGAGGAAGACGCGGCGTTCAATTTACACCGCAAGGTGAATATTTAGCAAAAAGGACAAATGAATTGTTATTAACGATACAAAAAATCAAGGAAAATGTTCTTAATATGGAAAATAACATCGCAGGCACATTGCGTTTAGGTGTTTCCATCTTTTTTACTGATTACATGCTTCCTAACATATTAAAACAATTCAAAGATCAGTTCCCCAACATTGAATTCAAGGTAACAACAGGCTTTAGCAGCGGCATTGCCCATTTAATCCACAATCAAGATGTCCATCTAGCGATTGTTAAAGGAGATTATAATTGGACTGATCAAAAACATTTATTATTCGATGAGACGATTTGTATCGCCTCGAAAGAAGAAATTGATGTCCACAAACTCCCTAACTTACCAAGGATTGGTTACCAAACCGACCCATTGTTAAAGAATTCAATCGATCACTGGTGGTCTGAACATTTTACCCAGCCACCCCTTGTCAGCATAGAAGTAGATAAAGCAGACACCTGTAAAAAGATGGTGATAAACGGATTAGGCTATGCGATTTTACCGAGTATGATCTTAAACGATGTCAATGATCTACATAAAATCGCTATTAAAACCCTTAATGGGGAACCTATCGTACGTAAGACATGGATGCTTTACCACGAGGATTCTTTGAAATTAAATATTGTAAGGGCTTTTGTTGATTTTATGAAACATCTAGATTTAACGAATACTGATTTATTGTTATAGTTTTAGATTAATAGCATTAGATGAAAACCCTAAAATTGCTGATACCTTGGTCATAGCCGAGTTAAAAATTACATTAGATATATATAAGTAAATTACTATAAAAGCAATCAGCTGATACAATCAAAAAAGTTTTTTAAAAGAAATTGTGCAATAAATTTCAGAGAAAATTTATGACAGTAATACTCGATATACAAAAAGCCCCAATCCCTTTCATACCAAGGAATTGAGGCTTTTATCTTTAATAACCTGTGACAGACTTGAACCCCCGACCCCTTCCCTGTCAAGGAAGTAAAATGAATCGGATTATAACAGAAAGGCTTGGCATTATAACACGTTGAATTTATTTGTTTAACATATATTGAACATGCACATTTTTCCAAGTGATTTATATTGTAAAAAGCCCTATTTTATAGGGGGTAAGCTTATTATTTATTTTAACCAACTTCAACTGTATCCTGAGATTTAACCCCAACACTTTCAAGTAAAGAATTAAACTGGTCTGGATCAATTTCTTCCAATCTCTTAATAATAAGTTCCACATATTTTTCCATTTCATCAACATCAACAGGTTTCCACCCTCTATCAAGGAATCTATGGGAACGAGGGTACGAAGGTCGTCAAAGTTTTTCCTCTTTTTCAGCCTTTTCTTGAAGCCAATTCTTTTGTTCTTCTTTGGATTTTCGGCTACGTTTTTTCGGTTCTTGTTTAGGCTTTTCTTCTTTAGCAGGAGCCTGATCTTGGGCTTCGATATGAGTTTTCTGCCCACCAATTATCAATTAATGATTTTTATAAGTAATCCCCTCTATAATCAATTCTAGGAAATTAGCCCTTCTTTCGGAGGTTGTCGTCCAATTGCTCGCTTTAAGGCAGTAATCACTAATTCTTTTGTCATTCTCTTATCCACCTGCCAACGTTTCGTCTAACCTTATTTCGATGAATATATTTTGCTTGCACCGTTGTATTTATTTTTTCTATTATTGAATAGCCCCTATTTAAGTAAAAGGATAATCTTTTAACGGGTTTCTTCTATTATATATGTCTATTTTTTTGTGTTCCTTTGCTCTTAAAGTCAATTCAAATTTTACATAGCAGAGCCATTAAGTTACATAGAGTTTGTAAGTTTTATATTTCCTGTTATTTAAATTCCCCAGTTAATTTTTTCATCTCAAAAACCATGGTTTTTGATATGAAGAAAAAGAGGTGATTTTCACCTCTTTTTGTGCTGTTTCTTATATCAAAACTCATTTCAAAAACATTTTATCCTAAACGGTGGTTTTTGAAAGTTAATAATGGCTATTATGTAAAACACGAAAATGAGAATACAATATCAGTGTACAAATTCAGTTGACTTTTTAACAAGAACTTAAAATACTCAATCATTACCTTATTTTATGTATTTTTCAATATCATACTCGCAGCTTCTAAAATTTCTCGTTCTTCAGTTTTAAAGGTTGTTAGATCCAACTCATTATTCAGCCATGCTCTTTTTAAACGAAAAACATTTTTTCTCGATGTTTCTTCATCAATAAAATCGCCTAAAGGGAGTAATGAGCCAAGAGTATGTGCTACTATTCTATTTCTTAATGCATAATTAAACCAATAAAAGGTAGAATGATCTTTTAAACCATTCTTAATTGCTAGAGGGAGAGCATTTAAACTATATGGGATAGCTTCATCTTTAAATAGAACTTCCTCTAAAGTGGCTACCAATAGACCTGCATAGCTTGAAATAGCTTCTATTTGTCTTTTCACCAAAGCTAATGTATCTGGAATTGGTTTACCTGCTGATCTTGAGTTCTCAACCAATCCATCAATATGTAAATAATATTTAGCTATGTTAGCATAGGTCCCACCCTCCATATATAACCACGTGATATTTGAAAATTCAGTCCAATAACTATCCCAATGATCAGGCTTATTCCAAGGCAAATCTCTTTCAAATATATTTCCAAGAGATTGAACCATTTTATTAATAAACGTAGGTTTTTGTGTTATATTTTCAGGTAGTATTCTTTGAATATAATGTGGAGGAAAATCTTTTAAACATGTAAACAAAAAATCTTTCCATTCTCTTATGGTCCACTGAATTATTTCTTCTTTTCTACTAAAAGGTAAGACATCATTCACTATTTTTATAAATATATTTGTTGTAAAAAAGTCAAAACCAGATTTCCTTGCAACTTTTATAACCCATTCTGGAGCATTAGCTCTCTGTAAGAATTCATTCTTAATCTTCGTAATTGCCAGGGTTGCAGCAACCAATTTTTCGTCATTAATATTTTGTTTCATGGACGAAGCTGCATAAGTCTTGCTTAATATATTTTTCGTTTTTTTAATTTCCTCTTGTTCATTTTCAGATGTTAACATTGACATAATTGTAAGTTCATACAATGAGGCTCTATCAGGTTGAATCGAGCCATTTATTATGTTATCTAAAATCACCAAAGAATTGGAGGGACTTTTTTAAATCTCTTTTTATTTGGTGAACTAACGCATTCGTAGGCGCCAAGTATAGAATCCACCCATTAGATAAAGAATGAGCCACTGCAAGTTCGGCAATAAAACTTTTCCCACTTCCAGTTGGTAAATTTACAATAGTATGTTTACTTGGTCCGGGTAGACATTCAGAAATGAATTCTTTAGCAGATTCCCAAATAAATGGTCTAGAACTAATATCTGCAGCTCCTTTAGTTCTGCCTTTAAGATATTCTATAAAATCGAATGTCTCATCTACCGGCAAAGGCGTATTGTGAAAAAGAGACCTTTTTGAAGTTTCTTTTATCATTACCATGAGAACTTTTGAAAAATGGTATACTTCTGGGTATAGTGCATATTTGCTTTTATACGAACTATGATTGATTTTAGTAAGTAATTCTAAAGAATTCCTTAAACCTTCGTTATTTTCTCCAGTTAACCAGTTAATATAGGAGAGAATTGAATCACCTATTAAAGAATACATCTGAAATTTATTTTCTTTAATTAAATTTTTCAAAGATTTACTGTTGGTTTCAACTATGACGTCAGGCTTTTCTCTTTTAACGTTCCATAAATTGTTAGTAAATAATGCAATAAGGTTGTGCAAACACCAATATTCAATTTTATATAGATTATCTTTGGAATCCCCATGCTGCGGGTTACCTGCAATTTTTAATACCTCATTTATCTCAGTTTGGGCATTTGCGTCATATCCTGAAATTAAAAATAACATTGCTGCTTCAGTTCTTGTATAAATTAATTCATTAGAAAACAAGACTTCTTCTATCTGGTTTGTTTCTTCTTCTCGTTTTAATAACGTTGCGAGAAGCGAAAGAGATTCCGCTGCAACAAATGACGCAGATTTTACTGAATTCTCATTTTCAACGTTATCAAATACCGCACTACTTTCTAATGTATCTCCTAATCGTCTTAGCTCATAATATAATTCATTAAAAAGAGTAAAAGATTCCTCGTCTATCTCCTCTTCAATCCTATCTAATTCTTCCTCGCTTAAAGTTTCAAGATCAATTGTATTAAAATCCTCTTGAACAAGACCTAACCGCATTTTAATAGAGTATATGTACGCTTTAGACAATAGCCTTCTTATTTCTCCAATGTTTATTTCTGGTAAACTTGGTAATTCATTAAATAATGAAAAAGAGTAATTATCAAACATTTTTTAACTCCCTTACAAAATTTCTCATTTCATCTGCCAATGAGTCAAAGAATTTATCAAAATCTTCAATGGCCAAAGGGATAATAAGCCTTCTGTCTAAAGGAATTCTTAAAGCACCTAAAGTCTTGTTTCGACTTTTAGCCCAATCTTTGTTAACAGACATATCAAAAATTGGTGTTGTTAAATAACATTTTTCATCTTTCCAGAAACCATGAGTTGCCAACTTAGATAAATCATCCGGCAGAAAATTCCTTAATATTTGAACTTGTGACCTTATTCTTTTTCCAGTTTTTCTATTTGTGTCAACACCATCAAAGAATTTCATAGCATTTGATATTGCCTTATTTGGATTAAGTTTGTATGCTTTACATTCGCCTATAGTTAATCCAAGTGTTTCAGATTGATATAAAGCAGTTAAATCTAATCCCTTATCTTTTGGATCGTCATGTACTAATCCAACAGCTAAAACTTCTCCAACAGGATGTATATTATTAACTTTATTTGAGACAAATAATAAAAGATGTATTAATGCCTCAGCTAGCCATGGGTTTCTTTCATCTTCTTTAAAGTCTTGGTCAAGATCATTGTTCTCACCAATTGTGTCAATTACACTTTCTACAATTTCCTCCTTTCCAACCTCAGTGTATTCTATTAAATCTGCTCTTACCTGCAGATTCGCCTCAATTGCATTTGCAATTAAAGCAACCATATACACTGCAATACTTCGTACTATTCTGTTCTCATTCTCTATACCTCTTATAATAATAGAATGGTGAGTTGTTGCATTCATGACACTAACATTAATTTTTGATGCAAATAAACTAATTTCAGATTCAACTAACTCCTTTAATTGTTCTTGATTCATAGCTGACTCCTATTAAATTATATTTATGACGTCTCTAGTTTATGAAAATTGAATGGTTTCACACTCCATATATGCTCATCATTTAGCCTTAATATTTCTTTCTGCTTCAATTATTGCTACCCTTATCTACTTTTTTGAATTTATTAAAGCTAAAAAAGTTAGTTCATGTTCATTCATTATTTTCAGTCCTTAGTCTTAATATCTTTTTATTCGACAAAAAGGGGAAATTCCCCTTTAAACAATCAGGACTATTGTTTTGAATTAATAGAAAAAATTAGTGGTCATCTTTATTTATTACTGTATATGGCATAGTAATAGAAGGGAAATAAGTCTCACTTGTCGAAATGAGTAGATCAATGCGAGGTGATAGAATGAGCAAAGAAGAATTATACAATAGCTTTCTTGAAAAAGGGGAAAGAGATTTTACTGTGGTTAAATCGATATCTTCTACTCAAGCAGGTGAAAAAGTTATTCAATTAGCAAAAGAATTAGAGAGCGATGGAAAAATAATGTTAAGGGAATACGGATTTCAATCTGATTCTGTGTATTTAAGAGTAAACATTATTTATCATCCGTCTATAGGGTAGGACAAGGGAATAATAGTTACATAGTACAACGCAGCCACTCGGCAGACATATCCGAGGGTTTATCAGAACCCGAACAGCCCTAACGAAGGGTGATTAATGATTACCCTTCGTTAGGGGGGATATAGTACTTTTTATATCACTTTCGTATTCCTTAACCAACTTATAAAAAGTCGTCTTTTTAACACCTAATTCTCCCATGGCTTTAACAGCTGTCATCTCTTCTGCTTTCCAACGATCGTAGACTTCTTTGAATTCTTCTATAGCCTAAACTTTTGGTCGGCCAAAAGTTGCGCCACTTCGCAAAGCCACATCAATTCCTTCTCGCTGCCGTTTCCGAATGCAATCTCGTTCTTCTTGTGCCATCCACGATAGAATCTGGAAAAAGATTAATTTCAAAATTAAATGATTCAAATTGCTTTTTTTATTTTCGCTTTACAACTAAATAAGATTTGTATAAAAGTTGTAACTTCTAAAC
>JBNJJO010000052.1:0-26258 GCA_051750265.1 Bacillota bacterium | reverse complement strand
TCCTGAACATTACGTTCTTTTATCATTTCTTTAACCAAATTCTTCAGCTCCTTTAATTTTTTGTAGTATAAATTTTTCTTTATCTAAAGGTTCAATTCTACAATCAAAGCCCAACTTAAATTCCGTATGAGCTTAACTGATCAAGAATATCTGTAATCACATTTTCTGAAAAAATAATCACAGACTGGTTTTAAAAATAGAAAACAATTCTTGTTAAGCGTTTTCATAATTGTTTTCCAAAAACTTATCTTTAATTTATAACTAGACCTACACGTACGTACGAAATACTACAAAATTTCCAAAAAATAAATTGGAACTGTTTCACAAGTTATGGTGTTAATATAATGAATAGAAATAGATTATTGTTGCAAATTAGTTTTATGTTCAAGTTTAATCGTTTAGTTTTTATAAATAAAGTAAGCGTTGTATTGAGGTCGATGAGACTGTATACTGATTTCAAATAAAACTGGGAGGTGATCAGCTTGAATCTCAGTACTTTAGTGAAAAAAGACCTCTATATACTTGTTCTGATGGTGTTTACAGTGCCATTAGCAGGTGAATTAAAGTTTTATCCTCTAAATGAAACATTTAGAGTAAGTTTTGGTGCACCGACATTTTTCTTTTTTTTGTTATTATTGCAAAAAACACCAGCAGTTTTACCGGGTTTCTTAACAGGAATGATGGTGGTGAAATTTCGTATTCTAATAGACTTTATTCAGCAGGAGAATTTTGACTGGATATCCTCTTTCCAAGTCCAATATCCTAGTTTTTTCTTTTATTTTACTTATTCTTGTCTCTTTTATTTAGTGAAAACTAAGCGCTTTCATAACAGACCTTTGATAATCGGATTTATTGGCCTCATAATTGAACTATTATCCGACTGTGTAGAATTAATCATTCAATTTTTCGCATTAGAAACTACGATTGAATGCTACTGACCTCATTCAATTAATGATACGAATAAATGAAAAATATGCCATTTCACTAGGGAAAGATATTAAATTTTTATACTCAGTAGAAGGGAACCATCCTAATTATCATGTATATATCGTGTTATCTCTCATCAATAATTTAGTAGCAAATGCAGTGGAAGCAATTAAAGAGAAGGGAACCGTTCGTTTAAGTTTGCGTGAACTTAGCGATACTGTAGAATTTCAAGTTTCTGATAGTGGACCTGGCATCCCACGAAAATACGAGGATGTTATCTTTAAGCCTAGATTTACCTCGAAGTATGATCATTTCGGAACACCCTCAACAGGGATTGGACTCTCATATGTAAAAGAAGTTGTGAAAAACCTTGGAGGAGAGATCATATTTCATAATAAGCAGAATCACGGCGTCATTTTTTCGATAAAGTTACCGATTAGTAATTTGATTCAGAAAGGGTAAGGGTGATTCCATGCGCTTTTTTATAACAGATGATGATTGTGCTATACGCTCAATCTTAAGCCAAATTATAGAAGATGAAGATTTAGGAGAAGTAGTTGAAGAAGCGGAAGATGGAAATCTATTAGAAGGACACATTTTAAATTTAAAACAGATTGATATTTTATTAATTGATTTATTAATGCCAATACGTGATGGTATTGAGACCATTCGACATATAAAAGGTACGTTTTCTGGAAAAACCATAATGATTTCACAAGTTGAATCAAAAGAATTGATTGGTGAAGCCTACTCTCTCGGGATCGATCATTATATTACTAAACCAATCAATCGTATTGAAGTATTGACAGTTATTCGAAAAGTAATGGAACGTATCTATTTAGAAAGATCGATCAATGATATCCAAACCTCTTTAAATAGTTTATTAAATTTGGATCAGCGAAAAGTTGAGAAATCAAATACGTTTAATGAAAAAAGAATACTAGAGGTTGGGGATTTTCTTTTGGCTGAATTAGGGATCGTAGGAGAAAATGGGCATAAAGATTTAATAGAAATTCTTCAATATTTATTTAAGTATGAACTTACTCATACCTTTGAACAACATTTTCCAACCCTTAAAGATATATTTGTACAAATATCAAAAAAGAAACTTGGGCCATTAGCTACACAAGTTGATATCAATCGGGAGATAAAAGCTGCTGAACAACGCATACGTAGAGCGATTAATCATTCGTTAAATCATTTTGCGTCGCTAGGTTTAACAGATTTTTCAAATCCGAAGTTTGAAAATTACGCTTCAAAATTTTTTGATTTCACAGTCGTCCACCAAAGGATCAAGGAATTGCAAAAAGATTCAACAATACATCCCACTCAAACTCGAGTAAATACAAAAAAATTCATTCAAGTATTTTTTCATGAAGTGAAGTGCTTGAATTCAGAGGAAACATTTAAGTATAGATAGTCATTTAGGATAAAAAAATGAAATTGTGGTTGGTTTTATCTGGTGTGACCGAGTGTACCTCAAAAGGATTGGCTGCCATTTGAAAACTGGTTAAGAAACAAACGAACAAATCTACAATTGGATTAGTTGAGTTAAAATAGATTATCAGTACCTTCGGATGCTAAGTGGATGGATAAAAAAGAAAAAGAAAAGTTATTAAACGATTTAGAAGCAGAACAAAAAAACACTGCTCAAACTAAAGGGTATCTGGCAGCTTTTAAAAATAAAACGGTCTGGGGACTTGTTTTTTAATGTATTTTTTATGGATGAGTGGATTCTATGGATATACTTTATGGGTTCCGAGCGTAGTAGGTACGTTCACCCACAATCCAGTGACAGTCGGGTGGCTAACTGCGATACCATTTACGTCCGCTTTAATTAGCATGGTTCTCAATTCATATTGGTCAGATAAGAGAATGAACCGTATACAACATGTTGCGATTCCTTTACTTATCGCAGCGACCAGTATGGTCTTCGGCCAACTTGTTGAATCACCAATTCTTCAAATGATTTTGTTATCGGTTACAGCAATAGGAATATGCTCCATACGGTCCTCTTTGGGCTATCCCAACAGCTATTCTTCCAGCTGGGGTTGTTGGTGCAGCACTTGGTTTGCAGAATGCTATTGGTAATCTCGGAGGATATAACGGGCCAAAGTTTTTTGGCGTATTAAAAGATATGACAGGTAATTATCATGCTGGATTTTATTTTTTAGCAGCCTCATTAGTTTTAGCTGCTATCATGACTCTTATTTTAGAAAGATTTATTAAAAGTAATGATGATATCAAATCAAAATTAACAAATCAGCCAAGCGCTTCTTAAAAAAAGGAGGGCACTGAAAAAATCTGTTTAAAGAGAAAAAGAAGCTAATCACCTACTAGATAATAGATGGTTAGCTTCTTTTCATTTTCTGTATGTTAATAAAAATTTTAATTCCTTACTCAAAGTAGGTACTTTTTCAGCGGCCTAGAAAAAAGCCTTGGCTTTTTCGTATGTTGCCTTTACTTAACGATATGGATCGGAGTACCAATTGCTACTTCCGCAGCTTCCATAGTAATCTCACCTAGAGTAGGATGAGCATGAATAGTCATAGCAATATCTTCAGCAGTCATACCTGCTTCAATCGCTAAACCTAATTCAGAGATCATGTCTGAAGCACTAGGGCCAGCAATTTGCGCACCAATTACTAATCCATCCTCTTTACGAGTGATAAGTTTTAGGAATCCGTCAGTGTCGTTTAGTGATAAAGCACGACCATTAGCAGCAAATGGGAACTTAGCAGCGTTCACTTCAATTCCTTCTTCTTTTGCCTCTGCTTCAGTATAACCAACAGATGCAAGCTCAGGCTCTGAGAATACAACAGCAGGAATACCTAAATAATCAATTTCTGCTTTTTCTCCGGCAATTGCTTCTGCAGCAATTTTCCCTTCGTAAGAAGCTTTATGTGCTAATTGAGGACCTTCAACAATATCACCGATCGCATAAATGTTTGGAATATTTGTACGACATTGCTTGTCAATTTTGATGATACCTCTATCAGTCATTTCAACACCAACTTGTTCTAAACCAAGCTCATCAGTGTTTGGACGACGACCAACTGTAACTAATAAGTAATCAGCTTCAATTGTTTGTTCTTCACCTTTTACTTCAAATGTTACTTTTACGCCATTCTCAGTTTCTTGTACACCTTTAGCCATTGCTTTCGTGTGAATTTCAACGTTTCCTTTTTTCTTTAGGTTACGTTTAACTATAGCACTCATTTGTTTTTCAAAGCCTACTAAAATTTCATCAGCTGCTTCGATGAAAGTAACTTCGGTTCCAAAGTTTGCATATGCAGTACCAAGCTCGATTCCGATAACTCCTCCACCGATCACAACAAGCTTATTAGGGATTTCTTCAAGGTTTAATGCACCAGTTGAATCTATTACACGCTTAGAATATTTGAACACTGGAATTTCAATTGGGCGTGAACCGGCAGCAATAATCACATTTTTAAATTTGTAAGTTTGTGAATTTGATTCATCCATAACTTTTACAGTTTCGTTATCTACAAAATAAGCTTCACCATAAACGACGTCAACTTTATTACCTTTAAGTAATCCAGCTACTCCGCCTGTAAGCTTTTTCACAACGCCTTGCTTAAATTCTTGAACTTTAGAAAAATCTACAGTTACGTTTTCAGCTTTGATACCCATATCTTCAGAGTGTTTAGCTGTTTCATAACGGTGACCAGCAGCGATTAATGCTTTAGAAGGAATACATCCTACGTTTAAACAAACTCCTCCTAATGTAGCTTTTTCAATTACTGTTACTTTCTGTCCTAATTGAGCAGCACGGATCGCTGCAACGTATCCGCCTGGGCCTGCTCCTATGACAAGTGTATCTGTTTCAATTGGGAAATCTCCAACTACCATCGATTACGCCTCCATTAAAATTAGTTGTGGATATTGAATTTGTTTTCTTTGTTCTTCATCTGCTTTGAATTTTTGTATGCTTATTTTCTTTTATAACTAGATCCTAGCTTTTTCTGTGAAAAATAACCTATCTAATAATAGTTTAGTAAAAAACTTTTTGAAAACTCCTTCTCTTAATTGCAATGCTTCTACTAAAAAAATTAAATTTATCGTTTGCATTATCTTGGGTATAATGTATGTTAAAAAATGTTCTTAAAAATCCTCCAGATGCACTTATCGTGCTATTATCCTTCTAGTAATAAGGACTCGGGATCCTCCAACATCTCTTTTACGCTTGCAAGGAAGCTAACTGCTTCTTTTCCGTCTACAATCCGGTGATCGTAAGAAAGGGCAATATACATCATCGGTCGGTTTTCCATTCGTTCTTCATCAATAGCCACTGGTCTAGTTTGAATCTTATGCATTCCCAGGATGCCCACTTGTGGGCTGTTTAAGATTGGTGTTGACATTAAGGAACCGAAGACTCCGCCGTTTGTGATTGTAAATGTACCGCCTTGAAGTTCTTTTAACGAAAGGGTATTGTCACGCGCTTTTTTGCCAAGGTTACTGATTTCTCGTTCGATTTCGGCAAAGCTCTTCTGGTTTGCATCGCGTACAACTGGTACGACTAATCCTTCTGGTGCTGCTACCGCGATTCCGATATCATAAAACTTCTTGACGATCAGTTCATCTCCTTGAATTTCAGCATTCAAAAGAGGGAATTGCTTTAACGCTGCGACTACAGCTTTTGTAAAGAATGACATGAACCCGAGACGAACATCATGTTTCTCAAAAAACGCATCTTTCCGTTTTTTGCGTAGGTTCATAACTTCGGTCATATCAACTTCATTAAACGTCGTTAACATCGCAGCTGTATGTTGCACTTCCACAAGGCGCTTTGCGATTGTTTGACGGCGGCGGGACATTTTTACGTGTTCTACCGGCTTATTCGGCACCGATTCCACTTGAATTGAGCCAGGATTTGGACGAGCCTTTTCTACTTTAGTTTCTTCTTTTGGGACAGGTATCTGAGATTGCGCTTTTACATCATTCGGTCTGATTCTGCCAATTGGGTCGCTGCTGCTTACTTGATTCAAATCAATTCCTTCCTGTTGGTTCACCACTTCTACAACCGGTTCTTCAGGTACTACTGCGGGAACAGGCGAAGTGGCAGTATCTGATACATGCTCTGTCAAAATGGCGATCACATCGCCTACTTCTACCGTATCGCCTGGCTCTTTTAATAACTGCGTTACCACTCCGGTGAAGTCTGTATTCACTTCAATATTCACTTTATCTGTTTCTAATTCAACGACACTCTCTCCTTTATTCACTTTTTCCCCAACATTAATGAGCCATTCTAAGATTGTTCCTTCTGTAATCGATTCTGCCAGCTCAGGCACTTTGACTTCAATCATGTTTAACATCCTTCCTAGTCTTTTTATATTTGGTTTTAGTTGGTTCCATGAACTTGGCAGCTTGCCTTTTCTGAAAGGTTTAGCTATTAACTAAAACGTTTTTTTGTTTCTCGCTATCTAGTAAATGATCTGTTTTTAAAGCTTGTTTAACAATTCGTTCTTGTTCGTTCTTATGAACATTCGGGTCACCGCCTGCAGGACTGGAACGATCCGGACGACCAATATAACCGACTGTTAGGTTTCCAGAAGCAAGCTCAAAAAGGGTAGGGGCGATATAATGCCAGGCTCCCATATTTTTCGGTTCTTCTTGAACCCATACGATCTCTTGCAAGTTCGGATAACGCTTCAATATGGTTTCCACTTTTTCTTTCGGAAACGGATACAATTGTTCGATCCGAATGATGTGTACCTCTTCTAAGCTTCGATTTTCTTTAATGGATTCGATTTCTACTGACAGGTCGATGGCCATTTTGCCTGTTGTTAATAATAAACGTTTTACCTTGTCCGCTTCTTTTCCAAGCTGTGGCTGTTCCACTGCTGTTTGGAAATGGCCTTCACTAATAGCTATACTAGGAGAAGCGGTAAGTGGGTGACGAAGTAAACTTTTCGGTGTAAAGATCACCAGTGGACGAACAAACTCTGATCCTAAAATCGAGGCTTGCCGTCGTAAGATGTGAAAATATTGGGCCGCGCTGGTCAAATTCGCGACCGTCCAGTTGTTTTCAGCTGCAAGTTGTAAAAAGCGTTCCGGACGAGCGCTGGAGTGCTCAGGACCCTGTCCTTCATAACCATGAGGCAATAGGAGAACAAACCCCGATTTTTGCCCCCATTTCGCTCTTGCTGCTGAAATAAATTGGTCAAAGAGGGGCTGTGCCGTGTTGGCAAAGTCTCCGTATTGTGCTTCCCACAGTACGAGTGTGTCAGGAGCGAATACGTTGTACCCGTATTCAAAACCGACAACAGCTGCTTCCGACAGCGGGCTATTATGTACCGCAAACGAGGCGTTGGCTTGTGAAAGACGGTGCAAAGGTGAAAAGGTCTCGTTCGTTTCCGTGTCATGCAGCACAATGTGACGATGTGCAAAAGTTCCTCGTTCAGAATCTTGTCCTGTTAGACGAATCGGGGTTCCCTCTTTTAACATCGTTGCAAAAGCTAAAGCTTCGGCAAGCGCCCATTCTACTTTTCCATTCTCCTCCAACGCGTTCTTACGACGTTCCAGAATCCGCTTTAATTTTGGATAGACATGAAAACCTTCTGGCCATTTCAACAATTCATGGTTTAATTCGCGAAGGGTTTCAAGTGACACGCTTGTCTCTATCGTTGGAATTCCTTTGGTGATCACCCCTGGTACCTCTACTTCTGTGGTTGGATAATCCTGCTTCTTCTCTGATACTTTGTTATACTCGTACTGCAGTGTTTTTTGCACGTGATGATTGATTTGTTCCGCTTCTTCTTGATTGAGAATGCCTTTTGTTTGTAATTGATTGGCATACAATGTTCTTACGGTTGGATGCTTCGCGATTTTTTTGTACATCTTCGGCTGAGTGACAGCTGGATCATCCATTTCATTGTGGCCAAAGCGGCGATACCCAACTAAGTCAATCAAAAAGTCTTTTTGGAAGCGAACTCGATATTGATAGGCAAGGTATACGGCTGTTAGGCAAGCTTCTGGATCATCCGCATTCACATGTACAATGGGAATCTCAAATCCTTTTGCCAGGTCACTCGCATACTTTGTTGAACGGGAATCCGGGCTGTCTGTTGTAAAGCCGACCATGTTGTTTGCAATAATATGGATGGTTCCTCCTGTTTGATATCCCTTTAATCCGCCTAAATTCAAGGTTTCCGCTACAATTCCCTGGCCAGGAAATGCCGCATCACCATGGACTAAAATTGCAAACGCTTTCGAAGTATCCTGTTCAGGGTAACCAGCTGTATGTCGTTCTTCCTGGGCAGCTCTCGCAAACCCTACGACCACTGGATCCACAAATTCAAGATGGCTCGGGTTATTCGCTAGTGTAATGCGTGTACGAACAGTTCCGGAACCTTCCATGAATCGATTCCGGCCTAAGTGATATTTCACATCGCCTGTCCAGCCCTCACTAATGTCTACAAGGTCTCCAGATGGGCCCTGTTGTTTAGTGGAAGAATGCTGAAATTCAGAGAAAATCTTGCTGTATGGTTTTTCTAATACATGTGCCAGGACACTTAAGCGTCCACGATGCGCCATTCCAATCACTACATTACTTGCTCCATCCTCGACAACTTCTCGAACCACTTCATCCAGCATAGGCACAAGCATATCTACTCCTTCAATGGAGAATCTCTTTTGCCCGACAAAGGTTTTGTGTAAAAACTGTTCAAAACCCTCGACTTCTGTCAGTCGTTTCAAAAGAGTTTTTCGTTCTTCTTTTGATAACACACGGTGTAAAGAACCAGTCTCCACCATCTGACGTAACCATGTTCGTTCTTCAATATGATGCACATGGTTAAACTCATAAGCTAAAGAAGAGGTGTAAATATGTTTAAATTGATTTATCGCATCCAATGCAGTTCGGATTTCTGTTGGAGCCTCCTCCCAAACTTCCGTAGCCGGAATCGCTTTCAAATCATCTTTACTTAATCCATATTTCTCTGGATTCAGCATAGAGTGATCTTTAACATCCTCCTCTAATGGATTAATTCTAGCTGATAAATGGCCGAATGAGCGAATGTCTTCAAGCAGTTTTACTACTTTGAGCACTTTTTTAATATTTGGCTTATTGTTAGGAAAAATAGAGGAATATTCTTTCGTATGATTTATCTCACAAGAATGAGGTGATCCCCATCTTAAAAAAAGCTCTTTTAATTCTGTATCAACAGAATCTCCACCGTTCACGTACCGCTCATATTGTTCAATCACATAGCCAATGTTTGGACCATGAAAATATCCCCATGGATTTTGTTGGTTTTTCTGTATTCCCATTCACAAATCCCCCCTCATGCTTGTGTTTCTTAATTTTTTGTATCGGATAATTTAGAAAAGTAATTATAGATTGCTTTGGTAAGCATAATGGAATAATGAAAATAAATAAAATGACAAAAAGTTATAATTACCTATAAAAAAAAGTTATATGGGAGAAATAGGGAGGAATAATGAATTACCGTGGTTGGGTTTTATCAAAAAAACCTCACTAAATCAGTGTACCAGTTGTCTTGCCAACCCTTCACTCGCACCAATTTAATATTACGGAGGTAGTTCAGTGGTAGACCCCCACCTTGCCAAGGTGGGGGTCGCGGGTTCGAATCCCGTCTTCCGCTCCAATAAGTGCCCGGGTGGCGGAACTGGCAGACTTAAAATTCTGCGGTAGGTGACTACCGTACCGGTTCGATTCCGGTCCTCGGCACCACTTAGTGATATAGAGCGTTTGACTGCGGATCAAAAGGTTAGGGGTTCGACTCCTCTCGGGCGCGCCATATATCGGGAAGTAGCTTTGGGACCAAGGGGGCAGGTTCGAATCCTGTCTTCCCGACCATTACCCAAACAAAATTTCTTGGGGCCTAAAGCTCAGCTGGGAGAGCGCCTGCCTTGCACGCAGGAGGTCAGCGGTTCGATTCCGCAAGGGCTCCACCATTTAATTAAATTAAAAGTTTCCATTTTGTTGGCGGTGTAGCTCAGCTGGTTAGTAGAGACTGCTCATAACTGTCAGTCGTAGGTTCGGTCCTACAAGGTTCACCACTTACTTAAATATAAGGAGGAATACCCAAGTCTACTCGGAGTCCGAAGGCGAAAGCCCCGTCCTACTCTACAGTAATAGGATCAGTGTATCTAATATTTGGGAATTAATTGTATCTTTTTACTATTGGGTAAAAAGCAGAAAATACAAATAATATTTAATAAATTTAAAGTTCTAATTATTTACGCAAGTTTTCTATTCAATTAAGATTATTAAATACGTTAAACCAAGAAGACTTTTCGCATCTAAGTTTTTATCATCGATTCGAATGACAATTCTTGATTTAAAGTTATTGGCAGTTTGATTAATATTTTGATACGAAAAAAGAAGCAAATGACGCTATTGAGAAAATCGAAGGCTGTAAGATTCTTTCCGAGGTTGTTTATTTTAATGATCCTTGTTATAGCAAATAATAAGGACAATAATTATGGAGAAATAGATAAAGAATTTCACAGGCTCATTGCCGTGAGTGCTAATAATCCTGTTGTTGAAGGCATGATTAACTCTTTGCTAATCACGCATGATAAAATCGATCGTGAAATTTGATATAGGGAGCGCAATCTCATAGTTGAACATCATACCGCCATATATAATGCATTGGCTAAGCGGGATCCTTATGAAGCATTTAATCAGATGTATAGACATCTTACTTATGTTTGTCAGAAGGTTTTGGAGGAATAACTTATAGAGCATTTCTCAAAGGAAAAAAGAGTACCTCCTGTTAAGGTATGAGCAGTCAAGTCTCGGAGACGACCCATCAATAACAGTGAGGTACCTGATATAAAGTATAGACCAAGTTAATAAAGTCAGTGAATCAATAAACAGATTGTTTCATTTCTATCGAATCATTCATATGCACTTATTAAAAACAGCCCTTTATAATTTCGACTTGAATTTGTACAGACTTTTATTCTGTATAAGAATTTGCCATTTTCATCCTATCTGGTTACCGTGCCACTTGAAAATACAAAAAAACCATTCGAAAGGATTTGAATCCTAACAGAGTACCACACGTCTTTTGATGTCCCGATATTTATAGGAGGGAGAATATTGAAAAAGAAATGGATAGTTTCATTAGTTTGTCTAGTTTTTCTTGCAGTTTTAATAAGCTTTATAGTTAATTTTTTGAAAGAAGATGAGAAGCCTAAAGTGGTAGTCGTTTTAAAAAGATTAGACACAGAGTATTGGAGAATTTTTGAATCAGGAGCTCAAAAAGCGTTTGATGATTTTGACATAGATGGTCAAGTAATAGCACCTAATTCCATATATCCCATTACAAATGAAGCTAATACATTGAAAAAAGTTTTAAGGCAACATCCAGATGCACTGATCTATACTCCAATGAACCCATCCATTACCATTCCTGTATTGATGGAATATAAGGAAAAAAACATTCCCGTATTGTTTGCCGGTAGAGACGCTGATTGGAAAGACAAAGTCACTTATATAGGAACGGATCACTTTAAATTGGGCAAAATGGCAGGAGAGCTACTAGGATCTATGCTGCAGCCAGGGAATCAAGTAGCCCTGATTCATGGAACTTTAAAAGATAAGGCTGAGATGGAGCGGATGAAGGGAGCGAAGCAGGTCTTAGGAGATGCCGGAATCGAGATTGCCACAGAACAGTTAGCAGAAGATCGATTTGGAAATCCAATATCGGTAATAGAAAATACTTTACAGAATTACCCAGATATCCGAGGTGTATTAACTACTAGCGATATAATAGCTTTAGATGTATTAAAAGCAGTTGAAAAAGAAGGCTTGAAGATTCCTATAGTTGGAACGGATGGTATTACGAAAATGATGAAAGTTGTTGAAGTAGGAAAACTGAGCGCTACCGTAGCGCAGAATCCTTATGATATGGGGTATATGAGCGTAGAACAAGCAATGAAAGCAATTAAGGGAGAATATGTCCCAAAAAGGATTGATAGTGGGGTTGATATCATAACCAAAGATAATGGAAAAGACAAATTAGAGTTTCTAAGCAAGATATTATATACAAGAGGTGAGAGATTTCGCAATTTTTTATTTGAATTCTTATGAGATTAGCAAACTGTTTCTCTTAAAAAGAAGCAGTTTATTTTTTTGTAGCAAAAATTTTGAACATTACTTCATTGGCTCTGTTACTTTAAGTGAATGCTCAGCCCTAAGATATTTTTTTGTGTCTTTTAATTTTGATAAAAAACTCAGAATATTTGATTAGATATTATTGACTTACAATTGGGTTAAGGGAAATAAAGAAGCCTAAATATCTATAAGAAAATAAGGCAAAATAATTTTTATCCTTGTTGAAGTCTTGGTTCTGGTACAAATGTTAATATGTAGATCATATTTATAGAGTTTCATTAGTTAACTAAACACCTGTTCGTAAAAGAACACCTTTACGAACAAAGAGGCCCTTATCTAAATGATATTATCCTTTATGATTGGACAGTAAAAGAAAGAGTCTATAATGTAGGCACTTTTTACTAATAAATAAAATGAACAAAATAAACAAATAATCTTTTAATGTTTTATATTTCTAATTATATACACAAGTTGTTCTATTCAATTAAGATTACTTTAAGAAAATTATTTAAATATTTTCGAGAAAATAGTACCTGATTTATTTCCAAAAGAGTAAACGGAAGAGGGGGAGAGAAGGATCTGGATCAATATATGGAGACTCTAAAGACTATTTATTATTTTCTCAACGCTCTATATAGTTACAGTAACTGTAAGGTTAATATTATTTAACAGAAAATCATCATGAGCAATACTAATTTTTATATAATTAACAAACACTTAGTCAGAAGGTTTTATTATTGTCTTTTTTTGAAAGCGTATTCAAAGGAAGTGGGGGAATTAGGATGTTAACTATACTAGGATTTACAATGGTTGTAGTCTTCATGACTTTAATCATGACAAAGCGTATGTCAGCATTAATTGCTTTAATGATCATACCGGTTTTGTTTGCTGTAATGGGGGGGTTTACTACTAATATAGGCGAGATGGCGTTAGAGGGAATTAAGGAATTGGCACCTACGGGTGTTATGCTAATGTTTGCTATTTTGTATTTTGGGATAATGATTGACGCTGGTTTATTCGACCCTGTTGTAGGGAAAATTCTGAAGATGGTAAAAGGAGATCCGTTAAAGATTCTCGTAGGTACAGCTGTTCTAGCTTTGATTGTATCCTTAGATGGCGATGGAACAACTACGTATATGATTACCATTTCGGCCATGTTTCCACTTTATAAACGACTTGGGATAAATCCTCTTATGTTACCGGCAATCGCACTTATGGGAGTTGGTGTTACAAACCTTGTACCATGGGGTGGACCTACTGCAAGAGCCGTGAGTGCATTAAGTCTTGACATGGGAGACGTGTTTACTCCTCTTGTTCCAGCAATGATTGGTGGCGCTCTATGGGTTATCTTTGTAGCTTATTTCTTTGGAATAAAAGAACGTAAACGGCTTGGAGTGGTAAAGACCCCAAATTCAAGTATTGAGCAGATGGCATTTGCAGAGCAGGCAGCAACTGTAGAGCAGGCAGCAATTGTAGAGCAAATAGATGTCAAACGTCCAAAACTATTATGGGTTAACCTTGCTTTAACAGTAGCTCTTATGACGGCACTTATTATGGGGATTATGCCTCTTCCAATCTTATTTATGATTGCATTTGCAATCGCTAGCATGATTAATTATCCAAAACTAGAAGATCAAAAAGAGCGTATCACAGCGCATGCAGGCAATGTGTTAGCAGTTGTATCATTAGTTTTTGCAGCCGGTATTTTTACTGGAATCTTATCAGGTACAAAGATGGTTGATGCGATGGCGAATAGTTTAGTTTCTATTATTCCAGATGCATTAGGGCCGCAGCTCCCTATCATTACAGCATTTATTAGTATGCCATTTACCTTCTTGATGTCTAATGACGCATTTTATTTTGGCGTTCTTCCAATTATTGCGGAAGCAGCTACTAGTTATGGAATTGATCCAGTGGAAATTGCTCGTGCATCTCTTATGGGACAACCTGTACACTTACTCAGTCCACTTGTAGCATCGACTTATTTATTAGTAGGGATGTCCAAAGTTGATTTTGGAGAGTTCCAACGATTTACTCTAAAATGGACAGTTGGAACAGGAATTGTGATGTTACTTGTATCACTTGCTACGGGAGTCATTTCTTTCTAAAATGGGGGGATTATCCATATGCTACATGAAGAACAAACTATATACAAATTGTTAACTGATTTTTGAAAAATAATCATACTGCTTAAGTTTTATGAGATTTTAGTGCCAGGAAACCTAGCTAATAACAATCATATCTAAAGGGAATCTATAAATTTGAAGAATGGAGTTGTTAAAGATAATGGGACTAACTAAAAAGAATGCAGGAATAATCCTAGATATTAATCAAACTGCCAATAACTTCAAATCAAGTATTGTTATTCGAACGGATAATAAAAACTTAGATGCGAAAAGTCTTCTGGGTTTAACGTATACTATAATTAGCTCTCGAACATATAAACTTGAAATTCATGGTTTGGATGAGGAAGATGCAAAAATTGCGATGATCCAAGTATTTGGGAAACATGGTATTCCTGTTGAAGTCCTATAAAATGGTTCTAATCCAAGAAATCTATCAAAATTGGGCATACTGATACTATGACTCTCAAATAATAGTAAGGTGTATAGGAAGCGAATAAAAACTTTAGTTGGGGGCAATTTTTCATGTGGGTAATCACTGTGTATTCAAAGGAAAATATTACAATGTTTGAATTTGATACGGAAAAAGAAGCAAAGGAAACTTTCACGAAAGTTGAAGGTTGTAAGATTCTTTCCGAGGTTGTTTACTTTAACGACCCTAGTTTGGTCCTTATTGCTCTATAAGCTGTTAATTAGAGATGAAAACGGGCTGAGAAGCAACAGTATAAATTACTTTTGTTTCTCAGTCTTTTACTTTATATAAATCAAGTTTGCAGTATTATCTATCGTTCTTTTACTATTTACAGTCTTTCTGTTCTTGTATCTTGAATAGGCTCACAAAGGTAATAATTGGACATGGACATGAATACCGTTTATCCATGTCCAATTATTTATGTGGATTTATGTAGAAAAAACGTAGATCTATCCAATAGGTTTTTGTGGACAAAATAAACAAAATAAACAAATTACTTTTAATAAAATAATTATTCTAATTATTTACACAAATGACTTGAATAGAGTATGATTACCGCATCGATGGAGCTTCACTTTAAGATCAGAAGTATAGTCGTTTTGAGAATGATAGGGGGATGGTTCATGAATATCCATGAGTATCAAGGAAAAGAACTCCTTAGAAAATATGGAGTAGCAGTTCCAAACGGTCGAGTGGCTTTTACAGTAGAAGAAGCAGTAGAAGCTGCCAAAGAATTAGGTTCTGAGGTTTGTGTTGTTAAAGCGCAAATTCATGCAGGAGGCCGCGGGAAAGCTGGCGGTGTTAAAGTCGCAAAGAACTTAGATGAAGTTCGCACATATGCTAATGAAATTTTAGGTAAGACGCTTGTGACTCATCAAACAGGTTCAGAAGGAAAAGAAGTTAAGCGCTTACTTATTGAAGAAGGCTGCGACATTAAAAAAGAGTATTACATTGGTTTAGTATTAGACCGTGCGACGTCAGGCGTTGTCATGATGGCATCGGAAGAAGGCGGTACGGAGATTGAAGAAGTAGCGGCTGAAACGCCTGAAAAAATCTTTAAAGAAGTGATTGATCCGGTAGTCGGATTACAAGGCTTCCAGGCGCGCAGACTTGCTTTTAATATTAATATTCCGAAAGAATTGGTTGGACAAGCCGTTAAATTCATGATGGGCTTATACCAAGTATTTGTTGAAAAAGATTGTTCTATTGCAGAAATCAATCCGCTTGTGACAACAGGAGACGGGAAAGTCATAGCGCTTGACGCAAAAATGAACTTTGATTCAAATGCGTTATATCGTCAAAAAGATGTATTGGAATATCGTGACTTAGAGGAAGAAGATCCAAAAGAAATCCAAGCATCTAATTACGATTTAAGTTATATCTCATTAGATGGAAATATCGGTTGTCTGGTAAATGGTGCCGGTCTTGCGATGTCTACAATGGATATCATTAAGTATTACGGCGGCGATCCTGCTAACTTCCTGGATGTAGGCGGCGGCGCGACAACAGAAAAAGTAACAGAAGCGTTCAAAATCATTCTTTCAGACCAAAATGTAAAAGGGATTTTCGTCAACATTTTCGGTGGTATCATGAAGTGTGACATCATTGCTCAAGGTGTCGTAGAAGCAACGAAGCAAGTAGGTTTAAATCTACCTTTAGTCGTACGCTTAGAAGGTACGAATGTTGATTTAGGTAAGAAGATTCTTGAAGAGTCAGGCTTAAATATTACAGCAGCAACATCTATGGCAGACGGTGCTGAAAAAATCGTTTCATTAGTGGAATAAAGAAGGCGGGGGATCGGAATGAGCGTATTTATTAATAAAGATACGAAAGTCATTGTACAAGGAATTACAGGTGGAGTAGGACTTTTCCATACGAAGCAAATGTTAGAGTACGGCACGAAAATCGTAGGCGGTGTCACACCGGGTAAAGGCGGAACAGAAGTTGAAGGCGTACCTGTGTATAATACGGTATCTCAAGCAAAAGAAGCAACGGGCTGCCATGCTTCCGTTGTATACGTTCCGCCAGCATTTGCTGCAGATGCCATTATGGAAGCAGTGGATGCAGATTTAGATCTTGTTATTTGTATAACAGAAGGTATCCCTGTGTTAGATATGGTAAAAGTGAAACGTTATATGGAAGGGAAGCGTACACGCTTAGTTGGACCAAACTGCCCGGGCGTGATTACACCTGATGAATGTAAAATTGGTATCATGCCAGGCTACATCCACAAAAAAGGCCATGTAGGGGTTGTGTCACGTTCCGGTACATTAACATACGAAGCAGTACATCAATTATCAGAAGCGGGTATCGGTCAATCGACAGCGGTTGGGATCGGGGGCGACCCTGTCAATGGTACAAACTTCATCGATGTATTAAAAGCATTTAATGAAGATGAAGAAACATATGCGGTCATCATGATTGGTGAAATCGGTGGAACAGCCGAAGAAGAAGCAGCTGAATGGGTAAAAGCGAACATGACCAAACCGGTTGTAGGCTTTATCGGCGGCCAAACAGCACCTCCAGGAAAACGGATGGGGCATGCTGGTGCGATCATCTCAGGCGGTAAAGGGACAGCAGCCGAAAAAATCAAAACGATGAACCAGTGTGGGATTAAAGTTGCGGAAACACCTTCCGTCATGGGTGAAAAGTTAATTTCCGTTTTAAAAGAACAAGGCCTTTTCGAGTCTTGTAAGACACACTAAAATGCAACTTATACTTGTTAATTGTATATGAGATGAGAGTTTACTGGCTAAGAGTTTTCGAAAAACATATACTATAACCCTAAATGTCGAAGTTTGTTGTGACTTTTTTGTTATGGCTAACATCATGACAGTGAATTTGGACAAGAAATCAAGGAGGTAATCATTGTGACACAAGGAGAAAAAATTACAGTAACAAACGGCATATTGAACGTACCCAATAATCCTATTATTCCATTTATTGAAGGTGATGGAACGGGTCCAGACATTTGGGCGTCAGCTTCACGTGTATTAGAAGCTGCTGTTGAAAAAGCTTATAATGGCGAAAAGAAAATCGTATGGAAAGAAGTGCTAGCTGGAGAAAAAGCATTCAACCAAACAGGTGAATGGCTGCCTTCAGAAACATTAGATGTAATCCGTGAATACAAAATCGGGATTAAAGGACCGCTTACCACTCCTGTTGGCGGCGGCATTCGTTCATTGAATGTTGCTTTGCGTCAAGAATTAGACTTATTTGTATGTCTTCGTCCAGTTCGCTATTTTGAAGGCGTACCTTCACCTGTTAAGCGCCCTGAGGATACAGAGATGGTCATCTTCCGTGAAAACACTGAAGATATTTATGCAGGTATCGAGTATGCAAAAGGAACAGAAGCGGTAGAAAAGGTCATCAACTTCCTGCAACAAGAAATGGGTGTCAATAAAATTCGTTTCCCTGAAACATCTGGTATCGGAATCAAGCCTATTTCAGAAGAAGGGACTAAACGTCTTGTTCGTGCGACAATCAATTATGCGATTAATGAAGGCAGAAAATCCGTAACACTTGTTCATAAAGGAAACATCATGAAATTTACGGAAGGTGCCTTCAAAAACTGGGGCTATGAATTAGCAGAAGAAGAGTTTGGCGATAAGGTATTTACATGGGCGGAATATGACCGCATTGTGGAAGCTGAAGGGAAAGAAGCGGCTAATAAAGCACAGGCGGATGCTGAAGCAGCAGGCAAAATTATCGTGAAAGACTCCATTGCAGACATTTTCTTGCAACAAATTTTAACGCGTCCGCGCGAGTTTGATGTAGTGGCTACAATGAACTTAAACGGTGACTATATTTCTGATGCATTGGCTGCTCAAGTAGGCGGAATCGGTATTGCTCCTGGTGCGAACATTAACTATGAAACAGGACATGCTATTTTCGAAGCGACTCACGGAACCGCGCCTAAATATGCAGGCCTTGATAAAGTCAATCCTTCATCTGTTATTCTTTCAGGTGTATTATTGTTCGAACATCTTGGCTGGCATGAAGCGGCAAAACTTGTAACGTCCGCAATGGAAAAAACGATTGCTTCTAAAGTGGTGACATATGACTTTGCGCGTCTAATGGATGGGGCCACAGAAGTAAAATGTTCTGAATTTGGTGATGCGTTAATTCAAAATATGGGTCAATTTTCTTTAATCTAAAGTACATTATAGAGTTTATGATGTATACTAGGTTCCTCACAAAAGCTGCTAAGTGCTTCTAAGTAAGCCTTGCAGCTTTTTGTGCTTCTTAAGCATTACCCTTGTTATTTTATAAAACTATATACTCTACCATTTGATGCACGCATTCTCCACACCTCACCGCCATTCGTCCGACAGGGATTGAACCCCCTAAACACGATGCACAATTTACAATCGTATCTGCTCCGACATTCAAAGCAAATCCAATTCTTGACGGCATAAATTCTGAAACGTTCATCATCGTTTCTTTTGAAAAGAGCATTGTACTGATCGGCGGTACTGAGTATGCAGGTGAAATGAAGAAATCCATTTTCTCTATTATGAACTACTTGTTGCCGGAACAAGACATTCTATCCATGCACTGTTCTGCAAACGTAGGTGTAGAAGGTGATGTGGCATTGTTCTTCGGCTTATCCGGAACGGGAAAGACAACTCTATCTGCAGATCCAAACCTCTCTTTGATGCGATTACATTCGGTTCTGTATTAGAAAATGTTATGATTGACGAGGATACTAGTCTTGCAAAAAATGGAACAAGGAGCCTATCATTTATATAAATTTGTTTCAACAAGCTTAACATGGCCTCTTATGGTTGGAGAGTATCTTACATGTTTGAGTGGTAAAGAAGAATTGGCAATATCAAAAAAAGAAACATTCGCTGGATGGACATAAAAAAGCTATACGACTTGGTGTTAGAAGACCGTGAGTTTTGGAAAATTAACTTTTAGAATTCAAATGACTTTTTGTACTAACAGGTTATAGAAATGAAGAACAAGAGATAATGAAATAGTAATAGAAAGTATAAGGTGGGATATAATGAACTGGGTATCAACCACTAAAAAAGGTGAATTTCTCAAATGGTTTTTAAACCATCATCAACTAAAGAATAAAGAAGCGCGAAGGCTTATTGAATATATTCTAAATAATCACCACATCCTCAAGAATCTGTCCTTTATAGATTCAGTTCATCCAAATGAACGAACCATTATCATTTCAAGTATAAGCTCCGATGAAGCTGGCTTTCTCTTTTATGCTAATAACTTGAAAACAGAAGATGTCTCGAGGGCTTTTGGATCCTTAATAAGTAATCCTACAGACAAGGTAAATTTAATCCTCCAATTCTTTGGAAAACAATCCAATTACAATTATACACAGTTAATTGAACCTACTAGATTACAATCTATTAAACAATATGAGCAGTCCGAAAAGGATGCAAGGACCACTGATGTAGTAGTTGAAATTTCTTTGCTTAAAAGCCAAATTAATAAAGCCTTGGATGATAGAAATGAAGATCTTTTCCATGATTTAACGAAAAAGTTGAAGGAACTCCAAAAGAGATGAAGTTCTTTGAGGTACGGAGATGAATATGTAATCGAAATGAATGATCCTGTACTAAATCGAGTGATTAGACATCAATACAAACTGGAGTTTTTGCCAGAAGAGATTGGATGAGGAGATTAGAAATATGTGAGTAGGCTACTCTGTATTATATGGTATGTTAAGGTTTAGAAACATATAAACTTCCTCTAAAATGACTCTAGGACTTGTAAGAATAAGAGATTGATAGGTAGGAATAAAGGTGAAAAGTAGTCCCTAGGGGTTGAGGACAACTTTTCACCTTTATTTAATAGGGCATTAGTGCAGCCTTTACTATATTTCTTTTTATTGTAATACTACCAGGAAAAGCGATGGACCGATTTACGCAAATTACAGGATTTATGATGATTGTTTTAATGTTATCTTTTTCCTTATTGCTAACCTATATTAAGTGAGGAAAATGGACTAATCGAAAAGCATAAAAAACTTTGGATTTCAGCCCATTTTCCTTCTGGTTATCATGATAAGGATCTTAAAAAGTAGCTAAAGCAAAACAATGATCATTAAAGTAAACAATCTCGGAAAGAATCTTGCATCCTTTAATATTCTTGAAAGCTTCCCTTGCTTCTTTTTCTGTGTCAAATTCAAACATCGAAGTATTTTCCTTTGAATAGAGAGTGATTACCCACATAAAAAATTCCCCCAATAAAAGATTACTTTTCTTCTTTTCCGATAGACTGATAGCTCATCATATACTTGATTAAAGTCGATTCCCAGTTCTCTTGCCAGTTTTCTAGAGCCGGCGAAGCAACCGTGCGGGTCGCTTTTGAAAGTTTCGTTACTGATTGAGTGCTCGGTTGGTTACTTCCTACTTCCCGGATGATTCCCAAGCGTTTAGTATCGATAAAACAAATTCTTTATACCTTGCTGTCTTTGCATCGTTTTGGTTAATCCGATATGCGCCAAAGATTCCCGGATTGCCAGTAAAGAATCTCTTAGTGGAAATTAGAGTGACCCACAAAAGTGAGACAAGGAAAAACACCCCTGAGTCGTATTAGTTATCTAAAAGATTTTGGAGTTGTTTTTCTTCTGCCAACGCTAATAAGCGCTCTTTCACTTCTTTCGTATTAACAAGCTTTTGCGAAACACCTGTTTCCATTGCAGCGTTAGCAACGGATTCTGCTACATGAGCCGCCACTCTACGGTCAAATGGATCTGGAATCACATAATCAGCATGAAGATCTTCATCTGCAATTAATCCGGCAATTGCATAAACGGCTGCCAGTTTCATTTCTTCGTTGATTTCTTTCGCGTTAACGTCCAAAGCACCGCGGAAAATACCAGGGAATGCTAGGACGTTATTGACCTGATTTGGAAAATCAGAACGGCCTGTCCCGACTACGAGAGCTCCCGCTTCTTTTGCAACTTCCGGCATGATTTCCGGCACAGGATTTGCCATGGCAAAAATGATCGAATGATGATTCATGGAACGAACCATTTCTTTCGTGACGACACCTGGGGCTGATACTCCCACAAACACATCTGCTCCCACAAGAGCATCTGCCAATATACCTTTTTCTTGTTCTTTATTGGTGATACGAGCCATTTCCTCTTTAAATGGATTCATTCCGAACGGGCGTCCTTCATAAATGATTCCTTTTGTATCACATAAAATGACGTCTTTTACACCCATATGCAGCAGCAACTTGACAATCGCCACGCCGGCAGATCCGGCACCGTTTACGACAACGCGAATCTCTTCTATCTTTTTGTTTGCTAGTTTCAAAGCATTGAGTAACCCAGCTACTGTTACAATAGCTGTACCGTGCTGATCATCATGGAAAACTGGAATATTACAAATCTTTCGTAGCCGATCTTCAATTTCAAAGCATTGCGGTGCTGCGATGTCTTCCAAGTTCACTCCGCCAAAAGTCGGTTCCAATAATTTAACGACCTCAACAATCTTGTCCGGATCTGTTGTATCTAAGCAAATCGGGAATGCATCTACATCTGCAAACGATTTGAATAACAATGCTTTCCCTTCCATGACCGGCATGGCTGCTTTCGGGCCGATATTCCCAAGACCGAGTACGGCTGTTCCATCTGAAACAACGGCAACAAGATTCCCCTTCATGGTGTAGTCATATGCTTTGCTTTCATCTTCATAAATTTCCAAGCATGGTTCCGCTACACCTGGAGAATAAGCGAGACTTAAATCTTTCGCATTTCGTACTGGAACTTTTGAATGAACACCAAGCTTTCCTCGATTTTCCTTGTGCATCTTTAATGCTTCTTCACGTAAAATTGACATACATTGTCTCTCCTTAATTTAATAGATATTTGTTTTAGTAAACTAATAGTTAAAAAATTCTCAGACCTCCTGGGAAAGGTCTTAAACAGTAGCTAAGCAACATAATAATCATTAAAGTAAACAACCTCGGAAAGAATCTTGCATCCTTTAATATTCTTGAAAGCTTCCCTTGCTTCTTTTTCTGTGTCAAATTCAAACATCGTAGTATTTTCCTTTAAATAGAGAGTGATTACCCACATGAAAAATTCCCCCAATAAAAGATTACTTTTCTTCTTTTCCGATAGACTGATAGCTCATCATACTGACCTACTCTTTTTATTGCCATCATTATTATTTCAAATCTTCATAGGCTTCTGCACCTTAACCTGCTATGTCGATCCAAGGGCTAATTTGTTGTTAAAAATGAGGCTAATTCTTTACTTTTTTGTTTTCTTTCTTTGCGCATTCTTGCTCGCTCTGGCGCAGTTTCGTGTAACTTTCTCTCTTCTTCTGTTTCTGGAATAACTTGTGGAACACGCGTTGGGCGTTTATGCTCATCAAGTGCAACAAATGTTAAGAGGGCAGTCGCTGCCATTTTACGCTCACCTCTTTTTAAGTCTTCTGCAATAATTTTTACAAAAACTTCCATTGACGATGTACCTGTCCATGTCACATAGGATTCGAAACAGACTGAATCTGTTGGTCGAACGGGATGTAAAAAGTCAACTGAATCCGTTGAAGCGGTTACACATTCCCTTCGACTATGACGTGCTGCGGAAATGGAGGCGACTTGATCCAAATCACTCATTAACCGACCACCAAATAAGGTATTGTGATTATTTACATCGTTTGGGAATACACGACTTGTTCGTATCACTCGTGATTCTTTACAATATTTTGCTTCCATACACACATCTCCCTAAAACATATCAATCTGTTTGCGTTATATTTACAATCACTATAGGGTTGTTATCCCACTCCTATATACTCTAAATAGGAATTCAAGATTTTACTTCTTTTAAGACTTTCTTTTAGATTCTCAGAAAGAATCTAGCGGCTTGAATCGATTCCGACCTAAGTGATATTTTACATCTCCTGCCCAGCTATGGATTTTGTTGATTTTTCTGTATTCCCATTTACAATACACTCCATGATTGTGTTTCTTCTTAATGTTTTGTATCGGATAATTTAGAGAAGTAATTATAGATTGCTTTGATAAGCATAATGGAATAATGAAAATAAATAAAATGACAAAAAGTTATAATTACCTATAAAAAAAAGTTATATGGGGAAAATAGGGAGGAATAATGAATTACCATGATTGGTAAAACGTGGAAGTTCTCTATAATCAAAAAAAACACACGAAATCAGCCCGGCTTTTGTTTATTACTCAACCTGCATTAACCAATCGTTTAAAGCATATGCAAGAAGATCTAGGTGTTAAAATAGTAACCCGTGAAAGCAGAGGAATTCATTTTACCCCTCAAGTAGAATATCTTGTGCTGAGGAGGCCCTTGCTCATTATCAAAAAGTGAAAAATAATGTCCTCAATAGCATTACGTCAAAGGAAGAGATTGATATTACTGATCTCCCTCATCTTCCCAGAATCGATTATAGAGGGGGTTACTTATTAAAATCATTAATTGATAATTGGTGGGCCGAAAACTATGCGCAACCACCCTTTATCAGTTTAGATGTCGACCAAGTTGATGCTTGTAAGCAAATGGTTATAAATGGTTTAGGCTATGGCATCTTGTTCAGTAGGATACTTACCGGGATGTGACAGAGCGCAATAATAATGTAACAGAAACGAATCGTAGAGTTCAGGAAAACATGACGGAAAGAGAGAATGTTTCTAGGGATGTTACAAGACGAAATGAGCAAAGCGTCAGAGAAAATGTAAGTAATATCAATAATGTTAATCGTGAGCAAATCAATGAAACTATTAACCATGAGGGTAGCGTCCTATGCCTATTAACCTAAATTAAAATTGTGTCCTCAAAATGCAAAAAGCGCTATTCTTTCTGTAAAACTATGCAGAAAGGCTGGCGCTTTATTATGGATTTCTCACTGACTAATATGGGTTCTCTTTTATTTTTAGGCTCTGTTAAACTTGGTTGTTGATTTCCGCTGCAGGCGTTCGCTTTCCGCGGGCGGTCCGGGAGCCTCCTCGGTGCTTTGCACCTGTGGGGTCTCCCTTGGACTCGCACTCCCGCAGGAGTCTCACGCCTTCCGCTCCAATCAACAAAGTGCCAAAATCAACAGTGAGCTTTAACAGAGCCTATTTTTAAGGCTTTTTAAATTAGGTCTTAATAACATGATAATTTGGATTTTCTAGATAGTATTTTTTTCAGCGGAACCGTTCTAGGCACGGCCCCGTATATAATCATTTTGTAAAAAAATTTATGATGAATTGCTGGAACCGTTTGGCTGATGGTGATAAGTATCTTCCCTCTACCCAGGCAAGACCGATCACACGCTGGCAATTTGGCGAACGTACGCGTATCCTTGATATTTTATCCCAATCGATTCCTTTGAAATCAGGTATGAGCGTGACTCCAAGTCCGGCTGCAACAAACGCAGCTATAGTATGCACCTCCTCCCCCTCAAATGTTATTTTGGGACTTATCCCCGCCTCCTGAAACAATTGGTCCGTAATTCCTCGAAGCCCATTTCCTTCTTCTAAGAGGACGAATGGTTCATCCGCAATCTCTTGTAAAGTAATGCTTTCATAATTGGCTAAGTGGTGGTGGGAAGGAACGATTATAAATAATTCTTCACTCCATAATTGGATCCATCGAAATTGTGTTTTACCCTCTATCGAAGAAACTAGACAGAAGTCAATTTCACTTAATTCTAATTGTTTAAGAAGCAAATCGTTTCTATTTTGTTTGAATTGAAAATAGACATTTGGGTAATCAGCCCGAAAGGAACTGATCAAGTTAGGAATGAGATAGGTGCCGAGGGTGGGCATAAAGCCAAAAGATACTTTCCCATAATCCGGATCAAGCAAATCCTGGATTTCCTGCTTTCCTTCTTGAAATTCCTTCATGATTCGGTCTGACCGTTTCAAAAATAACTGACCGTAATGATTTAGACTAATCGTACGTCCTTGACGTTCAAATAATTGAACCCCTAATTCCTCCTCTAATCTAGCAATGGAACGACTAAGGGCAGGTTGGGAGATAGACAGGGTTTCTGCTGCACGTGTTATGTGCTGCAAACGCGCTACGACTTGAAAGTATTCGAATTGTTGCCACTCCATTAGCGATCACCTCTTAATTTAATTGGTCTGAAATATATTACTGAAACGCATGAAAACTATGCAAATAATAAATTAGACATTATCATTTGTCAACTATATGATAAAACTTATAGAAAATTCTAAAGTGAGAAAGAGATAAATCTTCCCACAATCAAAACACGTATCTTATCCAAAGGGGGCATAATATATGGCAGTAAACAAGGAGTTTTTCAATCGCAGATTGCATTCATTGTTAGGTGTCATTCCGGTAGGGATCTTCCTTATCCAGCACTTAGTTGTGAATCATTTTGCAACAAAAGGACCTGAAGCGTTTAACAAGGCTTCCCATTTTATGGAGAACTTGCCTTTCCGCTACGCATTAGAAGTTTTTATTATTTTCTTACCTGTTTTATTTCATGCTATTTACGGGCTTTATATTGCCTTTACGGCGAAGAATAATGTGAGCCGGTATGGCTATTTTCGAAACTGTATGTTCTTGCTTCAGCGTGTAACAGGTATTATTACATTTATTTTTGTAGTTTGGCACGTATGGGAAACGAGAATAGCTGCTGCACTG
>JBNJJO010000051.1:0-28033 GCA_051750265.1 Bacillota bacterium | reverse complement strand
TAAATTCTGGATGATACGTAATAGCTCGCTCAGAAACTTTAACTACATTTGGATTTGATTCTAACTGATTCATCTGCATCTCAGTGTAGATAATTTTACTCATAGAAATAACCTCGCTCATGTATGTTTAATTGATTATAAACACAAATTTGTTTATGAAAACAGAAAAACCCGAATATTGGACTCTTTTTTTAAAAGTGTCCAATATTCGGGTTACAGTTCAACATTTAGTAGTAGCTCTTTTGTATTATCTTAAAAAGGTAAAAGAATATGAACAAGTACATAACCAATCATCTCATTAGATTAATTCCGACTGGTCACAATCGGGATTAAAATTGCAGACACAGGAAGAATTATAAAAAAATAAATAAATAAATAAATAAATAAAAGGAAATGTTATCGCAACATTGCCTTTCCTTTTTATTGAAATAATCTTTTTGTGATATTTTCTAGCACATTTGTTAGTTTACCAGTTTTGTATTTTTGAATGAAGTTACTATATAAAATCTGTAATACATCATTTACAGTAAACGTTATTTCAGGTTCTAAATCTGTAATATCACTTAACATCACTTCAATCCTAAGGGCTTCTTTCCTTTTTATAATACATTCGAGTTCCTTTTTCTTTTGAGTCTCTTTATTGAACGGAAGCGTAGTTGTGATGGGAAACAATCCTTTGATGTAGAGGAATTTTAAGAGGTCCAAAAGCTCCCAATCTTGCACAAAATAGTTTCTTTTGTGAACAAGCTTGCGAGCTTTATAGTGATAATAATGTTTAATGTTAAGTTCTACTTGTTCAAATAAATAGGTAGTTTAAACAATGTATTTTCAGATAGAAAACAAAATTTCCTTAGTTTAAACAAACGTTTGTTTCTTTCTATATACAGCAAGAAGTAATTTTTTTTAACTATATAATATCAAATAGCCCCTAACGAGACTCCATTCATCTGAAGGAAGAGTATACGAAACAAAAAGAAGTCCAAAAAAAGGGTTTTCACTTGTTTTATCTAATCTTATTAATTGAGAAAGTAAAAAGATGAGGTGTTTGAATATGAATAAAACAGAGTTAGTAAATGCGGTAACAGAAAAAGCTGAGTTAAGTAAAAAGGATGCTGCTAAAGCAGTTGAGGCATTGTTTGAAACAGTCTCTAAAACATTAGCTGCAGAGGAGAAAATTCAGCTAATTGGATTTGGAACATTTGAAGTACGTGAGCGTTCAGCTCGAACAGGACGTAATCCACAAACAGGTGAAGAAATGCAAATTCCTGCATCTAAAGCTCCAGCATTCAAACCGGGCAAGGAATTAAAAGAAGCTGTTAAATAACTTAACTATTCAAAAAAATTTTGAATAAAAGCTCTAAGGATAAAAAATTTCTTAGAGCCTTTTCCAATTAAATAAGTGAAAGTTAAAAATATCCCAATAGAGTAAATCCTATTGGGACATTTTTGTTTTTCCAAGATTACTATAATTATAAGTATCCCGTATGACTTATTCCAAAATATAAATGAAAATTGAGGTACTGTAGAGCTAATATTTAAAAGTATTTATCCATATTAAGGTGTATTTATTGTAATAAAGACGTTTTAATACAAATAAAGTTGTTTGAAAAACGCCAGCCATGTTGTTCTATTAAAGGGCCAGTTACAAAAAAAAACCTATACGGTGGTTTTGGAAGTGTACACAATCCATGATAGAGAATGGGACAATTGTGTCTAAAATTGTTTAATGTAAGGAATTTTTAGTAGGTGAACGTTTTGGCTGGACTAGCTGGATTCGATCCAACGATCACGGAGTAAAAGTCTGTTGCCTTACCACTTGGTTATAGTCCAAACAAATCCCCTTTGAAGGGGATAAGTATTATTGGTAACGGTTTTGTTGATTTTGTTGTTGTCCTGAACTTTGTTGTACTTGAGCTTGCTGAACTTGTTGTTGAGCCTGTTGTATCTGCTGTTGTGCAGTAGATTGAGTCCCTGCTTGGTTTTGAACTTGCTGAAGTTGTTGCTGCGCTTGTTCAAGCTGTTGCTGTGCTTGTTCCAATTGTTGTGGGTTTGCACTTGCTTGAGCAGATTGAATAGCTTGCTGATATTGTTGTTGATTCTGATTATTTTGTGTCATTTTGAAAAGCTCCTTTATCATTCACCATAATTGTTAAAGGCTAGTTTGCCTTTAACCCTGTTTATTATGTATAAAACCTTTGAGATTATTCATGTAGGCGAAGAGATTTTTTTCATTGCTATAAGAAGCTTTATGTTAACTGACGATGTATATGATAAAGGATTACTAGAAAAAAAGGGTTGGGTTCACAAAGATGCGGTCAAATGTGTTTACATTGTGCTCAATAATGACTTGGCTTTTCTCGATAAATGTAAAACCGAGGGTATGAAAAATAACGAATCGTTGCTTTATGCTTTATTGTAATAAAGGGTAGCGTTAGTTGAAAAAGCAGTAAAAAAGCATCTTCCAGTTCGAAGATCCTTTTTTATTGCCTATAAGAACGGGAATAATTTTCTTACCCTTCTAAGACTTTAAATGCTTCTCTTACTTTTCTAGCAAATTGTAGTGGAGGTTCAATTGATTCAAAGTGCATGTACATTGCTCTAGGTTCTTCAAATAACCAGTGATTATGAACAGCAGTAACGAGAATGTCTCGTTTTCGAAGTTCTGTTAATAAAGGGTTAACTTCTTCTTGTAATAGAACGGTTTCGCCTAAATTTAACGCATTACCTTTTCTATCTAAATTTTCAAAAGTAAAAAATTGAGGAATAACTAGCGGAGAGTTTGTTTCACGTCCAAGAATTGTAAAGTCAATATTACGAAACTTTTGTACTAGACAAACTCCATTTTCGTCTAGACTTCCACTCCCGCGTATTTTAGCAAATTCTTGACAAAGTTTTTTTAACTTGTCCCAACTCATCATGTATCCTCCCTTCTCTTAGCTTTACTATGATTTACCTCTTAACTTTGAATGGACAAAGGTAGAGGACGATAGTGGAATTTGAATGAAAATGTGTCCTTATCCCTTACTTAAAAGCTAAGTAAACTAATTTTAGTTATTCAAACAACAGATTAGTATGTTTATCAATATAAAAACTCACCTTAATCGGTGAGTTAGGAAAATCTTTATAAACTTGTTCTTCCACTATATCTGTGTCTATGAGGAGTAGTTCCATTTACAGTGGTAGCCCCATTAAATTTGTGATAATAACCACCACCAGGAAGGGAAATAGCAAGACCGGTTACACCGCGGATCTGATGTTTGTGACCATCATTGAAAGAAGTAAAAGTAAGATACTTGTGGGTATGCTGAACTCCATTTGGAGCAGGTTCAGTGGTTCCAGAATATCTATGGACAGAGACAGGTCTTCCATTCCATGAGGTTATATAAAGATGGTGGGAATGCATAGGGTCTAAATCATTTGAAGATTTTGAATCGTCAAACTGGATAATGTTCTCTCATTAAAGGAGATTCCATTGTACCTTGAAGGGACCAATAAAGTTGAACCAATTGCATCTCACACCTAAAATGTTTTTTGTAAAAATAAATGTGTTTTTCTGGATCAATGTGTTCATAATACTTTGCCAAAGTTCCATATAAACTTGTCATTTGAAGAAGGTTTGCCAAACGTGGATCCACAAAATCTCTCCTTTACGATATGTGATCAAGAACAAAATATGCAGAGTAGGTAAATCGTGTATAGAAGGATGTCACGAACCAACGAAATAAAGTAAACGTATTTACTAAAGAGAGAAAAACCAGAGATGTCTATGTCGCAGCTTTTCTAAATGTGGTAAAGGGGAGGATTGTTGTAGAAGAGATCAAAAGAAAATTTTAATAAGAATGTCATTTATTGAATTTTAGACTTTAACAAGGTTGAGATGAATGGATGGAAGAGAAAGTGATTGTGTTATATGGGAATGAGCTACCTCCTTATAAACATATTGAAATTTATAGATACAACAGGTGGATTTCTTGAAAATAATTTCCGATGAATTGCGCACAATAAGAAGAAAATACGCTAAAAGGAGATTAAAAAATGCTAGTTAAAAAGATAGCAGTATTCTTAGTTTTATTCCTCTTTTTTGTCTATTCTCCAACACTTGCATTAGAAACAATGGGCACTTTTAGAATTATAAATGATAAAAATGAGACTATTCTTTCAAAGGAAGTTTCATTTCAAGAAGGAGAAACATTATACGAAGTGACGAAAAGAGAGTTTGACATAGAAGAATCTAAAGGAAATATTATTTCAATCAACGGTATTCACTCGATTCCGAAGAAAAATATACATTGGACTGTTTTTGTTAACGGTAATTTTATAGATCTAGGTTTAGATGAAGTCTCACTCTATGCAAATGATCATGTAGTATGGGCTTTGAAAAATTGGGATAATCAAGAAATTTTAAAATGAATTCTCTCACATTACGAAATTTCTCAAGCCATTGGGGATGGGTTATTATGGTTCAATCTTGGGAGGAGCTGCGAGGAAAGATTTAGCAGGAGCTTATGGAAGGTTAATATCAGAAACAGGGGAATTTGCAGGAGATGGGGCAAATATAATGATTGATAATGGGTGGCTCGAAAAACCGCCTTCAGCACCTGACCGAAAAGATTTGGCAAAGGGTTAGAAGAATGTGGCCAATGAAAAGGAAACGTTATTATGGAGTATTGCCTTCCAGGCTTCGGGAAATTTTTAAACGGTAAACTGATAAGTCTGATGTGTTGCATATATCATTATCCGACTTTCTAGAAAAGTATGAAAAGTGACCAAAGATTAGTTGAAGGAGGAATTAGTGAAACAACAGGAAACTTTTTGAATAGTATAATATCCAAAGTGCAATTCTCCTTTCCTAGGTCTTAGCCTTGATCAAAAAGAACGCTGATAAAGCGTTCTTTTTGATCGGGTAATTATTCTTCTTATGAGAAGAATATGAACAGTCATACCTATAGGAACATTGATATTTATAAAGAAAGGGATTTTGGAATGGGCGAAGAAACCAGTTGTGATTTATACGGAATTGATAAAGAAATTTTGCAACAAATGGAATTAAAAAGGAGGGAAATCCTTACAAATATTTCAGGTTTGCCTCCATCGAAAAAAGAAATCGTAATAAAAAACCTCGATGAATTAATTATATTAGCAAATAAATCTGTTTTGTGAAGTCAAAGAAATGTTGATGTAATCACATTTCTTTTTTTAGCTTCCTGAAATTACAATTATGTTAACTAGTTAAGTACTAGGAAGCACCCTCATAAAATTTTTATATAAATCGAATTGTAAAAATAAATCACTTCCAATTTTCAGGGAGGTTAATGATGGAAAATAAACAATTAGATGAAAAATGGCTTCGACTAGTCAAAGAGTTAATGGAATCTAAAGTATCTAAAGAAAATTTTAAAGCGTTTATAGAATCTAAAAAACTTGAAAAAGAAAATAAAAAGATGTGTTGATAATAAATCTTGCTCCCTAAAGAGATCATAGGTATTTTCTATTTCCTATTAATCCTTACTTATGTCAACAAAAAAGAGGTTGGGTATCTAAAAAGGTACCCAACCCTTTTTGCCGATAATTGACTTTATGTTAACTAGTTTTGAATAGAGTATTCATATTATACTTTGAGATCTTGTTCAACTGGGCAGATAGTTCAAAAACACCAAACGTTAATTTTGCTATAATCGTTCAAAGGACATTCTGGCATTTTTTATTGTATTCTAGACTATAAGTGTTTGTAACCATAAAAAAGGGGAAAACAAAATGTCCAAACTAAGTGGAGAACAATTAATTCAAGAAAAATACAACACAAAGAAAAGAGCAATCTCCTTTTATAATAATCAAATGTTAAATTACCTTAATCCGTTAATGCAAGATTTTATTTCTAAGCAGGAGATGGTATTTATATCAACCGCGGATAGTAAAGGAAATTGCGATTCTTCCTTCCGTGCTGGGACAGAAGGCTTTGTAAGAATTATTGATGAAAGAACCTTAATATATCCTGAGTATAAAGGGAACGGTGTTATGGCAAGTTTAGGAAACATTACTGAAAATCCTCATATAGGGTTAATGTTCATAGATTTTTTTGAAAATTGTATTGGCTTACATGTAAATGGTAAAGCATCTATTTTGGAAAATGAACAAATAAGTTCGTTGATGTTGTCAGAAAAGATTATAGATGACATAAAAGAAAAAGAAGGAAATAAACCAGAGCATTGGGTTGTTATTAAAGTGGAAGAGGCTTATATTCACTGTTCAAAACATATACCTAAATTTAAAAAAATGGAGAAAGAAATAAATTTGGGAACAGATGACGAAACACAAAAAGGTGGGGATTTTTTCAAGGTGAAACAAAATAAAAAGTAACAAATATATTCTTAAAAGAAATTAAAATATGATAGAAAGTAATCGCAAATTGTAAAAAAAGCGCAATTGGTAAAAAATATATTTTTGAAATTTTTGTAAAAATTAAGTGGAAAAAGTTTCCGATTTGATATAATTCCTTCCAAAGTGAATAGCACTGAAATAAGAGTGTATATACAAAGCTGGAAGGGTCTTGGTTCTAATGATTGTTGCTGTCGGGATAATGTGTTTACTTATTGGATGGAGATTTGGGGACTGGAGAAACTTAAGAAAATACTATCCAACTATTCTATTCATGATTATTGGGGATTTACTGTATAACGTGTTAACGTACAAAAACCCAATGTGGAGTTATAACAAAGATTGGATTTTTCCTAATCATACATTTGTTAATTTGTGGATTATGATAACGGTATATCCTGCAACGGTTATTATATACTTATTTCATTTTCCAAATAAGAAATCAAAAAGATTTTTTTTATTTCATTTTGGGTAATTCTATATGTTCTTGCGGAGCTTCTTGGTTTTCATGTGTTCGGGCTTATAGATCACTTTAATGGTTGGAACATGTGGTGGTTATTTTTGTTTGACATCATTCTTTTTACTATGTTGCCTATTCATCATAAGCGTCCATTATTAGCGTGGGGATTATCCATTATCGTTATTATTTTCTTTTTAACTGTATTTGATGTGAATGTACATAAGCTGAATTAATAGAATTAATCTATGATAATATTACCATTTCGGATAGATTTATATTCTGAAATGTCAACTCCCTTTATCGAATGTGATAACAAAAAGAGCTTGGGTATCTTAATAAAGGTACCCAACCTTTTGTTTGCCGATAAGTTGCTTTATGTAAAATAGATTCTTATTCCGTAATCGGGCGCGATTCTTTAATAAGGATCGCCTTTTTTAGTAAACAACAGTGTCTATTCTTCTTCAACTAAAGGGTGCGCGCGACAAGTTCTGTTATAAGCGCCTTATGGCGTGAAAAACAGGAAGTTTACTAGATTAACTTTAACTTTACAACGGAGGATAGGAATGATGGAACCATGTTTCCTGAAACGATCCCATCAATACTCCTGCATGCGTCGTGATTGACTGGTCATGGGGTGTGAAGCACAGGTAGATTCGGTTGAACGAAGGCTGAAGCCATTCCTATGGAAAAGGTATGCTGACGGATAGACCGCATGGCTGAAAAACTAGATAAGGTGAGAATGTTCTACCATAAAGGAACTGACGAACTTCCGAATGTACGGGTCTAAAGTTAGAACATAGGGAAAGCCTATGTACCATCCATCGATGGGGTGAGTGGTGTAAAGTAAAAATGCACCCTCTGAAATACACTATACCGAACAACGGCGGTATCCAGCTCACAGGCTTAAAGGAAGCACCTACGTCTAGAATGTATAGCTACGTTGTAAAGGACTTGGAAAGCAAGGAACGTTGAAACAAGGGCTGTCACCCGAAACGTTTGCTATAAGGCATAAGCTGAAAAGCATTTATCCTTGTGAGGGTAGGGGTATGACTGAGGAATCTCCTGTAATGGGAGTGGAGGAACAGCCCCAAGTCTAGCGAAATGAAACGATTATTTTCCAAGCGTTCATCGCACCGATCGGGTAGGAACGTGGGGATTTCCACAGTGCGAGCTCTTAGCAGGAAGACATTAGACACCTTCTTGTCTAAGGGTAACGAGGAACTTATAGTCTAGTACATAACGTTAGATGGAGCGCGGAATGACGGGAAACTGTCATGTTTCGTGTGGAGCAGGGGAAAAGCTGGAGATAACATCAAATGCTTACCTATTGCTAACTAGAGTTTGGGATCAATACTTGGGCGACCTACTTCTGAATACATATCTTTCACCAACTCATAAATGAAAGAGAAATCAATCGCGGCCTCAATTTTGCGGACCAAATGGTTCGCAGGTACAAGTTGATCTAAAGCGATCATTTCAATTTGATCTTGTTGACTGGAATTATGTTTCGAAAGCATTGTCATCACCTCAAAATTTATCTTATTTCTAGTTTAAAACAAAAAAGACTGTAAGCAAACTCAATTTACATCGAGTTTGTCTACAGTCTGGGAGCTGAACCAAAAGTACTTTTGGTTCAGCTCTTTAACCTTGGTTAACAGGGTAAAGATTTTAAACAGCAGCTAAAGCAAAACAGGGATCATTAAAGTAAACAACCTCTGAAAGAATCTTACAGCCTTGAATGTTCTCGAAAGCTTTTTTTGCCTCTTCTTCCGTGTCAAATTCAAACATTATAGTGTTTTCCTTAGAATAGACCGTAATTACCCACATTAAAAAGATCCCCCAATAAAAAGATAATATTTTACCCCTTTGTTTTGTAAATTGATAGGTGATTTTAGAAAGTATTTGAAGCTAGTAGGAGTATAGTTATTTCTAACAAAGATGATTATAACATCTTAATGACTGTTGTATTCGTGACAATTTATTGACATAATTTTAACTTTTTAGGAGTTGTACTTCTAGCCAGAATTTGAAATTATACTATCCAACCATGTTATACATAGCATTATCAAACCTTTTGTAATTATTTTTTTGCTTATGAATTTTTTCATCTATGGGAATTAAGAACAGATCTTGGAAATCATGCAACTACTTTTCTTATTCATGCGTTTAAATTAATCCTTTTTCAGCTTTTCTCTTTTTATCCAATTAACCAAGTAAGTTTAAAAGCCACTTCTTCATTAAAGTTTTTTTTTATGTTTAATAGCCGAGTGGATAGGTTACAAATTAGGAAAAATAACTTATCATAACTCATTCCCCTTTAATTACCATATAGACTTTACATAAACGCTATTAAAAAAAGAAATAGTACAATTTGTAAGTCATTAAATGAAAAGAAAGAAGGAACCTAAAATGACAGTAATAAATGACGTTAAGACTGTTTTAGCAGGATTGAAAAGTGCGCAGGCAGGCTTCGAAACATTTGCTCTTGGTACAGAGAATCAACAAGCAAAGGAGCTTTACCAAGATGCTGCTAAACAAACCCAATCCGTTGTAAACAGCATTGAACCACGGATTCAACAACTCGAACAAGAAGAACCTCAATACAAAGAATAATAACGATATAAAAAAGGTTGGTTGTTTAGATACACAGCCCTTTTTTGCCAATAATTGACTTTATATAAACTAGATTTGTATAGAGTATGCAATTTAGTTCTATGGTTTTGAAAAAGCTGAAATCAAATATAGATTTCAGCTTTTTCTTGGTGTGCAACATCGTGTTATCCTCTAAAACTCTATTTTTAGCTAGTCTTTTTTGAGTTAAAATCCTTATCAATAATAGTCCTTTTAATTTGTTCTTTTAATTGATCAGATTTTGGGCCAAAAATAGCTTGGATGTTGTTTCCTACCTCTAGTACACCAGCAGCACCAAGTTTTTTCAAGCGGTCTTTATCAACTTCTTTTGCGTCATTTACCGTTACGCGCAAGCGAGTGATACATGCATCAAGATGTTTGATGTTTTCTTGTCCGCCGAGTGCTTGTAATATTTGTGCTGGTAAATCGCCCGAAGTTCCTTTTGATTCACCATCATCAGCGGTTTCAACGTCCGCCCCTTCCCGGCCAGGTGTTGCAAGATTCCATTTGCGAATCGCAAAGCGGAAACCAAAGTAATAAATAACTGCCAGAACTAAACCTACAGGAATCACTAACCACCAATTAGTTTGCAAGTTTAATACCCCAAATAATAGAAAGTCAATTAAACCTCCAGAGAATGTCATCCCAATTTTTACATCTAATAAATGCATGGTCATAAATGACAAACCAGCAAAAATTGCATGAATTCCAAATAATACAGGTGCTACAAACAAGAAAGAGAATTCAAGAGGTTCTGTTATACCAGTTAAAAATGACGTTAATGCGGCAGAACCCATTAACCCAGCAACAAATTTTTTGTTTTCAGGTTTTGCTTCATGATAAATTGCTAAAGCTGCAGCAGGTAAACCAAACATCATGAATGGGAACTTACCAGTCATAAATGTACCTGCAGTTAAATCCTGTACACCGTCTTTAATTTGGTTAAAGAAAATGGTTTGGTCACCACGTACTGTATCACCTGCAGCGTTTACATATGAACCAAACTCAAACCAGAATGGCGAGTAAAAAATGTGATGTAAACCAAATGGAATCAGCGAACGTTCAATTACACCAAAAACAAACGCTGCTAACGTTCGATTTGCATCCAATAGGTTCGTAGAGAAAGCATTTAAACCTGTTTGAATTGGCGGCCAAACGAAGTACATAACAATACCAAGGATGACAGCTGATGCTGCTGTTGCAATTGGTACAAAACGTTTACCGGCAAAGAATCCTAGATATTGCGGCAATTCAATTGTAAAGTACTTATTGTACATATAGGATGCTAATGTCCCAACAATGATCCCACCGAATACCCCTGTTTGCAAGGTTGGGATCCCTAGGACATTCCCATATGCAGCACTATTATTTGCTAGAAATTCTGCCAGTGCCGCTGAATCTGACGGCATGATTCCTAAACCTTTTAAGATACTGCTCATCGTGACATTCATGATGAGATATCCGATTAATGCAGCAATACCAGCAACCCCATCACCATTAGCAAGACCGATTGCAACCCCCACAGCAAACAATACAGGTAAATTTGAAAACACGATACTACCGGCATTCTCCATTACACTCGCGATTAATACAAGCCAATCGCTTGTTAAAAATGGTGCAAGTTCAATAAGTGTCTCATTTTGCAAAGCATTACCTAATGCTAATAAAAGCCCGGCAGCTGGCAATAAAGCAACCGGCAACATTAATGCACGTCCGATTTTTTGTAATACACCAAAAAGATTTTTAAACATAAAGTAACCCCCTTTTATATTTGTAGCGTGCAACAATTAACAGGCAACTGAATGAATACGTGTTCTTTTTATAAAGAGCTTTCTTTTCTAGGAATTAAAAAAGGCATGAGAAAAGAATGAAACAATACGATTGCAAAAAGGGAAAACAATGCCTTTAAAGCAATCAACATTTCATTTCTAAACTCATGCCTGATCGAATCAGTAACACGTATCAAAAGAAATTACCGTTATTCAGTTTTGTTAACTAAGGATACACACGGTCACTAATTAAAACGCTTTCATTTCATAAAAAGATAATTAGTGATTTATAATTTTAGATTCTAGCACGAAAACCATTTCTTTTTCAAGTAATTTTTGCAATTTTAAAATTATTCAAGAGATTATATAAAAAATCTAGTTCTGGTGCGAACAGCTAATAGAAGTTAATTAGATTATTCCAGAATCGGGCGCGATTGTTGAATAAATCCCAATCTCTCAGTGATATAAATGAGAAATTGGGATTTTTAATACTGGAATATCCTTAAAGAAAGAAGGAGATTACAGATTATTCCAGAATTTTAATAACATAGGTTAGTTTTAAAAATGATAAAGGGGGATTTGTATGGAGTTCATTTTTGAAGCTTTGATTCCATGGCTATTATGGATAGCAGGCGGATGTATAATCTTATCCTTATTATTGTTAGTATTGGCTAAAAGGTATACAAAAAAGATGTTAGAAAAAATGGAACAAGACGATACATTGAAAAACTCTATTCCAGTTAAGACAACCCCCACATGATTTTTATCAAGATACTGGATATAATGGCAGGATAATTAAAAAGAGATTGCATAAAACCTAACTTTTTTATGCAGCCACCAGGCTTCTTAAGAAGCGAAAACGTTTAATTTATCAACGATTTATAAAAACTTGTATAAACGATAAAAACGAATAAATGCCAATCCCTTATGGTTCAAGGGATTAGTGTTTTTGCTTCCTTCTTAAAATTATGTTTATGTCAACTAGATTTGTATAACGTATTCATTCGGTAATTTGAGATCTTGTTCAACATATAATTATAATATTGTAAATAAATGGGAGGTATAAAAATGAAAAAGTACGTTTTATTCTTAGTAAGTTTCTACTATTATTTTCGATAACAGATATGTTTTCAGGTATGATTCTTACTGTTTCAACCTACAAAAAAGAATCTTCAATTGAAGATTCTTTTTTATTACCGATAATTGACTTTATGTCAACTAAAAATGTATAGAATATATATTTCAGGTCATCTGATTGTACACCTTATTTAAATAGAATAGATATCGATCAAATGAAATCGAACTTTCGTTATGGTGAACGACGATATGCTGGTATTTATAAATCGAATAATCTCGTTGCGACATCGAAAATTTCGCCAGGTGTTTAAAAGACGGTCTTGTAACTAAATTTGTCAGATAGGCTGATTGATTTGCTCCCGGCTTTCTCCTTTTATTCAAAGCATGAATCATTTGTTCAGCTGTCTTTATTGCTAATCCATGTCCAAAATACGTGCCATCTCCTAAAACAACAGCATTTTCTCCTCTCCACTGAGGGGTTCGCGGATTAAAGTCCGGATTGTTGAAATATACGACATCTCCAGGCAAAAAACGGTGAGAATAAATTGATCTTAATCCGAGGTCAGGATCAGCATGCCAGCTGTATAAATAGATGTTTTGAAATAATTGATTAAACAAGTATTCGCCAATAAGGCTTAGGACCGCATGGTAATAAATAATGACCTTTCCCGTTGCACATTCAAACGCATACTGTGAACTGTTAATGTAAATATCTTGAATTGCGTCAGAAGGTTTTACACCTTGCCGCAGCTGGAATCCACCGGTACTCGTTAAATGCCAGTATTGAGGATTACAACGGGATCTTGCAAATACTTCAAACCGCACATTACTTTGATTCATGGCTCTTGCGCTTACTATGATGTTTTTTCTTAACTTGCGTTCAAACGATGATATATACATCCTCCTCCGTTACCACATTCTTTTTAATAAAATAAATATATGGTTAACACTAGAGGTTCATGAGTAGATACTGTTGATCAATCCCTTTGCTTCTTATAACATCGCTTATGTAAACTGGAAATATATACGATATACAGGAAAATAAAGCCTATAAGGTTACTCGATGAAATGTTAATAATTATCTGGAAATTTCATACATTTAATACTTTATTAATTTTTATTTTATTGGCATAATAAAAAATATAACTTTAAAAGGTAGGTGAAACTATGGAAAAGACGTTTAATGAATATTCAATTAAGGAAGCCCTTTATTTTAGTCGAAGAATGATGCAATTAAGCAAAGCACTCTGGAAATCAATTGAAAAGGATTGGCAGCAATGGATTAAACCTTATGATCTTAATATTAATGAACACCATATTTTATTGATTACACATTATTTGAAAAACGCTTCCATTTCAGAGATTGCTAAACTCGGAGTCATGCACGTATCAACTGCCTTTAATTTCTCAAAAAGGTTGGAGAACCGAGGATATTTACAATGTTCAAAAAAGGAAGGTGATTTGAGAAACACATATATTCAATTAACGGAAAAAGGGGAAGAATTACTTGTTAAGATTTTCGAAGATTATGAGCCGTTACAAAATTCTGTATTGAAAGGGGCATTACCATTACACCATTCATACGGAAAATTTCCTGATTTTATTGACATGATGACCATTGTTCGTAGTATATATGGTGATGAATTTATGGAGATTTTTAATAACATGGAAAAAATCGCTCAAAAAGACGGAATGCTCCAAAAATGTGGCTCTAGCTAAATTAGCAGTATAAAAGTATTGATTTTTAAAACTCTAGAATAGCTTGAGTAACTTTGTCTCATAACAGGTCAATATAATTACATAAGTAAGTACCTAATATTTAAAACGCGATCAATACTCTTGGAGCGTTTTTTTATTTGTTCACCGATCGTAAAGATAAAATAAATTCCCTGAATGATTTCCAATTCTTTTTGAAATGATTAGAGAAATTAATCCTACAACAAGTATACAAACACCGATATAAAGTGCGTTTACTTCAATAAAAGCCCATAAAAATAAATAAATGCTAAAAGCTAATAAAAGCCATCCTACAATTAATAGGATGCTCGAATAAATTTCACGCATTGGATCAACCTTTCTATTTAGATTTCATTTTTATTTCATCTTAACTTTACTTCAAAATATTAGAAAGTGTTTATCCATTAAAAATTAGATTCAGATTTAAAAGTTCTATTATCTGTTTATTTTGAGTATACCCTAGATGATCATTTGGAGATCCAGTAAAATTAAGGTGTAATTTGTTCATTAAGTATTGTTCACTAAAGAAAGGGGAAAAATAATGAAATTTATCGTTAAGGCGTACGAACTTGATGGTCAGGAAATGGGTTTTGAAAATACAGCTATTGGAGAAGAAAAGGAAATTAGTTTTGAAAATATAAAAGCAGCCGAAGCATTTATTGAGGGGATCAAAATCAGTTTGCCCGACACTTGGCAATACAGAATTATTCCAAAGGAAAATGAACAAAAATGATTTTTAGTTATGTAAGAGTAAGTTTTACTGATGTCAAATGCTACCATCCATCCGTTCATAAAAGTACACTTTTATAGATTCATAAAAAACTATAACATTTCAGTCTATAATCATATAAATTTCACTTTATAGACGTTTATAAAAAGTAATATAATTTTTTGGACGTTTTTGTTGAATGACAATAAGATGTTTAAAAAATCCAGTCAAGTTATTCCATTAAAGGGCCAGATTGTTGAATAACGATTCCACGAATACTTATTAGAATAATTACTTATGCTAACCGAGCAGTTGTGCGGCCGAGCCTAGGTCGTATCATATAACGGGTGGGATTCCCGTCGAGTAAGAACTAGCCATTCGCTCGTAGCGAGTCTTGGAGGGCTAAAGGTAACTTTAGTCTTTAAGCGTAGACAGTTAGGTGGAGCAGCCGTCAAGGCTGAGAATCTTATGGAGTGAAAGTCTCCTGTCATCAATTGACCGATTCGGATGACTAGCATATCCAATGCGTGGGGAGGTAACGAACTACGTTCTGCTTGGAAGTAAAAGTCACGGCGGCCTATTCTACACAGAGAGGATAAGGTCGGAACAGTCTGTGTGGCGAGCAAACACAGAGGCCAGAAGGATTTAACGAATACTGCAATCCCGAAATCTACGCCCCTCAAAGAAACTGTTCGAGGGATGTTTTGCTTAGCGTCGACCTTTGCCTAACGGGGGAAGACCGATGTCTTACGGGAAGAAACGGTCAAAAGCACCGTAAGAGCAGCCGGGGTATGGGTTCTGGCATCTGTGGAAAGATTTTCAGAGATAACGACGGGAAGGTCCTACTTCAAATTGCTAACCAATAAAGACCTATCATATAAGAGGCTAATAGAAAATGGTAGGATGATTTAGGATTGGCGCATGAGGTCGTAGTAGCAATGAGGGAAGGGTAATGCCTTCTTAAGTGTAAGAAAATTACACTTCTATCAAGGTAACACCTTTGATAGGGCAAAGGACCTCTGGGCACTTGGAATGTTTGAGCATTATAGACTCTGAGCTATAAAGTATGTTTAAACTAGCTTACAAGTAAACCTACAAATGATGGGGGAATATGTGTGCCGACATTTAATCCTGCGGTTGTATGGGAAGGCTTGTAGGTGATTAATCCAAGGTCAGAACCGGACTCGGGAAATCCGACCGTCCGGGATCGTAGGGGGGCTACAAGAAACGTGAATCACTAATATTGATTGCGCGCGCTTGTTTTCTACCCGACCGCGGGCCGAAAGCCAAATGGTTGAAGGGATTGAGCTCCAAAATGTTAGTAAATCGAGAGGGCTGATGCCTTAACTGCGGCAGAAAGCAACATTTTATCCTTCGTTAAGGGCAAGACGGATAAGACCTCTCTGGAGTCAGAGACCTTGGCACGTTACACATTGATATGATACGGCAACTCGGGAGACCCTACCGGTCTTTTCTATATATAGAAGAGTATGGTGTACAAGCGATAATAAGTAAGGAAACCAAATGCCAGATAGGGAGTCGGATAGCAGCGTAGTACCAATGAAGTTGGGTAATGCCGATGGAGGAAAGGCTAGCTACCAGTTATCACCCTTGCTAGGGAAACATTTACTACACGCAGAGGTAGGAATAATAAATGGAAACAAAACTACTAAGGATAGCAGAATTAGCAAAATCTGATCCTAAAATGAAATTTACATCTCTTGTACATTTACTAAATGAGCAATCACTAGTTCAATGTCATCTTGAATTACCTAATAAGAAAGCAACTGGGGTTAACGGTACAACTAAAGAGCAATACAGTGGAAATCTAAAAGAAAACATAGAGGATTTAGTAAATAGGCTTAAAAGCAAAAGCTATCGTCCTGTTCCAGTAAGGAGAATGTATATTCCAAAGCTCAATTCAAGCAAGAAAAGACCATTGGGAATACCGGAACATGAAGATAAAATTGTTCAAAAAGGCATTACTAAGATACTAAATACCATCTATGAAAATGATTTTCTAGACTGCTCTTTTGGATTCCGTCCAAATCGTAATTGCCACGATGCTTTGAAAATACTGAACCACTATATTGAAAAGAGGTCAGTAAATTATGTAGTAGATGTAGATATTAAAGGATTCTTTGACAACGTTGACCACATGTGGATGGTGGAGTTCTTAAAACTGAGAATTGCTGACCCTAACCTACTTAGAATAATAGGTAGGTTTCTTAAAGGTGGATACATGGAGGAAGGGAAGAAATTCAAGACAGATAATGGCACACCGCAAGGTGGAGTTATATCTCCGGTACTAGCCAATATATACCTCCATTATGTTCTCGACTTATGGTTTGAGAAAAGGGTTAGAAAACTGTGTAAGGGACAAGCCTACATAGTAAGATATGCTGATGACTTTGTTTGTTGTTTCCAATATAAGAGCGAAGCTCTGGAATTCTTCCAATCATTAACTCTGAGATTAAAGAAGTTTAACTTAGAAGTTGCTGAGGATAAAACCAAAATTATTCCCTTCGGGAGGTTTGCGGAGAAAGATGCAAAACAAAAGGGAAATAGAAAGCCTGCAACCTTTGATTTCCTAGGTTTTACACATTATTGTGGGAAGAGTAAGCAAGGAAACTTTCGAGTGAAGCGGAAATCAAGCAGAAAGAAAGTTCAAGGCAAACTAAAGGAATCTAAAGAATGGTTAAAGAATAACAGAAATAAAGATATTCATATGATTATGGATAGATTTAAACGCTCACTAATAGGATATTACAACTATTATTGCATCACAGATAATACTCAAAGTGTAAACAACTTCAGAGACAAAATCGGATACTTACTGTTTAAATGGCTCAATAGAAGAAGTCAAAGAAAGTCATTTACTTGGGATAAATACAGACTCTTTCTTGATAAATATCCACTACCTTCACCAAGAGTCAAGGTAAATATGTATGAATTAAGAAAAGAGATTAGCTACATTTTGTGAATGGTAACTAGGAGGAGCCGTGTGCGTGAATAGCGCAAGCACGGTTCTGTGAGGGGGGAGAACACAATCTACCGTAAGGTAGAGAGGCTCTCTTCTACTCGACTAGTTTAAGTGTAATTATTCACAATCTGCATTTTGATTGTTAGTTACGACAATTTCCAGGTTAATGCATCTCCCTTGAAAATTGTCCTTTTCCTCCACATAAAAGGACCCCCACCATTAGGCAGGGGATTCACGCGTTTATCGTTTCGTCATAGTTCTCCTTCAAGCGCTTTATATCTTCTTTGGGTGGAAAACCAAACATGCGGGAATATTCACGGCTGAATTGCGATGGACTTTCATAACCAACCCAGAATGCGACATCAGCAGCATCTGTTGACTCGGACAATAACAATTGCCGCGCTTTTTGTAATCTCAGTTGTTTTTGGAATTGAATTGGGCTCATCGCGGTTACCTCTTTAAAGTGCCGATGAAGTGAAGAATCACTCATATTTGCTATTTCCGCAAGTTCCTCAATCCGAAAAGAGCGATCATAGTTATTCATGATCTGTTCGATAACGTCTCTGATAAGATAGGTAGAGCTTCCTTCTATTGCAATTTGTTCCAGCGAACCCCATGCTGACCTTGCAAAACCCTATAGAGAATTTTCTTCATATATAGAGGAGCAAGTACCGGAATATCGTTCGGATTTTCTAGCAAACGAGCTAACCTGATTACCGCATCTAACATCGATGACTCGATTGGGCTCACAAACATACCAAGCTTAGCATTTTCTTTTTTTCCGCCTTGAATTTTAAAACCACGTATAACTTCTAAGATTTGAATTGGTGTGAATACAAGATTGAGAGCCAAATACGGAACGTCGGGAGAGGCTTCCGTCACTTGCCCGGAAACAGGCAGATCAACCAATGCAACAAGGTAATCACTAGGACCGTACCTAAAGCGCTCCTGTGCCAGCATGATCTCTTTTTCACCTTGAATAACAATGCAAAAGGATGGCTTATAAACTCCATAAACCGGTTCGGTAACATCAGATTCACGGATGAAAAATAAAGACGGAATAGCAGTCGGGTGAACACCATCCTGCCCTGCAAAACGCTTAATGAGTTTGCCCAGCCCCTCCTGCTGTTTGTGTATTCGCTCGGACATAACATTATCCTGCTTGTTCCTTCGTCCTTGAGATTTCCATTGTAATGCAGGGTTGCTTGTTGCGTAAGTAGTGGTGAGAGGATTATGCAACCATTTGATAAGAATAGGCTAACAGCAGCTTTTTCATTTATTACATAATAAGGATATCAGTACTTTATGGAAGAAAGGGAGGGCAGCTAAGACGAGATTGGTAAGGAAGCAATCCCCTTGTCAACCAATTACAACAGCTTCCATTTTTTCAGAAAAATTAAATAACAGAGACAGGAGCACCCGCGGATATATTATCTTCCCCACATCCATCGGTGAGTTTTTGAAAGCATACCTGTTTGGAGGCATCTCGAAAGCGACTACTTGGATTTTCAGAGCAGAGAGTTAGCCATCACTTCGGACTTGGCCAATACAAAGAGTGTTAATTCTTAACTGAATGCTCATTTTAACATCATGTTTAATACCGACCTGACTGAGGCTCAACTGAAGAGTCTAATAAAGATTGAACTGGCTACTAAAATATGTCCCGAGTACATGTAGACCTTTGAATGCGCACTAGATATGCATGGTTTTTGCTGGTTGGCAATCGAAACTTAGAGGAGGAAAACAGTATGAAAAAGCGATTATCGGCCCTCGCATTGGTGATGGCCCTTACTCTCGCAGCTTGTGGAAGCAACAACAATGACACGGACAACAGCACCCGGCGGGCGGAGCAGTCCACCACAACCGAGAACACTGATCAAACAGCCCCTGGAGCTAACCGTGATCTTGTCAAATTCCCGGAGAACTACGACGAAGGTGAGCTCTTCACGACTGTGACTCGAGGAGATACTTTCGAAGAGCTCTACACGAGCCGGGAAGCGATCGAAGCGGTGCAGGACGGCCAGCCGATCCCGAGCGGCACTGTAGTCACTCTCAAGATCTTTAAGGATGAAGAGCTTTACCGGTACTTCGTGATGGAAAAGCGCGATGGCTGGGGTGCCCAGTACCCTCCCGAGATGCGAAATGGCGAATGGGAATATAATGCATTCACTGCCGACAGAGCGGTGGCCTACGAGGAAGACATCGGTCGCTGCTTTACCTGCCACGCGAATCAGGAAAGGGATGAGTACATGAACAAATTCGATGAGATGAAGAGTTATGAATTTGAGAATGATACAGCATCAACGGATAATAGTACAAATTCTCGGTTAGTAGGTACTCCTACGGAGGATTGGAAAGTAAAAGTAATAGCTGATAATCTCGATGATTCTCAGGACGTTAACATTAATGATATTTTAAGTTTTCATGATGGGGAAAGTAATTTACTCGATAATAAGATAGGAGATGAAGAAAAAGAGGAGTTGGTCCAGGAAGTTCTTTTAACATTTTACATGAAGAGAATAACTTCCTAATCTCTGTGAAGTGTTTACTCTATCCAGGAGAGGTAATGGAGACCGAGAGATTAAATTAGAAAGAGGAGAACTTTTTGAATCGACATCTGTTAATCAGGCTGTTCATTGACCTTTCTATGACAGTTCTCATGTTAGTGGCAATGGCTTATCATATTACCGGAAACACAATCCATGAACTGGTTGGTGTTCTCCTGTTTGTATTGTTTATTGTCCATAATATTTTAAATCGAAGATGGTATAAGACGATTATTAAGGGAAAGCACAATGTAAGACGTATTCTAAGCATAGCGGTCAATTTGCTTTTTCTTGTATCTATGGCGACGGTGCTGATAAGTTCCGTGCCGATTTCCCGTGACATATTTCCCTTTATTCCTATAGATAATGACATGATGGCACGGCAGATACATGTTCTGACTTCGTATTGGGGGTTTATCTTCATGGCTGTACATATCGGAATGTCATGGGGAACAATTATCAATGCCGTGCGAAAGATGACTGGACTTACCAGCAAAAACCGTATCCGCACAATTACACTGCGTGTCACAGCGGTGTTGATTGTTGTCTATGGAGTGCAGACTTCCATTGAGAGAGATATGGGTTCAAAACTGACTATATATAATCCATTTGGTTGGTACTCTGATGAATCCACCATGGGATTTTTAATTGATTACTTATCCATGATGGGAATTTATATCTGTGGGGCTCATTATGCATTAAAATTTGTTCAAAAGCAGGAAAAAGCTAGGGTTTATAAAAAGCAGCTTAGAAAATCTGATACAGATCTAAAAGAGGAGGATATCAAATGAATTGTTGGAAAGGCTTTACTAAAAGTAGATTTGCAGAATGAATAAGTGCATTAATCCGGATCGGATTAATGCACTTATTTTACTATTATTAAAGAGCTAATTGGCAGGATAACGTAAAAATTTATTGGGACAGCAAAGTGGGCTTTAATTTATAGATCTCTCTCTAATAAACCTCTGCTGCTTATGCTATGACCTAAGTCATTCTATTCTTGTTGAAAATTTTTAAAAAACATTCGCCCCAGTTGAATATGGGGGAACATCATAGGATTCAAGCGTTTGCCATTTGCTCATTTTTCTTCTTCAGGCGCTTTACATCTTCTCTAGGCGGAAAACCAAACATGCGGGAATACTCACGGCTGAACTGCGTTGGACTTTCGTAGCCTACCCGGAATGCAGCATCAGCCGCATCAGCTGACTCGGATAATAACAGGCGTCTGGCTTCCTGCAGTCTCAATTGTTTTTGGAACTGAATCGGGCTCATAGCGGTTACCTCTTTAAAGTGCCTATGAAGTGAGGAAACACTCATACTCGCTACTTCTGCAAGTTCTTCAATCCGAAAAGGCTTATCATAATGATTCGTGATTTGTTCAATAACGTCTCTGATTTGGGAGGTGTAGCTTCCTTCTATCGCCATTTGTTCCAGCACACTTCCATGCGGGCCTTGAAGAACCTTGTATAAAATTTCCTTGGTGAATAGCGGGGCAAGTATCGGGATATCTTTCGGTTTATCCAGCAAGCAGACTAACCTGATGACTGCATCCAACAGGGGGGACTCTATTTTGCTGACAAACATTGCTCGTTTCGCATCTTTTTTCGGTTCAAGCTGAATGTTGGAATCACTTAAAACCTCCAAGATTTGACTCGGTGTAAATTCAAGCGCGAGGGCCAAATAAGGAGCAGCAGAAGAGGCTTGTATCACTTGTCCGGTAACCGGCAAGTCAACGGATGCAACAAGGTAATCGGCGGGACCATATCTAAAGCTCTCTTGTGCCAGCAATACCTCCTTCTCACCTTGAACGATAATGCACAAGGATGGCTTGTAAACTCCATGAATGGGTTCGGTAATATAAGATTTACGAAGCAAAAATAAAGACGGAACAGCAGACGCATGAACACCATCCTGTCCTGAATAACGCTCAATTAGTTTGGCGAGCTCATCCCGCTGTTTATAGATTGGTTCAGACATAGGATCCTCCTTGTTCTTCCATCCTTGATATCCCCATTGTATTGTATATTTGACTGTTGCATAAGTCGCTCTGAGAAGATTAGGCAATCATTTGATAATAATGGGCTAACGGTTGCTTTTTACTTAGGGGATAATAAAGATAATGGAGCTTTTCTATAAGTTTATGTCTTGAGTGTAAAATTATCAAATTATAAGGAGAATAGATAATTTGAAACCTGAAATTGATAAAATTTATAAAGAAGCTATTGAAGTTGACAGCATTGCCCGCGCCATTGTATTTGTGATTAAACAGCCAGCTGATGTTGCCATTAATGAGATGCTTATTCGTCCTACACATCAAGAGCGGTAATCTAGAATGAGAACTTTTTGAAGGAGCAAGCTTTCATTACATCAGAGCAAGTTGGAAAAGCAATGATTCAAGTAGCGAGAATAGAATTTTCTCCCCTTGAGATTGAAAGTCATGAGCTGAAACAGATAAGTGGATAATTTCAAGCACCCAATGAAGGGGTAACCTTCCAGTGCCCTGCGCTCATATAATGGCGTAATTTGCAAACATTATGTCGCTCTTCGCTAATTACAAAGCGACGTTGGGTAGGTAGAATATAACTATCCTGTCGCAAGGAAAGGCACAAATCACAATCAAAGCTTAGTGTGTAAGTATAAGAAGGAGGAATTTTTTATGCAAAAAGTAACTTTGAACAATGGTGTTGAGATGCCAATACTTGGATTTGGCGTTTTTCAGATAAATGATTTACAAGAATGTGAACAATCCGTTTACGATGCCCTCATGGCAGGCTATCGTCTGATTGATACTGCAGCCTCTTATCAAAATGAAGAAGCAGTAGGAAGAGCCATCAAACGAAGTGGTGTGCCTAGAGAGGAATTATTTATTACCACAAAAGTCTGGGTGCAAGATGCCGGTTATGAAAACACTAAGAAAGCATTCGCAAAATCGCTAGACAGATTGCAATTAGACTATTTGGACTTGTATTTAATTCACCAGCCGTTTGGTGATGTATATGGTTCTTGGCGTGCGATTGAGGAATTGTATCGTGAGGGAAAAATTCGGGCAATCGGTGTGAGTAACTTCCATTCGGATCGTCTGGCAGACTTGATGGTTCATAATGAAGTGATTCCAGCAATAAACCAGATCGAAACCCATCCCTTCAACCAGCAAATCGATAGTGCTAACTATATGAAAGAGAACAATGTTCAAATACAGTCTTGGGGTCCTTTTGCGGAAGGAAAAAATAACATCTTCCAGAATGAGGTTTTAGTTTCAATTGCTGAACAATATAACAAATCAGTTGCTCAAGTGATTCTACGTTGGTTGACACAAAGAGGAGTCGTAGCCATTCCAAAGTCTGTTCGTAAAGAAAGAATTATTGAAAACTTCAATATCTTTGATTTCGAATTGACTCAAGGAGATATGGAGAAGATTTCTACGTTAGACACGAAAGAAAGCTTGTTCTTTTCTCACAGGGATCCTGAAATGGTTAAATGGCTCGGTAATTTTAAAATTCATGATTAATTCTAAACGAAAGGTTGTTGTTTAATATGTCTAATATGAAAGACAAGGTTGTTATTATTACGGGTGCTTCTAGCGGAATTGGAGAAGCTACTGCAAAAGAACTTGCATCTAAAGGTGCGAAGTTAGTTTTAGCAGCTCGTCGTGAAGACCGTTTAAAGAAATTACAAGAAGAGATTCAAGATAATGGCGGTCAAGCAATTTATAAAGTAACAGATGTAACTTCCCATGAACAAATGGAAGAGTTAGCTGAGGTTGCTCTTAAAGAGTTTGAAAAAATCGATGTATTAGTCAATAATGCTGGGTTAATGCCACTATCTTTTCTTCATCAGAAGAAAGTCAAAGAATGGGATACGATGATCGATGTTAACATCAAAGGTGTGCTTTATGGTATTGCTGCAGTCCTACCATTCATGAGAGAACATAAATCCGGTCATATTATTAATCTATCTTCCGTTGCAGGACACGTGTCAGGAGCTACAGCTGCCGTTTATAGTGGTACAAAATTTGCTGTACGCGCTATTACAGAAGGTCTCCGTAAAGAAGAGTTTAGCAACAATATTCGTACAACCATTATTTCACCAGGAGCAGTTACTAGTGAATTAACAGAAACAATATCAGATGTTAATTTGAAATCTGTAGTTGATGAAGGTTATAAAGGTGCGATTGATTCTGAAAGCATTGCTCGCGCTATTGCATTTGCAATTGAACAACCATCTGATGTAGCCATTAATGAGATGCTTATTCGTCCAACAAGTCAAGAACTCTAAAAACAAGATTAGGTAATAAGGATGCCCCACTATTTTATTAAGAAGGGGCAGTCCTTCTTTCGATTAATTTCATATCGGTCATTTTTTTCATTTGGTGCATAATTAGATTAGATATAACGCAATGAATAATACTACTTGGAATTAAAGTGTCAATCATTAAAGGAATGGATGATATCCGCGCACTCTCAGGAGGAACTTAATTTATTTGACAAGGAGAATTAATATGAAAAAAATAAATAATTTAAGTGAGACTTTAATCTTTCCGAAAGGTGAAAAAGTTGTGAATGACTATTTTAAAGGGGAAGCTTTTCTTGAGATGCTTGTACCTAGTGATAGCACTTTTAATTGCCCAATAGGTAATGTGACTTTTGAACCGGGGGCTAGAAATAATTGGCATAAGCATCCAGGTGGTCAGATTCTTCTCGTTACCGGTGGCAAAGGATATTATCAAGAAGAAGGCAAACCAGTCCAAAAGCTTCACGAAGGGGATGTAATAAAGATCCTTCCTGATGTAAAACATTGGCATGGTGCTGCACCAGATAGCTGGTTTTCACATATCGCGATAAGTACTAATGTTCAAAAGGGAGACACCGAGTGGTTGGAGCCCGTAACAGATGAAGAATATAACAATTTAAAATAACATGAAATATATCCTGCGGGCTCACTGAAAGTTTATATTTTTTACAGGCATCACTTAGCCAAGTAACTAAAGCGAAAGAAGGAATATAAAATGTCTAATTCTAAAGAACCTACTGTTGCACAGAAAATGTTAGGAAATTTTGCGCCAAAGCTTGTACAATTAACCGATGATGTTTTGTTTGGAGATGTATGGGCGGGCAAGGATCTTTCTCCGCGTGACCGCAGTTTAATTACCGTTTCTTCTTTATTAACAGGAGGAAATACAGATCAACTAAAATCCCATTTAATATTAGCAAAACAAAACGGTCTTTCGGAAGAAGAACTAATCGAAGCTATTACCCATCTTGCATTTTACGCTGGTTGGCCAAAGGCGATGTCTGCCATGTTGGTTGCAAAAGAAGTATTTTCGAAATAATAAATAAAAATTCATTTTTCTATGCTTAATGCTTACATTTTATTTAGAAAGGAAATTATCCGTATGTCTAATATTCAAGATAAAGTTGTCATTATTACGGGTACTTCTAGTGGAATTGGTGAGTCGGCTGCAAAAGAACTTGCATCAAAAGGTGCGAAGTTAGTTTTAGCAGCTCGTCGTGAGGAACGTTTAAAAAAATTACAAGAAGAGATTCAACATAATGGCGGGCAGGCTATTTATAAAGGAACCGATGTGACTTCGCATGAACAAATGGAAGAGTTAGCTGAGGTTGCTCTTAAAGAGTTTGGGAAAATCGATGTATTAGTTAATAATGCTGGACTTATGCCAAATTCATTTCTTTATAATAAAAAAATTGATGACTGGAACAAAATGATTGATGTTAACATTAAAGGGGTTCTTTATGGAATTGCGGCTGTGCTTCCTTCTATGAGAGAAAGAAAATCCGGTCATATTATTAATCTTTCTTCAGTAGCAGGTCACTTTGTTGGTGCTGGAAGCGCTGTTTATGCTGGTACTAAGTTTGCGGTTCGTGCGATTTCTGAGGGTCTTCGTAAAGAAGAGTTTGGCAACAATATTCGTACTACAATTATATCGCCAGGTATGGTTAAATCTGAATTAACAGAGTCTATTACAGATATAAATTTTAAACCGATGATTGAAAAAATGTATGAAGGTGCTATTGAAGCTGAAAGTATTGCTCGTGCCATTGCATTTGCAATTGAACAACCATCTGATGTAGCTATTAATGAGATGATTATTCGACCTACTAGTCAAGAGCGTTAATCAAAAAATAAAACTATTACCTTCTAACAGCCAGGTTCGGGCTGTTTTTTATCTTAACTGCCTTTTTAATTTTAAAAAAAATGTGAAATAATGTACTTAAACTATAGGTTGCTTTCCATAAATAGATTCAATTGCCAATAGGTAGCTGCTTTCTATGGTGCAAACGGGGCAGCATTCCTGTAATAAATAAAGTGTGAAAAAGGATTAGTTTGTGAAGAAATGTACTTAAAGTAACGGGTGCTTTACTTGAATAAAGAGTAAAGCTTTTTCTTATTAAAGTAACGGGGCAGGATTGTAAAATAATCATTTTCAAAATACGAATACGATTTGTTAGGTATTCGTTCTTCTACACAAAAACTAGCTAGATATCAATATTAAATTTTAATGTTATAATTACCATAAAACGTAACATACATATAGTGCTTTAAAAAGAACTTGATGTATCGTTTAATAGGAGAGGTACTATGGAAGTAGGTTTTCTATCTATTTTAACTTTGGGATTTGTTCTTGGAATTAAACATGCAATTGAACCAGACCATGTGATAGCTGTATCTACAATAGCTAGTCGCAGTAAAAAGTTATGGCATTCCACTTTATCAGGTGTATTTTGGGGGATAGGTCATACTGCAACGTTATTTATATTTGGTATTATTGTTATTCTTATGAAGGGTGAAATACCAGATATATGGGCTATGTCCTTAGAATTTTTAGTGGGAATTATGCTTGTTTATCTTGGAATTACAAGTATCCTTTCCTTCAAAAATATTCATGTACACAAGCAAGAACATAATGGAGAAGTACATAAACATATTCATGCTCACCAACATAGTAGTGAACATCAACATCAACATAAAGAAATCACTTATATAAAATCAATGATAATTGGCTTAGTGCATGGTCTAGCAGGAAGTGCTGCCATGATTCTATTAACTATGAGTACAGTAAAGAGTGTATGGGAAGGTGCAATTTACATTCTTATATTTGGTGTTGGTACCATAATTGGTATGCTTTTCTTTACAACAATATTGGGGATTCCATTTGTTTTAAGTGCTAAAAAGATAAACATTAATAAAACCCTGATTCAAATTACTGGTGGAATTAGTACAGTGTTTGGGATTTATTACATGTACAACTTAGGAATAACCGAAGGTCTCTTTAAGCTTTGGATACAGTAATTCTGGTAAAGAGTAATTAAATAATTTATAACCCTTGGGAATAACCCTAAAGGGTTTTTGTATTGAGTTCTTGTCTGTTTGAGAGAAATGATTGTGAAATATTTCACTTAAAGTAACGGGTGCTTTACTGGAACAACATTAATTTTGTTATGATGATAGCGAAAGTGATGCATGAAAGGATGAACAAAATGGCTTTCTTTTTTCAAAAAATTAAAAATAAAAGCAAAAGATACAAGTCATTGTATTATTCAATGCTAACATGTGTATTATTAAATTTTATTGTTACATTAATAATTTGGATTAGAGTTGAATTCTACAACGAGAACCTTGAAGGCTTTTGGTGGGTTATTTTCTTTTCAGGATTAAGTGCTATTTTAGCTGGCATTTTAAATAAAGGCTTTGTTATTGATAATGGTTGATTTTGAAAATTGAATTTTA
>JBNJJO010000050.1:0-28201 GCA_051750265.1 Bacillota bacterium | reverse complement strand
CAATAGCTTATCTAAATGAGGAGGACTTAAATGGAGCAACAGAGAGTATTAGCAAAGCAAAAAATTTAGAGCCTAATGAACCCGAAATTAGGGAAACTTTTGGGCGTATTATGGGTAAAAGAGATAGTTTAGATGAAGTTGAAAGGCTAAGAGCAGAATTGCAAACATTAAAGGCGGGAGCAGATGCTAAAGTTTGGGAAGCTTTTAGTCAGTTTTCACAACAGATGAGTGGGTTCAGTAACGAAATAAAACAGGTTAAGGAGTTAACAACGAAAAATATAGATATAGCTTCAAAAAATCTAGAAGTATCCTCAAAAAACTTAGAGGTAACAATGGAATTAAAGGCTGATATCCAAAACATATTTGATAATTTAAATCAATCACTAATGATTTATAGAGAAGAACTTCTACAAACTGTTCACGAAGTTGAACAAAGAGCAGAAATTTTATCCAAAAGGATTCTTCTCCGAATTGATGAACTCTTTGTTAACTTAGATCAGGAAACTCAGGATCGAGTTGAGGAAGGTTTGTCTGATTATTATGGGCAACTCTGGAACAATATGCAGGAGATTAGAACCTTTTTAATCACAGCTGAAATTGTCTACCGCTATATGGAAAATCGTGAGAATCTTGATTTTTCACCTGCTGTAATACCAATAACCAAAGCTCTAGAGTCATTGCTTAACGAAAAAGTATATTCGAGAATAAGAACTGCAATTATTCCAGGGGATAGAATGGATATAGACAAATTTAAGAAGATTAGAGACAAGAATGGGCAAATTCTAGAAACAGTAACCATTGGCGATGCTATACATATGTTCAAGGATAGAGATGTGATAAACTTAGCCCATAACCTTGGTATATTCAAGGAGGATATAACCAGAGTGCACTATTTTACAAATGATGATCGATTCATAGGAAGATGGCCAAGTAGTACATTGAATTTGAATCCAATTACTCTCAAGGGTAAGCTAAATCTCATTAGAGAGGAATACAGAAATAAAGTAGCTCATAATGAAGGAATTCCACTAGTTACCGCTCAAGCTTGTCGTTCCTATATGATCTATGGAGAAGCCTTTTTGAAAGAGCTATTAGGAAAGTTAAATTTATAATAGGGGATAACTATGGAGAAGAGGAATCATCCGATGATGATTTCTCATTTTCTTTTTTAATATGTTTTGAGATTTGAGTGGTTTATAGGGAGGAATTTACTAGCCGTTTTACGAAGAAATGATATAAAAAAATTAGTGCATATAACCAACAAACAAATTACATTATTAGTAAATAAGAGAGGTAATTAATATGAACCAACATCAAGTTAGTGTAGCTGCTGAATCTATAACTGCTGGATTATTTGCTTGGGCTGGGTACGATGTATCTGTTCAATACGGTGCCAATCAACCTGAATATGACTTGGTTGTTGTTAAAGGTGCCCAAATGCTTAAAATATCAGTAAAAGGTAGTCAAGATGGTGGATGGGGATTGACTCAGAGTTTTAAAAAGAATAGAACCTATCACGAAGCTGCCGATGCTTGGGTTAAAAGGCATACAACTAAAACTATTGTAAGCCTTGTCCAATTTAAAAATGTAGACATCCAAAAAAGGGAATTACCAAGGGTGTATCTTGCAACTCCAGAGGAAATTGGTCAAAGATTAAAAGATAGCCGAGGGGGAATAGGTGAAACCATCTTAAAGGAAAATCACATTTGGAAAAGTGGTGTAGCGGTAGGAATTATAGATAAGATACCTGATGAATGGAAATTCAGCAGGGAACGGATAGACCACTTATTGCAATTTTGTAATTAAGGGTTTAGGTTTTTTGTTTGTTTTCCCTTTTTAGATTCATAGGCGTTAAAATGAAGTATCCTACCTCAACTCAAGAGAAGAGAATACTATTCTTTTTACTAAATACATATAATATATGACCAAATAATAAGGGGGGCTATATGATTAATATAATCCCAAAGCAAAATAAATTTATGGTTAAAATCATGTATGATGAACTCTTGAAAAGACTAGAAAAACCAACTGTAGGATTTCCAAATACCGAGGAAGGAAGATTACAAGCAGAGAGAATGAATGTCAATGATATCATGTTTATTTACGTCACTTCCCCAGTCCAAAGAATAATAGGTTTAGCAAAAGTAAATGGGTCATATTTTATAGAAATCAATAGGTGGCCATAGTGCCTATAGAGTGGATTATTTCACCTAAGGACCCTGGGGTTATGCTAAAGGATGTAAATATTAGTTATAGACCAATTAGAGGTGATACTTTATTTTGGATACCATCAAGTTCTGCATCAAAGATAATTGATATTTTACAAAGGCAATATAATTACGATTAAGAATAATAAAAACACTTTAGTTAGCAGGTTTCCATTTACCTGCTTTCTATTATTTATTTATCCAAAATTAATAGCTTTTATCTGGGAGTGGAAGTATGAATAAAGTTACACCTGAAGAGGTATATAATTGCGATGGTTGTAAACATCTAAAAAAACGTGAGGTTGTTTTTTATGGTAGTGACGAAAACTTAAATAAAGAAGAATGTAAAGTAATGATGGTTTTTCAGAACCCTGGTGGCTTTATAGAAGAACAATATCCACCTGCGAAACCAATAAATAGATCTAGTTCTGGAGATATAGCCAAAAAACATAGAATCAGTTTTTATGATTGGCTTGGAAAGCGATACTACATGTTTTTTAGGGAATTATTCCACTATTTGAAAAAATACGAATTGATACAAGAAGAGATAAATTTCTATGGAGATAATATATTGAGCCAAATATATGTTACTGATGCTTGTAAATGTAGAGTTAGAACTCCAGAAAAAAATAGTGATGGACCATTAAGTAGTAACTTGCGAGGAACAGTTGTTAATTCATACACTCAATGCCGTTATAAATACCTATACCGTGAATTGGATGAGTTGGAAAATTTAAAATTAATTATTTTATTTGGAGATATAGCATTTGAAGCTTTTGAAAGTTATGATCCTAGAAAAGCTAATCCATTAAATTATTTAAATGATAAGACTAGCCTGATACACACTTTGCCTCCAATAGAAGGAATTCCGAAAGGAAAGGGAGAAAATCATGGTTCAATGTATGAACTGAATTATAAATATCGTTTTAACCCAATCCAAGTAATGAGATTTATGCATCCTTCTAATCTCTATAGATATATTAATGAAAAAGATCGTGAAGCTATTATTAAAGAAAGTGTAAATAATTGCTTTAATCACTATTTCCAAACAATAAAAATCAATCGGTGAAATCAAACTAATAAAAAACCTCATATAGATACATCACGGTGAACCTTACCATAAGTAACTGCAAACTTTTATGAGGGTAATAATTCTTATATACGACTAAAAGACATGTTATGACAAAAAACGTGTCTTTTTCTTATTTTTAGAGGAATTTTTTAACTTTTATAGAATCTTTATAACCATTGGACTATTTAGGAACTAAGAAGAAAGTAATAGTTTAGTAATTGAAGTTATAGATATCTTCGAGAATAAAATAAAACAGTTATAGCAACAGAAAAGGTGCTTCTAGAAAGGGGACAATATGAATAAGGACAAGATTACGTATTTGGAAGATTACCGAGTCTCAAAGCAAGAATCTGATTTATTTGAAATGTTCTTTGTTCATTTTGAGGATCAATAAGAATCTGCTGAAACATACAAGATGGGTGTAGAGGAGCAAGTGAGCGAAGCAAAAAAGATAGAGAATAAAGTGAAAAAATCTCATTCTAATGAACTTCTCAATCAATATAAAGAGACAATAACTACAACGGTTATTAATACTTTTGGTTTGGGTCCATATTTCCATCAAGATATGAAGGGTGGGAGCGTAAGTACATTACATAATGCAGATAAGGAAAATCATAAAGATGCAGTATTTGCATCTGAAAAAGATAGAATAAACTACCAACAAGACTTCGATAGGAATAATTATCTAGGAAATTGGAGTAAAAAAGTAGAGGCAAAGAAGTTACCTTATGATGAATACACTGGTAAGTCACTTGAACAAGGGGATTTGGACCATGTGATATCAGCAAAGTCTCTTTATGACAATAAAAAGGCAAGACTTTATCTTTCTAGTGGAAAAATTGAGGAGTTAGCCACAAGTGATGAAAATTTAGCCTATACTTCTTCCTCGGTAAACCGATCAAAACAAGATAAAGATTTACTAGTTTGGCAAGAATCTACCGCCTCTAATGGTGTTGGTACAAATGCCGAAAAATATAACATAGATACGCGAAGTACGAAAAAAATTCATAAACGGGCTACTAAGCATATCAATGCTGCAATTAGAAAAGAAGAATTTAAGAGAATCACAACTACAAGTGTAAATGATGGATTTCGTATGGGAACAAGGAAAGCAATTGGGTTATTACTTTATGAATTTACTTCTTCGGTTATGGAAGAGTTTAAGAAATATTTTAAAAACTTCAAGGATTTTATAAGAAAGAAAAGTGTCATTAGTGAGTTTAAAAAAACTCTTGTACGCGTTGTGAAACGGGTAACATCAAGAACAAAAGATATTGGGAAGTTATTTGTCGAAGGATTTGTTAGTGGTTTTTTATCAAACATTATAACAGTTCTTATTAATAACTTTATTACGACACAGAGGAGAATTGTTCGCATTATTCGTGAAGGTTTCTACTCTATAGTAAAAGCAGTAAAACTTCTTCTTTTTCCACCTGAAAATATGAATCGTCAACAACTTTTGAGAGAGGTGATCAAACTACTAACTCTAGGAATTGTTGTTGCTGGAGGTATACTTCTTGAAATGGGAATAGAAGAGGCAATATCAGCTCAATTTCCTCCATTGAGGGAATATGCCAACATGATTGCTTCTGTCATTTCAGGTATCCTAGTAGGGATTGTCTGTGTTACGGCTATGTACTTAATAGATCGTTGGGAGCATTTTTTACAAGAGAGCACAGGAGCATTATTGCAATATGGTCAAGATCTCGCACTTGAATCAAATCTACAAGAAGAATCATGGTATCAAATTAAATCTGGAATTCATACGCATGATTCAGCAGATGAGTATTTTAAAAAGTTAAATAAGACGGATCGAAATATAGATGATGTAATCGATTTTTTTGATGGAGAGTGATTAAGAATGATTTTACTACCAATAGCAATGGCAGCAGGAAGTTTTATAGCAGGTGCATTATTAAGACAGCCTGAAATTAACCAGTTAAAAAATGAGATCAAACGACTTCAAAAAGAGGTAAAGCGCCTAAATAAGATCATAGAAGATCAAAACAAAATGATTGAACAATTGAAATTTGAGTATAAAAAATTACGCGCTACCCATTTTATGCAAAAAAGAAATTTGATGCAACGTACCAAGGGTATGATAGTTTTTCAATATGCCTATAAAGAATATATTCAGCGATCGGTAGTGCAAGCTAAAGGGAAAAAACTGTCTAAAAAAGAAGAACAGGTTTTCTACGAAATATTTGATAAATTGATTCATGGTATGGATGTAAGTCTTGAAGAAAAAGGAATGGTCAAGTTATATATAGAAACTTCATACCCACATGAAGTAATAAATTTGATTCCACTGGATTCAGAATCTTTAATAGAAGAAGTGGAGAGTGTTCGAATTGCGTAAAGTTATAACTGTAATTCTTTTTTATCTCTGGTATTTCTTTTTATATTTACTTGTGGCGGGATTAATCGCAGGGATGGTAGCGTACTTTTTCCCACTTGCAGGTCTAATTACTTTCGGAATATTATTATTAGGTGTATTTAGTGCTTCCAAGGATAAGACTCAGGAACAAATGGGATCATTTAATCAAAAACAAGTGAAAAAGCAATTAAGAAAGCAGTTTAAATCAAAGGAATTAACGGAGTTTGATAAAGCAGTTAAACAATTCTCAAGGCAGATGTATTAATTGGTGAAGAATATGAAACTTGATATTACCAACTGTTACAAACATGAGATAGGGTCTTTGTCGGTCCTAAATTCGGTTCTTGTCATTGATGATATCTTATCAAATGTTGAATCATTTCAAACCTTTGATTTAAAGCAATATCATCATAATCCGTCTTATCCACTTAATCTTTGGATAAATCAAAAAAATAAGCGAATAGCTTACTCAGAAGTTGTCTTTTCGCTTGGGCAAGTGGAAAGGTTTGACAAGATTGGCGAAGTTATTGTTGAATCTGGCATGATTGGAATGGGAGATCATATAGCGGCTCATGAATATAAAGAGTTAATTAAAAAGCTAAGGAAAGAAAAACCATACTTTAATCTATATGATTCTTTCTGGGAAACAAAAGTAGTAGAACATTATGGAGTATGGGGGAAACATAAATTTACCAATGGTGCCACGATATTTCTATTTGAAGCAGGCTTCGGAGATGGGATCTACCCAGTATACCAAACTACTGATAAACATGAAGAGGCTGTTTCTTTGATTATTGGTATGCAGGACTAGTTATTTTAGTCCCATCTGTAATTTATAGACAAGTTTTTAAGGTATAAATCCGACAACAATTACTCAGGATGGTATATTAAAGATTTTATCATTTTCCCAAAAAAAAATCGGATAAAGAGTTAGAAAATGAGTGGCGAGATGGTCCAATATACGTCATGGAAATTGAGTTATATAGTGATGATTCAGATCAAGTTCAGGTTCCAACAGTGTACTTATCAAAATTTGAATATGACACTATCGATTCTTGGAACAAGGGTTGTTCACCAGCTAATCATTGTCGATTTTTTTATCCTTTAAGAAATCAGGAAGTCATGAATATTCAAGCAGATAACGAGATAACTATTTCTACGCCAAAGACAAAAGAATTAGGTGAAAAATATTATTGGGGACTAACAAAAGTAACTTATATACGTTTGCCATTAACAGATATAAATGCTGGAAATATTGAAGAGAAAATATTTAGAAGTTTTGATAAGCTATAAGTCTAGTCAAATGAATAACAGCATACAGTTAAAATCTTTGATAAGAGTTAAGCTTATGTGGAATAAAATTAGGAGTTGATATGATGGCTGTACCAGGTTATCAAGATTTCATGTATCCATTTCTAAAACAGTTAGGCGACGAAAAAGAGTATAAGTTACAAGAGCTATATGTGCTACTAGCTAATCACTTTAATCTGACAGATGACGATATTACAGAATTACTTCCAAGTGGTAAACAAACACTTTTGCATAATCGTATAGGATGGGCGAGAACGTATCTATCTAAAGCAGGCTTAATAAAAGTAGTAAGGCGAGCTGTATTTAAAATTACAGATGAAGGCATAAGAGTTCTTCAAGAACCATCTATTAATCGGATTGATAATAAATTCTTAAACCAGTATCAAAGTTTCAATGAGTTTGTAAACAAGACAACTGTTAAACAAAGTGCTGGAAATAATACAGATGATATTGAACAACAGACACCTTTAGAAATCATAGGACACAATTACAATGTCTTGAAAAATGAGTTGCAGGATATACTTCTTGAAAAGATATTAGATTGTTCACCAGCATTTTTTGAACGTCTAATCGTAGAGTTGATAGTTGCTATGGGATATGGGGGTTCTGTAAAGGACGCAGGAAAAGCTATTGGAAAGTCGGGTGATGAGGGCATTGATGGCATCATCAAGGAAGATGTATTGGGGCTTGATATGATATATTTACAAGCAAAGAGATGGAAAGTTGACTCGACAATATCTAGACCTGAAATACAAAAGTTTGTAGGCAGCTTAGTTGGAAAGAAAGCATCTAAAGGGATTTTCATTACAACGACTAAATTTTCTAAAGAAGCAAGAAGTTATGTAGAATCAATTGAAAAGCGAGTAATACTGATTGATGGACAAGAACTAACCGAACTAATGTTTAAGTATAATGTTGGTGTATCCAATGAAGATGTATATGTAGTGAAGAAAGTTGATTTAGATTTCTTTGAAGAGTAAAACCTCACTTAGCTACATTACGGAGAACCGTATCATAAATAACGGTAAATTTTTATTGAAAACTTGACTTGAACATTAAAGATGACCACTCACGTTTGAGAGTATGGTCATCTTTAATGTAAATATTTATTATGGAATACTTATTAAGCTATTTGTAAATGTTAAATCAGTTGTTGTAACTCCATCAGTATCTATCTTCCACCGATCCACTAAAAATTCTAATAATTCTAACTCCCTCTTATATATGTTTTCTGCTGTCCAGTTAGTATGTTGAGCTAACTCAATTTCGCTGTAAGAGCCATTATAATAACCTTTATTGCTATTAGTTGGGTTCTTTTTCTCGATGAAACTGGAATTTTTTAATGAAGAGTTTTTACTTTGAGAAATTGCAACTAAGTTACCTAAGGAATGGACTAATAACATGTTATCTTGCTTATTATAGTGACCAAAATTTGCTTGCCAATAACTATCTGTGTCAGTTATAGGATATATGTGCTCAATACTTTCTGAACTCTTCTCATACTTAGTCCAGTCAATTTTATCCACAGTGGTTCCTGACTTTTCTTGTAAATATAGCTCATATTCGAATAAAAAATATCTTAAGCCTCTCCATCCATAAAAGCCATTATTTTTCTTTTTAAAGTAATTGTCTGAAATCTGCTTTTTGAAGTTTTGGATATCTGTATATTCCCAAGTCCAGTCATTTATATCATTTACAACAGAGTATATATCAGTTTGCTTTTTATATAGTCTAGATGCTTCTCTATAAAAATGGCTGTCTCCAGTGTTAGAATTTCTAAATGATACTCTGAATAAGATGAAAACGTATCTTTCAACAGCTTTTAGAAGTTTCACTATCCTATCACTTTGATCATTTGTTAGAATTGCAGACATAATCAAAGGAGAGAAAGCTCCAAAGCTTAGTCTTCTAAGTTTATAAAGCCATTTTTTTATTTCCTCATCCTGGTAAGTATGAGGATTATGGATTTGATACCAAACTTTTATGCTTTGTTGTAAACTCCGTATATACTTTTGGATATCATTAAGTTGAACCTTTTTGTTTAAGACCCTTTTCGCTGTAAATTGTTCATTTAATAAGAAATCAGCATAAACGTCCGATTTATCCCTTGAATAAGTGTAATACATGATCCAGTGGTTTTTTAGGAATATGTCATCATCAAGAGGAGTATCGTGATTTTTCCCTAAGTATTCGTAAATGGTTTTCCAACTCTCGTTAATATCTTTTCTAAGGATTCTTTTTGAATCTTCGTCTTCATCTAATAAGGTAGATAAATAGATTAACCTGTTTTTTAACAGTTCTAGGTTTGAAAGTGGTTTTCCTCTATTATTCATGGTTTCGAATGCTATAAAAACATCGATTTGATTATCAATTTCAAACACATTAAATTGAAGCTGAAGCGTTACTTTCTTAAATAATACTTCCTTACCAGAGAAATTCATTTTTTCAATTTTATTTTTAAAGAATCTTTTAGCTGATATAAGGTTTTTAGTATAGGATGTCTCAATATCTTGACTAGATGAAGATTGATCACCAAATATCTTGGTTTTTAGGAATTCGTAACTGGGATTGTCTTTTTCATAGCCAAAAACGTAAGCTTTTTTAATGCCGTTTGCAGCTTGCTGACAAATGTACATATTTCTCACATCTTCTTTAGAATAGAAATTGAGAAGACTATCTTCATTGATCGTCTCTAATAGAGCTTGTAATAGAATAATAGTAGTAGTTAAACGTTGTTGTCCATCCACGATGAAGTAGGGTTTATATCCTCTACTAATAATCCATCCTTCTTCTTCCCAATGGTTATAGATCTCTGGTTTTACTAACTCCAGAGTTAATACACCAGTATAATGAACTTTATCAAGCTGAAGATTTGTTAAGTCTTCCCAAAATGCAAGTAAATGTTGTTCTTCCCATGCGTACCCTCTTTGATAATCAGGAATACGGAATATTCGATTTTGAAATAGTTCCATCAAAGATTTCAGTTGGTTTTCTGCCATTATTAATCCCCCATAATTTATTTAGGTAAATTATACCATGCTCTAATAGGTATTTTCTAAATGAAATAATTTAAATAGATAAGTTATCCAATAAAATGATTACATCAACATGTGTATTACATCAATCATCAGGGGAGTAATAAAATCATGATTAAAAAGAGTGTTTTCCAAAAGAATAGATAAAGTAAATATTGGTGCACTTCCATTTTTACCAAACGCAACAAGACTTGTTGAGCAGTTTGTCGAGCATCTTATTGAGAAAAGTCCGGAAGAGATTCAGAGGGAAGGAATACTTCCTAGGGGAACAAAAGAAGATTGGATATCAGCATTAGATGACAAGGTGTTAGTTGGAATTGTATCTAGTGAAGAAGATTATCCACATATCCAACACCTATTTTATCAAATTCCGACAAGTCGATTAAAAAAGGGCTGGCAGGAAGCAAAGTATATTGCTCTTTATCCTAAAAGCGGAGTTGTTCCACAGAATGGTATTACGGTTTACGGAAAGATAAATGAAGTGAAAGTTTTGAAAAGTAATAAAGGAGAGGAACCAACATCGAATGATTCAGACGAATATGTCCGCTTTGAAATAGAAGTTTGGAAATCTCTTAAGGAAATTGTTAAACCCGTTGGTTACGGAATTTCAGTTTATACCGTAACGACACTAAATACGTTAAAGCAAGCAAAAGAGCTTCCAGAAATATTTATGAAATCAAAAGAGGAAGTTACGTTGTGGAGAATGCTAAGACGAATTTCTGACAGAGTCCAATTTGATCTAGATGACCTACATTTGGATAAGGCAACTAGGATTGAAAGCTATCGCATCAAGGATTTATCTATAGAAATGAATACAATCCAAAAGACACTTTTAATAAACAAAGGATCTGAAACTATGAGGTTAGATTTTGAGAGCTTGTTAAAAAATCCTTCTTATGTATTTAAAGAGATAGTAAATTACATTCATTAGATTCATGAAAATATAGCTCGAGAGATCATAAAACTCTTAGAGGAGATAGGTAGGAAACTGTGAGCTCGTTTAAAACAAATTCTATCAAAGTATTCAAAAAGGAAATGGTAATTAAACTGTCGAACATATTTTAAAAAGATTTATAGGAAGGTCGTAAAGAAGATATGAATCTATTCCAATATCTAGGTCAAGTCTATTAACTGAAAGGGGATAAAAATCAATAGAGAAACGTTTCCACATATGATATGATTTTAGTTGGAGGTGAAACCATGGCAACAATAAAGGATGTAGCAAAATTAGCTGGAGTAGGCTTAGGAACTGCTTCACGTGTTATTAATGATTCAGGATATGTAAGTGAAGAAACGAAAAAAAAAGTACTAGAAGCTATAAATAAATTAGGATATGTTCCAAATGAAACGGCAAGAGCATTCGTGACACAAGATAACAAGACTGTTGCGTTATTTCTGCCTTCTATTCATCATGCCTTCTTTTCAGAACTGGCCTACTATATTGAAGATGAGCTTGATAAAAAAGGCTACAAAATGATTCTCTGTAATTCTAGTGGACAGAAAGAGAAGGAGCTTAAGTATATTAACATGCTTAAGCAGAACAAAGTTTCGGGAATTATTGGCATTTCATATAACCCGATAGAAAATGAAATCAATCATTCAATGCCAATTGTTTTAGTTGACCGCCATATTGGAGAGATACCGTATGTGTCTAGTGATAATTATGGTGGTGGAAAGATGGCTTTACAGGTGTTGAAAGAAACTGGTTGTAATCATGTTGCGTATATGGGGACTTATTCCAAAAACATATTTACTGAAGTAGAAAAAAGGTTAAAAGGTTTTGAAGATGCAGCGAAGGAAAATGGAATAAATTATACACTTTATATTGAAGAGGATCCAATTAAGGACCAAACCACATTTTTAACTACATTCTTAAATAAATACAAGAATATAGATGGGGTATTTGTTGAGAATGATATGATGGCACTGGAACTCGTGCAACTTGCACAGGATAGAAATATAAGTATTCCAGAAGAGCTTTCAATTATAGGGTATGATGGCATTCAGACATATGCAATGCTAAGGCCAAAACTTTCTACCATTAGACAACCTGTCGAATTAATGGGGAGAAGTTTAGTGGACCTGCTGATCAAGAAATTAAATGGAGAACAGGTGACACCTGAAATACATCCCGTACAGTTTTTAAAGGGGGAAACAACACGTTAATTAAATTCAGAATATTTCAAAAACAGATTGACAAACATAGGTCTGTTTTATATACTGATTTTAAAGATGGAAACATTTCCATATGCCCTTTATTTAGCTCTAATATGGAAACGCTTCCATAAATAAAAAGGGGGAAAGAATATGAGGAAAATTTTTAGCCTTTTCATGATTTTCGCACTAGTTTTTGGTTTAGCAGCTTGTTCTGATTCTGCAAATAATCAAGCCGATTCTAACGATAAGGCAAATTCAGGAGATGAAATAAAAGAATTGAAAGTATGGGTACATGTTTCTGCAGAAGATCCAGAGGGTTTAAACTATGATTTACGTGCTAAGGAATTTGAAGAAAAACATGAAAATGTAAAGGTTACAGTCGAACACATCGTAAAAACCGGTGAGGGAAGCGGCTATAATGACAGAATCAACGCTGCAATAACAACGGGAGATCTACCAGATGTCATTACACTAGAAAGTGTACATACGGCATCTTACGTTGATTCAGAACTTCTTTTACCCTTGAATGAATATTTAGATGAAGCTACTGTTGACTCTTATTTAGATGCAATCGTAAAAGCAGGTAGTGTAGGAGATAATCTTTATGCGTTACAATCTTTTGACTTATCTTCACCTGTTTTCTACAACCCAGATATATTTAAAGCTGCTGGAATAGAAATTCCTGCTGATGAAAATGGAAATTGGACTTTGGATTTAGCTTGGAGCTACGATGAGTTTTTAAAGAATGCTAAGATTCTTAAGGAGTTTATGGGACAAGAGCCTGTGCATATGTTCCCTGATAACAGCGGGTGGCAAATGTATGCGCATTCACCAATCATTTTTTCAAATGATGGACAATTGGTTGGAGAAAATGGATTAGATACAGATGGTTATTTAAACAGCAAAAATACAATTGAAGCTTTCAAGTTTATGGAGACTCTTTTTAGAGATGGAATTGTTTCTCCGACTGCACGAGAAAATGCATTTGCCTTAGAAAAAGCAGCAATTAGTTTTGAAGGGCCTTGGACGATTGATGTATTAACGAAAGAGTATCCTGATTTGAATTGGTCCTTGATGCCTTATCCATATGGAAAAGAAGGACATAATTCTGCACCACATGGAAGCTGGTATGTAGCTGCTACAAAAGATACAAAATACCCAGAACTTACATCTGAACTAGTCGCTCATCTAACTAATAAGGACAGTGCTAAGGCGATGGAAGAAGCTGCAGGACTCATCCCAGGTCATGAAGAGTTACTTTCTTCTTCAGAAAAATATAGTGAGTATCCTAGAAAACTAATGTTAGATCAGTTAGTAGAAACTGAACATGTGAAGCCGAAATCACCAATCTTCCCAGTGATTGAGGATGTACTCGGTGATATTGTGGAAGGAATAGCATTAGAAAAGGATTCTGTTGAGAATTTAGTTGAGGATGCTATTGAAAAAGCCGAAAGAGAAGCTGCTAGATTTAAGTAAAAGCTAATTATGATAATAAAATAGTGAGTGTACGATCGTTCGTACACTTTCTGTTCTATTAAGGGGTTTTTATATGAACAAGATCAGAAGAATAAATAAACATGGGTTTTTAGGTTTCTTTTTAAGTAGTAAATTTCTATTTTTACTTCCTGCATTTATTTTAATTGGTGTGTTTGTTATTTACCCACTAATTCTCGCAGTTGGCTATTCATTTACAGATTATTATCTTCTGAAACCAGATAATATCTCATTTGTCGGTTTTGATAACTACTTTGGGATTATAGAAGATAAATATGCCAAGCAATCTTTCTTTAACTCTACCAAATATGTCATTTATATTGTTCCTCTACAAGTCGCATTGTCCTTATTTTTAGCCATTCTAATTGCAAAAAAATCAAAAGTTAATACCTTTTTTAGAACGGCATTCTTTTCACCATACATTTTATCTATTATTGTAGTTTCCTTACTTTGGAAAAATATCCTGGATCCAGAACTAGGTATTGTTAACTTATTTTTAGCTGAATTAGGCTTCTCGAAACAAGAATTTTTCGGTAATCCAGATTTAGCACTCCAAACCATTTCTTTTATTATTCTTTGGCAAGGGATAAGCTTTCAAATGTTGATAATAATGGCTGCACTTCAGGAAATTCCATCATCATTATATGAAGCAGCCGATATAGAAGGTGCGAATGCTTGGCAAAAGTTTAGGTATATTACTGTTCCTAGTATAAAAGATCAGCTTGTTTTTGTGCTAATTGTAGTGACTACAGGGACATTTAAAATCATCATTGAACCGTTAGTGTTAACAAATGGAGGACCCCAAGGCAGTACATCTAGCATTCTCTTATATATGTTTGAACAAGGAACTAGATACCGTCAAATCGGATACTCAAGTGCTATAACAGTTGTATTCGCATTAATATTGATTATTATCGCATTTGTTCAAAGAAAATTGGTTAAGGAGGAATAAAAATTGAGGGAATTTAATGTGATTAAATCTCTAAAGATTCTTCTATTAATTGCATTTACGATTCTGTTCCTATTCCCCACTGTCTGGATGTTTGTAAGTAGCACGAAATCGGTAGCAGAGATATCAAGAGAAATTGGAACAATTAATAGTTTTATACCAAATTTCAGTCATATAGGTTCCTGGTTAGATCCTTATAAGGAAATGTTGAGCAGATTTAATTTTGGGCTTCATTTCTTTAATAGTGTTTTTTATAGTTTAGTGATTGTTTTTGGAAGTTTATTGGTTAACTCACTAGCGGGATATGCGTTGGCCACCTTTGATATACCTTTTAAAAAGTATATTACTGGTACGTTACTTATTTTAATCATATTCCCGTTTCAGTCTGTTCTAATCCAAATTTTTATAATCATCAATGAAATGAACCTTACAAATACTGTTTGGGGATTATCATTACCACATATCGGAAGTGCATTTAATATATACCTCTTTATGGTATTTTTCAAGAAGATTCCTAAAGAGTTAAGAGAGTCTGCATATATGGATGGTGCTTCGGACTGGAAAATATACACGAAAATTGCTATCCCCATCTCTAAACCGATCTTCATGACAATTGGGATACTTGTCTTCGTTGGATCTTGGAATGATTATGTATGGCCCCTTATGATTTTCACTGAAACAGACAAATATCCATTATCAGTAGCTGTAAATATTATGAATGAAACGAAACCTATTTTTTTAAACCAGGTGATGGCGGGGTTAACCGTTACAACGATTCCCATTCTACTAGTTTATATTTTTTGTCAAAAATACATTATGCCACAAAACTCAACAACTGGAATTAAATAAAATTCTATTAGAGGTGACTTATGAGTTTAATATATGACCTTAGCTTGAATGAGGGAAAGGCGAGTGTAACCAAAGAGCGTATACGGGGCAATCTGTTGCCTATTGAATATGTCTTTAATAATGCAAGGTATAAGGAGAGTTGTTCCCCAAGTTGGGTCACGTCTACACTTGAAGGTTACGCTTTAGATTTTGACGGATATTCAACGTATATAAAGGATGAATCAATAGAAGTAAATGGATCTTTGACGATAGTTACTCTTATTGCACCGCGTTGTTTTGAAGCTTGTCATGGAGAAGTGTCTACAACGATCATTGATCAATTAGATAAAGCAAGGAAAAAAGGATTTGCGTTAAGCCTTTATCAGCATGGGGAAGTCCAATTTGAAATAGGGAATGGGAACCGGATAGATACATTTAGGAGTAATGAACAACTGGAATTGTTCAAGAAATCCTTAATTACGGTTACCTTTAATCAAGAAACCAACTGGATATCGATCTATATTAATTCCAAACGAGTAATGTGTGAATTAATAGATGGATTTGAGAATGCTGATATTCCATTATCAATCGGATTAAATAATACCCCATTCGAAATTAGCGACATTTTTAAGGGCGGAATGTTTTCTGGATTAGTCGACTTTATACGAATTTATGATGAAGCTTGGTTATCAGAAAAAATTCAAAATAACTTTATTTGTATCCAAGATAAGCTTTCACTTGATTTTAAGGACATAGATCTTGATGAAAATAAACTTTTAGATGATATTCATCGGCCACAATATCATGCCATGCCGCCACAACATTGGATGAATGAACCTCATGCTCCATTTTATTACAAAGGAAAGTATCACTTGTTTTACCAGAAAAATGCAACAGGTCCTTACTTTTCAAACTTACATTGGGGGCATTGGACAAGTGATGATTTAGTTTTCTGGAAAAATGAAAAAACAGCTTTATTTCCCAAAAGAGGTGAATTAACACCATCAGGGGTGTGGTCTGGTTCAGCTACCATTGGTCCAAAGAGTATTCCGTATCTGTTTTATACTTCCGCCAATTTGGCGAAGGATTATAACCAAGGTGTTGCAATCGCTCGCCCGAAAAATTTAGACGACATACACCTAGTGGATTGGGAAATGGACCATCAGAGTACCATTACTCAAACTGATAAACAAGGAATGCCTTCTCAATTCAGGGATCCATTTGTCTGGAAAGATGACAAGGAAGAGATATGGTACCTCATCATAGGCGGTGGAATGGAAGATAGAGGGCCAACAGCATGGATCTATGCATCGACTGATTGTGAAAATTGGCAGTTTAAAGGAGATTTTTTTACTGTAGACAGTGAAGCTTTCCCTTATTTAGGAACGAATTGGGAGTTACCTGTTTTGCTGCCGGTGTCTGACGATAAAGGAAATACAAAGTACGTCTTTCTGTTTATGAGCTACTTTAACAAGGAAGAAAAATATCAAGTAGATACTTATTTTTACCTTGGCCAATTTGATAAGAAAAACCTTAGGTTTATTCCTGATTCACTGGAACCGCAATTGTTGGATTATGGGAAGTTTAAATTTAGTGGACCAAGTGGTTTTGTTGATCCAGTTACGAACAAATCTATTGTTTTCTCCATACTTCAAGGTAACCGAAATGAGCAGGAAGAGTACGAGTCTGGTTGGGCTCATAATGCTGGGCTTCCCATTGAACTTTATTTAGAAAACAATGAGCTTAGAATGAAGCCGATAGAAAATTTAGTGGCTTTGAGAAACAAAGTACTTGTGAATGAAAGGGATAAACCAATAGTTCAAATAAATGAAAAACTTAAAGAAATAAGTGGGAAAATGCTTGAGGTTATTGTGGATTTTGATCATACGGAAAAATTGGTTGGGTTTGAGTGTAAAAAGGATCCTAAGAATCAAGAAAAAACAAGCCTAGTATATGAAAGGGAAAAAAAGCAAGTTTGGATCGATCGAAGTAAAAGCAGTTTGGGTCGTGAAGGTGATATACAAGGTGGCTTACTTGATATTGATAAAGGCTTTTCTGCACATATTTATATTGATCACTCGGCAATTGAATGCTACTTAAATAACAAAAAAATGATTTCAAGCAGGGCATATCCCACATTAAAAAACAGTGATTATATCTCTTTAATTGGTGAAAAAGATATCAACATCAAATCAATTAAAGTCTTTGAGCTTAAATCAATTTGGAAAAAGGAGAATTGAAGAATGACAATACAAACACATGTAATTAATAAAACTTATCGACATAACTATCATCTAATGCCTGAGTGTGGTTGGATGAATGACCCAAATGGTTTTTCATACTTTAATAATGAATATCATCTCTTTTATCAGCATTATCCTCATGATACAGTTTGGGGCCCTATGCATTGGGCGCATGCTGTAAGTTCTGATCTTATCAAATGGAGTCATAAAAAAATTGCATTAAAACCAGGGAGAGATTATGACCGAAATGGTGTCTTTTCTGGTTCTGGAATTCAAGTCGGCAATGAGCATTGGCTATATTATACGGGCCATATTGATTCACTGCTTGACGCCGTATATGATGAGAATTTTAAAAAGAAACCAATCCCTGAAAGTCAAGAAACCATTCCCTATATTAGACAAGTGCAGTGTCTAGCAAAATCTGTAGATGGGGTAACTTACGAAAAGTATGAAAATAATCCGGTTATTTCTTCTGAACAGGTACCCGCGGGGATTAGGGTTGAAGATTTCAGAGACCCAAAAGTATGGATCTACGAAGGTAAGTTTTATATGGCAGTTGGGGCAAAGAGTAGGGAGAATATCGGGCATGTATTATTCTATACGTCAACAGATGGAATGAAATGGGAATATTTAAATCAGTTATCACTAGGTAGGAAATATGGAACTGTTTGGGAATGTCCAGATTTATTCGAACTGGATGGCAAACATGTTTTGCTTTTTTCACCTCAGGAAAAACCGCGTGTTGGGAATAGGTTTGAAAATGTACATTCGACAATGGCTTTAATTGGAGAGTTCAATTCCTCTACAGGTGAATTTAAAGTGGTGAGTGAGCAAGAACTTGACCAGGGCTTTGACTTTTATGCCCCACAATCCCTTTTAACTACTGAAGGAAAGAGAGTTATTATCGCATGGATGAATATGTGGGAACGAAGATATCTCTTGCATGAGCTTGGGCATGGATGGAACGGTTCAATGACTCTTCCGAGAGAATTATCAATAAAAAATGGAAGGCTCATCCAAAAGCCTTATCATAAAATAGAAACGTATCAAAAAAATGGCGTAGAATTGAATGATTTCTCGATAAGCGGAAATTATGAGAATACTAGTCTGAATGGGAATAGCCAAAGACTTGACATTCAATTTGAGATGAAGGAAAGCAATCAGTTTACAATCGAGTTTTTCAGAGATACAAATGAAAAACTATCATTAATTTTTGATAAGAGTAAAAATGAAATGGTTTTAGATCGTTGCGAATCAGAGTATGCAATAGAGAATACGGGAGACAAGAATGACTTTACAAGAAGTCAGTTGATTGATCTAACAAATCCTGTTCATCTAACCATCTTTTTAGATGTATCATCCATTGAGATTTTTGTCAATGACGGGGAACTTGTATTTACTTCACTGTACTTTTCGAAGGAATTAAGTGAAAGAATTTTGTTTCAATCTCAAGGTGTGACACATGTAAATAAACTTTTGAAATGGGAACTTGTTTAAGGGGAAATATGGGGAAAGTAATAACAATTGGAGAGGTTTTAATTGACTTTATCCCAACATCAAAAGGGCGTAAATTAAGAGAAGTAGACATTGTTTTGATAGTTTAGAAGAATTAACAAGAAAACTTCATGACTATGTTCATTGGTTTAATCATATTCGTATTCATGGAACACTTGGTTATTTAAGCCCAATTGAATACAAACTTAAACACCTTAAAAAAGTTGTCTAGTTTAGTGTTGACGATCCAGAGATAGCTTTATGGAGAATGATCAGAAGGATTTCCGATAAGATCAATTTAGATCTTGATGAGAAATATTTAGATCATGCAAATAGAGTTAAACAATTTCTTGTAAAGGATATGAGTTTCATGATTATATCCGAGGAGAAGAAGCTTCTTATAGAAAAGAGTGGACAATCTTTATATTTAGAAGTAGACGATCTTTTCTATAGACCATCAGGTGTCTTTAAAGAAATTTTGAAAATTCTACAATAAAAAGAATGACATACCTTATTTGCTACTTATTATTTTCTACGATAGCCGCGATCCTTAAAAGGATTACGGCTATTCCTAGTTTTTAGATCGGTACGCAATCATAGCTGCCAACCTATCAATAAACGTTGCACTAATAATACCGGCTGAATATCGAAAGAGATCTTCTGAAAGAAACCCCTTGCCTAGGATCAATCCTCCTAGCAATGTATCACGAATCTGATTTATCCAGTCTGCCTGATACAACTGACTACATTCAATGCCGATGCTGAACGAAAAGCTGAGCAAGATGGCTAGGAGTAGGCTTTTACTTACGAGAAGAAATCTGAATCCGAAATAAACCATCATGGCCCACAGCATATCTCCGGCGTTCATCGCTACGAATCCCAATAGAAGGTTGCTGTATTTTCGAGAAGCAAGGCCTAATGAAATCGTGATAACGATAGCAATCAAATAAAAGATTCTTTTGTTACGATAATAATGTGTGTTATGAGATTTCCTACAATTAGAAGTCAAATAGATCACCTTTTGATTGGTTATTAAATGGACGTCAAATAATATAAATGACTTATGTCGAACGATATAAATACTGCAACTATTTAGATAAAGAAGCGATATAACGGATGTATGTAGAACAAAACGGTAAAGATTTAAAAGTGTTCTCATATATATGACAGAGCGATCCGATACCGTTATCATCGGTCCTTATCTTCTTTTTTAAGGAATGATTATTCGGAAAATAAATAGGTGCCCATGTTTCAATATAGGGGTAACAAAACGATAGAAGAAATCTTGTAGAAGAGAGGATGTGGGGATTTCCATGGTTTATGCAATTTTAAGACTTAAAGGCTGTTTAAAGGGAGAGAATTATCCTTAATAATAGAACGTACGTTCCGTTTGTGTGCTATAATAGTACTGCAATAGGCAGGTAAACTTAAGGGTGGTCAGCGTTACCCCGGTAAGAAAGGGGGTGATGCTTATGTTGACAGTCTTTCAAACGTTAATGCTTATGATAGCATTTGCTAGTTTGTTGTTGTCGATCATATCTTTTAGAGACAAGAAATAACCCACCCTTGAGCTTTGCAGTGCAATAGGGTGAGTTATTAACCCACAACGCTGATTCCCTTGAAGGGAACCTGGTTATTGTATGACTGTTTGGTGTTCCTAGCACCAAACGGTCTTTTTTAATTTATGATCTTTCTACTATGATTATAACCAAAGATATCTAAGTTGGAAAGTCTGATGATAATAGGAATCGTTGAAAGTGAAGCTTCATGCTTTTAAAAATCCTCTCCTTTTAAACGAAAAAAGCTATTATACTAAGTGTACAATAGCTTTGATATCACTCTGGAGACAGAATCTGATTTGATGATGACCTTGTATATCATTTGTGGTTTTATTCAAACCTTCATTTTGTCACCAGTTGCAGAGGTTTGGTCTGATCGGTATTTCTTTGATAAATTTTCTTATAGGGGAGAAAACAATTACAACCATTACTAGGAAAAAGAACAATAGTAAAAGTGTACCTGACAGAAAAGTAGGCAGTAATGAGCCATGTCCATATAGAAGTGGAAAGAAGTACAAAAAATGTTATGGTAGAAAAAGTAGCATTCTAAAACCTTGTCTTCATTATAAAAATAAAATGTGACAATAATTATATATTGAATAATAAACCTATAACTAACATTTTATAGGAGGTGTTTCAAATGACTGCTGATGAAATAATGAAAGCAATAGAAAAAATGGATATTGGTGAAAGAATTAAATTATTAAATAAGTTATTTGATAATTACTTTGATAGTAGGCCCAACAAAGAGCAAATTATAAGAGAGAAAGAAGAAATGTTTTGGGGTAAAGAAGATGAGTAATGCAGGAAAACGTGGTGAAGTTTGGACAGATTCTATTTCTATTGTATTTTTTTTGAAATAAACGGTCAAATGATTCAATTCCTATTTCATATCTGCGTTCAAGGGTATGGGACAACAAAACATTCCCTAGTTTTCGTGCCAGTGAAGCGGGAATAGGAGTTTCGAAAAAAATCCAAACATGACAACCGTTACCTGAACGAGAACGTTCAATACTTGCTGGAACCTTTAAATACTTACATGTATGAAAAAAAGCTGTTGGGTCTTCTTGCCAATCTTTCTTATCGAAATCAACTGCTAAAAACCAACATGTTTCATTTTCTAATAAAGGATAAACGCCTATGGTAGCTTTTCCAGTGAGATGATCATAAAGTATTTTATCAGTCAGAGGCACCAGTTTACGGTGCTGACATTGATTACATTTTATCGTTGGTTTCTTACATAAAGTATGATGCCATTCATTTTCACAAGCAGGAGAATATCCTGACCTACCATTAATTGATTCCCACCTTAATGCATAAACATCTTCTCTACCTCTAAACAACTCCTTAAATAGGCTAAGTCTTTCTTGAATTTGTTGATGTTTAGAATTAGAATTTTTTCTTGGATGAGAAGCTAGATTAAATTGAATAGTATGGAATTTTAATAATTCTTTTAACCTGCGATTTTCTTCCTTTAATCTATTGCATTCTTCTATTTTTTTGTTTAACTGTTCTTCAAGAGTGTTCATAGCATCCCTCTTATTGATTAAGGTTTATTTTAAAAAGTTGAAAAGTTATACTTATATTATCAAAAATACAGTAGGTGTAAAAAATCGTGAAGAGAAAAAAGTCCAAAGAAGAGAGAAGAAGAGATAGAGAAATTACTGAATTATATCATAAGAAACTGACGGAAGCTGAATTGCAACCATTATATGAAAAGTTTACAGAATGGCACTCTGGCAACCTTCCATATTTTGAACTTACAGAACACATCCACCAATTTCATAAGAAAAATCAAGAAATTTGGAAACTATTTAATTACAATGGTTGGGATGATGAATTATTACTTCATCTTGCAAAGAAAGAGTTTGATATGCTTTCAGAAGATGAAAAACAAAATTATGAAGGCTTATTTGATAAATAGAAGAAGGAGAATACAATGGGTAACCTAAAGATGACAGACTTAAAAAAATCATTGACACAATTAGAACATAAGGAACTTGTTCAATTAATAGCGGATTTATACAAGATCAATACAGATGTAAAAGACTATCTTTCCATTCAGTTTGGCGGAGAAGAAGTAGTAAAAGAATTATATATAAAGACTAAAAAGAAAATACAAGATGAGTTTTTCCCAGACCGGGGCATGCCAAAGATGCGGTTATCAGAAGCAAAGAAAGCCATTACCGATTTTAAGAAAAAAACGGGAGATTCTAATCAGGTAGTTGAGTTAATGTTGTGTTATGTGGAAATGGGGACAGAATTTACAAGGGCTTATGGAGATATTGATTCCAAGTTTTATAGTAGTATGTTGTCCATGTATGATAAAGTCGCAGAAGAATGTGAAAAGAATGAAGAACTTTATTCATTATTAAAAGACCGTCTTTATTCCTGTGTTTCAAAGTCTGAAGGAATCGGTTGGGGCTATCATGATGCTTTATGTGACATCTACTATTCAATTAGTTGGGGAATGGAAGAGGAAGAAGAAGATTAATTATTCATCTTGGAGTTGCTATTATGGGGAAGAAGAGACATGGACATTACTGTTTTAGGTGTGAACGGTATCGTGCCAATGAAAAGTTTAGTGGAAAAGGACATCGACAGCACATATGTAAGGATTGTAAACGAAAAGGAAATTCTAAAGAAAAGCTGCCTGAAATAAAACCATCATATAATCGTTTTATTAAGTTGCTAAAAGTAAAATTAGTTGCATTTACAGAATCTAGTGAGTATATATTTTTTACTATTAATACTAATACATACGTAATAACTGATTTTGATGAAGAATCTAATCACGCATTAAGATACATATACAAATATAATAATGAGCTGGGACCGGCTTTTACATTAACCGATGAATTGAATGACAATTTGTACGATATTTTTGAAGCGTTGCTGATAAAATGTGAAAATAAATATGAGATTGCAGTATATATAGATGAGGAAGGTCCCAATATAGAGGAAGACCTGACTGATTATGAACTAACTGCTAAACAAGTAAAATATCTTAGTCTTGTTCAAGAGATTGAATCTGTTATACAAAAGAGAGTTGAAGAAGATGAAGATATCCTTAACAATATGTTTGGATATATCGAGTAATAGGTTATCACAAGAAGTCCTATGGATAATTCTGCTAACAGTTAAGGTTTTCGGAGGTTAATACGATGGATAAACATGATTATTTTAATAATGAAATCTATACTGGAAACCACCTACATGTAGATAATTGGAAAGATGAGTTTACTCCATTTATAGAAGCTGTTGCTTGGGAAAGGCAAGATAGCTCAATGGATTTGTTTTTTTATGATTTCGCAGATGATAACGAGTTTCAGGTGTTAGCTAATGATAAAGAAAATTACCATGATGAATATAGAGGTGTATTTCTCGGTAATGTTAAAACTGATGAGGAAGCATATGAATTGTTTCTTAAATGGATCGCCGAAGTAATATATCCATTTAGGAATGGAGCTAAATAGGATAATTTTCACTAATTCAGAGCGTTTTATAAAATTGTGAATCTTCTACGATTAGGCGCTTTAGTTAATGAAGGAGAGTTTTGAACACAAATAGAGGAGAAGTTCTTTCTCCTCCTAATTAAGTAAAAATAATTAGAAACGACCCATTGATTGTTGAGCCGTTGTAACTAATCGTTTTGTAATTTCTCCGCCTACTGATCCGTTAGCTCTAGAAGTTGTTTCTCCACCAAGGTTTACACCAAACTCTGATGCGATTTCATATTTCATTTGTTCAATAGCTTGTTTAGCACCAGGTACAACTAATTGATTGCTGTTATTATTACGTGCCATAAAATCATCTCCTTAAAGTTTGTAAGAGTTTGATTATGCAAGCTTGCTTAATGCTAGTTTGAAGTATTAAAGAAAAATTATACATGTAAATAATGGAAATTCCCCAAACTGACTCTATCGCCCATTTCTGAAGGAGCAGCATAAATTTTATCTACGAAGTAAAATATTTATTCCATTATCTATGATAAAATTAAATATCAAAATTTTAAGAATGACATAAATATTTCTCATTTTTCAATCAATCGATTTAAAAGGGAGTAGCTAGGTAAGATAATGAAGATGTATATTCTAAAGAATAATTTTAAAGGTATAAAAAAGGGAACGCAATTCTATTTGATTGCTGAATCTGAATTTATAGGTGTCAGAGATTTTGTTTTACGAACTAAAGACTTGGCAATCAGGATATCAATTAATGAAAGGGAGCTGTATAACAATTTTACTTTATTGAGATATGAATGAACGGTTTGACCATTTAAGTCAATATTGAAGTAACGGGGTGTTTTAATTTAATAAGGATCTTCAACAATCGGCGCATTTCAAAAAGAAATGTGTCTTTTTTATGAAATCCATCTTAAAGGAGGATTGTATGCAATCAGGCGTTATTAAGGAATAATTATATTACTTAGTCTATTTAAGAGGGAGAGGTCGAAATTCTCTCTAATATTTTAACTTCGTGTAAAATTTCTATTAACCAAAACTAAACCGCTATGAGTGAAACCTTGAACACTTGGTTTTACTAGGTTCGAGGCGTTTTTTATTATCACTAGAACTAACGATATGGAAAATTATCCGAACTAGATCTTATCTGGCCATAAATATAAACAGCACAGCTTTTTTATTCCGCAAACGGGTCAGATTGTTAAGGAACGTTTTCTACCCTATTGGATATTCATGTTAAAATACAGACTAAATTTGAATCATGTAGCGCTGATTTTTGCGCTACATGATTGATTGAGCAGAGCGATGCTACATAAGAGGCATTGCTTTTTAAGCATCTGGGATAATTGTAACAGCGATTGTTCGAACTGTAGCATCTTTTCCGTTGTTCTTGCTCGTGGTATGGTAGTACTTAGTTATTAATTCGTTTAATTCGTTTTGAAATTCTTTAAAACTTTCATCATCTATCTTTAATTCAACTAAAGAAAAAGTAGCACCATCCTCTGGGCAGTTTTGTTTTTCTAATTTTTTAAGATAATTTTGATATTGAGACATAAGTGATAATTGATAATAGGAAATATAATCAAGCTTCTCCTGATGAGAAGCTTTTTTCCATTCCATTGTATCGAGTCTAGCCTCATCTTCATTTAATGTGTAATATTTTTCTGATACAGATTTCACTTTTTTTTCTTTAATAACACGGATAATACCCGATTCCAACAAAATTTGTATATGTCTATAGAGCGTTGCTTGAGGAACATCTTTAATGATTTTTACCATTTCTAATGATGTTAGCCCATTTTCTTTATTCCTCATTAGTACTTGAGAAATTTTCATTCTTACTGGATGCATTAAAATGTCGACTTTATTGCTCACAATATCACCTATTCATTGTTTAATTCAATTCTCATTATAAATAATGAGAATAATAATTGCAACGCAACTTCACTTGGGTTATCATTATTAATAATGAGAACGAACTGGAGAGGAATGATGAAATTGAAACCACACTATGAAATAAGTGACTTTAAAGACATTGATATTATGGCTTTTCTGCCTATTATATTGCCGATTATTTTAGTAGGTACGCTATTAGTTTTAATTGCATTAATTGATTTATACCGACATAGAAAAACGAGAAAAAATGCTCTCTTATGGATGTTAATTATTCTATTTGTCAATACACTTGGACCTATTCTGTACTTTGTTATAGGGAGAAAGGATAGTGAGAGATCTTGAAATTGGAGATTAAAAATGTGACAAAAACATTTAAAGGAAAAATTGCTGTAAATAATTTCTCGATGGAACTGCATTCGGGAGAATGTGTTGGTCTAATCGGACCGAATGGAGCTGGGAAATCCACATTAATAAAAGTAATTTCAGATATTATCGACTCAAACGCAGGCGAAGTTTTGCTGAATGGGAAAAAAATATCAAAAATGAAAAGGGAAATTGGCTACCTGCCACAGTACCCCAACTTTTTTTATTGGATGACAGCGAAAGAAACTCTTACGTTTATGGGGAAACTCTCTGGATTGCAACAAGAAGAATTAACAAACTCGATACCGGAAATGTTGACAAAAGTTGGACTAAAGGGCGAAGAATACTCAAAAGTTGGTACATTTTCCGGTGGAATGAAACAAAGACTTGGTATCGCACAAGCATTATTACATAAGCCTTCGCTTATTGTCATGGATGAACCGGTATCTGCATTAGATCCAATTGGCCGAAGAGAAGTGTTAAACCTGATCGAAAAAATAAAAAAAGATACAACAATTTTATTATCAACCCATATATTGAGTGATGCGGAAGAAATATGTGAACGATTTGTCATTATAAAAGATGGAACAAAAATAGAAGATACAACGATCACCGAACTGTTAAACCGCAATAGCGAAAATAAGTTAAACGTAGAAATCACAGCGAAGGATCAAAAATGGATTGACGTTGTGAAAAAATTACCATATGTGAAGGAAGTAGAGGTCATTGGGCATAAAGTCAAAATAAATGTTGAAAACATCGAAAAAAACAAAAATACATTACTGAAAAATGCACTCGAGCATGAAGTGGACATCGTAAAATTTGAAATCAATAATGATACTTTAGAAGAAATCTTCTTAAAATTGGTGGTGAAGAAATGAATAACTTTATTGTACTGATAAAAAAAGAATTTGTACAAATGGTACGTGAATTTAAAGTTATTTGGCTACCAATCGTCTTTATCTTTTTAGGGCTGACTCAGCCTATAGTAACTTATTACTTGCCATCAATTTTGGAAGCATTAGGAGATGGTCAGGGAATTACAATTGATCCGAGCATGACAGCTCAAAAAGGAGGAGAAGTACTAGCCAGCACGTTAGGATCTCAATTTGATCAGCTTGGTCTTATGATTATTGTAATCTCAATGATGAGTATTATTCAAACAGATAAAGCAAATGGCATGTTGGCCTTTATTTTAACAAGACCTGTTACTGTTATTTCATATATAGGAGGAAAAGTTGTATCAAATTATTTGATAGCAGCTTTTAGTGTAGCGATTGGATACTTTGCTTCTTATCTATACGTAAATTATCTTTTTACTGATCTTCCATTTTCACACATGATTACTGGACTATTATTTTATCTTGTATGGGTTCTTTTTATCTTATCTTTTACAACGATGATTAGCGCTATTTTTCACAGTCAGGGTATTATCGCATTAATTTCAATTATTTTTCTTATAGGTTGTAGAATTATTGTCAATTTGAACCCAATTATCGATTTTGTTAATCCAGCTAGTATGAGTAAACATGCAATGGAAGTGCTGATAACAGGATCTGCTATTTCAAGCGTAATTGGCAATGTGCTGGTAGCGTTTGTTTGGATTTTCCTGACACTCTTTGTAACAAATTATTGGATTGCTCATAAAAAGTTTAATCATGAATGAGTATAGTATAACAGTGATGGGAGGGTGAGTACTCAACCAGATAATAGGATTATTGTTTATTCAAGAAAAGGGCGCAATTCCAGAAT
>JBNJJO010000049.1:0-29959 GCA_051750265.1 Bacillota bacterium | reverse complement strand
TTATTGAATGAGCAAGTGGTAAACAAAAACTACGAGGGACAAAATTAGTCCCGAATGGACATAATCTGTCCCTGTCAGACATAATGCATCCCACTTGATATAAAAAAGTTCATTCAATATTTTTCCATTCTAGCAGGATTAAAATCTATTCACAACAACAATTTTAATATTTCTGAATATTTTTTATTTTAATTTTTTAGTAATCGCTTTCATTAAAGTTGTATCGTAATCAGCTGTTTTTACTAATTTTAATTTGAAGATATTAACACTTTCCATATCATTTGCCAAAATATTCGCTACCGAACAATCAAAGGGATGGTAAAATTACCGCCCGACTATAGGGTCGAAGAGATTCGAAGATATATCATTGAGTGGTCAGAAAGAAATCAATTACTAATTAAATAATTAAATCAGTAACCTTCACTCGTTTGAAATGAAACGTTCACGAAATTTTCATTTGATTGAAAGCGTTTAACATTGATAGTTTGAATAAGGCTGTATAGGAAGAATTGATTTAAGAATGAATATTAGTAGAAAGGTTCTTTATAATTCGAAATCTATATGATTATTTATGAATTACAGTAATGATTATTTTGAAATCAAACATGGTTTAATAAAGTTTCATTAGTGAAACATTCAGATTTAACACCTCTAGAATAGGCAACTCAAATAGATAAATAGTCTGTCTGAACGTCTTTAACTTATAAGAAGAGTTAAAGATTTACTTCGAATAAAACAATGGGAGAATTTTGTTACGTTCGTTAAAACCTTATAAAAATAGAGGGAGATTTATTAAATGATTTTCAATGATTTTTTCATTACTCTTTGTATTTTTTCGTTCTTGGTTAGCACGTGTATACTTATTCGAGTTTTAACTGAGCGAAAAAAGATGGAAGAGGAACTAAGGACGACTAAAGAACGACTAGAATCATTCATCAGTCATAACAAAGATTCTATCATTATATCTAATTTAGAAGGATATATTTTACAAGCCAATAAAGCTTTTGAGAAGACATTTGGTTGGTCAGTAAAAGAAATCATGGGAAAAAAATTACCTTGTGAACCAGATTTTTTAATGGATCGAGCTCTAGAAACCATTCAAAAGATTATAGCTGGAGAACCTGCTATAACTAAGTGGGAAACAGTTAAACAACGAAGAGATGGAAGTCTCATCAATGTAAGTGTGACGCTTTCGCCTATTCTGGATTCAAAGAGAAATGTGATTGCTTTATCAGCAATTATTAGAGACATTTCCGAAAGGAAACAAGCAGAAAGAGAACTCTATGGATTACATCAACAATTAAGGGAAAGTGAGAAGAAATACCGTGTTCTATTTGAACAGTCACCTGATGCCGTATACTTAGTGGAATTGAATGAGGATCGACATCTAACTCGATTACTTGAAGTAAATCCAGTAGGGTGTGAGAGATTTGGGTATAGTAGGGAAGAACTTCTCTCGATGCCATATGCCGATATTTTCCCTCAAAATTCTACAATGCTCATAAGAATTGTGGAAAAAATCAGAGAAGGAAAACGTTCTTTTACTTTACAAGACGAATTTGTTTTTGAAAAAACAGGTAAAAAAATAAATAATGAGTTTAGTATTCGTGTTTTTAACTTGAATGGAAAGGAAGTTTTACTGCTTATCTCCCGAGATATCACTGAGCGGTTAAAAACAGAAGAATTATTACGGAAGTCGGAGAAGCTTGCTGTCGTAGGACAATTAGCTACTGCAATCGCCCATGAAGTTAACAATCCTTTAACCGCAATGAAAGGATTTATGCACTTACTAAAACCAACAGAAAATGAGAACAAGCAGCATTATATAGATGTGGTATTGTCAGAAATGGATCGAATAGAAAGTATTACCAATGAATTTATGGCAGTAGCCAAGCCGCAGGCAGTAAAGTTTCAACCGAATGACCTACATAGGTTGGTAGGACAAGTTATCATGCTACTTCAACCCCGAGCAAAGATGAATAATGTTCAAATTATAACAAAGTTTGAATCTGATATTCCATTGATCTCCTGTGAAGGGAATCAAATAAAACAAGTAGTTATCAATATCTTGAAAAATGCGATTGAAGCGATGCCAACGGGAGGAGACATTTTGGTTCAAATTGATAAACCAGATGATCATCAAGTAAGTATTCGTTTTATCGATCAAGGGTGTGGGATTTCAAAAGAACGTATCCCATATCTCGGAGAACCTTTTTACAGTATCAAAGAAGAAGGAATCGGTTTAGGATTAATGATCTGTTATAAAATTATTGAAACACATCAAGGAAAGATCGTGATTGAAAGTGAAGTGAATAAAGGATCGACAGTTGATGTCATTCTCCCTATCTATAATCTTCATAATCAAGACATTCATTCATTTTCTTATACTGAAGTGAGAGAGTAGTTTAAACCTTATATTCTATTTTTAGTAATCAATCTTTTTTATAATTAGGAGGAAATTTATGAAAAGTCAATGGAACTTATTATTAGCACTAATTGTCGTCTTAATTATTGCGATTTTTTCCGTTATCAATGTTGAACTTGTAACAGTTAATTATTTATTTGGGAAAGCTGAGTGGCCTTTGATCCTCGTCATTATTGGGTCAGTTGTATTGGGAGCTCTATTCGTTGGGTTAATTGGTATGATGAAGATTTATCAACTTCAAAGAGCTTTAAAAAAATCAGAAAGTGAAGATAAGGACCTATCCTAAGTTTTTTGATTAACAATCAAAAGGTTTACAACGAAAATAAGCGATCTTGTTATTCACTCTGACCAGAATAACAAGATCGCTTATGCTATTTCATTACTCATTAATTTTACTAATCCTTTCATTGTTACAGGAAGCTGATTTTTTAAAAAGCACTTAACCTGTTTCATTTTTCATTAGATAATGATTATTTTGCTACCCAGCGTATACATAAATACACTTTCGCCTTTCGCTATTCTGGTGGTATCACCATCTTTTCTTTTCTATGTATTAGCTATAGCTTTTACTAATTATATAAAATAAACACCATGTTGTAAATACTAAATATTATAAATTTTCAGAAAATACTGCATATTTGTAGAAGAATGCCTGATTTTCTGATTACAGCTAAACTGAAATATAGTATTTTCTCAATTGATTGCAAAGAAAATCATTTAATTTTACAAAAATGTTATTTAAAACGCCAGCTAATTGTTCCATTAAAGGGCGCGATTGTGGAACAAAAAGTAAAAGGGGCAATACATATTAGTCATGGATAATATGTGTTGCCCCTTATTTTTTATGACTTTTTACAATTTAAGTCTTGATAAAAGAACGCCTTTCTGTCATTCCGTACGTCGCTAAGGCATTAAATAGATTGCTAACCATGGTCTGTACGACTGTAGCCTACATTCCGTTGGTTTATTTACGGCAAGCCACCATACCGAACGAGCCGAAAACCGGAAGATCAAGAGCTTAAAAGAATAAAAGGACCAGAACCATAGTTGACAACATATATCATATAGGTGTAAAATACACATATGAGTAAAAATGAAAAAACTAGTGATTAATATGTCTCCAATAACGAGAAGAACACCAAATCAATGATAAGATCAGGTTACAGGATGGGTACCCCAAAATATGGTAGTACCTGCATTTCTAATGATTTTAAGAGGAGGAAATACCAACGGTTATGAGCTTATTCAGCAACTGATGAAATTTGGCTTTAACTCCATACATAGACCAAGGAATTGTTTACAACACATTAAGATAGCTAGAAAAAGATAATATAATCAAAATAGAATGGGATACCATATCCGGGGGGCCTGAAAAACGAGTGTATGCTATTACTGATCTTAGGGTGAAATACCTAGAGGGCATAGGCTGGTGTGTTAGAACAATATCAGAGAATCTTGGATCATTTCTTTACTATATACACACGATTTTTTTATGTCTTTTTCAGTCGATACAAATCGTGAAAACAAGAACAAATAGACTAAAATAGATAATTCATAGCTGAAACTACAGCTGTTTTATATAAATAAGGATCATAGTAGAGGGAGGATGTAAAAATGGCTACACAAGTTGTTAAAAAACCTGAAGTGAACAAAGTGGACAAACAAGTTGTTGAAAAATCTGAAGTGAATAATCAAGTTACTAAAACATTTGGGATGGATGACTCCGTGAATGTTTTCAACATCGTATGGGATGGTTGGTTATACAGTGCTAAATTAGCACAGGCTTATCAACGTGAAATGGAAAACTTTGCTTTTCAAGCATTCGTAAGTCAAAAAGATATTTGGGTGCAAGCAAGTAGAAATATAGAAATAGTGGAGAATGAAATCAATAAATATATGGTTGATACTAAATCTTATTTCCTTGAAAGTCTTAAAACTCTGAATCTGATATCTATTTCTAAGAATGTTGAAGAATGGAGCAAGCTAGTTGATGAAGTAACGAACCACATGCACCAATTATATGGAACACCTGGTAAAGCTACAAGCAACCTGGTAGAAAAATATTTTGATCAAATAGAATCCACATTAAAAGCGACTATTCAACAACAGCAAGAAATCAGTGACGAGTATCAAGCTTTACTGGAGAATTTTATAGACCAGGTAAAGAAAACCAGTAAAGTTTCTATGTGATATTGAATAAGGAATGCCTAAAAAAGGAATGGAAAATATATCTATTCCTTTTTTGCATTCAAAAAGAAGGCATTGATTATAAAGTATTCGGTTAACATAAAGCCCATATACACAGCTAGCTAGGTGACTTATTCATGAAGCCTATAGACAATTGATGACGGTTTTTAAGTATCAGGAGATACAGGATATTACTCGAAACATTTTTAAAATCACACTACAAGGTAGCAATGTGCAATGATGGAACAATTGGTATGCTTTGTTGCAGGAGTTTGGGCAAAACGAAAAGAGCTATTTAAGTATCAACAGCAGTGAATAACGTTGAAAGTAGCACAGGAGCTTCCTTGCAGGGATATAAGCAAGCAGAAATACAGACAGGCTAAAAAAACGGTTAGTAACAATAAAAATAGAATGGAAGAAAACAACAGCCGCGGACGTATCCGCAATCAGCCATTGGTACAACGTAACTTGGGTTATCTTAATCCAGATCAAAACAAACAAAGGCCAATCCCTTATCTACCAAGGAATTGACTTTTTTCCTACTTCTTAAAATTGTTAACTAAGAAAGTATAGAGTATACAAGGTGGTTTTTAAGATTTAATTTTACATGGATAGATTCAGTGAGTTACAGTTTAGATTTTAATTCTTTTACTAGTTTCATTGTTTCTTCACGACTTAAAACGACTTTTCCGTTAGCAAGTGAGATATTGTTCTCTGAAATCTCCCCAGTTACCATACATGTATTATAAACTGTATATTTTTTGAAAATGATTTGTTCTCCCTCAACAAAGATTTCGACAGGATCTTTTGTTTGAATATCCAAAACTCTTCTCAATTCAATTGGTAGAACAATACGTCCCAATTCATCTACTTTTCGAACAATACCAGTTGATTTCATTTGTATCCTCCATTTTATAATTTTGACAGTGTTTTTTATATAATAAATGAAAACCCTATTATCCAATAGGGTTTTCTATCATTTGGAAAACATTGTTAAGAATAAATTCACCAAGGAACTAATTCCAACCCTTTTGAGAAACCGCCTGCCGAGCAATGCAATGGCGGTTTTTTTCATATCCTCTATTTTGACAATACCAATAACTTGGCAGGTTTATTGAAGAAATGTATAGGTGTTATTGATATTCCAAATCTGATTTATGCACTAGTTCAACTTTGTAATTACTCTCTAACGCTTTTATTTCATAATAACCTGATTCGTACTTATGTAGAATTATATATTGTGTTCCTTTATACATAACCGTTTCTTTTGTCATATCTTGTCACCTCTTGTCGCATATTTACCTATTTTAACATGTAACTATTTGTGAAGTATGTAAAGATTACGTAAATTTATTGATTATTAAGAATTTACTTGCTATTTTTCATTGCCGATGGTTCTTCAGAAGACAAAAACGTTGATTCATCAAATTATGAAAAGAAGCCGTTTTTAATGGGCTATAGTAAAAGTAAACAACTTTATTTGTATTTAACAATTACTAAAAAATATATTTTTTTACATTTTTGTGAAAATGGGGTGGAAAACGCTTCTAATTTGATATAACTCCTTTCAGGTTGAATAGTGCACTGAAATAAGAGTATATACAAAGCTGGAAGGGTCTTGGTTCTGATGATTGTTGCCGTCGGGATAATATGTTTACTTATTGGATAGAGATTTGGGGATTGGAGGAACTTAAGAAAATACTATCCAACTATTTATTCATGATTATTGGGGATTTACTATATAACGTGTTAACGTACAATAACCCAATGTGGAGTTATAATAAAGATTGGATTTTTCCTAATCATACATTTGTTAATTTATGGATTATGACAACGGTATATCCTGCAACGGTTATTATATACTTATTTCATTTTCCTAATAAGAAAATCAAACGTATTTTTTTTATTTTATTTTGGGTGATTCTATATGTTCTTGCAGAGCTTCTTGGTTTTTATGTGTTTGGGCTTATAGATCACTTTAATGGTTGGAATATGTGGTGGTCTTTTTTGTTTGACATCATTCTTTTTACTATGTTGCCTATTCATCATAAGCGTCCATTATTATTTTCTTTTTAACTGTATTTGATGTGAATCTACATAATCTGAATTAATAGAATAATTTATGATAATATTATAAGTTTAGGATAGATTTGCATTCTAAAATGCTAACTTCCAAGAATTATGATTATGCTCACTAACTTTGTATAGAGTATACAACCAATAGAGAATGCGTAGACTAATTAATTCTCTAAGCAGCTGTTCTATAGAAAAAGAGTTCTTTACTTGGGAAAAAAGTTTTTTACTGGAACAGGCTATTGTTCCTCAACAAACGGGCGCTTTTCTGAAATAAGGAAAGCGTCTTTCTTCATGAAAAGGGCCAGATTGTTGAAAAGAATATAAATATTTTCTTTATTTGAATGATTGTTTTTGAACTAATTAACTGACAAAATATAAGATTAACCTTGTTCTATAGTATTACAAGTAACGGCGAAAATTATTATGGAGCCTGCCCTTAGTTTAAAGGGCTATTTACGATACAGATGAATAATGATGAACTAGAAGATGTTTTGGCTTTAATTGGTATGAGTTTATACGATGGTAAGACTCTTTAATAGAGGAAAACTGGGTGACGGGGGCAATATTGATCCATTGGTGATTTCTTGCTCATATAAAAAATGAATTTTGTTAAAAAAGACACTTTTTAATAAAAGTGCCTTTTTCTACTATAGGAAGTGATAAATCTCGTGTATGGAAAAAAGCTTCAACTAAAATATATATTTGCTAATTTCTCAGCTGTTCGTGTAGCTAACGCTTGAGTGGTCAACGTAGGATTGGGTCCTCCAATCCCATTAAAATGAACGCTATTGTCAGCGATAAAAAGCCGTTTAACTTGATATGCTTCACAATTATTATCCAAGACAAAACCCATTCGCATCGTAGATTCAATATGGGCAAATAGGTGAGATGGCCAATCTGTGCGAATTATCTTCTTTGCTCCAGCTTTGTGCAAAATATCGGCAGCAATTTTAACTAACTTGTTTCTCTTCTGTTTATCTTCCTTACTAGCTGTATACCGTACGACCGGAATTGGTCCGTGTTCATCTTTTACTAAAGGATCAATGGTTACACCATTCTTTTTATGGGGCTGATCATCGGTGAGAATCAACATACTTAACGTATTTCTGTAATTGTACATCCATTCTTTTAATTCACTTCCAACAACTCGACCTTGTAGATCCCAAGGGTCTGTAGGCGATGGATTCTGTGCAAAATGATATCCACTTTCGCTAAACCCAAAGGTTAAAGAAGCAAATAATCCTGGGCTGACTCCAGATGGTTGGATACATCCTAATCCTGGATAATCTAATCGTCCCCCTGATGTAGGACCAACAAATGGATTCACGTTGGGTTGTCCTAATATACCCATAAGATCTTTTTCTTCAAATACTCCTGTTACCCAATCCCAATAATGGTGAGTTAATCCCCTTCCAACCCACGAATTTTGTGGTAGATCAGAATTTAGCCAAAGTCTTGGGCTTTCTATACAACCAGCGGCCATTACAATTACTTTTGCGTACAATTCACCGGATTCTCCTGTCCATGTATCTCTATACTGAACTCCGGTTGCACGAAGGCCTTCTTTCGGATGATTTTCCGTCAAAATCTTGGTTGTATATGTATTAGGTCGAACTTCTACATTTTTGGTTTTTAAGGCAAGAGGAATATAACTTATGTTGGTCGGGCGTTTAGCCACTTTATCAACCGATGGTCCATGTGGACAACCATTAATACAATGACCGCAAAGCGTACATCCCTCCAATTTTGATACTTCTTCCAAACTGGTCTCGGAATCCATCAACCGTTCATTTGGGTGTAGGATTGCATTTGGATTAGGACGGTAGCCAGGAGAAGTTGGATTTAAAGTATTCAGCTTTGACCAACCGGCTTTTTTTGCTCCGTAATAAAACAATTCCTCTTTTGCAGTGGTGGGGGCAGGTCGAACGGGCAATATATCTTCTACCTTTTCATAATAGGGGATCAACTCCCGGTAAGAAATTGGCCAGACATCATCAATTGCCATTGAATAAGCTCGTGGTGAGTTTGCCCAGTAATGTTGTGTTGTCCCACCTACGCCAGTGGCTTGCCAAATAAGTCCATTTTTAGGGACATTCCGGTACCACGGTGGACGTCGGCGATCAGCAGGTCCCCATCGAAAACGGCCAAATTCATAAGAATTCATCGTATGTTCATTCTTTGTATATTGTTGCCGTAAGAGGTTAATATCTAAGTCCTCCACACTAGAACTACTAACAGATCCGCGTTCTCGATTAGGATTGTCCCATTTTTTATTCCCATACCAAGGACCGGCTTCAAGGATAATGACTTTGATCCCTAATTCTCCTAACTCTTTGGCTGCAACAGCCCCACCTCCACCGGCACCAATAATGATTACATCCGCATCTATACTCATTGTTTATTTCCCTTCTTCTGAAAATTTATCAACTAAAAATCCACGAACTGCCCGATAGCCAAATGATGGACCGGGATAATCCAGTTTCTCCCACAAAAATCGTTGTCTTTCCAGACGGTGATCCTCTGGGTAAGCTAATCGTGTCGATCCAAGCGAAAACCATTCTGAATAATAGCCAAACATAACCATTTGATGGAGGGAAGTTACGACATTCTTAACTAAACCAGCATTGTTTCGATATGGAGAAGGGAGGACTTCTAGATCAACTTGAAGGTTTTCTAATAAACTGATCGCTTCAAACCGGTCCTCATGGGAAAGAGCTGCAAATGGACCACCATCCGGATAGGTAGAAAAATCAGGAGGTACTTTCATTTTTCCGGAAACGATCAGTTGAAAAGCTGATATATCTAGTATTCTCGCAGTTTGAGAAGATAACTGGGCATTTTTTACACCCCATTCTCCTTGGATAGATACATAATGATCTAATGTCCAAACAATGTAATCGTCAAGTCGCAAATCCAAAGCCCCTAAGGTTGATGGAATCATCGCATCAGCAAAAGCCATAAATGTAGCTTTCGTATGAGGAATACTTACAGTTTCGCTCATTTGGACTGGTAAGTTGACCGAAGTGGATACAGATGGAGAGGATTGGTCTGTAGAAACCAGGTTAGTCATCATATTTTTTATTTGTTCAAAAAAATGTCCTCCATGCGGTTGATTGGATTGGGATTCTCCTACTAATTTATCCATAATGACACTTTCCTCCTATTACTAAAGGTAAATTTAAAAAATGTATTTTCATTATCGGCCATTCCGTTTTCTCGAAGTATCCTAATTATTATTTCTTTATTTTATTGTTTTTAGACATTGTAACTATAAATGTGTTTCGAATTTCAATTGGGAATAAACAAGAGGAAGTCTTTCGGTGGATATAATTAATATAAAAAGAATTTTTTCGAAAACAGTTAAAACATTATAATTATAAAAAAGAAAGACACAATAACATAAGGAGGCGTTATTTATGAAGGATAAAACTATACTACAAATAATAACTATAATAGGCATAGGTGGTTGGTCTTTTTTATTTCGAAAAGGGCCAATAAAAGATTGGTTTCTTGTTTATTTATTCAAAACAATCCTTACTACTATGATTGATGGCCCTGTAACAAAGAAAAAATTAGTTAAATACCCATATAGATTTTTTGCTGATTCATTTGACACAAACATAATATTTGATTATGTAATATTCCCTCTATTATGTGTGATTTATAGTCAATTTACGTATAAGTTAAAACTATTGAAAATAATTTTAAGCGTTTTTATATTTAGTGTACCGATGACAGTAATTCAAGTTTGGCTTGAAAGAAATACTCGGTTGGTAAAATATAGTAGAAATTGGAGCTGGTTTCACACTTTATCGGTTCTTACAATGACGTTCTGGTCATCACGTGGATTTATTGCTTTGATTAGACTTTTAAACCAAAAAAGAAATACTCTTCAAGGTACAAATGATTAACATTAATGGTAATAACTAGAACCTATCACTAGTGAGGCGAAAAAAATAGCGTCCTTCATAACAAGGGGCCCCGACAGGCACTTTAAGGTGTCAAATTGTAGTAAACTAAAACTTATTTGATTTTGTTATAAATTTATAACGTGATAGTTGTTTTAATAACAGGTGAACTGTTTTGAAAGCTATTTTTCATATTTTCGTTATTCCATAATCGGGCGCTATCCTTGAATAAAAGGGGTAGTGCTCTTTTACTTTTAAAGGGCCATTTAATTGAGTAAGAGGTTACATAAAACCCACTTTTTTTATAAAGTAGCTATGGTTCTTCAGAAGACGAAAACGTTGATTCATCAAATTATGAATATGCTATATCTTTCTGTTGATTAAATATACAATAAAATGTATATTTATAACAAGCAAGGGAGGGATATAACTTGGAGGTAAAATTTGCTAAGGCATCAGATGCACCGATTATACACGACTTAATGATTAAGGCATTTATGGAATATAAAGACGAAGTACCACCTTCAAGCGCTTTGGAGGAAACTGTTCAGTCTGTTTTAATTGCCTTAAAAGACGGTGAGCAAGGTTTAATTAGTTATGTTGATAATCAGCCAGTTGGAATGGTTCGTTTTCAATTAAAAGAAGAGGGTTTATATTTTTATAGACTATCAGTAATTCCAGAAAAACAAGGTCTTGGTATTGCGAAAAAAATATTAAGGTCTTTAGAAGAATACGCAATAAAAAAGGGGTAACTACGATATTTTGCAAAGTTCGTATGACTGTGCCTAAAAATATAAAGTTATATAGTTCAATTGGGTATGGAATCTATGATAAGGAAGTTGTACATAAACCAAACGGTATAAATATAAAAGTTGTTTCTATGATGAAGAGACTCAATTAGGGCAAGCATCACGAAAAATTGATTGAGGAGTGGAGCTAGTGCATCTAATATGTGAAACTGATAATTTAGAAGATTATTTGCTTGAATTAAACGAAATTAATTATTCTCACCCTTTGATAAAGTCAAAAGCAGATTATCTTTTTAACCCATCTCAAACTGAAATTGAAAAAGCAAAAGTTGCTTTTGAATTTGTTCGTGATGAAATATCTCATTCTTGGGATATCAAAGGGAAACGAGTTACATGTAATGCATCAGATGTTTTGACTTATAAGGAAGGGATATGCTATGCAAAATCCCATTTACTAGCATCTTTATTACGTTCACAAGGAATACCAATAGGTTTCTGTTATCAACGTTTAATGTTGTTTGATACACCTGAAAAAGGGTACTGTATTCATGCTTTGAATGCTGTCTTTTTAAAAACACTAAATAAATGGCAAAGGCTAGATGCTCGCGGAAATAAAAAGGGGATTAATGCCAAATTTTCAATTGATGAAGAAAAATTAGCTTTTACTCCCCAAGAGAGATTTGATGAAATGGATTATCCTGTTATTTTTGTGAAGCCACATCCAAAAACGATATCAGTGTTAAAACAACATACGGATGTATTAGAGATGTATAAACATCATTTACCAGAGAGTTTATAATTATTTCATTAAAGGGCGCAATTCTGTAGCAAGAATTGTGCTCTTTCATTATGGTTAAGGGCCATATCCTAGAATAAGGTATATATAAACATTAATAACATCTAGTGATACAATTAATTGAATATTAAACTAGGTGGTATGTTTTGACGATAAAGTGGGTTGAAATTACTGAGGAAAATTTATTTAACTTAGAAATGGTTATAGAATTATATGATCAATCATTTCCTATTGAAGTGAGAGAACCGCACAATATTTTTCTAAGAAGTTTACAATATGCTAAAAACAGAAGACCGAACAATTATCATTTCTTGATAGGGATTGAAGGAGATCAGCTTGTTTCATTTGCAACAGGACTATTTTGCTGACGTAAATTCAGGATTCATTGTATATATAGTAACTAATCCTCTTATACAAAGTAACGGATTAGGCTCAAAAACATTAGTGAAATTAGAAGGTTTATTAAATAAAGACGCTATTTCAGCAGGAAACTTATCACTTAGAGCTATTTTCTTAGAAACAGAAACACAAGATATGGTACATACGGAAGAGGAAAAGGAAGATTGTATCAAAAGAAATAGATTTTTTGATAGAAATGACTATGAAAAGTACGAAGAAATTATATATCGACAACCATCTTAACATAATGAGGTAGGAGATATACCACTAAACCTTTTTATTAAGAATCTATATTTTAATAAACAAAGTAAAGAAGATATAAAAAGAGCTATTAGCTCAATTTATAAAGAAAAGTATCATTTAGTAAATGGAATTGATAAAAATATCCTTAATAATTGTCTTAAAAAGATGGAACTAGAAGATACTTTTTTAATAAGATAACGGATTTCCTTTAATAACCATCTTCAGCAATCGGGCGCTATCCTGGAACAAGGGTAAGCGCTCATTTTCCTTTTTAGGGCCAGATTCTTGAATAAGATAAAATAATCATTTGTTTGACTTGATGACTAGGATGTCAGGCACTACAAAAGGACATTTGTCTATCTGTGATGTCTGCCCCATTTTTTGTATAAAGTCTAATAGTTAACAAACAATAATATTATAGGACTTAATATAGACATGGATAATCCGTCTATCCTCTATCAAACAAATGAATAAAGCAGGCAGGAATGAGGAGAGTTTATGGAAATCGTTGAATGTTTGTTTGCTCAATATGGATATTTAGTGTTGTTGATCGGTCTGCCCATGGAATTAATTGCTCTTCCGATACCTCCTGGAAACTCGACACTTGCATACACCGGATATTTATCCTACAAAAATGTTCTAGATCTTCTACCAGCTCTAGCTGCGGCGTATTCTGGATCGGTACTAGGGATAACGACTACGTATTGGATCGGAAACAAGTTAGGTATGCCACTAATCGAAAAATACGGTAAATATCTGTTTTTGAAGCCAAAATATTTGAAGAAAACAAGAATAATTTATGAGAAATATGGGAACAAAATGCTTCTATTTGGTTTCTTCTTGCCCGGGGTCAGACAGTTCAATAGCTACTTTGCAGGCATCATTCAAGTTCCATATCGGACCTTTGCTTTATATGCCTATACAGGGTCAGCTTTATGGATATCCGTATTTATCGGTATAGGTTATGTGTTCGGTAATCAATGGCAGCTTATTTTTACTTGGATAGAACATTTTTTGAAGTTCATCTTAATCATATTGTGTTGTACGATAGCTATTTTTCTCCTTTTGAAATGGCGTAGTCGGTTGAGAAAATGGCCGGACATTCACGAAGGGGAATCGGAGTAAACTACTACCTACCAGACTCGAATTATATTGGCCCCTTATGGGCTGTTTATCTGTGAATTTAACGTCTCTGTAATTCTACCTTGTTCTCCATAAATAAAATTCATACAAAGTGAAGAAATCGTTAAGAATAAAGGACGAATGAAAATTATAAAACACGAAGGTGGAATGATGATGGGATTTCGTTCGATTTTTATTGTATTCCTTTCCATCCTATTAATTGGCTGCTCTCTTCATGAAAATATCGAAGAGCAAGATACTCCTATTGCGATTCAAATGAATAACCAAACCTCCCCTAAAATTGTCCTTCTTATTATTGATTCATTGATGGATGAATCTTTAAAGAAAGCGATTCAAGAGAATAAAGCGCCTGCTCTGGAATTTTTTTTGAATCATGGCCGTTATAATAAAAACTTAGTCAGTTCCTATCCAACAATGTCAGTGACAATTGATAGCTCTTTAATAACAGGTACTTACCCCGATAAACATAAAATCCCCGGTCTTGTATGGTATGACGAAGATGAACAACGTATTATTAATTACGGAAATGGTTTTTTCGAAATGATGAAGATTGGGGCTTCTCAGTTTGCTGAAGATTCCTTATACCAATTTAATAATGTGGATCTCAGTCCTAATGTTGAAACCATTCACGAAGTATTAGACAATAGAGGGAAACGAACAGCTTCTATTAACTCTATTATTTATCGTGGAAATTATGAGCACACTCTAAAGATTCCAAATGTCTTAGAGAAAACTACTACTTTGCCGGACCATTACAATACCTTTGGACCTAAGATGTTATCAGTGGGCGCTTTTCTTCGTCAGGACGAAAATAATTTACATTTAGTAAATCGGCTAGGGCTTAATGATGCATTTGCAGCCCAAGAATTAAAATATCTTTTAGAGAAAAACATACTTCCTGAATTTACGATCATGTACTTTCCGGTAAATGATCATGTCGTTCATAGAAAGGGACCTATGACGACTGAAGGTATTGAGGAACTTGATAATCAACTACAGGAAATATTAAATGTATTTCCAAATTGGAATAATGCCCTTGATAATATGATTTGGATTATCATTGGGGACAGTAAGCAATCATTAGTTAAAAAGAACAAAAAAGAAGCATTAATTAATTTAAGAGACGCTCTTTCGAACTACAATATTTTAAGGCTTGATGAGCCTGTTCGTAATAAAGATGAACTTGTCATTACAGCAAATGAACGAATGGCATATGTATATAAGATCAGTGAGGATTTTTCTCTGCAAGATATTGCAAGTAGATTGCAAGATGATGAGCGAATAGCATGGATTGCATGGAAAGAAAACGACATGATTCAAGTGAAATCAGGAGATCAAGAAGGGACTTTTCAATTCAAGCCCGAAGGATCTTTTAAAGATGTTTATAATCAAACTTGGTCTATAAAAGGAAAAAGCTCCATTCTTGATTTGACTATAAAAAATAACAATCAGATAGAATATGGAGATTATCCTGATGGATTAGCAAGATTGTACGGTGCATTACATTCACAAAAAGGAGATTTTCTAGTATTAGATGCCAAACCCGGCTACGAATTTATTGGAGAAAGTTCTCCTGAACATACAGGTGGAGGCGCCCATGGTTCGATGCATAAAAATGATTCTCTTACACCTATTATTGTTACAGGAACCAATAAAAGCATAGATCATTTGCGTATTGTTGATTTGAAAGAATGGATATTGGATATTTTAGAATAAGGTTCAAAAACTACGTTTTAAAACCTTCTAATAAAGATAGCAACCCGTTTCTTTAAACAGGTTGCTATTTTTCATTGTTGGTTGGTGGGCTTTTTATCTAATAATAATCCTGGTTATATTCAATTCTCAAAAAAATAAAAAAGGTAACTATGAATGGAACCATATAGAAAGCAGTGCTGGTCAATCATTTGGATCATACTTAATTTATCTTCGGAATGATGAGAAATCTAATGGTTTAAAATTTATGGTTGTGACTACCCCAGAAAATGAAATTGCTAAAATGCAAGTTAGTGTAAATGAACAACTAATTGAACAAGAGTTTAGTGTTAATGAGGCTGCTGTTACTTGGATTTATTTACCACATTCGAATGATGGACATACATTTAGGAATTGTAAGTTTTTTGATAAAAACGGTAATCTAATGGATGAGTATTAAATTTTTACACTTTTCTTGTATGTTAGTTGATTATGTATATTCTATTAAAGGGCGCAAGAGTAGAATAAAGGAATTGATTCGGCAGCTTCTTTTTTATTATAGAAATCATTATATTTATTTTAGGCATGCCTCAATCTAAATCTTATATTCCACCTTCGCATTTTATAATTTTCATTCATGCTTTATTTTTAGCGAATTCTTTAATTTCTAGAATAATTATTTATGAGAACAAGGTATATAGATGACAAACAATAGCTTTAAGAAAAAGGTAGAAATTGAAAGGCATGTATTTTTCATTTTCAATCGGGCATATCGACTTTCATTTTGTCCCATCCATTCCAAAATAAAAAAACAGTTACAACTACCCGAGTATAAAAAGAAGTCAGTATCTTCTGTGTTAATTTCAGGTGGAAATCTGGGGGTTGGGGGAATAGAAGAATTACTTGAAAATCTTGGAGATGTGATTTCTCCTCAGCCTATTCAATTTTATGTACTATGTGGAAAAAATATAAAATTATATGAAAAGCTAAAAAAGCTACAAAATCATTATATGATTCCTTACCCCTATATCAGCTGCAGAAAGAAAATGAATGATCTTTATGATCAAATCGATGCTATTTTAACAAAACCTGGAGGAGTAACGATCAGTGAAAGTCTTTCTAAGCGTAAGCCTATTATGATTTATAATGCTTTGCCAGACCAAGAAGAAATAAATCTACAGCATTTAAAAGAAGCAGGTCTTGTGTTTCATTTAAACAAGGGAAACATTTATGAACAAATCCTTTCCATTCTCCAAGATAAAGATGGATTAAATAGTTATCAACTTCAGGTAGCAAATTTTCATTCTCAAATCCATTCAAAAGAACCATCTGAATTAATAGCCAAAATATTAATGTGAACGTAAAATAGTTCCGAACAGACTCCATCATTTTAAAAAGTAGCTATCGTATGTGTGCTTTCGTGTGTTCGTCAATTACTTTTTTTGTCTTAATCAGTTTAAGCACTTTATCGAATGGTTTACTGAAATTAAGTCCTGATCAAAAGATTGCCAGCATTATTAAACCTGTGAAGCAAATATTATATAATGGAAGGGAAAAGTTTTGCTTTCCAAATTTTCTAGAGAGGAAGTGCTTGAAAATGAATAACTAGATACCAGCGCTTTTGAATACAAAGAGAAAACAAAACATTTTTAAGATGTTTGGCAGAAAAAGAAACAATAGAGGCATGGTGTGGGCGTCTGTATTAGGTCTAGGGGTTAGTGCAGCCGCATAGGGGTTAAAAAGAAATCGAAATAGAAATATGCTTCGTCCTGTTCAAAATGTAATGAATAGTATTCAAATGCGAACAACTGGTAATATGCCAAACGTTGCTGCTATAACAGAGTTTGAGAAAGAATTAGTACCTATGCTGTAAACTCCTTTTTAATTCTTTGAGCAATAACCAAAGTCCCCACTAAAAAACTAAACTTCAAATTCATTTAACATAGAAGAAGATCTTTCATTAGTGATTATATGGCTATAAATTCGATATATCGCTCAAATCGATAGCCAATGGGAGAACTAGCATAGAAAGAATGTAAACTGATAGAAACCAGCTAATAAAAGCTTTAGTGATCTTCAACAATCGGGCGCGATTGTTGATGAGTAATCCTAATAAATAGCTTTAAATTCTTCTTTTTTGTAACATAAATCTATCGATTTTACTTAATACTAAAAAAGTAAATTTTTTTTTTTGTAGAGAGATTATCACTAAAGAATTTAGTTCCTCTTTTAATAACAAAATTCAAACAAATAGCTAAAATGCATTAAGATGATACCGCTTTTTTTATATTATCTAACAAAGCAATCTGTATAGACTTGTTGGAATTTCGTTTGAAAAACCCGTTTAGGAATGGAGTTTAAGATGATAAATTTTTTTCAATTCCACTCGAAACAAGATCCTTTTCATCTTTTTTCAGGGGAGCACATATTGACGATCACAATCATTTTACTTCTTGGTATTCTTCTTTTTGTTTTTAGAGCGGAGATTCAGAAGCAGGAGAAAAAAACGTTTATTCAATTTTCTCTAGCATATCTCTTATTGCTTTTTGATACTATTCATCATTTATGGCTTGTAGGTCAGAATGCTTGGTCGATTAAAACTGCTTTGCCACTTCATCTTAGTGATCTTGCTGTCATTCTTGCTATTATTTTGCTATTAACGAGAAACTTCAGACTTTTTCAATTTATGTATTTTGCCGGTTTAGGCAGTTCTATTCAAGCCATCTTGACACCTGATCTTGGACGGTTTTCGTTTCCTCATTTTCAATATATTGAGTTTTTTGTTTCACATGGAGGAGTAGTGCTTGCCTGTTTATTTATGGTTTTTGCCTACAAATATCGTCCGACGATTCGTTCAATGTGGGTGACAGTTCTCATTGTCAACCTTTATGCTGTTTGCGTATTTTTTCTTAATAAGTGGTTGGGGGCGAACTACCTATACATCATGAAAAAGCCCGGAAACGCTTCTCTTTTAGATTTCCTCGGTCCATGGCCGTGGTATCTTATCTCGCTAGAAATATTGATAATTGTTAGCTTTTACCTTTTGTACAGTCCGTTTTGGCTTAAAAGGAAAATGGAAAGAATGTAAGCTGACGGATCCATTCAGGCTGTTCTATACTCTATGCAAGACGGAACATTTATAGAAAGAATTAAAAACAGAGATGTTCAAAATAGCCAAGTCAATTAAGTAGAAAATAACTTGTTTTATGGACAGTCAAAAAAACAAATCGTACTTGTTGAAGTACCATGAAAAAATACTTCTGTAACTTAGGGGATGCAGCTCACTCATTTTTTAAAAAGGGGAGAGCGCCTAATTTGTAACTTTCTTTTTAATTTGGCGTCATTATTTTAAAATTAAATGTCGTTTTATACTAAAAAAGGAACTGCAACAACTCCTCCTGCTTCACGAAAGCACCAGTTTGTTAAAGGAAAAATATCTATCTAAAATTGGTTTTCTGCATTTAACTTTTCTCCATCTAATTTTTCAACTTTAACACCTTTTATATTCAATTCTGTAAGAAAATTTACGAAATTTAAATATGAAAAATTACGTTAAATAAAAAAAGTTATACATATCAAAAATATCCCTTTATGATATGTAGTTTTTGATATGAGTTTTGATATACGTATTTCAAAAAAATAGTAGTTTTTTATTGTTTTTTAGATTTGTTTTAAAAACCATGGTTTTTGATAATTATTTATAATAAATTTTGACCGTTCTTATAAAGAAAATGTACAAATAAATTTTTTGAAAGTTAGATTAAAAATGCCTGTGTTGATATGTAATTACTTGTATTCAACAATAAGGTCAGATAGCTCAATAAAGAAGAGAATTAAAATTAGTATTTGTAACTTTTTAAATAATTTTAAAAAATATATGTTATTATTTACCTGTAAATTGGGGGAGGTAAATAGACTATATGAGTTTTAGAGTACCTAATCAAGCATTTGGTAAAGTTAGAAGTGTAGATGGAAGTAGTATACTTACAAACATTATTATTAACATTATTATTATCATTATTATTTGAACAGTCTTTTTTACTAGACATCTTTTCTCCACCTCCTTTCCTTTTAATAACATATGTAAAATCTCTTAATAGGAAATAGACAAATATATTAGAAGAAATGCGGATTTTCAGCTAGTATTAAAAATTGAAATAAAACAAAGGAGTTATAAACTTGAAATCAACTAGAGTTGTCAGAAAGTCGATGACTTAAACAGGAACTTCACCATTAGACAATCTTATGTAAAACTAGTGCACTGAAAAAGGGATCTTCAAATTACCGGATAACCCTTATTAGCATAACACTTATTAATTAAATTCTGCTTTTCCGTATGATTGTAGTAAAGAGCTGTATTTAAGAGAACAAGGCTTTTTAACGGAAGAAGAATTTCAGAGTGAAAAACAAAAACTATTAGATTCATGAGAATAGTTTTTCAGGATGACGAGTTTAACAAAAGTGATATTTTGTTAAACTGAAAACACATTGATCACTACTAGATCAAGGTGTTTTGTTGGTTCAGAAGATGACCTTATGGAAACCTGAAGATAAAATTACTTGTTATCAAGATAATGCTTATTTATCTAAAAAGGACTAACAACAGCATAACTGTTATAGACTGCAATAAGGTTTTAAAAGTTCCTATAAATACTGTTACCGGAACTTTTAAATTACTGGAATTGTTATTATATTAGATTTTTGGAAAGTTTAACATCTAATTATGGATGATGTCAGCTATGCTGTTACTGGGCCAAAACAGAATATTTCTCTTCCAGAAAAGTAATGAAATTTGGTTCTAGAAGGGTCAATTTAAAATGTTCGAAACTTAGCTTTCCTAATACATCTATGGCGTCTCGTGATTTATCAGATAATTTTTTCTATTTTTAAGGTGCGAATAATCTGTTCTGCACGATATTTGTAGGAGTGCTTTTGAACTGAACATCTTCCTTGTTCTTGAATTCGTTTACGTTTATCAGGATACTGTAAGTAATACTCAACTAAATTAATGGTCTCTTCTGAAGATGAAGAAACAATTAAGTCCTGACCTGGTTTAAATAACTCCCTAACTGCATCCGTGTCTGAAGTGATAAGAAAGCCTTTAGATCCTAGAATTTCATAGGTACGTTGAGTGACTTGTGTTTTATAGTTTTGTAAGCCAATCATTATATCAGCAGAACTGTATACCTTATTTGCTTCCGGATAGTTAATATATCCTTTAATCCAACTTTTAGGTATTTCTTTTCCTAAAAAGGGTTTCATCTTTTCCCAATCCCTTCCCCAAACATAAAATAGAATTTCTTTTGATACAAGAGGTTGGATCAATGTTTTAAGGGATTGATTACGATAGTGATCAGGTGAACTGTTAAGAACATTAGGATATGCATTAGCAACGATTGCAATGGAAGATCGATAGTGTTCTTCAGTTTCAACAAATGAGTGAACAGAAGGATGAAATCCAAAATCTAAATGTGCTGATGGAATCCCTTTTTGTTTATAAAAATTCACTTTTTCTTTTGATAGAGTGAATACAAAATCGGGCTTCATTCGATGGATTAAAGGCATTGTAAAGGAATGGGTAAAATGAGGATCTTCTACCGCCCAATAAATAATAGGGATGCCAAATGGTTTTACATAATGTCTAATTAAACTCTGTTTATTTGGATTTGTTTCAGGTCCCATCCCAATTGAAATTACGAAATCTGGATGAAAATTCTTAATGATTTTAAGTATATTTTCTTTCGTTAGTGGACCGGAGGATTTAACTTTATGTCCCGCGTCCCTAAAGCCATATGGTAGTGTATTTAACCATATTTGACTGCTTTCTAAGAAAAGAACTCGCACAATTTTGGTCACCATCCATTACTCTTTTCCTAAGATATACTATTTATATGCTTATCTTATAATATATTATGTTTCTGTAATACCTGAAGAACATATTTAGCACGATTTTTGTAAGAATATTTAGTGACTGTGTTTCTCCCATTTTTTTGAATCTTCCGACGTTCATCTCTTTTTTCTAAAAAATAATGAACTAAACGTACTGTTTCCTTTTCTGATGAAGAAACAACAAGGTCTTTACCTGGGGTGAATAAACTTCTAACTGCTGGGGTATCTCCAGTAAGCAGAAATCCACCAGATGCAAGAACTTCGTAAGTGCGCTGAGTAAGCTGGTTGAAACGATTTTGCAAACCAATAACAATATTCGTAGAAGAATAAACTTTATTTGCTTCTGTATAGGGTAAATAACCGTGAAACGATTCCTGTGGAATGCTACAATCAAGGACTATTTCCGCGTGTTCCCAATCATGACCATAAAAATCAATACGGAAACCATTTTCCAAAAGTGGCTTAACTAAAGTACGAAGTAAATAAAAACGTAAATGTTTGGGGTTTTCTTTATATAATTGAGAGTAACCATTTGCAACCAAAGCGATGGTGGAACAATATTGATCATGGCATAAAACAGGAGTATGAACACTAGGATGGTATCCAAAATCTAAATGTGCTGCCTGAAATCCTAGACTTTCGTAATATTTAATTTTCTGAGGACAAATGGTAAAAATAAAATCGGGTTTGCCATTTCTGATAATGGGTAAAGAAATCTTTTTTGTATACCCAGGATCCTCCGTTGCCCAATAGATATAGGGAATATTTAATTTCTGTATATACTCACCAATCCATAACTGTTTGTTTATAAAAGAATGTTTTCCTGTCCATCCAATAGCAAAAATAAGATCAGGATTAAAACCGGAAATCATGGGTAAAACGTCCTTTTTCGTTAAAGTTCCTGATATTTTGACCTCATGACCTAAGTCTTGAAATCCCTTAGGAAGTCCGTGGGTAAACATTGGATGGCTTTCTAAATAAAGAATACGCATTATCTTCCCCCTTTTTTTATTAGACAGATTACTTTAGGATTTTATTTTGTTGTAATATATTAATAATGTATTGGGCACGGTATTTATAAGAATGCTTTTCGACAGTATGTTTACCCTGGTTTTGAATGTGTATTCGTTCCTCTGGATGCTGTAGATAGTATCGTACGATTTTAGTGGTTTCTTCCGGAGATGAGGAAACTACAAGGTCTTTTCCAGGTTTAAAAAGGCTTCTTATCTCCGCAGTGTCCGAGGTGACCAAAAACCCTCCAGATCCAAGGATTTCATAAGTACGTTGAGTAAGCTGTGTAGTATGGTTTTGCAAACCAATAACAATATTCGCAGAAGAATAAACTTTATTTGCTTCTGTATAGGGTAAATAACCGTGAATCCAGTTTTCAGGAATGTCATAACCAAGATGTTGCTTCATTTTATTCCAATATCTTCCCCAGAAATCTACACGTATGTTTTCTTTGAGAAGTGGTCGAATCAATGTTTTTAGTGATTCGTGACGATAATGATTTGGATATTGTGTAAGTTTTGTAGGATAAGCATTGGCAACAACAGCAAGATCACACTGATAATGTTGATCGGAATTTGTGGGAAAATGAACTTTTGGATGATATCCAAAATCCATGTGAGCAGCTTTAATATTCAGCTTTTTATAATCTTTTACTCTTTTAGGACAAATACTAAATACAAAATCAGGTTGCACTTTTTTTATATATGGTAAAGAAAAGGTTTGTGTATGTGTGGGGTCTTCTGTTGCCCAATAAACGTGGGGAACTTCTGAGAATTTGACTATTCTTTTAATTTTATTTTGCTTTTCAGGTGAGTCATTTTCAGGTCCCCAGGATATTGAGATAAAAAGATGGGGATTAAAATCCCTAATGATTTTTTCTATATTTGGGTTATTTAGCGGCCCTGAAATTTTAACTTGATGCCCTAAATCCTTAAAGCCATTTGGAAGGCCATGGATCCACATTGGATGACTTTCTAGAAAAAGAATGCGCATATTTGATAGCTCCCTTATATATAAAAGTCTAACACAGCATTTATTAAAGATGTCTAATCTAGTTTATCTAATATTCATTATTCACTCCATGATCATCTATATAAATTACGATTAAACCAATGTTTAGATAAAAAAATAAGTTCATATTTCAAACAATAAGGAATTGATAAAATAAACTTAGGTGAATTCTCGAATAAATATGAGTAAACATTAGAATAATGTTCCTATCTTTTATTCTTACCTTTTAGTAAATTAGTAACAGTCACTAAGTCGAATCCCCTATACTTTAATTCAGGAATGGCAATTTCTAATGCAGATCCTGTTTGACGACCACCAAGGTGCATTAAAATAATGTCCCCATTTGTAATATTATTCAGGATACGTTGGGTAATGAATTCAACAGAAGGTTGTTTCCAATCAAGAGTATCCAAACTCCAGTGAATACTATAATCAAATCCTGCCAGCTTTGTTGCTCTAAGAACTTCTTTGTTCCCATGACCGTAAGGTTGCCTAAAGAGAGGTTTAGTATCTTTTCCTAAAACCTGCTTAATTATTTGTTGACCAAGAGTCACTTCATTTATGATGTCTTTACGGCTTAATGTTGTTAAGTCCGGATGGCTGTAGGTATGATTACCAATTTCATGGCCATCATTTACAATGGATTTAGCTAAGTTTAAAAATTTCTCAACCCATTGACCTGTTAAAAAAAAAGTAGAAGTTATGTGATGTTTTTTAAGTACATCTAAAATAGCTTTTGCTCCATCGGCATCCCCTCCACCGTCAAAGGTTAATGCAATTTTTTTATAGTGTTTGTTTCCGTTACGTACAAAGAAGGACTGAATTTCTCTTCTCTTCTGCAATTTATTATCAACTCTCTTTCCTTGATTAGGGTGTTGGATTAGTTCACTTTTATTATTTAATGAAGGTGACTATGAAAAGAGAACCGGTTATCGTCTATTAAACAAAATCTATTCTCAATTTAACAAAATGCTTATTTTGTTAAATTGAAAACACCTTGATCACTATTAGATCAAGGTGTTTTGTTGGTTCCGAGAAATGAGGTTATGTAAAATGCGCTTTTTCTTGTTTCACTGGCATCTTGGATCATAATGAAATATTGAGAAAACAAGAGATACTCATTCTTTCATAGAGGGAGTAAGGGTAACTAATAAAAATGCCAATCAATATAAGATTTTGAAAAGAGTCCGAATGGGATTGGTAATGAAACGCTGCATTTTTAAGTATTAGACTTCTTCGTTATTTCTCCTACTCACCTGGCATATTATACCATGATACATTTAAAAGGAGGAGGATGAATGTCTGATCAGAACGAGATGAAGTCCAGTGAACATCAGGAGGAAGAGAATACAGAACAGGAAGTAGGGATTTTAGCAGTAGAACCTTGTTGTGACAACGGTTGTATTTTAACAGATGCTGCAAATGGATGTTCTGTTGCGGAAGGAAGTGGTACCACCGCCAATATGGCATACGAGCAGTTTCCGTTTCAGTTTATTTTTCTGATTCCATTAATGACAATCAATTATCGCTTTCTGCTAATGTCATAGAATCGTTAAATATCCCAACAACTTCCCCATATGAAATTTCTTTTAGTGAGGGAGAAATGATTATCGGCCCATTCATTGGGATTTTAACATCGGTCACAAATGAACAGTTACATCAATTAGATCCAGCGGCAGCATGTTTGTAGATGGAATGTTTGTTCCCGGAGGCGCCGATTATGCGGAGATGTTTGAAACCACAGACGGGAACCCGATTGATGCCGGATATTTTGTGACAACAAAAGGAAAGAAGATATGTAAAGCAACGAGCAAGGATACGTATATTGCAGGCGTTACGAGTGCTACTCCTGGTGTGATTGGGGATAGTGGAGAAATGCGATGGAAAGACAAGTTTGTGACAGATGAATGGGGAAGAATCCAGCATCACGAGGTAACCATTCCTGCGCAGACAGATAACGAAGGCAGAATCATTCTTCCTGAGCGCAAAGAAATCCAGCCCATTCTGAACCCTAATTGGGATCCAAGAAAAGACTATGTTTCCCGTCTCCAGCGGCCGGAATGGGTGGCCGTTGGTTTAGTAGGAAAACTGTTAATTCGAGATGATGGCACCTGTGAAGTCAATGGGTATTGTAACCCCAGCGATGAGGGAATAGCAACGAAGGCAAGTCAGGGATATCGAGTAATGGAGCGTACTGGGCCAAATCAAGTAATGGTACTGCTTAACTCAGTTCCTGCAAATCAATCTAATCGTGTTGAAGAACTCAAAGAGTTAGCAAAAATAAAAGAACAATCGATTAAGCACCTGAAAGAATTAGCCAAGTTAAAAGAACAAGGATGCCTTACTGATGAAGAGTTTCAGAGTGAAAAACAAAAGCTATTAAATTCATGAGAATATTTTTTTAGGATGATGAGTTTAACAAAAGTGTTAGTTTGTTAAACTCATCCCAACCATAAAAAAGCACGGAAATCCCTGTCGAATCAGGGGTTTTTGTTTTTTCGACAAAAATTCAGCCTTTTCACCTTAACATATTGAATCTGTTTGTATATCTAAGTTTAATTTATTGGGGGAGGATTGGAATTGATATTGGACCTGGGATATTATCTGTTTTACTTTCAGCTATCGCACCGTTGCTCTTTTTGGTTAATCATTGCCGTAGAATCTGAATTTAAGAAAGTACATAAACAAAATGAACAAATCATTGAACTGTTAAAAAGAATTGAGGAGAAGGGAGAAAAGGACGATCAGCACGTGTAAAGGATCAGGAGCAAGTACCGGGAACCGATTCGAGATCCAGAAAAAATTCGAGAGATGAAAGAATATCTCTTACATAAATCTGTCCGTTAATTGAATACCTTAAAGTTCGATTTACTATCTAATAATATTCCTTCTCTTATTCCGCAATATGGCCCGATTGCTGAACAAGGTCCTATACAAAACTAGTTCACATAAGCGATGTTATAGGTACTGAAAAAGGATCTTCGATCGGAAGATCCTAATAATTCGGAGGTATAGTATCCTATGCTAATGCCTATAATTCGGTTGTTGGTAATTATTGGATAACCTTATTTTTTATTTATAAAGAGCATAAACTTATATGAATATTTCTTCACTTCTCTTACGTGCATTGAGTAACACAAAAATTGGTTAAAACTAATTTTTGTGTTACTCTTTTTTCTTTTTGTTTCTTTGATCACTTTTCATACTTCTCTAGAAAGTCGGCTAATGCTAAATGCAACAAATCAGACTTATTGATCCTCTCAGCTTCACAAAACTCATCTAAACGTTTACCAATGACACGATCAATAACAATAGTCTTTCTTGTTTTTTCACTTTGTGGCAACTGTTTGACGCGGTTATAAAGACTTTGCTCATTAGTTTGTGTAGTTGAGGCAACCTCTTGCCATGATTTAAGCATTTCCTTAATCATATCGATTTCATCTTGGGTGAACTGCTCATGAATAATAGGTGAATTATTTGTGAATTCCTTATTACTCTCTGTGAACATCTTATTACTTTGTGTGAAATCCGTATGAACTTTAGGTGAACTGGATTTCACATAATCAAAAATACTCAAGAGGTTCTTCACCTTCTTCAATAAAAAACCAACCTTTTTGGCCAGAGTTTCTAAATTCATATCCAGCCTCTTTTAATGCGTTTCTAAATGGTTTTTCACTTATGCCAGGTATTTGTTTAGCCACATCACCTGTCTTTACTTCTTCTTGTGCCAATACTTTTAAAATACTTCGTATGGATGCTTTTTGATCTACCTTCATAGATTGTTCACCCTCATTTCACTTAAACTCATGTATGTATTATTCCATGTGAAATACGTATGACCTTCAAGTAAGTTTACATAATGAGAGATTATCGGCATTGAAAAAGGATCTTCAAAAACGAAGATCCTTTTAGCTGCTTGTTCAATTAAAGCGCCCCCTGGATTATTGAATCCAAGAGGCTTCAAATTAACAAGCCACGATTTTATTAAATTAATTACAAGGAATCGTTTACCTGGAAAAATTCTTCCAAAATCCTTTTTTTGGTTTTGTGATTCCTTCTGAGGCTTTTTGGTTCCGAGAAGATGACATTATGTAAAATGCGCTTTTTCTTGTTTCACTGGCATCTTGGATCACAATGAAATACTGATAAAACAAGAGATATTCTTTCTTTCATAGAGGGAGTAAGGGTAACTAATAAAAATGCCAATAAATATAAGATTTTGAAAAGAATCCAAAAGTGATTGGTAATGAAATGCTACATTTTCTTCGAGTATTCGATTTCCACGTTATCTCCCCAATCTATCATTCAATTAATGGCATATTATACCGTAATTACATTGAAAAGGAGAATGATTGATGTCTGATCAGAACGAGATGAAGTCTAGTGAAAATCCGGAAGAAGCGAATCAAGAACATGAAGTAGGGATTTTAGCAGTAGAACCTTGTTGTGCTAACGGTTGTATTTTAACTGATGCTGCAAATGGATGTTCTGTAGCAGAAGGATTCAATACCACCGCCAGTGGATTTGCATCCCATGCAGAAGGAAGTGGAACACAATCCTCGGAGAAAACTCCCACGCAGAAGGACAAAATACGACAACAGGCGATGCAGGCGATCCAACGCAAGGTTTGAATGCTCATGCAGAAGGCGAAGGAAATACGGCAACCGGAAGAGCCGCTCACGCCGAAGGGGGCGCAGTTGATCAAAATGGCAACCCAGCCTCTACGTTAGCCAGCGGAGATAGTGCTCACGCAGAAGGGGTGGGTACAATAGCAAGTGGGTTTGCTTCTCATGCCGAAGGGGGGACTTTTAATATCACCAGTTTTCCATTTCGAGGTCCAGAGGCAAGTGGGAATTTTTCTCATGCGGAAGGAACCTTAACTACCGCCAGTGGAGCTGCTTCCCATGCGGAAGGATTTAATACAACCGCCAGTGGATCGAATTCCCATGCGGAAGGACAGAATACAACCGCCAGTGGATCGAATTCCCATGCGGAAGGGAGCGGTAACTTAGCCAGCGGAGTTTCTTCCCATGCGGAAGGGGCAGTTACACTCGCCATTGGAGTGGAAGCCCATGCGGAAGGGCTGAGTACCATCGCCAGTGGTCAGGCTTCCCATGCAGAGGGCATTGGCAACACAGCCAGTGGAAGAGCCTCTCACGCGGAGGGAGGAGGATCGGTTTCACCAGGCGATCAACCTAACATAGCGAGTGGGGATAGCTCTCACGCAGAAGGACTCCAAACGAGAGCATTTGCACATTTTTCCCATGCAGAAGGTAGAAATACGAGAGCTGGTGTAACGGGAGACCCGACATTGGGTGAAAATTCGCACGCGGAAGGAGCTTTCACCACCGCCAGTGGAGATAATTCCCATGCCGAAGGAAATGTTACCACCGCCAGTGGAGAGTCTTCCCATGCGGAAGGAAATAATACCAATGCCATTGGGAATTTTTCCCATTCCGAAGGGCAAGGTACCACCGCCAGTGGAGGAACCTCCCATGCGGAAGGAAATAATACCAATGCCAGTGGAGGTAATTCCCATGCGGAAGGGTTTCTTACTAACGCCATTGGAAATAGTTCCCATTCAGAAGGAACGCGTAACACAGCCAGTGGAAAAGCCTCTCACGCGGAGGGAGGTGGATCGGATACAGTAGGAGATCAACCTAACATAGCAAGTGGGGAGAGCTCTCACGCAGAAGGGCTCAATACGAGAGCATTTGCAAATTTTTCTCATGCCGAAGGTAGAAACACGATTGCTGGTGTATCGGGATTTCCGACATTGGGTCAAAATTCCCACGCGGAAGGTTTTGAAACTACCGCCATAGGAACCACATCGCATGCGGAAGGAAATCTTACCACAGCCAGTGGAGAGTCTTCCCATGCGGAAGGAGATAATACCGCCGCCAGTGGCCTCGTGGCCCATGCGGAAGGACAAAGTACCACAGCCAGTGGAGCATTATCCCATGCGGAAGGTAATACTACTATGGCCAGTGGATTTTCTTCCCATGCGGAAGGAAATGTTACCACCGCCAGTGGAATTGCTTCCCATGCGGAAGGACAATTTACCATCGCCAGCGGAGATCGTTCCCATGCGGAAGGTAGTGGTAACAGAGCTGATGGAAGAGCTTCTCACGCGGAGGGAGGAGGATCGGATACAGTAGGTGATCAACCTAACATAGCGAGTGGGGAGAGCTCTCACGCTGAAGGACTCAATACGAGAGCATTTGCACATTTTTCCCATGCAGAAGGTAGAGGAACGGCTGCTGGTGTATTGGGGGACCCGACATTTGGTCAAAATTCGCATGCGGAAGGACTTAGTACCACCGCGAGTGGAGCTTCTTCTCATGCTGAAGGAGATGTTACAACTGCTAGTGGTGATGCTTCCCATGCGGAAGGAAATAGTACTACTGCCAGTGGATCTGATTCCCATGCA
>JBNJJO010000048.1:0-31177 GCA_051750265.1 Bacillota bacterium | reverse complement strand
TAGAATGCCTGCCTGTCACGCAGGAGGTCGCGGGTTCGAGTCCCGTCCGGACCGCCATATTTGATTGCTTACGAAACATAGATGTTTCGTTTTTTTTATGTCTTTTTTTGTGAATTGCTAGAACATAATAAATAGGCTGGAAATGTTTATGTGCCATCTTAAATACATATGTGATACGATAGAATGTATAAAACTTGGATAAACTACTACTATAAGCTAAACTATAAAGAGATCAATCCTTAGGAGTACGTTTCCTAAGGTTTTTTCATAATCTAAACTATAAATTAAAATTGTGGAGATCAATATGGATGAATTTGATTTTATAAATAAATTAAAAACAAATCGTACGTTTAACAAGAATGTAAAAGTTGGCATAGGTGATGATGCAGCTTTATATGAACCTTCAAAGCAAAAACATCAAGTTGTATGTGTAGATACAATGGTTGAAGGTATCCATTTTCTAAAGCATTTATCGACTCCAAAGGAAATTGGCTATAAAGCGTTAGCTGTTAATATAAGCGATATTGCTGCTATGGGAGCAATTCCTCTCTATTATTTAGTCTCTATCGCAATTCCTTCAGGATGGGAAGAACAAGAGCTTTTAAACATTTTTCAAGGAATGGAAGAGTTAGCAGAAGCGTATCGTATGGATTTGTTAGGCGGAGATACTGTTTCAACTTCTGACAAACTTGTTGTAACGGTTACAGTAATTGGGGAAGTAGAAACCCACGTACAAACCCTTAGGAATAAAGCAAGAGATGGTGACATTGTTTTTGTCACAGGAAATATTGGTGACTCTTCCGCCGGATTGGCTATATTATTAAACCAAGTTACCATTGTGAGTAAGTATAATAGGTCTTATCTTATTAACCGTCATAAAAAACCAGCTCCACAAGTTAGAGCTGGTTTACTAATAGCTTTGTTAGATAGAGCTTCATTAAATGATATTAGCGACGGATTAGCTAGTGAACTACATGAAATTGCTTGCGCCAGTCATGTGGGGATTACAATAAATGAAGCAGAATTACCTGTAAGTGATGCATTGCTTGGATTAAAGAAATCCTATGATATTAAAAAATGGATTCTTTTTGGGGGTGAGGATTTCGAATTAGTTGGAACAACCTCACCTGAATCATGGGAAAAATTAAAAAATGCATGTGGAGAACAATCGATTAAGATTACTAAGATAGGATCGGTTAATAATAGTCATTCTGGAGTACAACTAGTAAGAGAAGATCAGACAACGATCATTCTTGAAAAGTCGGGGTATAACCACTTCAAAAGATAAGTAAGGTGAATTATAGTGGAACAATATGAATTTATTACAAATGATGCTGGGGAGACATTAGCAATTGCAAAAAGGTTATCAGAGATTTTAATAAAAAGTGATGTTGTCACTCTAGAAGGTGATTTAGGTGCAGGTAAAACAACATTTACAAAAGGGTTAGCAACAGGATTAGGAATTAAGAGAAATGTAAACAGTCCAACATTTACGATAATAAAAGAATATAAAGGAGGAAGAATGCCTTTATACCATATGGATGTTTACCGTTTAGAGGATGCTGATGAAGATTTAGGTTTTGATGAGTATTTTTATGGAGATGGAATTACTGTAGTAGAGTGGGCACATCTTATAGAAGAACAGTTGCCCAGTCATCGATTGGACATAAAAATCTTTTATGTAAATGATTCAACAAGGAAAATCATTATGACTCCATATGGTTCTCATTATGTTGATATATGTAAGGAGTTAAGAAATGAAAGCATTAGCAATTGATACGACAAATAATGTTCTTGGAATAGCGATAGTCGATGAAGAACAAGTAATTGGTGAATACATTACGAATTTGAAAAAGAATCATTCTGTTCGAGCAATGCCAGCAATTGAACGACTACTAAGTGATTGTGACCTTAGTCCAAAGCAGTTAGATAAGATTGTAGTTGCTACTGGTCCTGGATCGTATACGGGTGTCCGTATTGGTGTTTCGATTGCTAAAACAATGGCATGGTCCCTTCAAATACCGATAGTAGGAGTCTCAAGCCTGGAGGTATTGGCTTCAAACGGAAGATTTTTTGCTGGAGTCATATCTCCTATATTTGATGCGAGAAGAGGACAAGTATATACGGGATTATATCAGTATAGGCACAATGGATTAGTAACAGTAGAAAAAGATCAAAATATTTTATTAGTTGATTGGCTTAACATGCTCGAAGCTAGAAATGAAAAGGTTTTATTTGTTGGAAATGACGTAGAAATTCATAGGGGAACAATAATTAAAGAGTTAGGTGACAAGGGTGAAATTGCACAAGTAGCTTTACATAACCCAAGACCTAGCGAGCTAGGGATAATCGGATTGACCAAAGAAGCATCAGATGTTCATTCCCTTGTTCCGAATTATATCCGACTGGCTGAGGCAGAGGCAAAATGGCTAGAACAGCAAAAATAAGATGGTGAACAACTTGAATAATAGGTTTACGATAAGAAAGATGGAAAGAGAAGATATAGAAGAGGTTTATCAAATAGAATTGCAGTCGTTTTCTGCACCGTGGTCGAAAGAGTCATTATACTATGAACTTGAGCAAAATTTATTTGCGAAGTATTTAGTTGTTGAATTTGAAAATAAAGTAATAGGTTACTGCGGTTTATGGGTGATTATGGATGACGCACAAATTACAAATATCGCAGTACACCCCGAGTATCGAGGTATGAAAATTGGTGAATCCCTCCTGAAATTTTCAATTCAGCTAAGTAAAGAAATGAGTGCAAAACGACTATCTCTAGAAGTAAGAGTATCAAATCATATCGCACAATCTCTATATAAAAAGGTCGGTTTTGCAACGGGCGGAATAAGAAAGAGATATTATACAGATAATCAAGAAGATGCTTTAGTAATGTGGGTGAATTTAATATGAATCAAACAGTTCAGTATATATTAGGTATTGAAACAAGCTGTGATGAAACAGCTGCAGCTATTATTAAAAATGGACGTGAAATTGTAGCAAATGTAGTAGCCTCTCAAATCGAAAGTCATAAACGTTTTGGCGGTGTTGTTCCAGAAATAGCTTCAAGACATCATGTCGAGCAACTTACAATTGTGTTTGAGGAGGCAATGAATCAAGCTAACCTTGGCTTTGATGATATTTCGGCTATTGCAGTAACAGAAGGTCCTGGCTTGGTTGGTGCCTTATTAACAGGAATAAATGCGGCAAAAGCATTAGCATTTTCCCAAGGTATCCCACTTATAGGTGTACATCATATAGCGGGTCATATTTATGCAAATCGACTCATTACGGAGTTAGAATTTCCATTACTAGCCCTGGTTGTATCAGGTGGACACACTGAGCTTGTTTATATGAAAGATCATGCTAACTTTGATGTAATAGGTGAAACGTTGGATGATGCAGCCGGTGAAGCTTATGACAAGGTTGCGAGAACTCTGGGTCTCCCATATCCTGGTGGCCCACATATTGATCGTTTAGCACATGAAGGTGAACCAACAATTAATTTACCAAGAGCATGGTTAGGTGAAGGTTCATTTGATTTTAGTTTTAGTGGACTCAAATCTTCTGTCATTAATACTCTTCATAATGCGAAGCAAAAAGGAATTGAGCTGGATGCTAAAGATGTTGCTGCCAGTTTTCAAGCAAGTGTCATCGATGTATTAGTCACAAAAACAGCAAAAGCTGTGGATAAATATCAAGTGAACCAGCTTTTATTAGCAGGTGGGGTTGCAGCCAATCGAGGTTTGCGAACAGCCTTAGAAAAGAAGTTTTCCACAAGAGAGGGCTTGAAGTTAGTCATTCCACCATTATCTTTGTGCACAGATAATGCAGCAATGATTGCTGCTGCAGGTAGCATTCTATTTGAAAAAGGAATTAGAAGTGACTTAGCACTAAATGCGAATCCAGGTCTAGAGTTATCATCTTATTGAAGTTGACTCATAAGTGTCTGCCCCCTTTAACACACCAATATAAAGAGCTTTTATTTAGTAAAAGCAATAGAGGTCTGACACTTTGCCTTTGAGTCAGCCTCTTTATTTTGGAGAAATTATGTCAGGAAAAAGTTATTAACAGAGTTATCCACAAAATATGCACGATTTTTGTTGAATTGTGTAAAAGGTTTAAAAATACTGTCATATCAACCTAGTAGAGAGTGTGTATAACTTTGACAATTTTAATATTTTCTGTGGATAATGTGTATAAGTCTGTTGATATGTTGGAAATAAAGGAATTATACTGTGGATAAAAAGTACCTAAATTCTCTTATTTACATATAATCACAGGAGTTATTATGAATTTTGCAAAAAATGTCGAATGATGGAAAACATTCAACTGAATTGTATACTGAAAGAAATAAAAAAACAGCGAAATAGCTCGCTGTTTTTTTAATGCAATTGCTCCCACTCATTCATTAAATTTTCTAGCTTTGAATGAAGAAGTTCATTCAAAGTATTAATTCTTTGCACTTCTCCATGGTTTTGGTAGACGTCAGGATCGCAGAGCAGAGCTTCATTTTTTTCAATGTTCTCCTCTAAAATAGAAATTTCACCTTCGATCTCCTCTATTCTTCGTTGCTTTTGTCTTTCAAGCTTTTTTAATTCTTTTTCCTGTTGATAGAATAGCTTACCTTCTTGCTGTGATGGAGCAGCTTTTTGTGAAGAAGATTTACCTTCTGGTTTTTGTTCTAAACGTTCTAGCTCTAATTGCTCCTCTTTCTTGGTGAGGAAATAGTCATAGTCACCTAAGTATTCTCTTAGATTTTTACTCGAGATTTCGAATATTTTTGTAGCGATTCTATTAATAAAATACCTGTCATGTGAAACAAACAAGATCGTTCCAGGATAATCAATTAATGCATTTTCTAGGATTTCTTTACTATCTAAATCAAGATGGTTTGTCGGTTCATCTAGTATGAGAAAGTTAGCTTTTTGAAGCATGAGCTTTGATAAGGCAAGTCTGGCCTTTTCTCCGCCACTTAGAGTAGAGACTGGCTTTAAGACATCGTCACCTGAAAATAGAAAGTTTCCTAGGACTGTTCGGATTTCTTTTTCTGTCTTCTGTGGATATTCATCCCACAGCTCGTCCAATACTCGTTTATTAGAAGTAAGATCTGCTTGCTGCTGGTCATAATAGCCAATGTGAACATGAGAACCAAGGGCAAATGACCCAGATAGCGAGTTAAGCTTCTTAACAATTGTTTTCAGTAATGTGGATTTACCAATTCCGTTGGGACCAACTAGAGCAATACTATCACCACGTGAAATAGAAAAGGAAATGTTTGAAATGACCGGATGAACAGAATCATATGAGACAGAAATGTCTGTTGCTTTTAGAACATCATTTCCACTTTGTCGTTCAATATCAAATTGAAAGTTAGCCGATTTTTCATCGCCTAGTGGCTTATGCATTACATCCATCTTTTCTAATTTTTTCCTCCTGCTTTGAGCGAGCTTTGTTGTTGAAGCACGTGCTAAGTTTCGTTGAATAAAGTCTTTTAGCTTAGCTACTTCTTCCTGTTGTCTTTCATAGGTTTTAAGTTCTTTTTCGTAGTTTTCAGCTTTATGCTTTAAGTAGCTGCTGTAATTACCGATATATTTTGTACTAGTATAGCGACTTATCTCGTATACCTGTGATACAATATTATCTAAAAAATACCTGTCATGTGAGACAATTAAGATGGCCCCAGGGTAGTTTTGTAAGTATTGTTCAAGCCATGTTAATGTTTCGATGTCTAGATGGTTGGTAGGTTCATCTAATATTAATAGGTCAGGGCTTGTTAATAGTAATTTACCTAATGCGAGTCTGGTTTTTTGTCCACCACTCAATGAGGATATTTTTGTACTTGGATCAAAGCCGCTAAACCCAAGCCCATGAAGGACAGATCGGATATCAGCTTCATATTGGTAGCCACCATTTTCTTTAAATTTTACTTGTAAGGTATCATACTCTTTTAATAGTTGTTCAAACCTTTGCGATTCTAAGGAAGGATCAACTGTGGCCATCTTTTGCTCTAATTTCCTCATCTCATTTTCCATTGATTGGAGCTCTTTAAATACTAAGTTCATTTCTTCCCATATAGATAATTGAGATTCTAATCCTGTATCTTGAGCTAAATAGCCGATTGATACATCCTTCGGTTTAATAATATCTCCTGAATCATAAGAAACGGCACCGGCTATTATTTTTAAAAGAGTAGATTTTCCTGCTCCATTACGGCCAACAATTGCAATCTTGTCTCTTGTTTGTACTTCTAGCTTAATATTCGATAAAATAGGATCAGCACCAAAATATTTACTAAGTTGATTTATTTGTAACAATATCATTGTATTCACCTCTACTAATGCTTTAAGTGTAGCTTAATAAGAACTTATGGGCAACAAAGATACAATAGGTATGCTCTAATAAGTGGTTTTATTTGTTCGAAGAAAACAAAGTAGGCTGACCAAGGAGCTTGCGCTTTTAATAGAAGTTTAGAAAAGAAGTATAAGATTTTTAAACTTAGTGTTTGTGTCTAGCTCCAGCGCATAGCCCCTCGAGGTCATAAGCCACTCATGAATTGAAGGCAAAGAACGCCTTCTATTCATGAGCGTCTTATGCTTGTCGGGGCTGACCAATGCGCTTGCGCTTTTCTAATAGGGAAGCGATATAATTGTCATAATAACAAAACAGACAGATTTATAAAAATAGTGTATAGTCTAGGTATAAGGGGATTTTTATATGTCAGAATTTACCCATTTTAATGATCAAGGCAGAGCAAAAATGGTTGATATCTCTGCAAAGGAAATAACGGTTAGAACAGCACGAGCAAAAACAAGTATTCAACTAACTGAAGAAGTTTATAAAAAAATCACAAATCATGAAATTGGAAAAGGTGATGTTCTCTCAGTTGCACAAGTAGCAGGTATTATGGCAGCGAAGCAAACGGCTAATGTGATACCTATGTGTCATCCTATTCCAATTAAAGGTGTAGATATTGAGTTTGAGTGGGATATTACTGAAAGTACACACATACTATTGATTACTTCTACTGTCAAAACAAAAGGAAGTACAGGTGTGGAGATGGAGGCGCTAACCTCTGCAAGCATCTCAGCACTTACAGTTTATGATATGTGTAAAGCGGTGGATAAAGGAATGATCATAGGTCCAACCTATTTAGTAGAAAAGACAGGTGGGAAAAATGGCGATTTCTTTAGAAAGGATGCATAAAGGCAAAGTACGAGTGCTTATTTGCCTGAGGCTGATTAAGGACTTGCGCTTTTGTAATGTGAATGCGAGGGATAAGAGTGAATATCGAACAATCTAAAATACCCCAGGCGACTGCAAAGCGATTGCCTTTATACTATCGATTTTTAAAAAATTTACACTCATCAGGCAAGCAGCGTGTTTCATCCGCTGAGCTAAGTGATGCTGTAAAGGTAGATTCTGCTACTATTCGTAGAGACTTCTCATATTTCGGAGCGCTTGGAAAAAAAGGGTATGGTTATAATGTAAATTATTTGTTATCCTTTTTTAGAAAAACATTAGATCAAGATGAAACAACAAAGGTATGTTTAATAGGTGTAGGAAACCTAGGTACAGCCTTTTTGCATTATAATTTCACAAAGAATAATAATACAGTTATTTCACTTGCATTTGATGTAGACAATGAGAAAATTGGAACAGAAATTGGTGGAGTTCCTGTCTTTCATTTAGATCATCTTGAAGACAGTCTTCCAGATGACGTAACAGTTGCGATCTTAACCGTACCTGCAACAGTTGCTCAGTCTATTACAGACAGACTTATAACTAAAGGGATTAAGGGGATATTAAACTTTACTCCTGCAAGGTTAAATGTTCCTGATGAAATTCGAATACATCATATTGACTTAGCTGTTGAGCTTCAGTCGCTTGTCTATTTTTTAAAGCATTATCCAAATGAAGATAAATAAAAATGAACAAAGGAGGTGGATTTCGATGCCAAACGTAGGAATCGGAAGCCTTTTATTAATCGTATTTATAGCATTGCTTATTTTTGGACCCAAAAAATTACCTGAGCTAGGTAAAGCTGCTGGTAATACATTACGTGAGTTTAAACATGCAACAAAAGGGTTAGCAGATGATGACGACGATGATGATGTAAAAAAGAAAGAAAAGAATGAAGAAGTCAAGTAAGATAGGACGAAACCGATATGAAACATAATGAAATGTCGGTCATTGAACATATTACAGAGCTAAGAAAACGACTTGTTATTGTTGTCGGTTTCTTTTTCATAGCTATTATTGCTGGCTTTTTACTTTCAAGACCGATTATTGTTTACTTGCAGCAAACAGATGAAGCGAAGAATTTAACGCTAAATGCCTTTAATTTAACTGATCCTTTAATGGTATACATGCAATTTGCGTTTATCATTGCATTTGTCATAACGTCACCGCTTATTTTGTTTCAACTTTGGTCTTTCGTTAGTCCAGGCTTGTACGAGAAAGAACGACGTGCGACATTAAGTTATATTCCACTCTCTCTTGGGTTATTTTTTGTTGGAGTTGCCTTTTCCTATTTTATCTTGTTTCCCTTTGTCGTAGATTTTATGGAAAGGATCTCAAGAGATCTAGAAATTAATCAAGTGATTGGAATTCATGAATATTTTACTTTCTTATTACAGCTAACAGTTCCATTTGGTCTGCTGTTTCAGTTACCTGTTGTCATAATGTTTCTTACTAGATTAGGAATCGTTACCCCAATGTTCCTGTCTAAAGTAAGAAAATACGCCTATTTTGTCCTACTAGTGATAGCTGCACTTATTACACCACCTGAACTAGCTTCACATTTAATGGTTTCAATTCCGTTGTTTATATTATATGAAATTAGTATATGGGTATCTCGCATTTCTTATAGAAAAGCACAGAAGCTACGATTTGAGGAAGAGAATGCAAAAAATGAGACTGGTTGATCAGTCTCATTTTTTTGCGTTTATTTTTTTTATTTTCCTAGATAACCAAAACATTCTAATAGCCACACCAATATCAAAGGTTGCTATTAGCATTAAAACGATCGTAGGGAATGACAAAATCCCATTTTCAGCACTGTTAATCGCTAAATAGATAAACATCAACCCCATCGTTAAATAAAAAAATCCCAAGGAAATAGGGTTTGTTCTCATGTTAAAAAGCCTCCAATAATTACTTGCACTTGTTGCTCAAGTTGCATTTCTTCAAATTGCTTCAACATCTTTTCAATGTCCTCATGGAAAACAGTTTGAATGATGACAACCATTGTATTCATTGCCACATGAGCGAAGATAGGCACAATAATTCGCTTTGTTTTTACATATAGAAATGCAAAGGTGAAACCCATTGATGCATATAAAAGGAGATGCTGTGGCTCACCGTGTAAAAGTGAAAAAATAAGTGAACTGATTAAAGCAGCTACAATAAAATTTGTTCTTACGTATAACACACCAAAGAGTATTTTTCGGAAAATAATCTCTTCTAAAACTGGTCCTAAAATCGAGGTAACAAGGATGACTAGAGGTGTTACCTCGATTATGCTAACGATCATTTGTGTGTTTTGTGACCCAGGTTCTACGCCAAATAGATTAATTTCGATATTTGCTGCAAAGCTTTGTGCGAAAATGGCTAAAAAGAATCCCCCAATTGCCCACCCGATTGAAGCGGCAACAGCAGATGGCTCACCCCGAAAGAGTCTTTCATCTTTACGTTCATTTCTTAATAAAAAGAGAATAATTAAGAACGCTAGTGTAAAGCTAAAGATTGTCCAATAGGCAAACCTTACTGTTATTGTTTCCCCTATATGTAAAAAACTAAATATGCTGATTCCAACACTAGCTGATAGTTGTAATAGCATGTACGTTAATAAAATAAACCAGTAATGCTTTTTCATATAAGCCTCCTTTATTAAAATAAAAGCTATACAATTAATATTTGCTTCTATATGCATTATGATGAGAGAATTGACAAAAAAGATCTATAAAGCAAAGAAACACATGTGAATTTTAACAAACTATATTGTAACATACCTTCTTATAATCATATGTATGATAACGATTTAGAAAAAGACAAAATTGATTTCAAACAAACTACACGCACCTCACCTCACCTCATTAGAGTAGCTTACCTATTATTATTATTTCTTCGAAAAAAAATTTAACTTCATACTTGAAATTGGAAGCGATCTTATATAATATATTAATTGTGTTAGCACTCGGTTCCATTGAGTGCTAATAAAAAGGAAAAATTAATCATTTTTAAAGAATTTGAGGAGGTTGTTTCACTTGTTAAAGCCATTAGGTGATCGCGTTATTATCAAGTTAGTTGAATCAGAAGAAAAAACTGCTAGTGGTATCGTCCTTCCAGATAGTGCAAAAGAGAAGCCACAAGAAGGTAAAGTACTTGCTGTTGGTACAGGTCGTGTATTAGATAGTGGAGAAAAAGTAGCTCTTGAAGTAGCAGAAGGCGATCGTATTATCTTCTCAAAATATGCTGGTACTGAAGTGAAATATGAAGGTACTGAATACTTAATTATACGTGAAAACGACATTTTAGCTGTTATCGGTTAAACGTTGCAGCACACATATCATAGAAAATAGTTAAAACTTTGAGGAGGTTTTGTAAAATGGCAAAAGATATTAAATTTAGCGAAGACGCTCGTCGTTCAATGCTTCGTGGTGTTGACGCATTAGCAGATGCTGTAAAAGTTACATTAGGGCCTAAAGGACGTAACGTAGTTTTAGAAAAGAAATACGGTTCTCCTTTAATTACGAATGACGGTGTAACAATTGCGAAAGAAATCGAATTAGAAGATGCTTTTGAAAACATGGGTGCAAAGCTTGTTGCAGAAGTAGCTAGCAAAACAAACGATGTTGCTGGTGACGGTACAACAACTGCAACTGTTTTAGCTCAAGCGATGATCCGTGAAGGATTAAAGAACGTAACTGCTGGAGCAAATCCAATGGTTCTACGTAAAGGGATCGAAAAAGCTGTTACTGTTGCTTTAGCAGAGCTACAAGCTATTTCTAAACCAATCGAAGGAAAAGAGTCTATTGCACAAGTTGCTGCTATCTCTTCGGCTGATGATGAAGTAGGACAATTAATTGCTGAAGCAATGGAACGTGTTGGCAATGACGGAGTTATCACAATTGAAGAATCTAAAGGTTTCTCTACTGAACTAGAAGTAGTAGAAGGTATGCAATTTGACCGTGGTTATGCATCACCATACATGGTAACTGATTCTGACAAAATGGAAGCAATTCTTGAAAACCCATATGTATTAATCACTGATAAAAAAATCACAAACATTCAAGAAATTTTACCTGTATTAGAGCAAGTTGTTCAACAAGGTAAGCCACTATTATTAGTTGCTGAAGATGTAGAAGGAGAAGCACTAGCAACTCTAGTTGTGAACAAGCTTCGCGGAACATTCAATGCAGTAGCTGTTAAAGCACCAGGTTTTGGTGATCGCCGTAAAGCAATGCTAGAAGACATTGCGATCTTAACTGGCGGTGAAGTAATTACAGAAGATTTAGGTTTAGACCTTAAATCTGCTAATATTACTCAATTAGGACGCGCTACTAAAATTGTTGTTACGAAAGAAAATACAACAATTGTTGAAGGTGCTGGAGAAGCTGATAAAATTGCAGCTCGTGTAAACCAAATCCGTGCTCAATTAGAAGAAACTACTTCTGAATTTGACAAAGAGAAATTACAAGAGCGTTTAGCTAAATTAGCTGGCGGTGTAGCAGTTATCAAAGTTGGTGCTGCAACTGAAACTGAATTAAAAGAGCGTAAACTACGTATTGAAGATGCTCTTAACTCTACTCGTGCTGCAGTAGAAGAAGGTATCGTTTCTGGTGGTGGTACTGCTCTAGTAAACGTATATAACAAAGTAGCTGCGCTTCAAGAAGAAGGCGATACTCAAACAGGTATTAACATCATTCTTCGTGCACTTGAAGAGCCAGTTCGTCAAATCGCACACAATGCAGGACTTGAAGGCTCTGTTATCGTTGAGCGCTTGAAGAAAGAAGAAGTTGGTATTGGTTTCAATGCTGCAAATGGACAATGGGTAAACATGTTCGAAACTGGTATCGTTGACCCAACTAAAGTAACTCGTTCTGCATTACAAAACGCAGCTTCTGTAGCGGCTATGTTCTTAACAACTGAAGCAGTAATTGCTGACAAGCCACAAGAAGGCGGCGGCGGCATGCCTGATATGAGCGGCATGGGCGGCATGGGTGGAATGGGCGGCATGATGTAATTAGGGCTTTAAAACCCTGTTATATCAACGTTTTAAATGATATTATTCTTTTCTTGTCCTCGTTTTCCAAAAACACGACAACCTATGACAAAGAAAAGCTAACTATAAGAGAAGGTCTTTCATCAGTTTGCTAAACTGTTGGGAGGCCTTTTTTTCCATATTGGCGGTCATATGAGCATAGATATTCATTGTCGTATTAATATCCGTGTGTCAAAGTCGCTGTTGTATTTCTTTAATTCCGACTCCAGCTTCAATCAATAGCGAAGTGTGGGTATGTCGAAATGAGTGTGGTGTAATGTTCTTTTCAATTCCTGCTTTTTTCAGAAGACGTTTAAGCCGGGCCTCAACTACTTTTCTTAATTGTGGGTGTCCATTCTCTCTAGCAAAAATAAATCCATTATCCTGGTAAACAAGGCTGTTTTTTAATTTAATCTCATTCTGTTTAATCCGGTGCTTTTTTAACATGTTTATCAGCATTTCATCAATCTTAATTGTATGGACAGAGCCCTTTGTCTTCGGCGTTAAAATCATCCCATTTTAAGGCCAATAATTCACCTATTCGTAGGAAAGTACAGTGAAGATAAGAGGATCCATTTCAAGCCCGTCTGTATAGGCTAATTTAAGAAAATGAGCGAGTTCTTCTTTTTCAAGAAAGATAATCTCCTCTTCTGCTTTCTCCAGTTCTTCAACACTTTGCTGCTTTTTAGGCATTTTGAAATCCTCTGTAGGATTAATTTTTATCAGCCCTTGAGTTAATGCTTTCCGAAAAATCATTCTTCCACAAGCGTAAATACCATCCATATAATTTTGGCTGTATTTCTCGTTTAATTCTAGGATGCGCTCCTCATACATTTTCTTAGTAATGCGGCTGATCGGATAAGGTCCCCAGACAGCAATAAAGTGCTTCATTTCCTTTTCCCGGGCTCTCACGCTGCTTATCTTCACACCGCTGCGGCCATACGTTTTTAACCAATCCTGGGCGAATTTTTCAAAAGGCATATCAGATTCTTTGGTAAAGGTCCCATTTTGGATTTCTAATTCTATAAGGCGAGCTGCAGCCTTTGCCTCTCGTTGTGTTTTAAAGCCGCCTTTAGATATCTCTTTGCGTTTTTTAGTGAGTGGGTCCAGCCCTAAATTATCAATATAACTTCAGCTCTTGGTCCCATAACGTAACTTTTATTAATAAGTTTACAATAGTTCCCCTGGTCTGTTTTCCAATTCTCTTCGTAGGTGATTATAAATTCCTTTTTCCAATGTGCGCTGTAAATAGGCAATTTTATAAAGCTTTAAAGGGTCGTTGAAATACTATTCCGTATTTATACATTTCCTGGTATATATCGTTTTAGTCTAAAAATACCCATTTTTACTCCTGTCTTCTTTACGGGGTCTTTTTGAACCAACCTTCATTCATTACTTCAATCTGAAAATTATTCGCACTTAAATTTAATCATCTTCTTGAGTTAATTTAGCTTCCATCTTTTTAATCTGTCTGCTGTTTTTCCACGAATTGATAAGGTGTGAGAACGCACTGCGGAAAAATGGAAGCGGGTCATCCCAGGCAAAAAGGGCATATTCTTTTTTGCCTTTCAAACTTCTTAACCATTGACACCAAGTCAGCTCCCCTTTTTTTCTTTTTTCTCTTGAGGATAAATAGTGGCGAACAAGATAAATCCATTTAATTCCTTCTGTCTGCGTAAGTTTTGGTTCTGGATTTTGTTTTGTGAGCAATAAATAATATAAATAAGATAAATCAACTCCGCAGCGACCTGATAAGCTGTGCCACAGCCACGTTCTTGCATTGATTTCAATAAACTTTAACAGACCGTCACGCGGATCCCGTTTAAACTCTGCCACTGAAAGTCCTTTAAAGCCAAGTGCTTTTAAAAAGGATACTCCCTTTTCAATAACTTCCTCATCTCTTACGCTTTTTACCAGCGCACCAGCACCGAAATAAGCAGGAAATTGATTTAACTTTTGTCCCATAAATAAGCCTATTAATTGTAAGTTATCATCAAATAATGTGCCTACCTGATATATTCGTTCCTCTTTACCCGGAATCAATTCCTGTAGCATTAGTTCACCAAATTGCTGATAGAAAGGAAACTCCTTTCTAAGTTGGTCAGCATTTTCCATTATGATCGCCTTTTTGCTTAATTTTTTACGGAACTCATGTCCAAATACTGGCTTTAAGATACAGGGAAAGCTCATATTATGAATAAGTTGATCAAGTTCTGCTTCATTGTTGACAATGAAAGTTTTTGGACTTGGGATTTGATGTTTTTCCGCCAATTGTGCTGTTAACCGTTTATCCAATACAGCCTCAATTAAATCATGGTCAGGCAGGAGAAAATGATAGAAATTTGAAAGCTCATTACGGTGCTTTGAGATGAAATATACAAACTCATCCGATCCTGCATAGAGAACCGGCTTCTTTGGCAAGCGCTCACTTAATTGTATGAGTAGCGCTAGTAAATCCGACTTTCCCGTTTTAGGATCGGGACAAATACCACAAGTTGCATAACGAGTTTTCCCAATTTTGTACTTTATTTCCGTATCAAAAGCATAGATGGGTATTCCTCGTCGTCCTAAACTGCGGATGATGCCAATTCCATTTGCACTTAAATCTAAAACAACAGCTACGGTATCATGATTCATGATAATCACCTTCCTTCCTTTAAAAAGATTTGTAAACTTTAAGAATCTTAGTACAGCATTACGAAGCAGTTTATAGATTCTAAAGCAAGATGGTCAAAGTCTATACGTTACAAATGGTATCGGGGATATAAACTGCATCTTTGCACCAGCGCAGTTGGTCTCATTTTATCTTATCAATTTACAACAGTGTGTTTATGAGGCCCTTTTTTTACTAAAGTCTCTCTTAGGAAAGTAAGTAGAAATGGTGGTAGCAGATAAAGCATATGACAGCAAACGCGGACAAAATTTTTTCCTGACAGTTTTCACGAGTCGTGGGTGGGTGGTGGAGGTCACGGAACGCGTTGCAAGCGCAAGAAGATCAGGGAAGCTGCCAATCAAGTAGATTATTATAAGAACTTTATAAAAACTATTTTGAAATATGTGCATAAAATAACGAAAAAGAATAGCCTTTTATCAGGTATTCGTTCGTGTACCTGACACTTCCTGCTCTTACAAGAGGAAACCCTATAAATGAAAATATCTTATTTTGGTTTATAGTATTTAAAAGTTTCGCTTAACCCGGTTTGCAAATCAAAGGATGGCTGCCAGCCTAAAATAGATGCAGCTTTAGTATTATCCAATTGACTATACCGAATATCTCCCTCCCGTGCAGGCATGTAGACAGCTGGAATATCTTTAGCAATTGTTGTAATCATCTTGTAGAGGTCGTTAATGCTTGTTTTAGTATTACTGCCAATATTAAAGATTTCATTTGCACCGTTATTAATGGCTAATACATTAGCCAAAGCAACATCTTTTACATACACGAAATCTCTTGTCTGTTCTCCATCTCCAAAAATAAATGGAGATTTGTCATTAATTACTTTCTTGAAAAATATCGATATGACTCCTCCCTCACCTTTTGGAGTTTGGCGAGGACCATAAACATTAGCATACCTTAGAATGGTGAATGGGACTTGATGTAGGCTATTAAAGGCTTGGATATACATTTCTGAAGAAAATTTCGAAATACCATAATAAGATAGAGGTTGAATGGGGAATGTCTCCTTAATGCTTATATCATCTTTTTCACCGTATACAGCACAAGACGAGGAAAAAATAAAATTTTTCACGTTGTACTTATGGCAGCAGGTCAGTAAGCGAATCGTACCAAGAATATTTTGATATGCATCCCCTACAGGATCTTTTATGGAGCTGGAAACATCCACTTGAGCTGCGAGATGGATGACAACATCCGGTTTTTCCTTTTTAAATACATCTGTTATTTGTGAAAATGTGATGTCAACTTCATATAGCCGGATATTTGGTGGAACAAATTCCCTTTGACCCGAGAGAAAATTATCTACTATAAACGGTTCATAACCGGTTTGAGATAATAATTCGACAACATGAGAACCAATGAATCCAGCTCCCCCTGTAACGAGTACCTTCATAGGTTCTCACACCCTTTTTGACTATCAGAGAAAGAACATAGCTTCTTTCTCATCATTAATCCCCCTTTTATTGTTCAAATAATAGTTATTCATATAATTCAAGTTCCTTTCCCCATTGTTCTATTTTTTCTAGATACCTCTTAAGCAGTACACTTTTTTCTCCGTTCGATACCCTACGTAATTATTAAGTAGCCCTTTTTCTAATACTCTCTGTAAGTAAGTCTATTTCATCAATATCAATGGATCCTCGTTGTAAGTAATTTCGTACTTCTGTATTTCTCAGCTGTATAGATGAACACAATGACTTCGTATCTCATCGGCATTCTTATGCCAATCTTCACGAATATCGATTAACAATTCAAAACGAACCACCAAATCATTCCAACAAGGAGCATATTTTGCAGACTCCCAATAAATTAATTGGACCTCCCAATTTTGATGATCACTTGGGTTTTTACAACAAATATTATGGGTATGGAGATCCCCGTGTAAAAGACATAGCCCTGCTGCCAATATTCTTGGGAAAAAGATGGGCCTCTTTGGTAATATTTTTTGTAACGTACTGTACATTGGCCCCACGGTGTCTTTCAGACTTGGTTCTTTGATAGCTTGATCAAGGTACTCCATTGTTGTTATTTTACTATTGCTTTTCCTAATCATCTTTGATTTGGAAGTATTAAGAGGAAGCCAGGGATCAAATATGTCTGCATCCTGCAAAAAACGATTTTCAAATGTAAGCGCATGAAATTTTGCTACAGTAGGAATCATTTGATCTAAATGTTTCGGAAGCAATTTAGTTTGGCTAGCTAAGAATGGTTGATAATATTCAATGAACATCCAAACCTCCTCATTATTAACTTTTCGTTCCAGCCAGTACATTTTCGGCATTATTCCCTGTAAAATAAAATTGATCCATGGCAGAAATCAGATGAGGAAATGGGGTCTGTAGTGAAGTTAGATCGTTCATTTCCTCTTTTTCATTTCCAAACCCTCCTAATAATTTCAAAAGATTCTGCATATTCTACTCCTACTGTCATTCCTCTTACACGTGCTAAATACTTTACTCCATCATACGAACGTGGATGTGGAAATGGTCTCATCTCAACATCATAAGCCTTGAGGGACTCAATCTTTTCATCTATGGTGTCGGATATATCAACAAAATAATTTGGTTTAAATTCTTTATCATTTGTATGTTGACTCCATTCACTAGAAGAAACCGTTTCAAAACAAAGGATTTCAACCGGCCTTTTTCCGGGGAGCGGTCGCGCTGCTGTTAATACCGCTTGAAATAGTATTTGGTGATCACGGTTGATATCCCCATAATGATGTGTAAAAATCATGGATGGCTCATATTTGATTAGCAGATCTTCAATTTGTTTATTGATTTCAACAAGAGGGACTTTTTCTAATAAAAGATTAGGATATTCCCAAAAAATAACGCTTTTAACTCCTAGATGTTCATTTGCCTTTAACATGAACTGCCGTATGCGGTGCTCCTCTTCCTTTCGTCCCTTGACGGCTATAACAGTTGTAACTTCATACCCATGATTTATTAATTTTTTTATTGTTCCGCCACACCCCAGAATTTCATCGTCAGGATGAGCAGCAATTACTAGTACATTCTTATTCATAAAGCCCTCAACTCCAGAAAGTTCATTTTCATATTTAATATATATATGAAAATGACTTAAAGAGGAAACGGCATTTCTTTAAATTGTGTTCATTAAGGAAAGAATAGGCTACACTTAGTTGAACAGAACTTTTAAGGTGAAGTAGACTACAGATAACACATTTGAGGAGAATTTACATGGCCAAAAGAGAACGTCGAACATTTACTGAAGACTTCAAATAACAGATAGTGAAGATGTACCAAAATGGGAAACCAAGAAAAGAGATTATTCGCGAGTATGACCTTACTCCTTCATGATTTGATAAATAGGTGAATCAGAGTCAGAATTCTGGTTCTTTTGAGGAAAAAGACAATTTAACAGAAGAACAACAGGAACTCAGGAACTTAGAAAGAGAAATAAGCAATTAGAAGAAAAACATTTTAAATGTATTTTAAAGGCGATAGTTTGTATTAAAATATAATAAAACCCGCGTTATTACAATATCAAGTTCATTGTGACCGTAATGTTCTTTTAGATAGCACATTTGTTCCTCTCTAAAAGGCTGATTATGATACACTACAGAACTATACGCATCGTAAATTCCAAAAAGATATATGGATGGGAAAAACAGTAGCCATTTATAATTTACGATATCCGCTATTTGATCGAATTAGTTAGTAAAAGTATACAAAGCTATTAATGGTAAATGGGTATTAAAAGTAATAGCATAGGTCCAACCAATTAATATAAATCCGAGTAATTTTTTTTGACAATCATAATATACTCTAGTGGAGAGGGGTAACTGAATACAAGTAGGCCTTACTTTCCTTTTGTGATCCATTACCCCTAGGTGATTACAACCCTGATTCAACATCAAAGGAAGCCTATAGGCTCTCGAGGAGGAATAAGGAATACATGGAAATTGAAGTTACAATCATCATGCCTTCATATAACCGCTATCCCCTTAATCTGCTTAGCCTTTATGCGTTGGAGAAACAGAGCTTTGATTTATCCAAAATGGAAGTGATATTGATTGATGACGCTTCTACCGACCAGACCCCAAAAATTAATGAGTACCGTCCTCCCTACCATTTTCAATATATTCGCAATAGCACCAATGTTGGGGTTGCTGCTTCAAGAAATATCGGACTTAGGCATGCGAGGGGAGAGATTATTATCATTTTCGATGCAGAAACGATCGTTCCCCCTAACTACGTTACCCTTAACTACCAGCATCATCTAACTCACGAGAAAGCCGTTGTTATTGCAGGAAGAAAGCGCGGCCGTGTGTATACTTTTTTATTCCCGGATTTTACTGATAATCAAATCAAAGCGATTTATAAGTGGAGCGAAAAAAAATCCCTCCTCAATCAACGCCTTAAAGAGGTGGTATCGCAGGAACTGACATTTGATACCCTAACGACTCATACCAGGCTTTTACAAGAACCCCAACAAATGATTAAGAGGGAGGATATTGACGATATTAAAAAATTACGCTCGATCGTAAAATACAGGAGTTATGCTGATCGTTTATTAAAATACCTTAGGGAACACGAACATTCTGATAGCAGCCCATTGCGTTGGATGGCTTGCTTAGGTTTTCTTTCTATTAAAAGAAGTTTTATGGAGCAAGTCGGCGGTTACGAGGAGGATTTCAAAGGGTGGGGACCAGAGGATGCTGAATTTGCTTATAGATTATATAAGGCAAATGCTAATTTTATTATCGAAGATGATTTAGAATCGTATCATCAAGAACATCCACCGTTGCCAACGATGGAGGAGGATATGCACAGAAATCGTCTGTTGTTTGAACAAAAGCACCTGGTTTTTGATGTATGCATTAGAGCTCTGCACTCTATTCAACCGACGGATTATGAACTCATGGAAAAGATAGTTTTAGAACATCAATCCCTTACTGCAAGCTTTCCCAATGAGTTTCATGAATTTAACTGCGCAATCATAACCTTACTTCATCAAATTCGTATAAATTTTGCAGAAAACCGGCCCCCTGTTAACCTAATTCAAACTACCGAGTTCGGCGACGATCCGGCTGCAATGGAACGTATCCTGGCCGAGAAAGATCAAATAAAATCCTATGGCAAATACAATCATCTTGTATGGTTGTTCGATAAACTGAGTACGACCTAAAGATGGTGGCAGCCATATATCGATATAAAAATGGTCAACCAGAAATATTTTCTGGCTAACCTTATATTACAAACGGGTGCTTATCTTGAAGATCCAACTGCCATAATGGTGGCTTTTTTTATTGTGCTAAGTCCAGTTGTGCGGCGAGGAAAGTGTTGTTGACAGGACATTTTCTTACCGGGATGTTTTTATTAAGGTTGCAGCAATGAACGAAGGCTATGAACCCAGATATGAGGATGAGACAGAGCTCGATGTTGGCATTTCAATCTAAAGGCGACATATAAATATATAGAAGAAAAGGTCAGGGTTCCGAATGCGAAGGAACCTATTTTTGTAATCGTAGTGCAATTTATGTTGAAGATGATACTCAGCCAATCGATAAAGAAAAAACATTCAAGTTATCGGTATCTTCGAGATTTATGAAAACTCCTTTACATCAAAGAATACTTGATGTCCTTGAGGAAATCCTAGCAGAATTCGGACATTTGGGGGCTTATGAAATAGTGGTATTACTCACGTCCCAGGTGGTCCATGGGATAGAATTTATAGACAAGGCTTTGGTCGCGACAAAAAAATTCTGCATACGCTTATTGAAGATTATTGTTTAACTGAATCTGTAACTTATGTTAAATAATAAAAGCCCTCTCTGAAGAAGGATTTTTAATTATTTTTTTGTTCTCGGGTTTGTCCTCCGATTTTTTTCATTAAGTTCAAAATTATTTAAGTGGCCATTGTTAAATTGTTGATTTATAGCTGTTTTTTTAATCCGATTTCTCTTTATTATATATACAAATGAATGGGCGGAATGATGTAATTTAGCCTATTAAGCCCTTATATATCAAGGGTTTAAAGGTTAAATGATCATTATCGGTGCCGAAACCTTTCCAAAACAAAAATTAGAGGCTTCTCATGAGGTTCCCAAACTTCTGAGAAGCTTCTTTTTTTCTGTCTTTTGTGATGTGTAAATAAACTTGTGTTGTCGTGTCATTTTCTTTATGACCAAGACAATCCATTATTTGAAGTAATTCAACACCAGCTTCAGCTAACAATGAAGTATGAGTGTGTCTTAAAGAATGAGGTGTTAATCGTTTGTTGATAGAAGGTGTTTTCTTTAACAACTTCAACATTCTATTTTCAATGGTCTCAATAAAATGTGGATATCCGTATAAGGAGCATTAAGCCTTCCGAAAACAAAGTCTTGATCTTTTGGAATAAAGGCAAACTCAGTTGTATTTACTCAATTTCTCCGTTAAATAATAGTGGTATTGTTGGTTCATTGATATGGATATAAATTCATTATGGGTTCCTTTACGTGATAAAACCCATACGTATTAACCTGACACAACGAATAAAGCTAATTTAAAACTCAAAATTGATAGAAGCAATATTAACTTCAAAGATGATAACTTTAGTTATTTTGATTTAGCTTATATAAAAGATCAAAGGTTAGTATGCAATGATACGTACGCTACTACAACAGCAAAATATCAAGGGATTGATATAGGGTCTGGAAACTTACCAACTTCAATGATGTGCAAAGTTATATTTGGAGAAGGATCGAGTGGTGGTCACGCAGTATTGATCAGCAATCCAAACGGTTTACATCAAGTTAGTGATATTACAAATAAGTCATAATGGTGCTGTTGGAATAGCACCAACAGGTCAAGTCTATATACAAATAAATTTATTGAATAGATTAGACAAAGGTACGGTCATTCGGACGGTGCTTCTTTTAATTGCATTAATCAATCAGACTCTAATTATGATTGGTATGCCGATTATTCCTATTGAAGAAAGTCAAATCACAGGACTGATTGATGGTCTATATTGTTGGTTCATTTCTATTTACGATTGTAACTACCATTATCGCTTGGTTTAAAAATAACTATGTTACTAAAAGGAAACTTACAAAAGAAGGCACTTCAAGATCCAGGGTTAATCAAAAAATGAATTAAACGAACCAATAAATTTGCCTTGTCCAAAGGTGGCCTTTTTTCATTTACTATAAAAGGAGTAATTTGCCTTTGAGAATACACATTGTTACGAATAAAGGGGGTGACAGAAGTAGAAGGTCAGAGCAAGGATATCTGGAGACAGGCTATTCAAAAAGAAATAGATGAAATAAAAAAAGACATAGATCATTTACAGAAACAATCAATAGTCCATGACCATGATATTAGTGAGATAAAATCAACCCTCGCTGAGATTAAAGATGATACAAAATGGATTAGGAGGACTTTTACTAATGCCATAGTAACCGCAACGATTACAGCTGTAATAGGTGGAGTTATAGCAATAGTATTTACCGTATTCAAAGGATAAAGAACCTAATGTTTTGGATAAAGAAATGAAGCTACCAATCGGTGGCTTTTTTTATTTTATAGAAGGAGAGGGTAAGTAATGATTTTTACACCTTATTACGAAGAAAGAAATCAAGAAACCATTGAAAAACTTTTTATAAATAAGCTATTAACTAGTTATCACTAATGAAAACTAAGGTGCAATTGGTTGCCAGTTTTTTTGCTTTTGATTTTGAACGGGGAGTCTTTTCTATAGAGTCGTGGATCTCTGCATGGAATTCGTTATCAGCTTCTGGTTTTAAACATTAATGTCGTTCTCCTTTTGTATTGATACAGCGGGTTTTTATTCGAAGATTATATCTTATTAAAAATCTTAATCATAGGGTCTTTTTGCTACCCGAAATACGTTAGGATTTGAGTTCTCAATTCCTACTTGTATGAAATACTAGAACATATTGTAAATTGCAAAAGGGTTTTGATAAGTTTCTCAGAATACTATAATAAGAAGTAAAGTAGAAGGTAGAAACTCATCCTAGGAGGAATATCATGTCTCAAATTGAATCAATGCATCCAAAACTCAGCAGAGTTATTAAAAATATTGAAAATGTTATGATTGGAAAGAGAGATGTAAGTGTGCTTAGTCTTGTTGCATTATTGGCAAACGGACATGTTTTACTTGAAGATGTACCAGGTGTAGGAAAAACCATGATGGTACGTGCTCTTGCCAAATCGGTAGGGGTAGAATTTAAACGAATTCAATTTACTCCTGATTTACTCCCTTCGGATGTTACAGGTGTGTCTATATATAATCCTAAGGAATTAAGATTTGAGTTTCGTGAGGGACCAATCTTTGGAAATGTTATTCTAGCCGATGAAATAAACCGTACGTCTCCTAAAACTCAATCAGCTTTACTTGAAGGGATGGAAGAGGGGAGTATCACAGTAGATGGTACAACAAGAATCCTTGACAAGCCTTTCTTTGTAATGGCAACGCAAAACCCAGTAGATTACGAGGGAACTTATCCTTTACCAGAGGCACAGCTCGATCGATTTTTGTTTAAGTTAAGAATGGGTTACCCAACTAAAGGTGAAGAATTTGAAATACTTACGTTAGCGGAAAAAGAAAGACCAATTCATAAAATTGATAGTGTTATAACAAAAGAGGAATTAGTTGAACTGCAGAACGATATACAAAATGTTTACGTAGATGAAACGATCAAGCATTATATTATTGATATTACAGGTAAAACAAGAAAGCATCCATCAGTATACTTAGGGGCAAGTCCACGTGCTGCAATTGCATTAATGAAGGCAGCTCAAGCATATGCATTTATTACAGGTAGAGACTATATCATTCCAGATGATATTCAATATTTAGCACAATATACGTTGCCGCACCGTATCATCCTAAGGTCTGAAGCAAAATTTGAGGGAAAAACGGCTGAAGAATTAGTTAGTGACATTATTGTTAGGACACCTGTACCTGTTCAAAGGTCGTTAAGTCGTTAATGAAAAACATTTATAATAAGTTTCGTGCTGGTTGGAAGCTGGTTTCCCTCTTATTTCTCACGTTAGCCGTATTTAGCTATGCGATGTTTCAAGGTGGTTTTGTAAGCTGGTTTCTCTTTTATAGCTTTTTACCATTTGCCATTTATTCGCTTTTATTAATGTTTTATCCTGTTCGTTCATTTCGGGTTACAAGAACCGTAAACCAAGATCAATTTACTGTTGGTCAAAGACTTATCGGTACGATAACGATTAAGAGAAAGTTTCCTTTTCCTTTGTTTTATCTTTTAGTAGAGGATGAGCTTTCTGAAAAGCTACAGGGAAGTGAAAAGTTAGAGGAACCAAAAAAACTTTTTTTTCCTTGGTTTAAAAGGAAAGTTTCTTTTAGCTATGCGCTACTTCAGATTCCACGAGGAGAGCATTACTTATCCACCGTACGTATTAGAACGGGTGACCTTTTTGGATTGATAGAAAAGGAGGTTACCTTTGAAGTGGAAAATTATTTTCTTGTCTATCCATCATTTGTTGATTTACGCTATCGTCCAAAGCAAAGACAATTTGATCAAGGATCGGCTTCTAGCCTAGTGAAACATTGGCAGGACCAAGCGATGGCAGTTGGTGTAAGAGAGTATCAGCCTGGTGATAAATTTGCTTGGATTGATTGGAAAGCAACAGCAAGAAGAGATTCAATCATGACAAAGGAATTTGAACAAATGCAAAGTCATGATGTCGTCATAATTTTCGATCGGACAAACACGGCCTTATTTGAATCGATTGTAACCTATACGGCTTCTTTATTACGAGCAATTATGAAAAGTGGAGCACGTGTGGGTCTTGTTTCTATTGGGAGCAACAAACACATTTTCCCTTTGCAATCTGATGAGCAGCATGTAAGAAATCTTTTTTATCACCTCGCGAAAGTTGACTGTGATAGTAAGGTACCATTATCGACTATTTTAGAAAAAGACCTATTAAAAACTGAAATGAGACAAGTAACAAACATCGTTGTTACTTGTCATTTGACTTTAGATTTTGCACGAAGACTCGAATACCTTGTTGATCAGCAACAAACATACATGATCGTTGTTATTAAAAACTATAATGAGAAGATTTCAAAAGAAGAAAATGTCTTAATTGAAAGATTGAAAAAGCGTCATATCGAAGTAAAAGTAGTTAGCAGTCGGGATGCTGGTATAGGGTTTAAAGAGGTGAGCAGTTCGTGAAAACTCAAATTTCTAATGAAGGGAAATCAACAGCTTTCGTTTATTATTTGTTTGCCTTTATTTTGTTATGGGAGTGGCTAAGGCCACTTCAAGAATTTACGGATACAGCAAACACGTTTATTTTTGTATTTTTTATAGGAATAAGTTTCTTCCTAACATTTTTTAAAGCTCGCTGGTTTGTAACATTCCCAGTGAAAATTATCATTATCTTAATTATGCTGTATGGTCTTTTTTTTAAGGGTGTCTTTTTCAGTTTCCTTTGGATAAAGGATCTTGTATTGGATATCGTTTTTAATATTGGTTTAATTCCTAGTGCTAACTGGATGAGTATGACATCGTCGTTCAGGTCACTATTGTTTTTTATCTTATTATGGTTACTTGTTTACCTGATTCATTATTGGATTCTCTTTCAAAAACAGATTTTGTTTTTCTTTGTGTTAACACTTCTTTATATAACAGTTTTAGATACCTTTACTCCTTATGACGCAACACTAGCGATTGTCCGGACTGTGTTAATTGGATTTATTATGCTTGGTTTGCTCTATTTTGATCGGTTAAAAAAAGTAGAAAACCTAAAAATGGAACGATTGGCTTCAATTCGTTGGATTTTACCGCTTATTGCTTTCATCATACTATCTATGTTTCTTGCTATTTTAGCTCCAAAAGCTTCGCCTCAATGGCCTGATCCAGTTCCTTATATTACAGCAATTGGACGTGAAGACGAAGGTGAAGGTGGTACAAAGAAAATTGGTTATAGCCAGAATGATGAGAAGCTTGGTGGTGGTTTTATCGGGGATGATACCGAGGTTTTTACACATGTTTCAACTGATCGACATTATTGGCGAGTTGAGACAAAAGATGTTTATACAGGGAAGGGTTGGGAAGTATCTGATCCAGATTCCGTTTTAGAAAAAATAACGAATCTAGAAGAAGAATTAAGTTGGATTGATGAAAGAGTAGAAACAAAAAGCTTAGAGTCTTCAATAAGAATTAATGAGAGCTATCGTCATCTCCATGTTATTTATCCATTTGGATTAACGTCTATTCATACTGATAACGAAATGAGGTTTTATCTTAATCGAAATACTGAATTAATTACTCCCTTCCAAGAAAATGAGGGAACTAGAGAGGAATTTATGACTTATGAGGTTAGTTATGAACTCCCTTCTTACCCAATCAATGAGATGAAGAAGGAACAGATTTTTGCCAATGCTCCTGAAGGGTTTATCCAACGATACACACAACTACCTGATTCACTACCTACACGTATAACGGATCTTGCTGTTCGAATTACGAAAGATGCGGATAATCAATTTGATCAAGCGAAAGCAATTGAAAATTACTTAGGTTCAGTAGAATTCTCATATGATAAGGAGGATGTCGCGATCCCTGAGGGAGATCAAGATTATGTAGATCAATTCCTCTTTGAGACATTAAAAGGGTATTGTGATAACTTTTCTACATCAATGATTGTTTTATTACGTTCGATAGATATTCCTGCAAGGTGGGTGAAAGGATATACAGAAGGGGATTTCATTAGTAATATAAATAACAATGAAAAGGAATACCGAGTGACAAATAATAATGCTCATTCATGGGTGGAAGTTTATTTTGATGAAGTTGGCTGGGTTCCATTTGAACCAACAAAAAGTTTTGTTAATCCATACGATCTTACTAATAATTATAAGACTGCTGATGAACAAGATCAGAAGGAAGAGCAAGATGAGAGTGTAGAAAAGGAAGAACATAAACAAACACCTGAAAAACCAGAACAAGAAGAAACTGAAATGTCTTCATCGACTGCAAACAAAAATTTCAGCTTGCTAGGCATTCGATTTGGAAGTGGTGGTTTATATGGAGTCCTTTTGTTTATACTTTCAGTTGGTTTTACAATTTATAAAACAAGAATGAAATGGCTACCAATGCTTATTATTAATAAATACAGAAAACGTACTGATGAAGAAGTGTTTTTCGAAGCGTATGAGTCGTTGTTAAAGCAATTTGAACGTCTCGGAATAAAAAGAAAAGAAGGCCAAACCTTGCGAGAATATGCACAATATATTGACCGGTATTTTCATATTGTGCACATGACAGCATTAACGAAAAACTATGAGAGGGCACTGTATCGTCGTGATAATGCAAAAATGGAATGGTTAAGGTCAGTTGAATTGTGGGAAAATTTAATTAAAAGGACATCGTCTTGACCATTGGATAAGAGATTGATAGAATAGATAAAATTATATAAATCCTTCATATATCCGAGGGTATAAGGTTCGAGAGTCTCTACCGGGTAACCCAAAATAACCTGACTATGAAGGCAGAATAAGTTCGTACGTGAGACTAGAATTCTGCCTTCTTTTTAATTTGAAGGACAGAAGTCTATTTTTTTTTTGCTATTTAGACGAAATATAAATAATAGTAAGTATTTCCTGGGTTATGATACTTAGTATGACAGCTATAGTCTATTTAGTATAATAAGTAATAGTGCAGTGAATAAACGGATGAGGTGACGATAGTGGCAAACATTCATGAAATGGTAGTGGTTTTAGACTTCGGAAGTCAATACAATCAATTGATTACACGACGCATTCGCGAATTTGGTGTTTATAGTGAGTTACATCCACATACACTAACAGCGGAAGAGATTAAAAAGATGAATCCTAAGGGAATTATTCTTTCAGGTGGTCCTAATAGTGTGTATGGAGAAAATGCATTTAAATGTGACGAAGCAATTTTTGATCTAGGTATACCTGTATTAGGTATTTGTTACGGAATGCAGCTTATGACGTATACACTTGGTGGAAAAGTTGAAGCAGCAAATCATCGTGAATATGGGAAAGCTACAATTGATATTAAAGGACAGCCTTCCCTTTTTGCTGATTTACCTGAGCAACAAGTTGTGTGGATGAGTCATGGAGATCTTGTGAAAGAAATTCCTCAAGGGTTCCATGTAGATGCTACGAGTACATCATGCCCATATGCAGCTATGAGCGATAAAGATCGTAAGTTCTATGGAGTTCAATTCCACCCAGAGGTGCGTCACTCTGAATTTGGAAATGAATTACTAAAAAACTTTGTATTTAAAATTTGTGATTGCGCAGGCAACTGGTCAATGGAGAACTTCATTGAAATGGAATCAGATAAATTGAAGCAAAAAGTAGGAAACAAAAAAGTGCTTTGTGCGTTAAGTGGTGGAGTAGACTCTTCTGTTGTAGCGGTATTAATTCATAAAGCGATTGGTGACCAATTAACATGTATTTTTGTTGACCATGGCTTATTGCGTAAAAATGAAGCTGAAAGTGTTATGAAGACGTTCACTGAAGGCTTTAATATGAATGTTATTAAGGTTGATGCAAAAGACCGCTTTTTAAACAAATTAAAAGGTGTATCAGATCCAGAGCAAAAACGTAAAATTATCGGTAATGAATTTATTTACGTTTTTGACGATGAATCTGCTAAGTTAGAAGGAATTGAATTTTTAGCGCAAGGTACACTTTACACAGATATTATTGAGAGTGGTACTGCAACAGCTCAAACAATTAAATCTCACCATAATGTAGGCGGTCTTCCAGAAGATATGGATTTCCAATTAATTGAGCCATTAAGCACTTTATTTAAGGATGAGGTTCGAGCATTAGGTACGGAGTTAGGAATTCCGGATGAAATTGTATGGAGACAACCATTCCCAGGACCGGGTCTAGGTATTCGTGTACTTGGTGAAATTTCAGATGAAAAACTTGAAATTGTTCGTGAATCTGATTACATCTTACGAGATGAAATCAAAAAGGCTGGTCTAGATCGTGATATATGGCAGTATTTCACAGTTTTACCTGACATCCGAAGTGTTGGAGTAATGGGAGACGCCAGAACTTATGATTATACGATAGGTATCCGTGCTGTTACATCAATTGATGGAATGACATCTGATTGGGCTAGAATTCCATGGGACGTATTAGAGGTAATCTCTACTCGAATCGTCAATGAAGTAAAACATATTAATCGTGTCGTATACGATATTACAAGTAAGCCACCTGCAACAATAGAGTGGGAGTAAAAGACGAACAAAACGAACATTATTTTAAATAATGTTCGTTTTTTTATTGACGGAATTACGTTATACGGATAGAATGAAATAAGTCGAAATACGTCTTATAATGTTGGGAATATGGCCCAAAGGTTTCTACCAAGCTACCGTAAATGGCTTGACTACGAGGTATTAATAGATAGGTGAATAATTACCTCATATTAATATTTCTTACGTCAAGCGCTCATGTTCTTAATGGTGAGCGTTTTTTTATTGTCAAAAACGGATAACATAATCTTATGGAAATATTTTTTTAAATATTCATATCAATTCATATGACGTTTGAACTAAATCCTAGGAGGAGAGGAACAATCTTAATGAAAAAGTATTTTCAGTTTGATGAATTAGGTACTACTTATCGTCGTGAGTTTATTGGAGGATTAACAACATTCTTATCAATGGCCTATATCCTGTTCGTCAATCCAATTACATTATCTATGAGCTCAATTCCTGATTTGCCACCAGAAATGAGAATGGATCAAGGTGCTGTTTTCACAGCTACAGCAATTGCTGCAGCAGTTGGGTCACTACTGATGGGTCTAATAGCTAAATATCCCATTGCGCTTGCACCGGGTATGGGATTAAATGCATTTTTCTCCTTTACTGTAGTTTTAACAATGGGAGTGCCTTGGCAAACTGCCTTGTCTGGTGTTTTAGTTTCAGGTTTAATTTTCACCTTACTTACTTTATCGGGCTTACGTGAAAAAATTATTAACTCGATTCCCGCAGAGCTTAAATTTGCTGTAGGAGCCGGTATTGGACTATTTATTACATTTATCGGATTTCAAAATGCTGGAATCATAGTGAACAACGATGCTACCCTTGTAGGGTTAGGAGATTTATCAAATCCTCAAACTCTTTTAGCTGTTTTTGGAGTTTTTGTTACTGTGATTCTTATGGTACGTGGTGTTAAGGGTGGAATTTTCTATGGTATGTTACTTACTGCGATAGTAGGAATGATTTTTAATCAAATTGATGTACCAACAAAAGTTATTGGATCTATTCCAAGTTTAGAGCCTACGTTTGGTCAAGCAGTTATGAACTTGGATCAAATTTTCACGATTCAAATGTTAGTCGTTATTTTAACTTTCCTTTTTGTTGATTTCTTTGATACGGCTGGTACATTAGTAGCTGTAGCTAATCAGGCTGGATTAATGAAAGATAATAAACTACCAAGAGCGGGTAAAGCGTTGTTTGCTGATTCAGCCGCAACAGTTGTAGGTTCTATATTGGGTACATCTACAACAACCTCTTATATTGAATCTTCTGCAGGAGTTGCAGCTGGTGCCCGTTCAGGATTTGCTTCAGTTATTACTGCTGTGTTCTTCTTACTTGCATTGTTCTTTTCTCCATTATTAGGAGTTATTACATCTGCAGTAACTGCACCAGCTTTAATCATTGTAGGTATTTTAATGGTTTCATCATTAGGAAAAATTGATTGGGAACGCTTTGAAATCGCAGTTCCTGCATTCTTAACGATTATTGCAATGCCATTAGCATATAGTATTGCAACTGGAATAGCGATTGGGTTTATTTTCTATCCTATTACAATGGCTATAAAAGGAAGAGCGAAAGAAATACATCCAATAATGTATGGATTGTTTGTTGTATTTGTTTTGTACTTTATATTCATATTATAAGAAGTAATCGAGAGGAAGGCAGTGAATGTCACTGCTTTCCTCTTTTTACTATTAATAAAAACTAAGTCTAATAAAGATGAATATTATTGTTGACTCTATTTTCATTTGCTGATATAGTTATACAAGTCATTCACGAGGTTATAATAACTCGGTTTGAAAGAAAAAAACAATTTAAAATATGTTGACTTAATATTTTAGATATGATATATTAATAAAGTCGCTTCTGAGAGGAACGACATTTGACATGATCTTTGAAAACTAAACAAAACCAAGCGTGCCAACGTTAATTTTAATTAACAAAACAACGTACTATATAGTACAAATTTTT
>JBNJJO010000047.1:0-34151 GCA_051750265.1 Bacillota bacterium | reverse complement strand
CTGTATAACTTATCTTTGTATCAGTGAAAGTGGTGGCACAGTACCAATGAAATGTCTAATCAACATGGAGGGATAGCCACTAGACTAATGAAGAATCATTTAATCATGTAAGGCAAATCTTTATCGGTTAATAAGGTTCTCGTAAGACTAAAAGAGGTTTACCTCCCACGGGAGGCACCGACTTATTGAAACGAAAGAATTGAGACACGGAAGATGTATGATTTCGGAAGTGTTGATGATTAGATCGAATTGGATTAGTTGGAACGCCGTATGAGATGAAAGTTTCATGTACGGTGTGAACAGGGGGAAAAGGGAGCGATAACTTCAAACCCTTACCTATCTGTATGAATAAGACTTTCAAACGAAATCTGATACTTTCGGATTTTGTTCAACTAAATAGCAATGCAGGTTTAATAATATATTTAGTAAAGAGATGTTCATAAAATTATAATTCTGTTGATTTTTACCAATTTGATAGATATGATGAAAATAGAGATGTAACGAAAGGGGAATTAAGATTCTACATGTGGAAAACCTTGTAATGATTAATTAACTGGATAGAGTCGTGCTGTTCCCATAATTATTATGGGGGTAGTATGTCTATTTATAATCATACAAGGGATGCTTGGTGTGGAGTTATAAACCCATTCACTAAAGCAGATACCTTTGTGTATCTGCTTTTTGTTTTCTATGGGGAAACTACATCTCTAATGACACAATCATAGGTCCCATTAATTGGAGGGATTTCTTAATGAATAGTAAAGATAAAGATAAAATTGTAGAATTGTCAATTGGTTCACAATACATTCTAGATGAAGAGTTTGAGATAGTAAAAGCTAACCATAGAGAATTCGCTATACACTACACAACATATCGAGAAAACATATTTTTCAGACAAAGCTGGGAAAGAAGATTGTCTATTTTCGGAAAAGATACCCCTTGTTACTGGATTACACATAAGAAACAGCGAATCGGTGGAGTTTGCATTGAACCCAATTCAATGTCCTCATTTTTCTTAGAACAACCGTTTAGTGATATATACCAGGTGTTATTAAAATTAAAACGGCTTCTGTTACAATGTTCTGATCGAAGCAAACCAATTTATGTATATGGAATATTACCCTATCAAACAGAACATTTTTTGCGTTTAGGCTTCTTACCCTCTGAAATAAGGCGTGTAATGATAAGACCAACTGAATTATTTGAATCACAGGATTGGGGAGAACAATTTTTTGTAACAACCCCAACTTTGGAGCAATTAGATAAAATTGCTGAGTTATTTTTTGAATCTTATTCGGGCACTGATAGTATTGGATATCCAGCAGATAATTCGATTAATCAACAGAAGTTAGATCTCGAATATTACTTTACACATAATAAAGCAGAAATATTGAAAGCGGCATCAAGCATCGTGTTTGATAAGTCTAATGGCGAAATGATTGCAGTCTGCTTAGTATCATTATGGGAAGACCTTCCGTTAATATCAGATATTGCAGTGCTTCCCCGATATCGTGGAAAACGAATTGCGACTAAGTTATTAAAGAAAGGATTAACTGTATTGAATGAAGAGTATGAAATTCTTCGTCTGTTTGTGACCATAGGGAACTCGGCAGAATCTTTATACTACAATCTTGGTTTTTATCCTGGACTAGAGCAAACTACATTTCACTTACCATCAAAACAGGTAGATGATTCAACTAACGGGTGCGTTAGTTTAATATAACATTATTTGGGAATTAAAAAACCCAAAAACAATAAGGCTATATAACAAACCCTGATTCTTCTGCTTAGCGTAGAAAAATCGGGGTTTTAACTTCCAAAAAATGTATTATACCAGCACCCATCATCATTCATACCCATCCTTTCATTTATTCAACATCGTCTGCTTTTAGGTTAATACCTTTCCCCTTTTTAGCTAGTTGACTCCAACTTCCACCAGAATCTTCGGTCATATGAATATCTTTTTCAAACGTTGTAAATATGATCTGCTTTTCGTTTTGTGGATTAACTGCGATATAACCAATTGCATTTTCACCACTTAACGAAGGGATTGAAAGTATTAATTGTTCTTTTGTTTCAATATCAAATTTTGAAAGAGTAAATTTGTTAGAAACACTTCCAGCAAACAACTCTCCTTCTATTGAAAACGATACTGCTGTTGTTGGAGAATCTGAAATTGCTTCAAAGGTTTGACCGAAGTCTTTTGAGATAAAAATTCCCTCATTTGTTCCTAAAGCAACAATTGCACTATCGGTTGGGTGTACAGCTAGAGATGATGCCTGACCACCTAGTCCTTCCATTTCACTTTTTGTCCAAGTCTTCGTGTCATCTGTAGAGTAATATAATCCGGTGTCATCCATTCTTGAATTTGCTTGTGGATTTATAACATAAATCGCATGTGAATTATACCCAACGGCCATTCCATGGAAATCAATTTCTTGATATAAATCTAACATCTCTAGGGTTTTACCCATGTCAGTCGTTTTAATGACGCCAAATGGATTTTTTAATGAAGAGCCTTCTCCTGGATGTCCACTACTGTAAAAACCAACATCAACCATAGAAAAGCCCATATAGTCGTGTTTTTCGCTTTCTGCATCACTCCACATACCGTCTTTAAAAACTTTTAAGCCATCATGTGCAGGAACATAAACTTCAGATCCATCACCTGTAATACCTAAACCATGGATATGCATAAATTCAACTTTACCCTCTTTTGTATCATTATTTAATGTTGCAAAAGCACCTGTCACAATAAAGGATAGTAAGGATATAAGGGAAACCCACTGGCTGATTTTTAACCATCTGTTTAACTTATCCCTTTTTATTCCTCCTTCTTGTTTTTTTACATTCACTGTTTTTAAACGACTCTTAACTGTTAATAATACAATTACCCCTACAACTAATAAAACTGCTGAAATAACCATGCCATTGGTTAGAAATGTATTAGTCACAACCTCTTGTTGATGTTCCTCTTCAGTCCCATGTGCAAATACACCAACTGGAATTGAAAATAAAGATATGATCAAAAATGTAAATAATGACTTTAACTGCATAATTTATCTCCTCTTTTTTCTATAAAATAAGTAGAATACACCAATCAAAATAATAGGGATTCCCATCCATAAACAAATCTGAACAAAAGTTTTAAAATAAACAGCAATTTCCTGCTCAAACATTAAAGAACTAGACATTGTTAAGCATAAAAGTCCAGCTACAATTAAACTAACAGATAAAACAACTTCCATTCTTTTCACTGAGCATCCCCCTTATTCATTGGGAATGTTAGCTTAAAACATGTCCCTTTTCCAACCTTACTTTTCACCGTAATAGTCCCGCCTTGAAGTTCGACGAGCTGTTTAACAATGGCCAAGCCAAGCCCTGTTCCCCCGAATTCTCTTGACCTTGATTTTTCAACTCGATAAAACCGATCAAATAAAAAGGGGACATCTTCTTCTGGAATACCAATACCTGTGTCTTTAACCGCCAACATTACAATATTTGAATCGCTTGATAGATTTATTGTAATCAAACCATTTTCCGTATATCGGATAGCATTTTCAATCAGGTTAATAATGATTTGTTCCATTCTTAAACCATCAGCATATACACTCGGAATATCAAGCAATCTGCTAAAATCCAATTGTAATCCTTTTTCTTTGGCTTTCATTTTAGTCTTTAAAAGTGCATTTTCGACCACTTCTACCAAATCTACTTCCTCAAAAAGTAATACAACCTTACCTTCCTCCATTATAGATAACTCAAACAAATCATTAACTAATTTAGACATTCTACTTGCTTCTTGTTGGATGATTTGAAGATATTGCTTTTTTTCTTCTTCGGATTGATATAGATTATTTTCTAATGCATTTGCATACCCCTCTAGATACGTAATTGGAGTTTGTAACTCATGCGAAATGTTTGCGAAAAATTCCCTTCTGTTGGACCGATATTGGTGTAATTCAACAGCTAAATCATTAATAGCAGTCGCCAGTGAGCCGATTTCGTCTTTTGTGCGTTTAGAAACTCTAGTATTTAAATCACCTTTTGCGATTTTACGAGTTGCTTCCTCCATTTCCAAAAGTGGATTTGATAATTTACGTGATAAGATAAAGGTAAAACCAAGTGCTAAGAAGATAGCGCCTATTCCTGCTAAAAACACTGACTTTTCTATGATATCTACCGATTGATACATGTCTTCGATTGAGGCCAAAACGAAGATCCCACCGATGAACTCATTATCAGAATAAATCGGCTTTCCGATACTTAAATAACGTCTATTATTTGTTTTATCGTAATATTCATTTTGAGTATCTGAGTTATTAGCCAGCAAGTCAAATTCATCTGAATTTATTTTTTCCCCTTTTGGTAAACTTGGTACTCCTGAATTTGCAACAACGATTCCCTGGTCATCGACAATGACGATTTCTTGACCTGTAAGAGTTGCAAGCAATTCAAACATTTTAAGATGTTCTACATCTAATGTGTTTATCGTTTCTGCATACCGGCTAGAAAGATCATCAATTTGCTCTTGTACTTTACTAAAATAAAAACCAGAAAATATCTGATTCATAATAAAACCTAGTGGGAGCAAAATGGCTAACACAAGAAGTAAAATACTTGCACCTAATTTGACAACTATACTATTCCACTTCATTGTCCTTCATCCGGAGCTTGAAGTTTATAGCCCTTTCCCCAAACTGTTTTTATTGGATTAAACGAAAGGCCATTTTTCCGAAACTTTTCCCGTACATTTTTAACATGTGAATCAACCGTACGAATATCAAGTACATCATGAATACCCCAAATGTGATCCATAAGCATATCTCGTGTAAAGATCGTTTTTGGATTTAAGACAAGAAGTTGAATAAGATCAAATTCCTTCGGTGTTAGATCTAAAACGACATTTTTGATATAAACTTGTCTTTCTTGTTGATCTATTTTCAAATCAGAAATTTCAATGAATCCATCAGGAATTGAATTAGAATCTGATGATATCATTGAGCGTCTAATTAGAGCTTTTGCCCTCACAAGTAACTCTTCTACGTTAAAGGGCTTGACAAGGTAATCATCTGCCCCAACAGTAAATCCTTGAACCTTGTCCTTTATGTCTCCACGTGCTGTTAGCATAAGGATTGGTACTTGACTTGTTTCTCTTATTTTCTTACTAACTTGCCAGCCATCCATTTCAGGCATCATTAAATCTAGTATTACTAATTTCACTTTCTCTTTTTGAAGTACACCTAACGCTTCTACTCCACTTGAAGCTTCTTCGACTTCAAAGTGGGGAGATAGATGAATTTTAAGTAAATTCCTCATGTTCCATTCATCATCGATCACTAAGACTCTTTCCTTTTTCTTCACTGTTTCACAACCCCTGTAACGGTTTTACCTGGAATGACATCTTTTAACCTTTCTTTCCTTGCCCATTTAAAGAAAACATAGCCAATCATTGTTCCATACACGATTTCCTGTACCACTTTCATAATGATCCCACCAGTTTTTTGATCTTCTAATGGTGGAAGGATTTCAAATAGTTGTGGTGCTCCTGAATATACAGGATAAAACGTTTGGTCTGAAAAAATGATGAGGGCACAAGCAGGAGTCAATAGAATGCCTGCTGCAAAGATATAACCAATTTTCTGAACCTCCGTTAATTTATCCAATTCCTTTACCATTGGGATAAGTGGAACCCACATAAAGAAAGCAGTAATAGCCAAAATAATATGTGTTAGATTATGCAGGATATTATTTGAAATTACCGCATTAAATATTAACGGGATATGATAAAAAGAAAACAATACATTAAATAATAGTAACGGAATCAATGGATACTTTAAAAAACTTAGTATTTTGTATCTCAATCCAAATTGGATAATTAGTTCAACAAAACGGTTTGGTAAGCCTAACAAGAGTAAAGGCGGTAATGCAGTATAAATTAAAGATTGCTCTAACATATGAGCACTAAATAAATAATGATCTCCTAATAGATGTAAGGGACTACCCATTGCTAGATAAAAAATGAATAAAGCAAAGAAGAAAAAGACAAACTTCTTTAAAAAGTCTTGTTCTTTATTAAATTTATAGATATAAACTGCTAAAATAACTACTAAGGCTCCAGCTAAAATGAGATTCCATTGATCAAATATGTTATTTACACTGCTTTGATCATCAATGCCATTATGAGCAAAAACACTTTTTATTGGATTAAATATAGAAAATAATAATACCCCAATTAATACCCTAATTTGTTTCATCATTTTTCCCTCTTCTACACTATTTATTTTTACCAAATATATTTGAAGAAAATATGGAGAGACTTATATTGTCCAGTAGGTAATTGTATCCAATGCACCTAATACAACCAAGATCACACCAGAAACTCTCTGAATATATAAGCCAATCTTTCTTCCTTTTTTCATCACAGCACCACTAGCTCCGTAATACCAAATTAAAAACATTGCAAGGAATAATGGTAAGGATGTGCCGATAGCAAACAGACTTGGCAAAACAATCCCGTATGACGTTGAAAAAACAATTGGCATTAATGTAACAAAAAATAAAACAAACATGGTTGGACAGAAACCAAGTGAAAAACTAACACCCATTAAAAATGACCCCATTTTTCCCTTTTGGAAAAACCTCTTCGGTAACTCCAATAGTGTTAACGTCCATTTCATCTTTATAATGCCGAGCATGAATATACCAACAATTATGAACATTGGACCAATCACTTTTCTAAACCATGGAAAATATAAAGTTAGTTGAGATTCAAATCCCCTTCCCAAAAACCAAACAAGAAGCCCTAAGCCTGTAAACACAACGATCTTTCCTAGAGTGAAAAAGAAAACATCTATCCATGGAAGTTCTTTTTGGAGTGACTTGTTTCCATAAAGAGTAATTGCACCAATATTTCCTGTAAACTGGCAAGGCGCCATTGCTCCGACAATTCCTAGCAAAAAAGCAAATAAAATTGGTATACTCTCAAAGCTACGCGCAAGATTTAAAAAGGGTTGAGTCATAACATTACTTATTTGATTGAAAAATTCATACATCTCTATCACCATTTCCTTAAATATTCCCTATGAATAACTCTACTAAAAAAGTTTGGAGAAAATATGGAGATAAAATCTTAAATATCGGGAAATATAAAATTACCAAAAATTATAAATATTAGGGGTGTATACGTTGGATGAATTGCTATATTTAATCGCTCTTCTCGTTGGTCTTTTTGGGGTATGGAACATATGGAAATACAGCCAAAATAAACGAAAAAACGTAAAATAAAAAAAATGGAATTTTAAACTGATTCCATTTTTTCTTGCTGATTTATTATGTCTCTTTCCTCTCAAAAGCTCGAATAAATCTCCAGATTAAATAAAAAGTACCAACTAACGCAACTAGTCCGATGGCAAACCCTGATCCCATAAATAATGCCATCATAGCAATCATGGAACCATCCATATTTTGCGTCATAGGCATCATACACATATACTCACCTCTTTTCATTCAATAAAGACTCAATTTTTTCACGATTGATAGAAAAACCAATAAAAACTTCATTATCAATTTTTAAAGTAGGCACAATATATTTACCAGTCAATTCAATAAGTTTGTCCATATTTTTTGAATCATCTTCTATATCGTTTTCTATATAAGAAATAGAAAGACTTTGAGAGAAACTCTTTCGCTGCTTTGCAATCCGGACAAGTTTTCGTCGTATATATTTCAACTTTTGAATTTTCCATTTTAACTCTCCTCCTTATCTTATTTCTTCCCCAAATAGATAAATTGTAAAGATATATGTTCTTTACATGGGATATTTCTCCATATTTTTTCCACAACTTTTAGTTACTATTAGTAAAAGTTGTTTAAAACTACTTAAATAGCGGATAAATAAAAGTAAGAAAAAACAGGAAAGTCGGTGAGGATAAATGAGTCAAACAAAAGAACTTTCTCTTTCAATTACTGGTATGACATGCGCATCTTGTGCAAACAGAATTGAAAAAGTGTTAAATAAAATCAAAAGTGTTCATGCCAATGTGAATTTAGCAACAGAAAGTGTGAAAATATCCTATGATGAAAGCGAAGTAGCACTAAATCAAATCATAAATAAAATTGAAACATTAGGATATACTGTACCCAAAGAAAAAGTGGAATTAGATATCCATGGAATGACTTGTGCATCATGTGTGTCCAGAATTGAAAAAGTACTAAACAAAACAGAAGGAATCGAAAAAGCAACTGTTAACCTAGCTTCTGAAAAGGCTACTATTACATACAATCCTGGTCTCGTTTCAATAGAAGATGCTTTAAAAAAGGTAAAGAATCTGGGGTATGAGGCAGTTTTAAAAAAGGATCAAGAGGAGAGCAAGGATCATAAAGAAGTTGAATTAAAAAGAAAAAAGAGAAACATAATCCTTTCAACCATCCTCTCCTTGCCGCTTTTATACACGATGTTTGCACACATCCCTTGGGATTTTGGAATACCAGTTCCTCATATTTTAATGAACCCATGGTTTCAGTTCGCCTTGGCAACACCGGTACAGTTTTATATTGGCGCTCCTTTCTATAATGGAGCCTATCGTGCGTTACGGAATAAAAGTGCAAACATGGACGTATTAGTTGCACTTGGTACATCCGCTGCTTACTTTTATAGTTTATATGAAACCATAAAAACTCAACTGATTCCTGGATACATGCCAGAACTATATTACGAAACAAGCGCTATTATTATCACACTTATTTTACTTGGAAAACTTTTTGAGCATCTTTCAAAAGGAAGAACGACAGAAGCCATTAAACAACTATTGAACCTTCAAGCAAAAGAAGCAACGGTTCTTAGAGATGGTGAGGAAATAAAAGTTCCGATTGAGCAGGTTGAAGTGGATGAGACAGTTATTGTAAAACCCGGCGAAAAAATTCCGGTCGATGGAAAAGTCATCAAAGGAAAATCAGCAGTTGATGAATCGATGATTACAGGTGAATCGATTCCAGTTGAAAAAAATGAAGATGACACTGTTATAGGTTCAACGATTAATAAAAATGGGACCTTAACAATAAAGGCTGAAAAAGTAGGGAAAGATACAGCCCTAGCAGGGATTGTAAAAATTGTAGAAGAAGCGCAAGGATCTAAAGCCCCTATCCAAAGAATGGCGGATGTTATATCTGGAATTTTTGTGCCCATTGTAGTTGTGATTGCTATCGTTACATTTATCACTTGGTATTTCTTTACAGACCCAGGGAATATCGCCGAAGCACTAGAAGCATCTATCGCTGTTTTAGTGATTGCTTGCCCATGCGCACTTGGTCTTGCTACTCCTACTTCTATTATGGTTGGCACAGGAAAAGGTGCAAAAAATGGAGTCTTGTTTAAAGGTGGAGAATACCTAGAAGAAACACATAAAATCGATGCTATTTTACTTGATAAGACAGGTACCATTACAAAGGGAAAGCCGGAAGTAACAGATTTTCTACTGTTTGAAGAAACCGATGAACAAAAGCTATTAGAATATGTCATTTCTGCTGAAAAATCATCTGAGCACCCTCTTGCTGAGTCTATTGTTAATTACGGGAAAGATAAGCAAATCAAAAGCCTTGAAGTTAGTGAGTTCCAAGCGATTCCTGGTCATGGCATTGAAGTAACCGTAGGTGATTCAAAAGTATTGATTGGGACTAGGAAATTAATGAAAGAGCATACGATTGCTTTTGAAAAACACGAAAACAAAATGGCTGAATTAGAACTTCAAGGGAAAACTGCCATACTTATCGCTGTAGATAATGAATTAAAAGGAATCATAGCAGTTGCTGATACAGTGAAAGAATCGTCCAAGGAAGCCATACAAGAGCTAAAATCCATGGGAATTGAAGTTTACATGATAACAGGTGATAACGAAAGAACAGCAAAAGCTATTGCTAATCTAGTTGGAGTTGAGAATGTTTTCGCTGAAGTATTACCGGAAGACAAAGCTGAAATGGTTAAAAAGTTAAAAAGTGAAGGAAAACAGGTAGCAATGGTCGGTGACGGTATTAACGATGCACCTGCACTGGCATTGGCAGATATCGGAATTGCAATTGGTACAGGTACAGATATTGCGATTGAAACAGCAGATGTAACTTTAGTTGGCGGTGATCTGAAACACCTTCCACAAGCCATTAATCTTAGTAGAAAAACAATGCGAAACATTAAACAAAATCTTTTTTGGGCTTTCTTTTATAACTCAGTAGGGGTGCCTATCGCTGCATTTGGCTTGTTAGCCCCATGGGTTGCGGGAGCTGCAATGGCATTTAGCTCTGTTACTGTTGTTACAAATGCTCTTAGATTAAAAAATGTGAAAATTTAACCACAGCATAATAGTTGTGGTTTCTTTTTATATTTTATTTATTCTGTACCAGAATTTCAGATTACCCTTATTTTTATTAGATTATAATTTTTTTATAACTAATTTTCGGTACTTACCTTCAAAAGGATAGAGTGATCGCATCCCTGGTTATTTTTATCATATTGAATAGAAGACAAAAGTTTGAGGAAACATATATAAGTATAAAATTCAAATATAACTTTAGGAGGTTTTTTTATGGGAGTATTAACAACTTCACCAACTACATATGAGGCTTGTATCGAAGCTTGTATTAAATGCGCACAGGCATGTGAAGAATGTTTTACAGCCTGTTTCGGAGAACCAGATGTACAAGCTCGAGTGAACTGTATTAAGACACTAAACGATTGTGCGGAATCTTGTCTACATGCTGTCGCATTTATGTCCCGTAATAGCAATTTTGCGAAACAGCATTGTAATATGTGTGCTGCTATTTGCGAAGCTTGTGCAACAGAATGTGAGAAGTTTAAAGATGCACATTGTCAAGAATGTGCTAAAATTTGCCGACAATGTGCTGAAGAATGTCGTAAAATGGCCGGTTAGGCTAAATATTATTGATGATTTACAATAATGTTAACTACAATTGTTCTAATATAGTTAGTTTTACAACATAAATAAAAGAACCTGTTTTGATAAAAACAGGTTCTTTTGTGTGTACCCTTTTCTTAAAATTATAGCCTTGACCAAAGTTTCAGTTAAAATATATGACAAAAATTTTAACGCGGTTTTCCAAAGTGGTTAATACTCAGTAACTATAATCGGTGTGCCGATCGTTACATTCGTTTTATTCAAGTTGGAATTATAACGTAATCCCAACTGTAAATTAATATCTTTATCATTCTTAGATAGAATGCTACTTTGCCATTTAGGATTATACGCGGAAATTGAACGAAACTCTTCTTCATTAACACCTTCTACATAATCAGCTTGAAAATCCTTCAAAATTTGCTTTGTCGTTTCCTTCATGTCTAATTTATTCGCTACAAATCCTTTAATTGTGTAATACTCTTTCTCAACATCAATGTACGACTCTATTTCCACCAACATTTTGTCGTATAACTTTTCATCCCATTTCTCTCCATTTACTTCCAAAGTTAAAAATAAATGATATTTGTCATTATTTTTGTAAGCATAAATTTGAATTTTATTGAGTAATTTACTTGAAGTATTGCTTATGTTTGCTTCGATTGTAAAATGGTGACTTTTCCGATCAAAACCTGTCCATTCTTTCACAAAAGGAAATCTCAATTTAGTACTTTCTACAATTTTATACACTTCTTCGATATCCTTTGCCTTTCCTAAATTTGTTTTAATATATCCATGCCAAGAAGTGATTGTTATATTATTTTTGTGAGCAATATCCATCATTTTTTCTATTTCCTTCCCATTACTTCCCTCAACATGATTTATAGAATAAAAGATTATTATAAAGAGACAAACCAATAAAGGCATAACTTGTTTAAACATTAATCTCTCCCCCTCAGCAAAAGCATTGACCAATTTGTAAAGATATATACCATTAGAACACTAGAAATATACCCTATTCTATGAAACTCTTAGAAAAAATGGCATGTGCGACTAGCGTAGCTGTCACCAGGGGAAAAATGATGGAGGAAAAGGATGACATTTATTATTTAGGCGTATGTCCATATCAGGACATACGCAGAGTAAATACTTTATCAAGGTAAAAATAAAAAGAAGAAGAGCTGATAATGCCAACAGGAACACTTCGAATGCTTCAAGATTGTACAAGTATGTTTTATGAAACGTGCGATATGCTATTAAATAGGCCTGATGCTCATCTAAGGAGACTTATCCATTTGTGAAGTTTGTGCAAAATTTGTGGCTGGAAACAGCGCTCTAATGAAGTCGATTTGCGAGTATTGTGCTTGCTTTAAAATAAAATGATCAGATTGAACTAAATTGATCATTTTTTGCTGACCTTATTGTGTTAATGCACTTGGTAGAGTTATAGAAGTTCATTTTCATGGTAGTTGAATCCCAAAGTTCAAATGAATACTCTATACATTTTTAGTTTTACACAAAGCTACTTATCCGTAATAAAACACAAAAAGCTGGATTAAAACCAGCTTTCTTTTTAACATAACTTTAATTAACAGCAATCCATATTTGACTTTTTCATCATTTTCTTACACTCTTTCATTTTTCCATTTTTTGTTATTTCATAACAATCCATATTACAATTCATCTCTTCACACATTTCCATACATTCTTTTTTGGATGGACAACAATCCATCTCTTCCAATTGTGCTGCATAAACAGAACCATTAAATGCTATCGCTACTAAAAATACCAAAGAAAGTATTACTTTTCTCATCCCTTTTCCCCCTTATGTAAATGTTGATATATTCGATAGTATTATACTACATTGCTAGCTTAACACTCACTAGACTTCTAACACTACAAACATAAAAGAAAAGAGAGCTTAGATAACAAGCTCTCGCCTTAATAAAATTAACTAGTAAGCTTTACCTGCCGGTTGAACACCTGATCCACCACAACAACCACATCGTCTGGCACCGTGACAACACGGGCAACATCCACTTCCCTGACAGTGGTGACATCCACTCCCACTACAACAACAGCACATACCAGCCCCACCACAATAACGACAACATCCTGCACCGTGACAACAACGGCATTGGTGCATACACTCACCTCCATAAAATAACCACACATAGTATATATATTTATGTAACAATGAATTTAGGCGTTCCATTATATAAACCTATAACTACCTAAAACAATGCTTAACTACAATTAATTTTCTATACAAAACTAGTTTACATAATTATTCTTATCAGCAATTAAAGAGGTTGGGTGCCTATTTAATATGTACCCTATAGGGCAGACCTTTTTTTAGTGTCTACTCTATATGGTACAGTTTAAGTTAATAGGCTTACCTTTTATTTATTTCAGTAACCTGGTCCGTTAGTGGAACAACAAAAAAAAAGCTACCTTAGTAGCCAAATATTGTTGAACTTAAGCACAAGTTACTTTAAGTATAATCCTTCACAATCTCTCCAAAGCAACCCGTTACTTGAACGAGGAAATCATCTAATAGTAAAACTCCATATGTGTTTTTTCCTTTTTGTAATAATCCAGTCTATCTTGTAAAGTACCTGAATGAAATTCAAACTTATGACCATCTAGGTCAGTAAAGTAAATAGACTTTTTATCTCTTTCGTCTCTTGGGCGACCATTCAAGATGTTTACATTCAATTCCTTTAGTTTATGGTACACATTTTCAAATTCTGCTTCTTCTATTGAAAAAGCTATATGGGTGTATGATTGGCTAATTTCATTACGAGGTATATCTTTTTCTTCATTAAGAGCAAGCCACATACCATTTAAATCAAAATAGGCAGTATTTCTACCCTTAACTAACAACTTTGCATCAAACACGTTTTTATAAAACTCAATAGAATCCTCTAAATTAGACACTGAAAATAAAAAATGATTGAGACCTTTTACTGGCACCGTATCACCTCAAATTTAGACTTCTTAATATTTCCATCATACAAAGGAAATTAATCTTATTGAAGTATTCTGCTCCGATGTAAGGAAATTCAATTAATAAAAATTAAAAGAGGCTGTCCCAATAGTTTATACTTTTGGGACAACCTCTAATTGATTATTTACTCTCTTTTATTTTTTTTAATTCATTAGGCGAAAGGTTATATATCTTGATGAGTTGTTCTTCAGGAAATCCTTTGTCAATGAGTACTTTAATTGCTTTTAGATAACCTTTTTGCTCAGCTTTTTCTACCACTTCTTTTTTGAATTCTTCAAATACAGCACCCACACTTAACACCTCCCAAAGATTGTTTAATGTATTTTCATTCATTTCTTTAACATGAAAGGCTAATATGGTTCCTAACACCCTAAAACGGGTTTGTTCATCGTTCAGCTCTTTCATCATCTTACTTATTTGATTCACACGGTCATTGATGCTATCTTTATTTTCCATCAAAGGATTATATATCAATTCTAGCTCTTCTTGAAGAGATAATTTGATATCTGGGTCTTCTTTAATTTTCCCCTTAATTTCCTCATAATATATATCACCTTGATGTTTTCTTAGGAAAATTGGTTCTATATTATATGATAAACTACCAGCGTCAAAAGATAATTCAACAGAAACAGGATTAACTTTATTTGTATATATAACAACTGTTTTAATTTTTTCTACATCTTTATGTTTATTATACAAGTACGAGTCATATTCGCAAAATCTTCTTATATCATCTTTAGAGTAAGAACTTTGAAATTCAATATGCAATAAAGAATTATCAGTCAGCCTAAATAAACAATCAGCTGCATCATCGGTAGTTCTAACCGCCACAATATCAGTATTTTCTACATATTTTACCTTAGCAGTATCAATTTTAAATATACTTAGTGGCTTTGTTCCCTTCGGAAATCCATTAAATAATATCTTCTGGACGATATCTTTGTTGTTATAGTGGATATCATATCTTTCATCTTGCAACATTTTCACCCTTTTCGTTCCTAAATACTTAATTCAATTATAAATGAGATTTAGGAAAAGTGTTTGAATTTGTAAGAAGTGTTAAAGAGATTAGTACAAGATTCACATCTTTGCGAACGTATTTTATAGCTGAAAAGATATCCCTTTTAAAAATAGGTTGGATACTTAAAGGCTCATAAAATAATTCTTCATCACTTTTTTTGGCAGAAATAAAAAGGGTTTCTCTTTCTTATCGTCCTGTTAAATTCCCTACAAACTCAACATCATCAATCTTCCAACCTTGCTCTTTGACATAAATCAGTGATGTTTTGACAATAACAGTTTCAGTATTTGCAACATTGTTAAATTCTGTAGTAAGTTTAAACTCATTTAAAAATTCTGCTTCCGTCTTTGAGGATTGATATTCAAAAGGTTTCAATCCTACCATTGAAGACTTGACCGATTGCTCTGAGTTCGGAAGCTCCATTCCTGAGGGGTGAGTCGCCTTATATCCCTGATCGGTCATAAAGGGTTTAATTTTTTTATATCGTTCAGCAGTCGTTTGATAGGTGAAAAATAGTTCAAGGAACTCTCGATTGACCTTTAATGCCTCTGTGTTCTGAATAGACGATAAAGATTCAATTTTCTTTTCATAGTTGCTTTGATTGGCTCTGACCTCTTGTAGTTGTGTTCGTAAGCTAAACACATACATGATGATCAAAACAACCCCGACGAATCCGATCATTAATAAAATGTAATTTTTCTTTTGGTTTGGTTCCATAACCTTCACCTCCATTACTGAATCCTTCTAAAACCTAAGAAAGGATATAAGTTTTTCCATTCTTCAACTGAAGAATAAGACGTACCGTTGCTCCCATTCGCATTTATGAATTGACCGTCTCCTACATACATACCAACGTGGGAAGCTCCGGGCTTATAGGTGGTAAAAAAAACTAAATCACCTGGCTTTATTTGATCTTCAGGAACCGGTGTTGTCTTATTATATTGGGATTGAGCTGTCCCATACATATCAATTCCTACTTGAGCGAATGCATATTCCAGCAATCCTGAACAGTCAAAACCTCCAACTGCTGGTGTTCTTCCACCCCACACATAAGGTAGGCCAAGAAACTGTTTCATAACGTTATGTACTTCTTCTACATCAAACGATTGTGTACCATCACCTATAACAACTACGCTTCCGTTTCCATTGTTATAATAGCGAAGGACATGTTCAATATAATTAACATCACCGTATCGGGACCATCCCATCTTAGAAGCCATCATATGACTAAATTCAATCGCTACTTCTTTTGAATAGCCCCCACGTTCTAATGCGTATTCAATAAAACCATTACCAAAATTGTAAGATTGTAAGGCTAAGTGAATATCACCTTTCGCTTGCTTCATTACCTCTGCAAAATATTTCACACCGATTTGAATAGAGTATTCAGGGTCAGTAATGGATCCACGTGGAAGTCCAATCGCCTCAGAAGATTGCATAACGTCTAAATGCCTTCCACCAGATTCTTGTTGAACAAGAGCCATGATAAGTCCAACATATTCATCTACCTCATATTCCTCTGCATATTTTTGTATAAGGGGTTCATACCGCAAGACTTGAGTAGACACTTGTGCCGTTCCTCCAGCTCCTTCTCCTGACATACCAGATTCAAACTGATTTTCACCACCCAAGCTAATGGAGATAAACAAAGCTAATCCGAAAATAGATGTGAGAAGAAGAAGGATACCTACAATAATCCAAGTAAGGGGATTTTTAAGAATGGCAATGGTTCCAGCAGTTTTTGCACCTTGCTTCAAAACGCCTTGCATACGATCTCCTTTCTGAAGGAAATTTTGACGCAATAAACAAGAAAATTGTTTATGAAACGATATAATTGCGCCAAAATGCTTCTCCTCAACATTATTTGCGTTATTTCGGTTCCTTCGCCTTTGATTCCCTACTTTCTGATCTTTTGACCGTTTCAGTAGAGTGGTTGGCCTTTTTCGCATTGATTTTTTGTTGCACTTCCCATTGAGTTAGGTGTTTGCCTGGTTCTTTTGAAGCAGCTACCTCTTTTTGACTTTCTATTCTTCCTGATGGTTTACGGTGAGAGGAAGGTTGAGGGTTAGTTCCCCCCATAGTTCGTTGGCTCGGATTAACACCTTCTGTTTTTTTAACCTCTAATGGTTTATTTGCATTTGGATTCCTAGCTTCCGAAACGGATCGATTGGAATTTCGAACTGTTTGACCCTTTGTATCGTCTTTTCCAGTACCTTCACCTTTTCCACTTTTATAATCATCCAGATTCACAATAGCAGCTCCTGCATTTCTGGAAGCTGATCGATTGGCTGCTCCCGATGCCACTGCTGTAGCTGTATTTTTCTCACCTTTTCCAGTTTCTTGTTGTTCTTGGCGCTTTTGAGGTATATTTTCTCCAACTGCTTTTCGGCGTTCAGATCGTTCAGCTGAGACTGCTGCACCATTCGGAAAGGATTTCCGACTTGCTCCTTCTCTACTTGACTGAAACTCTTCTTGGCGTTTATTCTTTTGATGATTTTTATACGCTTTACCGACCATTCTTCTAGCACCTTTGAAACCTTTTTCGCCAACGTCACCTATTTTATCAAATGAGTTTGTTGTAGCTCTCTCCACAACTTGCTGGCCATGAACCATACCAGCTGAAGCAACCTCAAATATTTCAGTACGATATTTGAATAAGCCCCAGATGGTAATACAGATTAGGAAGACCACAAATGCATATCCTTCCACGCCATTGGTGACTTTGACTGATTCATAAAGTAGAGTAACAATCCCGGTAATAACAGCAATTAAAAGAACTAATCCAGCTTTCATGAGTAGCACTCCCACCAACTTCTTCCCATGATTCAAAGCACTTTCGCTATAAGAAGGGATTAACGAGAGAACAAGTGGAATAGCTGTAAAAATCACCAATGCAAGGAACCATACTTGAAGCAAAAACTTAAAGATTCCCAACAACAAGACAGGAACGGAAAGAGCTATGGTAGAAATGATCGTAATAATTAGATACCCGAACCGTTCTCCACTAAATTCTGGTGACATTTGCTTGTTATCAAAGTTGGAAACTTCTTTTTTAATAACTGCTTTTCTTTGTTCTTTTCCTTCTGCTGAATATGGTTTAATTTTCAAAAGGTTATCAATTCTATTAGGATTTTCACTAATAACATCTGCCTCTTTTGTTGAACCATAATTCAAGAGTAAATACGGACGTTTGACCATAAGATTAAACAATTGATTTTCCAGTACCGCAATTCCCTCTTTCGGATTATACGCTGCGTTAGTGTCAAATTCATCAGAACTAACAAGGACATTTGCCGAACTGGCAATACCTTCAAGCTCAGCCCCTCTGTCATTGAGCCATTTTATATTTCCTGTTGCATCAGAGTATAACCAAAATGTGAGGACCATGATAACAAGAGCGCCAATAATTGCTTTTACCGCATAACCTGCTTGTTGATTTATGTAATATCGCCAAGCTGCCATTCCTCCCACAAAGATGACAAACAAGGACAAGAAGGTTCCAGACATAACCTCATAGATTCGTTCACTCATAATCCCTGCTTCATTAGTAATGCTACTAATTAAATCAAAAGACATTAACTGATTAATAGAATAAAGGGTAAAACTAGCGACCGTTTTATTAAATCCCCACATTCCCTGATTAATGGCATGTAAGGCATTATCTGCAGCATCTTTAAAGCCTTCCCCAATATCAGCCTCCATCTTGTAGTGATCGAGAGGATATTCCTTACTTTCTAGTGTCACACGCCCAACGGTTTCTGCTTTTTTTTCAACAGTGGTTTCAGCATCTTCAGCTAATGAAGCTATCGGCAAAAGAACAAACAGCATCAATATAAAAAAGGGCAAACCCTGTTTCAGGAATTTCATCCAATCCCTCCTTATTTACAGTTGATACACGCTTCTCTTTCAAGTTCCTTTGAAACTTCCTCCCGTACAATATCCAAGCTCTCACTTGTATCTACTTTCCATTCGTCACCTTTTTTACGAAAAAGGATACTATCCTCAACTGCATTTTCACCATTTGGATTGTTGAAGTCTGCAAAAACATAATACTGATCTAAGTCCTTGTCATAGTAAATTTCAAAACGAATATCTTCATATTTCAAACCTGAATCTATTTTTTTATCTCCCTTATAAGCTTCATAAGAACCCTTTTCATAAATGAATTCTTGCTGTTTTTCATAGTCGCGATCAAAGTTTGCCTTTTCCCACTCATAAGCTAGTTTCGCAATATCTTCTGAAGAATCTCCCTGTGAAACACTTTGATTGCACCCAGCTAATAGTGCAATCAAAGCAACGAAAAAGATTAATAGTTTTTTCATTAAATAAACGCCTCCTCGGTTTCTGCTCTACCTCGATCATTTTCTTTTGTGTTGAAGGCACTTATCCACTCATCAAACAATACATCCGTTTGAATTTTGGCGGTCCGCCCGTACATATCTTCCACGATACACTGACCTTCTGTCAGGTTTTTCAGCATATCCCGATTGGCTTTGTTATCTTCCATGCCGAGAAATTCAATGATATTCCCTGCTTCTTCTGTTGTCTTTGCTTTAAAAGCAAACTTCGTGCCGATATTCTCTTTGATTTGTGGCTTGTTATATTCATAGGTAGACTGTGTGATGATATAAACAGCCGATCGTAAGGAACGTCCCGTACGTAATAATTCGTTAATAAGCCGATCTCCTGCACCTGTATTCATGAGCATCCATGCTTCTTCAAATATGGTTAACTTCACGACGGAATCATCTCGAGCAAACCTTGTAGCGAATTTAGCCAATGGCTGCATCAAAGCAACTGCAATGTGTTCATCTCGTGTAGAAGCTTTTTCACCTTCATCTGGAAGGTTCAAGTTTTGAATCTGCAAAATATTCACTTGCTCGTTAAGGCTAATCCCCTCAACCTCACCATTTGAAAACATTAATTTTGCTACACCATTTGTACCAATCTCATAAAGAAGGTCTCCAACATTTTTAACGTGATGATCATCGGACGTTTGCAAATAACGAACGACGTTTAAAAGTCCTGGGTTCTTTTCCTGCTGAATAACGTGCCGGACAGCTTTATAAATGGCCGTTTTGACATTCCGTTCGTTCGATTGAAGTTCTGATAGATATTCAAGAATACCAACTGCTGCGTCCTGCGCCTCTTCCCCCTCAAGGAAGGTAAGAGGGTCGAGCTTCCCTGCATCCTTCTTCTCACTCGATAGAGTGATATAGTTGAAGCTTTCAATCAACTCTTTAAAAAAAGGGGCTGTACGCTCCATTTCAGGTGTAAGAGCTTGTTTGAATTTCTTTTCAACTTCGTTTTTTGGGTCGGTCATAAGGACTTTGGCACCAAAAAAAACTGCATTCAGTAAAATATCTTTTAATAAATACGATTTCCCCATTCCAGTCGGTCCCGAGATCGTGACATGTGGAGAAGAATACTTTGAACCTTTCAGTCCAAGATGAGCTAAAAATGGATGGTAAAAAACGAGAGATTGAGAGCTTTCAAGACTTTCACCCTCGTGCGAGATATTTTTCCCAAGATAAAACCCGACGGTATTTCCTATTTTTCGTGTAAGAGAGAAAAGGGATTCAGCAAACGATTCAGGTGTAAGAATTTGTTCCCAATCCTCTGCAACAATTTTGGCTGCTGGTAACGATTGATGAAATAAAAGGAGTTGATCGGCTAATGGCTGTACAAGTTCTATTTGCTGGTCTTTAAAGTCAATTTTTAACCTTCTGGCTCTTTTTCTGACTTCTTCCCTTGTTTGACCATAAACGACAAAGTTGATGTGAGTCCTGAGGAGTGGTTTACCTTGATTTTTGATTTGATTTTCTAAGTCGTGTAACAGCTCACGTCCTGTATTAATTAAGCTGTCGTCGTCTTCATTCGCTTCGATCAGTTGAGCATCCTGATCACGAAAACGTTTTTTAATGGTATTGATTTGATTTTCATCATCCTTTTTCTTCTTATAAATCGTGCGCATGTTGACTTCTACCGGAAAGTGATAAGACTGGAAGAAATACGCCCATTCTTTATAGCTTAAGTCTATAGGAAATTCGGAAACGGGAAGGAAAGCACACCAAGATTCATGATCTAGTTGTTTAATATGCACGTATCCTGCTTTCCCTGGGTCGAGAATACCTTCAGTAAGACTATAAATACTTCCCTCTCCTTCAGGTTGCTCCTGACCTCGAACAAACTGATGGCGAATGATGTAACGCAATTCTTTTTCTTTTACTCGATACGCCCCTAAATAGTTGTTAAGGGTAGTGAAAGCATCTTCTTCGGATTCTTCAAACATACTTACGGTTAGATCATCAATCTCATGACCACCAAAACCCGCCAGTTTTTGCAAATAACGATTCATGCTCTTAAAAGAAGAGGAAAACGTGCTAATAATACTTTCATCAAGCTCCCGGCGTTTTAACTTTATACCTATAAAAAATTTATACTCTACGACATTTTCAGCTTCTTCACGCAAAATCTCTTTTGCCCGTTGGGCATAATATTTTCCTATTTCGGCATATTTGCCTTCATACTGTTGTTGAAGACTATCCATACGTTTATCAATATCAACAGGAATAGGAACGATTTTATAATCGATTTCTTCAAATGCTGATAGTTGCCAAGCAAGCCTTTGAAGTCGATTCACAAGATTATTTTCAGCTTCCTGCTCGTTCACGCCAACCGTATTTTCATGTAACCGATAATAAGACCAAGCTTCATTATCATGTGTGTAAATGACATTCTCTTTATAAGATTGAATCGGGAACTGTATCATGTATCCACCACCTTATTGGAATCGCTCATAAGACTGTGCTGTCTTCATTTGTGGCTGATAAACAGGTTTATGGCTGCTATAACTAAATCGCTTGTTGTAAAGATAACGGAAGTACCCGATAAAGAAACGATCTAGTCGTTTACCATCCAGTCTGCTTCTACAAATCGCTCCGGCAATCATCCATGGTAACACGGCGTAAAATGCTAGTTGCAATGCTGTCGGTAAAAATTGATTAATGCTTCCTCTAAAAAGAAAGAGAAACCCAAAAATTAGGACAGCAACAATGATTTGTCTGATTTCAATTCCTTTGGAAAAGACGAGAGATTTTTCACCTTTTCCAATTTTCCAAATTTTCAAAGGATACTTAAAGAATTTTCGATAGCTATAGGCTGCTGACCTCAATTAAGCCCACCACTTTTGACTTGATTCCAAATAGCAGTTGCCAAGCTTTCAAATTCTCCAGGCTTCGAAACAATCACATAACAGACAACCGCAAAGATAAAGCTAGAAAAGAAAGTTCCCCAACGTTGTGATATAAATGCTCTAACAATCATGACAATCATAATAATAAACAAAACTGCTGCTACCTGGGCTGAAAAATAAGCTGTAAGACCTGTAATATCTGGCATTAAAATCATCCTCCTAAAGTATGTTTTAATTCTTGGACATAAAATTTATTATTTTCTTTGCTTACAACAAGGGTAAACGGGTGTTTTGTTTGCAGTCCCATATTCGCCTCCTGTAAAAGCACAAGTGTCTTTACAATGTATTGCCCTTCTTTTTCCCCATCATAAACCACAAAGTCTTCCAATCCCTTATACTCGTAAAGGTCTTTAAGAGTTTCAGGGTTTTCCATCAAATAAGACATTTCCTCAATTGAATTTGTCGTGTAGGAAGTAAAAAACTGTGTAGCAAACTTTTTTAGTTCATCTTCAACTTGTACATTCTTTTTCGCTTGATCGGTTTGATCTTGAATGGCTGCTATTCGAGTTTCACTCGGAAGAGCCTGATAGTAAGGCTGTTCAATGACGTTGAAGGAATTCCCATCTGTACCTAGCCGAACGACAATCATTTGCTCTTTCCTACCCAATGATTCATCTACCATTGTGGCTCTTTCTTCTTTTACGGCCTCTTCCTTACTTTCTTCGTTCTTCTTTTTCACTTCTACTTGTTCTTTTTTCTCGACAACGTTGAAAAGTTCATAATCTATACGAAACACATAACTAGCTGCATCATCGTTAACATCCTTCACATCATATAAGCTAGCACTTTTCAAAACTCGTTTTCCTTGAAACTCTGTTAGATTCTCCAATTTTCCAACCTTTAACCCTTCAGCAAGGAAGCTTTGTAGTACATTAGCACGTTCTTCTCGCTGTTTTTCGTCGTTTGATACGTTGATATACGTCTCAATAAACTTGCTGGCATATGTTTCACCTGCTGGAGAATTGGCGAATCCAGTTTCATTCAGGCTGGCGATCTGCGACGATGCTTCGTCCTGATAAACGTTCATCTTTTCATTTAAAAAACCGGTTCGAGCCCATGATTGGAATGCGAAAAAGATAACCCCGAATAATACCATCCAAAACACAATTGAAACAATCATACGACCATTAAAACGCGAAGATTTCAATCGCCTGTCATCTTTCAAAATTTTCTTCCTGCCTTGATCTACATTCTTTTTGAGACCACCCTTCAACTGGCCGAAAAAACTCATTTGATCCCTCCTAAATCTAATGCGTTTCGGACATACACACGACGGAAATAGGTATCACTATCTTCTTCCTCCACCATCTTTCGATTGATGAAGATTTCACCGATTTGGAGATTTTTGATTTCACTAGGATTCGCTTTAAATCGCTCCACGTCTCTAACCGTTCCCATAGTAGCTTCATAACGTGTTTGAGGATATTTCTTCTCAATTTGCTGTGTAATTTCTCGATCGGAGAAAGTACCAAAAACTTGCGCAATTCGCTCCGCATCCTTTGATGAATTGACACGGCCAGTAGCGATGATATTACAGTTTGAAATAATTTGCTCCGTCATAATCGGGTCAACAGCGTCAATATCAGACAATGTTTGAGTAGAAATAATACATTCAAATCCTGCAGAACGTGATTTATTAACAATGTCGACAATCCTGCGATCTCCATAAGCAGAAAATTCATCGTATACACCAAAAATAGATTTGCGACCCTTCGCCTGTCGGAAGGCTACTAAACTATTAACATCAAGAATGATCATCTTTCCAATCTTTTTAATGTAATCCGCATATCGACTTCCAGAAATACTAAATATAACGACATCATTGTTATCCGTAATCTGTTGAAGATCAATTCCTTTCTCACTTTCCACAAACAAATGGCCAAGGTCTGATTCTAACAGCTCTCCAAGTTGCATCTTCAATCGAGTAAGACAACCTTCCACAATTTCTTCTGGAAATTCATCATCTAAGATTTTCTTTATATGCTGCATACCCTCTTGAAGTTTGGTAACAGAACGCTTTCGCTTCTCTACAACCGTTTTTTTGACCATTTCAACCTTTTGTTCTGCTAGAGCAATGAAGCCGCTTAAATCGTCATCCTGGGACGCTGAAACTGCCTTCCCTACCACAACTTCTTCCTCTATTTCAACTTCGACTTCTTCTTCAATCTCTACCTCTATGCTGTGTTCCTTAAAAAACTCATTCATATACTTAACATTAGTTAATTTCGCAATGGTCTTGATGTCTCTTGGGACACCCGCTTCATCTATCAGTTTGACCACAAGTTGTAAATATCGGGAAGCAATATCCGTATAATAAGCTCCGTCCCCCTCATTTGAAAAACTAAAAAGTGACATAAGCTTATCTCGTGTTTCAGTAGGTGTTCCATTCTTAATCGGGTTATACGTTAAATCATCCATTTCGGAAAACAAATAAACGTTTCTGCCGTATGCTTCACACAAGGCTTTAAATTCAAGCATGGATTTTCTTTCACCTTTACCATCCATGAAAATCACTGGTTTTTCTTGTTGTAAAGCAGATTCCATTAATGAGGCAATTAAGGTCGTCTTTCCAGTACCAGTACCACCAGTAGCGAGCATATGATAGTTTAATTCTTTGGATTCAAGCGTTACACGCTCTTTAAAATCCGTATAACCAACAAACACTTCTTTTGAAGGCTTATTTCTATACCTTTCCTGCTTCTTGTTCAAAAATTTAACTCTATTTTTGCGAAAAGCTTTATACTTCTGCTCTGCTTTTTGCTTCTGCACCTTACCAGATTTTGTTGTAACTCGCTTTTCCCAAAAAAACTTGGCAAATATGAAGAAACCAAATGAAAATAGCAATGCTAATCCTGCTAACACCACATATGAAGTCGTGGTAACTTCTATTGAATCACCTTGATTCAAAAACTGTTCAACACCCGTTGACATAAAAGGGACATTCATTTCTGAAATTAATCCAAAATAAGTGAGTATCTTCCCTACTTGAAATTGCCAAAACAAAAGAACAACCCCAACTCCGAGCGCAAAGTAAGAAATCCAATCCCGCTTGAACATGTGAATAATCGCAAAGATCAACATTCCCAATAAAGCCGGAAGAAAGAATAGAATTCCGATCAGCCCGATTAAACCATAAATAACAATGTCACCAACCATACGATCAGTTTCAGATTGTTGTGGCTCCCCCTGTTTCTTCATCATTGGATCCACTTGGCATCACCTCTTCCCAACGATCTTCTAAAATAACAGAAGGAATTTTTCGAACTGAAATTTTATTAGCATTAATTAATCGTTGCTTAGCTTCTTTAATCACATTGTGTATTTTTGCATCATCCGCAAAATAAATGACTTGATCATAAGAAAAAGGTTGATCTTCCAGACGTTCATTCGAAAGCAGTTCTTCAAATAGCTTAAACTTTTCATCATAGCGTTTTCGTTCTTTTTTATTCAGCTCCAGCTCTACCCACGTAGTCGTAACATTTCCATTTGATGATTTAAAAAAGAACACGGCATCAGGGATTCGGTCACGATTTGCATTATAGGCTTTTAACTTACTTTGGTTATCCCCTGCTCCAATCATGGAATGACGTATTTCTCTCTCTGCCCGATATTTAAATTCAACACCTTGCTTCTCCGCTTGAAACTCAAAAAAGAGAACCAAATCTGTTAGAAGAAGATCATGCTGCATGGTGTAAATAGAAGCTTTCATAGGGACAGTAACATTCACATTCGTTAATTTCCGAGCGTCGATTGTCCCCAAATACACACCAACTTTATGAGCAATTCGTTCATGCCTTACATATTTTTTACCCTCTAATTTTCTTAGCCTCCGATAAACACGGTCAATATTCGGTTCGCGAAATTTCAGCATAATTTGCTTTGCCGTAACCATTCCATTTCTTAAAATAAATGTTAGATACTCCAAATCTTTTTCTTTTAACGAAGTATACTTCAACATTAAAAACATCATCCTTTTCTAGCAAATATAGGAACCACTCTCCCTTTTAGCAGTTTACCAAAATAGTAACTTATACCATAAACAAAAAGTAAAACAATAACCATAAATAAGTACACAACTAATGAAAGGATTTTACCAGTGAACCAAAACAATTTCCGGAAAGAAAAAAAATAATCCAACATAAACATTGATTAATTTATTTATCATCAAGAACACTGAACACCTTTGTATATACATTCACTGTATTTTTTATTTACACGAAAACTTTATTATCTATTTTTTATCCAAACACCCCTCCAATTTTTAAATATTCATATTCACTTTTCTTTTTCCTTTGAACTTTTCTATTACTCTTTTGGCCCTGAACTTTCACTTGAACCTTCTCTTGAACTTGCCTTTTTTAACTTGAACTTTTTTTTTGACCTTGAACTTAATTACTTGATCCTATCTCTCAAACTACCTTTCTACCTCCCTCCAACCTCTAAATACTAATACCAAACCCCACACTTAGAATAGACTCCGCCTTTATATAAGTAGTAGAAGACCTCGGCTATGTTTACGTAGTATAGGCGAGGTCTTCTACTGGTAACGAGGATAGACAGGAGTCGATCCACCTTTATGTGAGTGGGGTTTACCCACATTTTAAACCGCAAATAAAAACGAGATTGATATTGTTATGATTTGCGTATTTAAATCTATATCGTTTGTGGTAAATTTTAACTTAATTCTAAGTCTACTATCCGTACATTTGTTTGGCAATGGATCTAATGGAAATTGATTCCATATACCTCTTTTAGAGATTTCTCAACCATGAAGAATCTCCTATAAATTTCCTTATTGCTACGTATTTATAACCTCTAAATTAAATATATAATAATCACCATTCCAATAAAATTTGACCTAGACATATCAAACATTAAAACCTTTTTATAATACTAATACTAGAAATTCAATTTACCAGATAGTGATTAACCAACATAAAATAAAGAATATGAATGTATAAAATTATGTATATATTTTTATATAATCTTGATACTCATCTACACTCCATTAATTATTCTTTATCAATGCTAAAATATTTATAATCTTCTAAACTAAGAAAGAAACACTCCTATCATATATCCCTATCTAGATTAAATCTAAGGAACTACTTCTACAGAAAACCCAAGTTTTTCCTAGAAACCTATCAAACACCAAAACTAAACAACAGGAGAATATAGATATGTATTGGCAGACTGGCTTATTAATTTCAACTAGACTTTTTGACGGGTGGAGATGCTCCCGACCCATATAGAATATCTAGTTCATACATGAACAGTTCAGTATCTAATGCTGGCAAATACAGTGGACCGGGAAATACATTCGGTTCAGGTAATAATTCAGCAAATGTTAATTGCGCTTTCTGAATACGCTTTTTACGTAACAGTAACAAACTTCTAAACAACATAGATCGGCTAGCTAATTTTGTGACCGCACCTCTCCCGCGACCAATCGTACGCTTAATAAGCTTGCTAGAACGTTTCAAAACTTCTTTAAGTGTTGAAACAGCCAAACCACAGGTCTTTGCAAGCACGTTTAATGAGCCCTCTAGAAATGGCATTTCAGGGCTGGTATGAGTATCTAAATATGCAAGGATATCTTCTTCCCATTCTTCGTAATGAGACCGCACACGTTCTTCACGTGGCTTTTTGAATTTATACCACCCTTCCTTCCCCTGAAATTGAGCTTGTCCATCTGTCCAAAGCTCTAGTAATCCTTCAACATAAGATCGCTTAACTCCCTTATATTTTCCTGAATATGCACTCTTCAGGGTACGCTCAAATTCACTTTTCTGTAACGGACGGGTCAAATTGCTGTTAAATTGATCGAGTTCATCATATGCTTCTTCAAATGGACGTTCACTTGCATAATTTGCAAGTGCAAGTGTCAGTAGTGCATTATTACGGCTCGCGCTGTGATGTCCTTTCGCAATGTCTGTTGCACGAATAATCGCACGATACCAGTCTGAAGATGTTTGATCCATTGCTGAAGTATTTCTTGAGTAAACAACACGTAAGAAATTTCGTTTTTCCTGGTGCTCAAACTGCTTTGACCAGGACAAAAGTTGACTTGTACTAGCTGGTTTATCATAGAAATCTAGTACATTATCTTCTCTTGGAATACGATAAAAGCCAAAGGGCACGCAGTTTGTATCCACCGGAAAGTACTTACAAAGCGCTTTACGGACGTTATCCGACAAGCGTTCTGCTACTCTTAAAGACTTATAATCATTGTTTTTATGTATATAAAACGGAGTGTCCAAAACAAAAAACACTTGAAATCCTCTTGGAGTGTCCAATAACAAATTTGGCCGTGGTAACCCTAGTTCTTCACAGCCTAAATATAAGGCATACAAATCGACTTCTTTCGTGTCGATATCAAAGCCTATAACATTGATCTGCTTCAGGTTATCACGAGTATGACCTTTAATTATTCGACTCTTAAAGTTATAATATGCACCACCACGATAAGTGTTAGGCGTCCAGTGAGACAATTTCTGATGCTTCTCTTGGAGCGTTTCGTAAGAAGTTACAACATACCCTTTTCCTTCTACAAGATCATTCTTGGTTGGAGAAACAAAAACTACACCTTTTCGGTGCTGACTCTGTTTCTCTGCTATCTCGTAAGCTGTAACTCTATTAATAGGTGCAAGGGACCCTTTTTTCTTATATAAAAGGAGACTGTTATGAGTCATGAATTGCATGATTTCAACTATTGAAATAACATTACTTGATTCTTTACCTCTTACTAGAATTTCCATCCCCTACACCTCCTTAAATTTTTATGATTTTCATAGCAACGAACATTGTTCAGACCAAGTTCTTTTACTTGTAATCTCTAGTAGAAATAAGTATAACGAACTCAACTTTTGTAGAATGGTGCTCTCTAAGAAAAATGCACCAAAAAAAAAACTCCCTTGAAGCCATGAGCCTCAAGGGATTAAAAAAAATCGGAAAATTTTTTTCTATACGGGTTCCGCTCATATATTGCACCAAAACAGCAGAAAATGAACCATTTTTTATACATATCATTTTTTGAAATAAGTATGGAAAAGTTAGTCATATCAAGTACTTCCGAGATATTCCTTCTGAAATTCACCACACAAGTTCCGCTCACTTTTAAGGAGCTATGGTGCATTTTTAGTAAACAGGTTCCGCTCAATCTAACTAAACTGTGCCAAAGAGGTTTCCTAATAGTAAAGTAAAATAGCCAAAATATTACATGATATAGGAAGATTCAACACTTTGTTTTGATACACAGGTTCCGCTCACTTACTCTATATTGAAACATTTTTGGTGCATTTAAAGTCAACATACTATGCAGGTTCCGCTCGAATCTTATAAAATGGTGCATTTATAAATTAAAAAAGCCTTATTATGTACCAAAGAAATTTTTTACTACGCTGAAATGAGTTTATTAATAATGTTGATTAATAGAATTTTTGCTTCATGTTTTCTCGATCAACCTGTGTGATAAAATGGTATATTCTTATGATAAAAAATGTATAGCAATGATTGATTACCCACCGTTTTTGGTATATATGCGGAACCTGTGTAGTAAATGGTGCATTTTTTGTTTCGAAAAGCATGAAATCCTTGTTATAATAACAAACATGTGGTGCATTTTAATCTCAACCATCAAAACGGTAGTTATTTATACAGGTTTTTAGATACTGGTGCAAAAGAAAGGGTGTAGTGTCGATGAAGTATGATAGTATACATGATCACCTGATACTAAATTATGAGATACTGAAAATTGCTATTTTTGAAGAATCCAAGTATTTGTTTGAGGATCGTCCATATATCATAGAGAAATGGAAACAAGAAGCCTATCGACTGACTGAAGACGAAGTAAGAAAACAAACTCCTTGCTATGCTATGGGACCTAGTTTTCGTGCTTTATTTTCTTTATTTACTCAAACCTTATACTTCGAACAGCACATAACGAAACAAATGATTAAAGATGCCGTGGAGCAGTATAAAGGTACAATAAAGGTTATATTAGCTGGCCACTTCATACATGAGTTTCCTAAAGATGAGATTAAACGAAGCGTGAACGAAGAAAAAATTAATGAGGCGTTAAACCGCGATTATATATATTCTAGTATGGATATTGATTTTCATTTAATGAGGGACATTGTAACAAAGAAAAAGGACTTTAAAGAAGGAGAGACAGGTCTCTTGGCAACCGAGATTATTGACAACCGTGGAAAGGTCAGAGGTTTAGCAGAACTCAGACCCTATGAATCAAAGGTAGTTGAGTTAACTTCTGATCAACAGGACATGTGGCTTGAACTAATTGAATCCACAATTAATTCATTAGATGAAATGACTGCCGACCTTTTTGATTTAATTACATATTTATGGATGGTAACACCTAAGAGCAGTGATGGTTATATAGAATTTCATAGTAATGATGCTTTACAACTCAGAAACCTAAAAAAACGAACAGCTAATGGACGGGAACTTGATTTTCGCGAAGAGGATCGTTTCAATATCATGAAACGGGTTGCAGCTCTTTCAAGCATCTGGGTATCCCTTGGAGATCAGCAAGTTAAAGTGGTAAACACTCTGGACCTTAAAGATCATGACCTTTATGAATTTAAAGATTTTCAAAGGATGTTTGAAATTGGAAAAATCCGTGTTGCGTACGATAAGAAGACAGGAGAACCAAAAGGGATTTATGCGGTGCAAGTAAAACCAACCTCAGTTCTTACTCCTTACTTAGAAGGCCCAAATCGATCACTTGGTTTATTAGATCTAAAAGTTTTTCAATATAGCCATTATACCCAAAGAGAACACAAGAGATTAACCCGGTATTTAAACCTTCAATGGAAAATCCGAACAATAAGACGTACCTTGCAACAACCTTTTAAAGTATCCACTCTTTTAAATGTGATGGATATATCGTCTCGCTATAATGGAGTGCAAATAAGAGATAAGTTTGAAAACGTCTTTGATGAATTACAAAAGGACAGCGTAATTAGAAGTTGGGGCTATAATGAAGAGATTGACGAGAACCGGGTTGGTAGAAAAGGCTGGTTTACTAATTATTGGACAAAACTAAGTGTAGTTATATTACCTACAGATGTCGTAGTAAAGGAAAACCAGAAAAAATTGACGATAGATTCAAATAACTTGGTTACTACAGCACTTATAGAACGTATGAACCAATTAAACGTTGAAAACACATTTTCTTTCTCATTGGAAAATAATTTTTCTCAAGGTACAGAGATTTCACGAAATGAAATAGCTGCAACATTAGAGGCAGAATTGGAGAGCTCCTCGGTGGAACCCAAAAAAAGCATTAAAAAGAAGGCTATTGGAGAACAGCAGGTGTTTAATTTTAAACATGATCTTGAAGTTACCCTTTCCCCAGAAACAATGAAAGAGATGATGGACTCACTAAATATGAGTATACGACAGACAGCTACAGAAATTGGTATTGCCCATACTACCCTATCCAGGTACCTAAGAAGAGAAAATAAACGGCAAAATAACAAAAACGACGAGAAGATGCTCAAGTGGTTGAAAGACAATACAAATTAAATATAAATCAATCTCTATTCAATAGATAAATCTATTATTTACAGTAATAAGGCTTATGCTCATCAAATGTCTTTTAAACTATATCATCTTCCGTACCCCTCCCCCATTACTACAGTGATGGGGTTTTAAATCATTCATAATTTCTCCTAAGTTATTTAAGAAATACAGTTCTTTAGAAACTTGAAGAGGAAAGAAAAAATGACATCTGTCGACAATGCAAATAGGTTTTATATAAAAGAAATGTTGTTTCATTTGCGCAATAAAAAAGATAGCATTCCTTGTTAAAGAAACGCACCCGGTAGCTTAGTAAAACAAAAGTTTCGCCTAGTTTTTTGTTTGAGCATTTTTCCACTTGTTTTGGGCAATGTGTTTGTTGATTTCCCAATAGAGGGTTTTCGCATGTTCTTCTTTAAGGACTTTGCCATTGTGCAGGACAAAAGGACAAGAGCGACATGTTTTACATTCTCCTAAACAATCTTTTCGTTTGATTTTTAGAAGGGGAAAAAGGGCTTGAAGGGCTTTAAATACCCTTTTTGTTCCTTTTTTGTTTTTCTTGCAGAAGTAGAGATTTTCCATTTTGACGACTCCTATTGATAATAATTATCAATATCATACCAAAAGAGAGTATTCGTTGTCATGACAAAAGGCTACAAAAGGCAAGAAAAAATGGTCGTCTAAACTTTGGTGGGAATGAAGGGGAACATTAATAAAAAAAGATCAATAAGGTCAGACAGATACATGTAATTGAGGTACCGCCAGCAAATCGGAAAAAAACCACGCTAAGCAAATTTCGACATAAAAACAGCCAGATTTAACCCCGTTAAGGGTAAACCGGCTGTTTTATATGTAGTGGACGCAAATCATGTAATTCTGAAATATGCTCCACATTAAAGTTGTATTCTCCTAAGAAGTTAATATGTTCCCATCCTAATGGAGAAACATGGGGCATTAAATCTTCTCTGAATTCTCCTCTTGTCTTGAGTTCCTCTGTAGCCTCTTCTAGATAGACTGTGTTCCAGACACTAATCATTAATTAAGATGTTTAGTGCACTTGCTCGCTGTAATTGATCTTGTAAAGCCCGTTCTCTAAATTCACCGTGTTTCCCAAAGAATATAGCTCGAGCCAAGGCATTTACAGCTTCGCCTTTGTTTAGTCCTCTTTGTATACGTCGCCGCATATTTTTGCTCGAAATATAATCTAAAGTAAATAGTATTTTCTCAATTCTTCCCATTTCTCGAAGAGCCTTTGCAATTTTATTTTGTCTCGCATAAGACCCTAATTTCCCCATGATTAACGCTCCAGAAACTTTACCAGTTCGTATTGAATAAGCTAAGCGTAATACATCATCGTAATTATCCTTGATAACTTTTATATCAATTCTTCCTCTAAAGAGAGCCTGTACATCTGGGTACTCGCAAATTCTATTCATCATATATAATTTAGAATCTGCTAAATCGCGAAGGCGAGGTGCAAACCGAAAGCCAAGAAGATGGGTTAATCCAAATACTTGATCTGTATAACCAGCCGTATCTGTATAATGCACTTCAATGTTGAGATCCGTTTCATGGTGTAGTAAGCCATCTATGACATGAACAGCATCTCGAGCGTTGGTATTAATAACTTTTGTATAAAAGGAAGAGAATTGGTCACTAACAAACCTATAAATAGTAGCCCCTTTTCCCGAACCGTAATGCGGATTTGCATCAGCATGTAAAGAGGAAACTCCTATTCGCATGCGCATGCCATCAGAAGAAGAGGTGGTTCCATCTCCCCAATAGGTTGATAAACTGCGTTGATGATGAAAATTAACTAGAATAGCTTGAGCTCTATTCATGGCATCTGCATACATTCTCCACTGTGCTACGTTAGCCATTTGCCTATACGAAATGGCAGGAGTGGCTTCCGCCATTTTTGTTAGTCCGATGTTGGTCCCCATAGCCATAACATAAAACTACCGACAATCCGACTTATTTCTGATCATCATGATTACTTAAACAAAGTACCCTTTGAAGTATAAATTTGAAAGGTATAAACCGTTCGTAAAAGTATATAAATGAAATACCCACGTCCATGATGTAGGAGGAACCACTTTTTGCAGCAACTTCGTTCATACGGATTTTTTAATAAAAGATTCCCTTTTGACAAATACTATATTTACCACATGATAAATAAGGAGAAAAAATCCATGAAAGTATTAGGAATCTTTGTATTCATTCTTTTATTAACCAGCTCACTTAGTGTATTAATGGACATTCTTTTAGGCTTTAAGCTTTCTCACTTTTTAATTAATTTACTCAACCCGTTTTGGGTAATAGAAGCTGGAGAGTATGTGATGATAATATTTTTTCTGTTGCTTACAATTGGTCAACAAATCGTAATCATCATAAAAAATAAAGCTAATAAACAAAAGGGTT
>JBNJJO010000046.1:0-36608 GCA_051750265.1 Bacillota bacterium | reverse complement strand
TTTCAAGGATAGCGCCCGATTGTGGAAGATCAAAGGCTGTTGAAGCCGTCTCGCACCTATTGAACTTTAGCACCCGTTTAATAAGCTATTCACAATCATTGAGTAGAGTAGAAATTAAATTATATCCTCCTCTTAACATTTTTGATCACTACTTTACTATGGGGAATACTTGGCATGTTGACCATGCTGAAACTTAAATCCTGGTCAGGAACTTCATAATCTATTCGATTCGCTAGATAATCAAGACTCACTTTCATGACTTCAATAGTGACCCACTCACCAGCACAGCGATGTCCCATAAAGTAATCGCCACCACCTTGCGGAATAAAGTCGAAGGGGCTTCCTTCCCATTGGGCAAACCGATCCGGACTGAACACATCAGGATTATCCCAAATTTTAGGGTCATGATTTGTTCCATAAAGATCCAACAAAGTTAATGTGCCCTCTTCAAATTTATAGCCGTTCCATGTGAAATCTTTTTTCACCAGTGCTTGGACAAACGGAAAAAACGGAAAAAAGCGACGAACTTCCTGTATAAACATCTGAGCATATTTTTCATCACCGGATTCAAGTTTCTCCCTTTCTTCCGGATAATGGTATACTGCCAGCGCAATGAAATTGATGAATATAGCAATCGCCACAATCGGTCTCAAAATATTGATTACTTCTACAGCAGCGGTCTCGGTATCCAGAAGATTCCCTTCTAGATCGCGATACCAGGCAAATCTGTGTAATGCGGTATTTTCAGGGGGATTCACTTTCCCATCACGAACCCTATCAATGAGTTCTCCAATCCATATTTCTACGTAATTCCGTGCATGTCTTCCTAGCCAATGTTTTGGGCCAACTGTAGCTGCCGACTCGAACATCGCCCCCAAATTTTTTGTCAGCATCTTAACTTTGTCTTCTTGTACCGGTACACCTGCCCACTTACAGGCTGTCCTGCACATAATTTCCTTCGCTTCTTCATAAAGAATAACAACCTTATCCATCTGTTCCCATTTATCCACTGCTATTTCCAACTGTTTTTTTGTAATATCGGTCAGTTTTTTAATTTCGTCAGGAGACATAATCGACATAAACATTTCCTTGCGATGTTTATGGGCCTGTCCATCTAACGACTGTACACCATTCTTGCCAAACAATGTTTGTACCGCCCTGTTTGGTGCTGCATTTTTCCTTTTGAATTTCTCAGTGTCATAAAAAACTTCCGCAGCTTCCTTTCCTCCCATGCAGATCGCTTTCTTTCCAAGCAATCGGGTCTCGAAAATATCAGAATTAAAACTATGACGTCTGTTTAAAATGTACATATATCCTTCTCTCATAAGGCTCAAGCTATGGTCTAATCCTTCTTCCCGAGGCATTTGATTTGTATTTGACATATGATCCATCTCCCATTTCATGAGTAATGGTCTTATTCTTTGTAAACTCTTTCCTGTTTACTCTCAACAAAACTTGGACTGATCTAAATGCTGTTCAATTTGATAGAATTTACAACCTTCTTGACGACAAGGACTTCTTATAGATCTTTAGTCAAACCTCTAACTGCTTCGATTAGTTTTGTGAGAGATTCTTCTATTTTGTAGATGAGTGTAAAACCCCGATTTTTGAACTTGTTAAATACAAAAGAGTTCAGAAACCCATTCATTGTTCTTATTCATCAACTTCAATTAGAATTAAATTATTGGACAGAAAAGTCCTTATATGACGGGATTTCCATCCTTAGCCTTTTGTTTTCGTTGATAGGACCCTTTAACAGATTTCAACCTAAAAAAAGCCGGTTTCCTGCATTAAGGAATCTACTTTTTTAATTTGTCTTGTTGAATTATCCTGCTTCGATAGTTAAATAGAATTGTTCAATAATATGGCCCTTTAGTTGAAGATATTATGATTTATTTCTCCTTTTTTTAGATACAAAATAGAATACTAAAGCTATTAATGAATAAAAAAAATAACGTAAATCAACCTTTACGCAACCTTCACAACCTAAATAATCATAAATTGAAAAACCAAGGAAGGACTATAAAATAATATCAATTTTTTCATTCAATTTTCTCATCACATTATTCAAATTATTTCCTTTTTTACTAATCTGACCAGTTACTTCATTAAGAAAAAATGCTTCACTCTTTATTCAAGTAAAGCACCCGTTTGTTGAATAAGAACACTTTATAGTTATAAAAGAATTATTGATTAAATTTATCTTTATTGCATTTTATTATCTTAAAGTGTAAAGGTAGGATGTAACTATACACAAAAAAGAATATAGGTATGCTAAACAAATGGTTCCAATGAGTAAGTTTCATATACCCTACCTTTACCACTGCCCATTCAATTAAAACAGAAATGACCGTAAATATTATGACTAATTTCCATTTATTCGCTATATTTAAGTAGTTTAAATAAATAACTGAAAGTGATGAAGGAACAAAGTTGTAAGTTATAAATTCACCTATTCCTACAATTTTAGGACTACCAAAATCAACTAAATCTAAATATCTGGAAAATATGCCATCAGCAAACCAAGTTAAAAGTCCAATTACTCCAATTGTAATATAAAGCTCTCTCCAACTTATCTTCTTCTTAGGCATGAGAAGAGCATACAATAATAATATTATTCCCAATGATACTGGCAACCACAGTCCCTTTGCGCTTAAATCTAAATTCTTAATAATCGACTCCATACATAGACCCCTAACGTCAACTTTTTATTAATATCGTTTCCAAGTTAAAGTAATATATTAATTAAAATTCGGTCTTGTAGTAACACAAAAATTTTCTTGTTTAGATATATTCTAAAATAAGCTTATTGCACTAACCTGCACCGTTAAGTGAAAGCCTTCACAATCTAAATTATTATTCTACACGAATACGTGAAAACGTTCCTCAACAATCTGAAGCTCTTTTCTTTTGAATAGAGTTTACATAAAGACTTTATTATTTACTAACTTAAAGTAAATTTACCAACTATAATGTCACTGGACAAGATAACAATTGTTCGCGGACATTTAAGTTGGGAACTAAGGAATCCTTTAACATCAAGGTAAATCAATATTTTAAATAAAAGTAAAATTACATTAATGTTAGTAACCTGAATTTCTTAAATTAGATAGGACTACATTATTGTTGGTAACTAATTTAGCTTCTTAGCTAATATAAGTGCAAAATCACACTGTTAAGTAAAGATGCTGCAAAAAACTTTCTTCGTTTATGATCCATATATTCTTCAACATACCAGGCAATTCCTGAAGTGATTTTTTATAATGTTGTTGCTTTGTTTCACTAGCGATAGACATTCAGCTCACTATTAATTATTCTACATAAATATTTCAATTTTCTATTATTACTTCTAATTTATATTTTACGTAATAATGTATTTTTGCTGCAAATACTCAATTTTTGTATTGTATGAACATGACGAATAACACAAAACTCCATTTTCTTAATTCTTAAGTCTTTCTATTCTCTCCTGTCAAATTGAATAATCAAATACATTATTTAAGCCTTTAATCTATGACTTCGGTCTAAATCTAAGTAGTACTCAATATTTATAAAGAGATGATTGTCTTTCCAATATAAGTATCTCAACCTCTATTTACAAATAAATTCTAAAGAAAAGGAGTGACCAAAAGATGTTTGTAATTCGTTTTTTCGAAAATAACTCTGTAGTATTAGTTCAGCTACTAAAACAAATTCCTTCTGTGGATGAAAATATAAAAATCAAAGGCCGCAAAGGAAAAGTTTTAAGTATTAAGAAGATTGAAGAAAACCAAGTTCATGTCAATGTCATTTTTGAACAAGTTAATAAAAATCAACCAATTTTAAAAGATACTAAAAAGAAAAAACGATAACTTTTACTATTTTGTAACTACCATGAAAAATACTATTCTACATTAAACAAAAAACCATTACCAATCCCGGTAATTGCCTTGAGTTAATTAATTGCACAAATAATGCCATATGAATTAAGGATCCTCTAGCCACTGCTGAATGAGTTTTGTACGATGCAGAACGACAAGGGTATATACTTTACACTCGGTAATATGAGTTTACTGACTAACTGGTTTAGTTTAAAACAAAATGCTGTATAGCTCTTACCTTTTAGTGAAAAGGTGATATGCCTCCAATCTGATTATGGGCTATTTATATATTCTTCTGCAGCTAAACTGCCACTTTTTAGTGTAACTAAAAAAGGGACTGCCGAAACAGTCCAATCGTTGTTCAATTATTGTACTCGTTACCTGAAGAAGAAAGACTGCTCAATGGGTTAAAAACTAAAAATGATGAAAAAGTGTTTTAAAGATAGTGCAAAGAAACTTATAAAAATGAAGAAGATTGCTCTTAGCCTCACCTCCTTCCCGGCTCATGCTGCTGCCGTTGCCAATAACTTTGTATCCATCAGTTCCCTGTATTCCAAAATTAGATGCTAATGCTATTATTATCTCGTTATATTAAACATACAACGAGAGGAAGAATGCAAAGGATGTCAAAGAAACTGTTTACGATGATTAGTTTCTTATTTTTATCAATTCTTATGATTACAAATGCTTCCGCTTCAGCAGAGGTAAATTTACCTTTAAATGTTGATCTAAAGCAAAAAATCACTACAGACTTAGCAGAATATCACGAATTCGGTAATGCTGTTGTGCAAAACCAAACAATCTATGTTCCTGAACGGCAAGGAAATAAGATTACAGCCATTAATGCTTTGGACAGTTCAATTAAATGGGAATATGCAACAAACGGCAATACGGCCTATTATTCATTCTCTGGTGTTAAAGATATTCTCTTATTCCAGGCGAACGGGACGCTAACTGCGTTGAAGGATAATGGTACAGGTACAACTGTTTTATGGACTAAACCATATTCTGCCTCCAATTTTTCAATTGACGGCACTACTCTTTACGCAACTACAGGTGTAAAAGTTGTGGCACTTGACATCGCTACTGGCGCAGATAAGTGGGAGTACACGCTTCCAACTCGCGAAAGGTCTCACAGTAATATTGCTGTCGGCAATGGTAATATTTACTTTGTGACCGATAACCAAGTGGATATGGAACGCAAAATGTATTCATTAAATGCTTCCAACGCTCAAGTTCAATGGACAACAACCAATGTTGATTATTATTCACAAAAACTGAGCTATACAGATGGAAAGTTGTATGTGGAAAGCTATGATAAAATGAAAGCATTTGATGCAAGCAACGGTGCTTTCATTTGGAACTTTACAGTACAAGCAAACTTCGATTTTGAAATGAATGCAACAACCATCTTTACCAAAACAGCATATGGTGATGTGGCAGCCTATGACCGAGTTACAAAAGCTCTGCTCTGGAAATACAAAGCAGGATCATTTTCACGAGGTCCGATCATTGTGACTCCATCTTATCTCATTGTGAATGGTGACGGTATGATCAAATGGCTGGATAGTAAGACGGGACAGCTTGTACGTACGATGACAGCACCAGGTGTGAACTTTCAGCCGTTGACAGCGATTGACGGCGCTTTAGTTGCCATCGACACCAGCAATAACTTGTATTACTATGCTGCTGCAAACGATACAATTAAGCCGGTCCTTACGCTGGACACAGTACCGAACCGTTTCTCTCCTTTTGATGGTAACACGGCTCAACTAAATTTTAATCTTAGTGAAGACGCCTATGTCAAAATGACAGTAAAAAATAGTCAAGGGCAAGCGATTAGAACAATCGATTTCGGATTGTTGAATAGCAGCTGGAATTATAAAACCTGGGATGGCAATGATGCAAATGGCCAGGTAGTCCCTTACGGTCAGTATACCTTATCATTTGAGGTAAAGGACCTCTCTGGCAACACAGCAGTTGCTGAAAATCATGCAAAGGTAATAAATGTTGCAGACACTCAAGGAACTACAGTCGCAGAAACGATCTCAAGAAAAGGTCCTGCTGCTTCTTACGATGTGTTGACAACCATTCCATCCGGAACAAAATTAGGGATAATGGATGAAACAACAGACTGGTACAAAGTGAGCTTCTCCCTCGACAACAGAGGATATGAGGGCTATGTTCAAAAGTCAGTCGTTGCTACCCGTTCAAATCCAAATCCCAATACAACACCGACTACCAGCACAAACAATAATTCGGTAATCTATACGGTTCAATCCGGGGATACATTATGGAAGGTTGCACAGAAATTTAACGTGACTGCCCAGGCCATTATTGATGCCAATAACCTGGATCCGGTAAAGTATTTGTATATTGGTCAAAAACTAACGATTCCAGGGCAAGCTCCTGTTCAACCAGAGAAGCCAGCGACTGTATCAACAACATCGTATACAGTCCAATCCGGTGATACGCTTTGGAAAGTTGCCCAAAAATTTGGGGTAACCACTCAAGCAATCATTGATACCAACAAGCTCGACCCAACAAAGTACTTGTATGTAGGCCAAAAGCTGATGATTCCTGATGCAGCGCAGCCTGCACAGCCAACGACTACCACGTATTCGGTTATATCCGGCGATACACTGTGGAAGGTTGCGCAAAAATTCGGCGTAACCACCCAAACAATCGTGGATGTCAATAAGCTGGATCCAACAAAGTATCTTTATGTAGGTCAAAAACTAATCATTCCTGTTGCATCTCAGCCTGTTCAGCCAACAACTATTACGTACTCGGTTATATCAGGTGATACGCTTTGGAAGGTTGCACAAAAATTCGGTGTAACAACTCAAGCAATTGTGGATGCCAACAAGCTGGACCCAACAAAGTACTTGTATGTAGGTCAAAAGCTAATCATTCCAGCCAAATAATAACACAAAAAGGTAAGCGGATATTAATATCCTGCTTACCTTTTTTATATTTCAATAATTAAATTTTAGCGATGAATATGGTAATTAAAATATAGCTGCCTTTCCAATCTCAGTGATGGTTACACTTTAATACCTTGTTCCTTAATTATTTTCCTCGTAAAAGTAAGAACTTCAGGATTGATAACACTGTTCTCGCTCTATGGATCGTCAAAATTTTCTCGTAAATAAAAAGCTTTTAATTCTTCCTTTAAATCATCCGTGTATATCTGTTATTTTTGTTTTCCTTCTTTCGTTCAAGATTTAGGAAGTTATGATATTTTCAGTATTAATACAAATAGAATTCAATACTTCATGCACTCCCTCCTATTTTCGATTGTACGCATTAAGGTTCTTAATTATTTCTCATGTTCATGAAGGATATAATGAAGCTATCAGATTCCTCTTCTTTTTTGTCAGAACAATTGTAATTGCTCTTGAACAGCTTTTGTTGTTGTCTTGGCTTTTTCAACTAGTTTCTTAGGGGATTCTACAGGAATCACTCTCTTTGTCACATTAGCATGAAAAGAAAAATCATCCTTGCATATTGGACAATTGTAAACGGTATTAGGCAACCGAGACATTGCAAGCCCGATTCGTTCCTCTTTCGTCATGCCCTGTTCTTTTGAACATTTACCACATACTTTTTCCATGTTTTTTTCACCTTCTTCTTGTCATTATACAATAATGTATCCTAAAAAACCTTGAATGCTTGTAGCAAGTCAAAAGGGAAATTGAATAAATATATTCTACATGATGGACAAGTCCACTCTCGAAGATTAAAGTTCTTTACCTCTTTGTGTTGGTATCTACAAACAGAACAAAGTTGAGAGGAAGCAAATGTTTTACCTACTACAATTACAGTACGAACATACCATTTTGCCTTGTACTCTAACATCGTTCTAAATTGATACCAAGATATTTCGCTAATTGCTTTGGCTAATTTGTGATTCTTCATCATGTTTGCTACTGGTAAATCTTTTTTGATTTTGAATATATTGTCGGATTTGTTCTTCTGTTTGTTCACTACAGTTGCAACAAAGTTAGAGGGATTCCAAAGGTGACTTTCTCACAGTTTCTGTTTTAACTGTGGAAACTCTTTTAGAGCATTAATCATGCTTGGAATGGATTGTTGTGGGGTGCAGTCGATCAAAAGATGAATATGGTCAAGGTCACTTTCTATTTCTGTGATGGTAAAGCCATTATCGGATGCAATCTGATGTACTATTTCTTTTAGACGCTAATCTACATCATTGGTCAATAACTTATGGCGGTCCTTCACACACCATACAATATGGTACTGAATAGAGTAGACATAACCTCTTCAGTGTTTTACTATTGACATTTATTTCACCTCTATATTTACCATAACAGATGTAAGTTACAATATTGTTAAGATTACTTAAAGGTTAATGGATATTTACATACTAAAAGAATAACAAATGTCGGATGTTCAACTTGCCAAAAGGCACACACATCCGAAGCCGATTTATCTCACGACTTAAGTCACGAGTGTTCTAGGCTATTTCATAAAAAATACACCCTAATCGGGTGTACTAGAAGTATTTTGTTGCATTACCTTTCTGCCTTCATTCGTAACAGGGATTTTCGCATAAAGATTTGTCTTCATATAAATGATGTGATCAGATAGCATTTCTTATCTCCAGATGTCGTTCCAGTTTTCTTTTTACTCTCTGGAGAGCATTATCAATCGACTTTACATGCGTGTTTAGTTCTTCAGAAATTTCCACATATGATTGTCCATCCATATATAAGGTCAACACTCTTCTTTCAAAATCACTAAGCAATTCTGCTATTTTAAGTTCTAAATCATCAACTTTTTCTTGATTAATGATTAATGCTTCCGGATTCGTTATTTTTTCTCCAGATATCATATCCATAAGCGTATAGTTTGATTCTTCATCATAAAGAGGCTTGTCCAGAGAAACATACGAATTTAGAGGGCCATGCTTTTGACGAGTAGCCGTTTTGATTGCCGTTATAATCTGTCTAGTGATACAAAGTTCAGCAAAAGCCTTAAAAGAGGCCATCTTGTCCTCTCTAAAGTCACGAATAGCTTTATATAGACCAATCATTCCCTCTTGAACAAGATCTTCTTTATCTGCTCCAATTAAAAAGTATGGTCTTGCCTTCGCACGGATAAAATTCCGATATTTATTAATTAAAAAAGCCAATGACTCGCCATCTCCACTATGAGCCATCTCTACTAAAATTTTATCTTCTAATTCAGCATAATTTTCAATCAGTTGTGCTCCGATGTCTACACTCACGCATTTCCCTCCGCCAAACTCAACCTGAGTTTTGATGTTTAATAAACTGATAGTTAATTTTCTTTTCTTTAAGGTGATAAACCAATATAGAAATAATGGTCTTTATTATGTAGCTTTAAATACGGTTTTTATTGAAAGCTAAAAAAAGCACAGAGTAAACTGGCTCTTGATTAATCCACTTTGATATCTCTTGAAATTTCCTATGCAATTAAAAGTATAAGGGACGATAAATGAAAATGTTGTCGAAATATAACAGTGTTTACAAAAAATCCGTCTTCTACGATTGGAACATTTATCGTTCAATAGGTATTGTATAACACTCTACTTTCCAGCTTTTAATATAAAATGTCTACACTGTCCCACAAAACTAAAAGAAACCAATGACTACAATGTTTCTTTTAATAGCAGTTATCGCAGTCCCTCTATCGTTTTTTTTAGGTGTTACAGTGAAGAATTTCCTAACTGGTTACTTTTCGAAAAAGTACCTACCGTAATTTTACGCGCTACTGCTTACTTTCCTTGATATGCAGTGTGGAAAAAGTACGTTTCCACACTGCACATCAAGATTTATTTTTTCTTCTTCCTGTTTCTTATTTCCTCCCAAAAATATTTTTCACATATCTTTGAGTACGTTAAATACTATAAATAATTACCGTATATAATGTTTCCACAAAGTTAGAAAACTATCTTTTTTGTATTATTTTTATATCATTACATACGTTTGATACGGTAGAAAATAATACAGAATATAACTGCCTCGTTACTTTAATAAGAATTATGAGACCTTCATTATTGAAGAATCACACCCATTCGTAATATAAGGTCACCCAGATATTTTTCTGGTTGACCATTTTTGATTTGGTTTTATTTTAGCAGTAGCCGGGATAGAACGTCCGCACCCGTGAGGCTTGGACCCGTCAACTAAACCGTTCGCCCCTACTTATGAAATATGATTGAGGCTGGTTGGGACACTAGGATCTCCGAGTGGTATGAAGAAAATAAACACTTGAACAATCACAGTTTAATATTTCTATACAATATTCTAAATATTACTTAATTTTATTTGTATGGACAAATTACCAATAGTAAAGAAGGAGAATTATTAGGAGTAAAAAAAGTAATAGGTATTTCTACCAATTTTAAAGGTCAAAATAGGAATAACTATAAGTAAAGGAGGTCAACAAATGGAAGTAAATATGAGCCAAGAAGAAGTCGTTATTGAAATTCAACGATTAAATAGTAATGGTGAAAATTTAAACAAAAAGAAGATAAAAAAATCGCATCCGCAATTAATGAGAAGTGCATTGCATTATTTTCCTGATTGGGATAGTGCACTCGGCAAAAGTAATTCATTATAATAAGCTTAAATATCTTACATACCAATCCCACGCTATCATCTAGTGTGGGATGTTTTTTATTTTCAAGAAAATGTCTATCTTATTTTCAACTTTGACATTGGACTATGTTCTTGATACTAATATTCTTGTTCAGTTAACAGTAACTGAGCGATGCCATAACTATAAACCGATACATAAAACTTAGGTGTTTTTATAATGAAAAAAGCAGAATTTCCTGTGTTTATTACCGTTCTTATCCTGATGTTATGTATAAAAAATTGATACTAAGGCTTTAACCATCGAAGAATTACCAACCTCGAAATCATCAATGCACGGTAACTGGTTGGTAATCCTAAACATACTCAGTAACAATCTAGGTTGACACTTTGTTTGAATCATTTTATATTTTAGTAGATTTAAATCTAAAAAGAGGAGTGATAGATTTGATTAACGTAGCTCTTTTAAGTAAATGGCATGTTCATGCTGATGATTATGCTTTTCAAGCAGGTGAAAATGAACATCTTCGCATTAAAAAAGTATGGGATGAGAATTCTGAACGAGGACAAAAATGGGCTGATGAACTTGGTGTTACCTTTCACGATAATTTGAACATGGTTTTGTCTGATCCTGAAATAGACGCTGTAATTGTTGATACTCCAACTAATCTACATAAAGAGGTTATACTTGCAGCAGCACACTACAAAAAACATATTTTCACAGAAAAAGTGTTGGCACTTTCAGTTGAAGATTGTGAGGAGATTCTAGCTGCTGTGAAAGAAAACAATGTTCAATTAATGGTTTCACTCCCACGATTAACAGAAAACTATTATTTATATGCACAAGAAGTTGTTAATCAAGGCTTATTAGGAAAGCTAACGATGGTTCGCTGTCGAGTAGCACATGATGGCGCAATCCCATTCGAAGGACACCCAAATGGTTGGTTGCCTAAGCATTTTTTTGATTTAGAGGCGTGTGGCGGAGGTGCTCTTATCGATCTAGGCGCACATGCAATTTATTTAACGAACCGATTGGCAGGAAAAGCAACTGCAGTAACGGCTCGTCTTCAAAAGACTCTAGGCTACGAGGTCGATGACAATGCAGTTGTTATCGTTGAATATGAGTCAGGTGCACTAGGAACACTTGAGGTAGGATTCATCTCTAGTGGCTGTCCATTCCAGCTTGAACTATATGGTACTGAAGGAACACTGTTAATTGAAGATACTCAAATTCGCATCAAAAGCAAGCAACTTGATGTGGGCTGGAACGAACCAGAAGAATTACGAACTCCCCTGCCGATGCCAATGGAACAATGGGTGAATGCAATTCAAACAGGCCAACCTCTAACCATTACAGCTGAAGATGCTGTTAATCTAACGTTAATTAATGAAGCCGCTGCTATTTCAAATAAAGAACGACGTAGTGTAGAAATTAGTGAAATATATGTTAAAAAAACAAAAAGCAAATGAACTATAAAATTGAAAAAAAATGTAAAATAAAAAGTACCCCTATCAATGAGGTACTTTTCGTATTCTAACCTATTTTGACGCTGGAGCAAGAGAAGCTTCCGGTGATGTTACCTTGTCATAGAAATCTACGTATTTGTCACGATCTTCGCTATCACGGTAAGCCATGGCAACACGTGGATGTTCATTAAGAGTACCAGAGATCATGTAAGGAATGATATAGCCCCACTCCCACTTTTGGCGCATTTCTAGCATGTGCTCCTCAATTACGCCAAGAACTGGCTTAATCTCATAGCTTGGTTTTTGTATGTGGGTAACGAGAAGCTCTGTGTGACAGTTTCCAGCTGCACGACCCATGCCATAAACAGATGAATCAAGGAAAGTAACCCCATTTCGCATCGCAGTTAATGTATTGGCGAATGCTAACTGCATGTTGTTATGAGTATGGATACCAAGCTGTTTGTTAGGGAGCATCGCTTTAAACTTTTTTACTTGATACTCAATATCTGAAGGATCTAAGCTTCCAAAGGAGTCAACGACATATACAACATCTACAGGACTTTCCTTCACCATTTCAAACGCTTCAATAAGCTGATGCTCAGGTACACTTGACAAAGCCATAATGTTAAGTGAAGTCTCATAGCCTAAATCATGGAACATTTGTACTAGCTCCAGGCCTTTGTCCACTTCACGGATATAGCATGCAACTCGAATCATATCTAAAGCACTTTGCTCACGTGGTAGAATGTCATTTGGGTCTACACGCCCAATATCTACTAGAGCGGACAACTTCGTGAATTTTTTCTCAGGGATAATTTCTTTCAGGAAGTTATCGTCAAGAAATCTCCATGGATTGGGCTCAGTCGCTTTAAGAAGCTTAGGTGAATTTTTGTAACCAATCTCCATATATTCAACACCAGCTTCACTTAGGCCATTATACAAGTCTTGAACAAATCTCACACTAAAATCCCAATTGTTAACCAACCCACCATCACGAATGGTACAGTCTATAATTTTGCTACGGTTTTCCATGGTAGTCACTTCCTCCTGTTTATCTCTCAATTTAGTATATTTAATAAATATACGCTTTCTCGCTTTTATGCTTTTATGTACTAAACTATCTATTATGATTTAAACATGATTCGTTTGAAGGTGTCAATCTATTTTACAAAAATTATATCAATTCAGTCCTAACTCAATCCTCTAAGGAGGCTCACTTGAAAAAAGACGAAAATTAAAAGCACTATGGAAAAATAAACGCATGTTCCCGCAGGATAGCTTGAAGTTGGGCTGGATTCGACGTCGTACCAATTAGCTCATGTCTTGGAAGGACAGGGTAAAATAGCATGACTGATATTGTTTAAGTAGATCAAGATAGAAAAGCAAATACCGCCCAATGCTGTTTTTACCCTTGACATTCTTCTCCTACCAATGCCGTAGATTGGCGCTCACAATGTCTTAATGCTAACTCTTTTTTTAATATTTTACAATAAGTTCCTTCATCTCCGTCATCATTTATTTATTGTTACCAGCCAAAATATAGCTATTTTCATTTAAAACTTTAAAAACTAAACGTATTTACCCATTGTGCAGAATACCGTTACATAACTCCATTTTGCTACGATTCAAATTCCCTAAAATTTCTTGCGTCCTTATTCCACTGTTTCCAAGGATATAACCTTCACGAAATCCAACTTTTGTTACTCTACAGAAGATCTATAATAGTATACTCCCACAAATAGAAAAACCTAAACATACGAACCTGTTGCTAAACGATAGTTCCCCTTCCCATCAATCTGATGTTGCTCTTTCAACACGTCCACATAGTTCGGTTAATAGTTATTATTCATTCAACGGTTAGGCTTTTGCAAGCCCGCGAACTTCAGTCGTGGGTTATTGACTGCACACCATTTATATCTGTTAGAACAGGATATCCGTTATGAATTTTCACAGTAACCAATACTTTCCCTTTTCTTGCTTGGTCTTCTAACTCTAAACCTGTACCTTCTTCTACATAAAAACGCTCAATACCATAGTCAACTCGAACAGTCTCTTCATAAACAGCTTCCTCATTCCTACTGTTGTCTTGAATATAAGGACTCATTTTCCCTTTTACAAACAACCCGTTAGGCTTCTGTTCGCTTACAAATCCGGCTTGATAGACACCATCTTCTCCCTCACGAAGAGAAACGTAAACAGGTATATCTCGATTATACTCATATCGTTCTAATTTTCCCTTAATGGATAGATCAATTTGAGAAACATCTATTTCTTCAATCTCTAAGTCTAGGATGACATAATCCCCATAAAAGAGGTCTCTAGGATCAATTGGAATGGTTGCAAGTGTTACTTCTTCCCCCTTCACCATTGTACTTACTGGCTTGATTAGCATACTTGTTAAAACAAGAAGCGGTATAAGCAAAGAAATCCAAAACATTTTACTTGGTATTCTTTTTTGGCTCACTCGTTCCCTCTCCTCTCCTTGTTTTTTCAAACCAAAAACCTAATCCAAGCAGCAGTAAGCCCCCTATGAAAAAGGCAATCGACTTATTCATAAAAACCAGAGATAGATCGACATAGAAGCGGAAAATCAATAGACTTACAATCAATACTCCGAATAGCTTGTTTTTATAAACCAAATACATTCCATACACAATGTATCCTAATCCAAAGAACATCCAAAATGGCGCGACTGCAAGTCCTTCATATGCTAATGGAATCGTTAATGCTACTCCTGTTACCAGTTGAAGAGTATAGCCCATCCACTTCATTGCATGCTCATAGCCTTTTATGCGGTAGTGAGTAAAGACAATTCCAATCACAAAGATGACAAAGAAGTACATAAATAAAACATCTATATCCAAGTGGGAAAGAATGAGAAGTAGGAATTGAATACTTAGGATTACATTGACAACAAATAGCACAACGGACTTATTCATGAACTTATGACCAATTACAACCAAGAAGGCAGCTAGAATACCAAAAACAAGAGCGTAATAAATGTTATCGACGGCTTTTACGAACAATGTTATTTCAGCAAATTGATACAACAGTATAAAATTGGCGACCACCAAGTATCTCTCTTTTGGAAACACGTATTTATTCACTGTAAAGAGACCAATCAAGATAGGAACGATCCATACCCATAGTTCCTCATTTCCTACCATAAATCTCAGTTCAATAAATTGATAAAGAAGAACGAAATTGGCAATTAAGAGATAGCGATGAAAGAGTCCGATATAACGAACCCCTACAAATAGCAACGGAAGTATAACAAGCAACCACAAAGAAGGAGCTCCACTGTTTGGAATCATAAAGGTTAGCTCAATGGATAGATAGAATAATCCATATCCTGCTCCGTAAAGAAGTTTATCCTTTCGATAAATCGCTAAAGGGATAATTCCGATAGCCCAGACAAAAAATGCTGTTCCGATTTCTCCACCTAAATGAAACATTTGACCAATATAAAAGATTTCAGCTCCATACATGAAAGCTCCTATATAGTACAAGGCTTTTGAAGTGTTTGGTTTCCTCTCTTCTGTCCACCACGCTCCTACGTAGGAAGTAAATAGTGTGGCGAGCAATAAGGTAAACTTCTGCATATTAGACATAGCAGACCAGTTACTTGCAACAAAGCTAAGAACACCAAGACCAATTAAGAGTGCACCAATAATTGAAATAATTTGAATAAAGTTAAGCGAAAAGGTATTTTGTGCAGTAGTCGCTTTACTCGGTTGTGATTGCATATCAGTTATTTCATACTGTTGAAGTAACTTTTCTGCTTGATTTGGAGACAACTCCCCGACTTCTTCCAGATATAACAGTTCTTTTTTTAGAATGTCATACTGAAATGAAGAAATTTTACGTTTCATAGGCCCCCTCTTTCCGTTTAAATAACGATATCAGCCAATCAATTAACCCTGGGGTACGAATTAGATGGTGAAGCAGCTGCTATTGCTCGTAAGTTAAATTCAAATGTAGTCATTGAACACAGTAAGTCCCTAGTTACACACTGACAATTTGATCGTATTATTTTACCATTCGGTGGGCATATTCCAAAGAACAAAAAAATAACTACCCTATTCAAAATCTTTCATTATCCAAAGTTTGATTGGTGAATCCTTCTTTTAGAACAAAGTGAGTTGTTTATCTCGTTTATAGGCTTTAACCTAGTATCTTTCTAATCTTCGCTTCAAGTTCCGCTAATTTTTCAATTGATATGAATTCGTACTATATCTTCCTCATTCGTGATAATCATTATAATTACACCTTCAATTTACCTTCTCCCAAGACTTTTCTTGCTACTAAGCTGACCCATTAGCTAAATAAAAAGGGCTTTACTTCTTCTTGAAATAAAGCACCGTTAGTTAAATAAAAACAGATTTATACTGATTAGCTATTAGTGAGAAAAAAAAGTATTTGTTTGTCTTTCCAGCAACCTCATATTGAGATACTTTATTCTAGCCAAATACGTTCTATACTATTTGGAGTTACATTTCGATTTTGATTCGTCGTTGATGTACTCCTTAGATTTTGTTCGTATCGATCAAATTTTTTTAACACTGAATAAAACGTATTAAACAATTTTCACCACCTCCTAATTAAACTTTTTTAAAAGGGGATAGGATCTAACAAAATTTTTTCTTATAATGACTTAAAGCAAGTAATGGAAACAAGTATTCGTAACTATGGTAATGAATATAAAATCCGCCTGGGAGGCCTTGACCTTTCGGATATGTCGTTGTCCAATCAATCTTTTCAGATGTCTCAAGCAAAAAAGTAATCCCGCGATTAATTTCTTGTGTCTCTTCATTTTCCGCAGTAATAAGCGTATCCAATGCCCATGCCGTGTGAGTGCGAGTGCTTTCATTTAAAGGTACATATTTTTTAGTTATGTCACTTTTACAAGATTCACCCCATCCACCGTTTTGGTTTTGAATGTTGTATAACCATTGGATTGCTTTTTGAATCGAAGGGTGATCTCTGCGTATTTCTGTTGCTAATAATCCTGTAACAGCTGCCCACGTTCCGTAAATATAACAAATCCCCCATCTTCCATACCAAGATCCATCCTTTTTCTGATTTTGAAGCAGCCATTTAACACCTTGCTTTACAAAAGGATGGTATTGATTTAAATGAGTGAAGTTTCCTAAAAATTCCAATGTCCTCCCTGTTAAATCTGCGGTAGAAGGGTCTAGAATCATTTTTCCTCCACCTTCAATAGGCAGCCAAGCAAGAACAGATTTATCAATATTTTTCTCAAACGAAGCCCATCCGCCATCATCGTTTTGCATGGATATAACCCATTGAATCGCTCGGTCCCAAGCTTGACGATAGACAGGGTTTTTAATAACGAGGGATCGAATAGATCTTAATGAGGCTGTTGTATCATCAATATCAGGATTGATTGTATTAATGTCGGAAAATCCCCATCCTCCAGGTAACGCGGTTTGATTATGGCTAGCCCAATCACCGTATACATTATGCTGTCTAGACAGCAAGTATCGATGCGCCTTTTGAATAGTCACTGATGTAGGGAGAACCTCTGCTTCTTGTAGGCAATAGCTAATTAGGGACGTGTTCCAAACGGTTGCCGTCGTATACTGAATATGAATTTGATGATCAATTTTGGACGTATACGATTTTAATCCTTGAATAGCCCGGTTAATGATCGGATGATTTTTTGAATAGCCCCGTGCCATTAAAGCAAAAATCATTAAAAACGTAGAACTGAAATAACTGTAAAACGTTCCATCCGACTCGATTCGCTGCAACATATACTGCTCAGCGCGGTTTAGGGCCATCTGATGGAGATCACGTGGGTACCCTATTAGACTCTTTATTCCTTGTTGAATAAACGAAAGAAAGGACCGCCAATCATTTAACTCCATTTCCCAATCATCATCGCTTCTTTTTGAAAATAAATCGGATATATCCGGAGAACACTTTGTCTTCATGCTAAATTTATAATCAGCAGCAATTAATATTGGAGTTAAATTTGCTCTTGCATACACGGAAAAGTCAAAAAGATTCACTGGAAAGGAAATCGGCAAAAGCATGATCTCAACCGGAATAGGGAAATGATGCGGCCATTTATATTGTCCCGTAAGAGCTAACATGATTTTTGTAAACATATTTATTTCTTTTAACCCACCGTTTTTTAAAATAAATTGTCTTGCCAAGCGCATATCTGGATCATTTTTTGTTCGGTGACCTGAGTAAAGAAGTGCATAATAGGCTTCAACGGTTGCCGAAAGGTTCCCTTCCTCTTCATCATAAAATAACTTCCAGGCCCCATTTTTACCCTGTTTGCTAAGAATCCGACGTGACAGCGAGTGGATTAAATCTTCATCATTTATTTCTAATGTGCGTAATAAGATAATCATATAACAATCAGTTGAAATACCCGTTTCAAACGGATAGGACCATGAGCCGTCGCGGTTCTGTTCTTCTATAAGAATTTTAACCAACCGGTTTATTTCAGCTTCAACCTTTTGTTTCATATAATTAATAACCCTCTCTTTGTTAAAAGCAGTTTTTCATATACATATGCTTTTCTTCACAAACGCATGCCTAGGGTGGGAGGGAAACGGATGGCTAACGGCTATTTTAAAAAAAAGAAAATAACGAAAAAATCTCATCTTGAAATAATAGAAGAATTGAAGAGGAAAAGCAAAAATAAACCCAGCTCTATTAAAGAATTACAGGTGTCAAAAGATGAAAGAAAACTAATTAATAATATTAAAGAAATGACGAATAAGCTAAATGTGAATAATGTCACCAGAACACAGGCTTATTTTGATTTTTTTCTCCAGCACCCTGAAATCCACTGGGCTCTATTAGGCCATATGGTATCACGAAACGGTGGCTGGCATATGACAGATTTAAAAGGTGATCTCCTCACAAGGTTATTATCTGAAAAGGAACAACAAAATTTGTTTTTATTTTTAGAACGAGGAAATTGGTTAATATTTCAAGATGTTTATCCTCAATTTTTACTATATCAGCAAAGTATAAAAGTCAATAAAAATCTATTTTATCTTCTTCCTAACTTGGGTGTTTCACTTTTTATGGAAACGATATGGAATTATTTTTGGGAGCATGGCGACTGCTATCTGTTAGCCATCGCGACAGTTATTAACGAACAAAGTTATTTAGAAAAAAGGGTTATTCAAAATCATCATTTCAAAAAAACGGTATTAAATACAATTGGATTTAAGCTATATGATTTTTTGCGTTTTAATCATATAATTTTTCCATTTTATAAGAATGGAAAAACAAAAAAACCAAATTTAATTGGAGAAACTCTGCAACACTTTGATTCGCTTCATGAGCGAATCATGTTAGGAAAGCGATTATATTCATTACTTTTTCATCAAGAATCAATCTTACAAGGTGTTTTGCTTTGGGCTAACAAACATCCTCATACAGGTTCTAGAAAAGATTATTGGGATCATCTGTTTCATCCTGTTAAAGAATCGTTGCCAGGTTCCATTTACCGGCGAAGAACAAAACAGTGCCAACTTAAAAAAGGAGCACTAAGTATATATAGTCCCCCATTGCAATTTGCATGGGAAAATGTTGATCAATCAGAAGCTGAAAAAGGTGACTGGTTTGATGATTGGAGAATTGTCGATTATTTAATGGAAGAAGAAAAATATGTAGGTGGGGAAATTTATGATGAGTACTGCAAAACGATTGAAAAAATCGAGCTTGCTATCATTGCAAAAAAGGCAATCTTTCTCAGACGGGAGTAAAGATCTTTATGCCTATATAATAGCAGCTCTATTCGCTTCATTAGTTGGGACTTATTTAGATTTAATTTTTGTTGGGAAAGGAATGTATGATTTTCCTGTTAGGGTTTTACCTGAAATATTTACAATTAATATTGTGTTTACTCTATTTATCCTTCCTCTCTTCACGATCCTCTTTTTGTTTGTTGCTAAACGGGTTCAGCCAATTGCACGTTTAATCATGATACTTATTATTAGTGTTTTTATATTTTTTATCGAACAATTTACTGAAGAACTAGGATGGTTTATACATCATACGGAATGGAATCATGCATATTCTTTTTTGGGATATATGTTTTTTTTAATCGTTGTTAGGAAGCTTTTTCTCTTCTTTTCATAAGAGACATTACAATAGATAACTACCTAAGACCCACGAAGTATAAACGAAGCAATTCACTAAGAATATCTCAGCAACTTAAACAATGGGTTTTTTATAGATCTCATATATTGTGTCCTTTTTGAATAAGAAAGTTTGAAATCACTATTATGGAAACACCAAATATTTATTTTTTAATTGTTGTTTAAATCTCACTATTTTACATCAACTTCTCTATCAGATACTCTTCTTATTAGAGCAATTGTACCTCGAATAACTAAAAACTGTATTCCTAAGGACAAAAATGAATAATACCATGTCCAATTTAGATAAGTAATTAGATTTGTATATTTTTCAATTAGGTATTCCAAATAAATTAATGGAGATAAATAAAGTATTAATTGTACTATTATTCCACCTATTGTTGATTTTAGTGTTGTTTGGTTAAACAAAACTGCTAATGATGGACAAACTAACAAGTCAAAAAGAACGCTGATTTTAAATACATCAGGGAAAAAACGTATTGGATATTCTAGAAGGTGGTTAGCAACTACAAAACTATCTATGTACGTAACCATTGATACATGATAAAAAAAGATAAATAGCCATTCAATTATAGGTTGATTGTTTAACCGATATATTATAAGTACAAGTGATAGAACCACAAATGCCCAACTTATGATCCACTCCATAACATTCATCCTTTTCTTTAATTAGACTGAGATTTATTTTTCATCCCAAATAGTAAGTTCGCATTCTAATTTAATGTAGAATGATACTTTCTTCTTGAAGTCATAATTCATATTTGATGTTCGCTGCGCAAAATTTTTATCATATATAAAACCCTCATCCTTTTAGTTGTTAAAGAGAAAAATACTTTACAACAAATCTAAAATAGATAACTACAGTATAGATGGGGGAAGAATATGTTTTTATCTGTTCTGTCTTAGTCTTTAATTTAACAGCCTACCTTATTCCAAAACAGTTGACCAAGTATGAAATAGATATACAACTTTACTTTTTGCCTATGCCTTATCAAAAACAATCCGACAAATATCATTTGTATGTTTACTTTGAAAAGAGAGTCCAGTATATGGACATAGTCACGATGATTGAATTATTCCTGCGATAAATAGTATCTTTCTTAATTGATTTCCATATAAAATCGATCAAGAATCTGAGTTAGCCAGTCAATTTGGTATTGTGAGTATTCCACCATTGCTACTTTTTAAAGACGGAAAGCTCATTGACAAAATGGTCGGTGTTCAGAGTAAGGAGATGTATTTATTAAAGGCTGTTTTCGCAAAGATTGTTGTTTTTCGTATATAGATCTACTTTACGTATTTAACCTGTCTTCGTGCTCTTTTCGCCCATTTACTTCCAAATATTCTTTTAATGTGGATTTAAAGAGTATAGTAAAAATCCAAATGCCGATTTTTACAGGTCCTAGAGCAACAATCTTTTAGAAAAGAGCCTTATTAAAAAAGAGAAGAAAAAAACCATCTTTTCTATGTATACATTACAAAAAAGATGGTTTTTTTTACGTGGAATGGAAACTTTTTCAAGAAATACTATCCTATGTCATTTCATATTTTTAATAGGAGTGACCACAGCATAAAGACTTTCCGTTGAATCAGATAGTTTTAATTCAATTACCTTAAAGCCCGATACTTCATGCTCCCACTTCTTTACATTAGGTGTTTTTATTTGATTCTCAATCATAGTCCGATCATCCTCTCAATAATTTTCTCACACCAAAGTAACATATGCGACTAGTGGAAAATTGTGATCCTGTTTATCTAAACATTTTTTTAAAGAGTAATAATCTGATAATCGTCTGTGACAAGCTGTGCTAAACTTGGGTGTCCGTTTATTTCTCCTAGTGAAGATAAGCCCGATTGCTTCACCTCATGCTCAACACCAAACGCTCCTGCACAGTATTCACAAACCCCTTCAATTACACCTAGTTTTTTAACTGCTTTATATAGGGGATTATGTTTGTGATCTGGTACTTCCCATTTTTTTATCCAAATAGTACCTGCTCCATCGAAAATTACTTTCACTTCATGTCCTGCGTCATGAAGCTCTTGTGCGTATAATAAAGAATGTAATGCTTTTGCTCCTTCATTTTCAGAAGCGTGAACAAAAATTGCAAACTTTTTCATTCTAAATACCTCCTCTGTTTTAAATAGCCAAATATTTCAATTCTCTGTCCTACTTCCAATCATTCTTTTTATGCAATTCATCTGTAAGTTCTGGAAATTAACCAATGTAATTATTATGATATTTTGTCTCATAAAGAGTAGCTAGTCTACTTTTTCTCTCTATTTTCAGAAAAAGTTTCCAACATACTCTGCATTGACTGAACGTTTAAACTGATAGACTAGTTCAAATATCAGTAACCTATTCATTCTTTTTAATATCAATTCAAACTAAATTAATAATAGTTTATTTTCTTTTTAGTTCTATATTAATAAAATATAACCTTCCTCAAAAGGGAGAACCTCTGTAATCACTTAGACTCTGTTTTTAAAAGTTAAATAAGCATTACCATTAAACATTGAGCAATAAAATTAGAGGAAACATATTCCTATTTTTAGAACATCTTTCTTGTTCTGTGTATGAATCGCACGTTCATACATATCCCCTCATAGAATAAATTATCTGAAGCGGAGGTGTTTTATTGAAAAGATGGTTAAAAACGGTTATTCTGACATATCTATCACTATTGTTTTTTGGTAGTTTTTTAGCGGTAGGCGTGTTATGGACTGGTGCTTTTGAAAAATCGCTACCATTCATTTCTGAAATAGAAATCTTTTTGTATTATTTCTTCGCTGGAGCTATCGGCGGATCACTACGACACCTTTATATGTTTTGTTCTCATTATATGAAAGATGAATTAAACGATTATAGAGAGTGGATTATGTACATTTTTTATCCTATTTTCGCAACTGGAACAGCTGCAGTTGCAGTCACTTTAATACAAAGTGGCATATTATTCATTGAGTTCACCGATTATGAAGACACCCCTTATGCACAAATAAGCATTGCTTTCTTTGTTGGTTTTGGTTTCAATAGGTTTTTAAATAAACTTAATGCTGTATCAAAAAATTTATTTCAAACAAACAACAATAAAAATAACAGCTCCTAAATAAACAAATAAATAGGCTGTTTTCGCAAAGATTGTTGCTTTTCGTAAATAACTATACTTTACGGATATAGCCTATCTTCGTGCTCTTTTCGCTTATTTACTAAGTGGTACTATCTTGAAATTGCTTATAGTTTCTACGATAAAAATCCAAAAGCCGATTTTTATAAGTCTAAAAGCAACAAACTTTTAGAAAAGAGCCAATAAATAAAACAAAAGGCCAGAGTGATAGTTGTCACTACTGGTCTTATGAATACTTTTTCAATCAGTGATAATAAGGATAAATAAGTTCTTAACTCACTATATTCATCAACATATACAATGATTATCTTCCCCAAAAGCTGTAGATACATAATCCACAACAACGCAAAAAACAGTTGAAGTAAACTTAATAAATTTTTATTACCCTTTTTTGCATCTAATCCCCCTTTTTAATCATTGAATCCTATTTATTTTAAATTGTAATGCTATTGATATGTAATATTTTTTCTCTTACTTAATAGTTATAACAATAAAAAAATCCTCCTGGGTTCAGGAGGATTTACTTTAATAGTTGAAATTACCTATTAATATTATTATGAAATGTAAAAACCGTGCACCTTTCATTGTTACGGTCACATAAGTGCTACTTATGCAGCCAGCTCGATCAGGGCTACCCTGCGGCACACAGAATGTTCTACTTATGGCTGCTCCCTTCCAGGCCTGACCAGATTCATAGAGTTCTGTTGCGCGGACCCCAATGGTCAACACCGCTTGCATAAGGCAAACCTTACATAAACCGTACCTCTCGAAAGGAATTCAACCCCGCTAAGGCGGATTGCAGGTTACAGGGCACCGCCATCTCCCCGTCTAGCACGGTATGTATAGTTTAGAAACATACTAAGAAAGTTCATTACCCACCTATGCCGCTTCCCTGTCTGTTTTGTGAACCCGCTCTCGCAGGTGGGTTTCCGCACGTTGACCTTGCTGCAATCCTGGATCAAAACAGGCATGACATTAGTCAACAGATGTAGGAATCCCGATAAAACAGTAAGGCTCAAAACAAAAAGGGTCTACGTACATCGTAGGATATTGGATGCGATCGAGAGGAGTTGAACCTCCACGGGGTTGCCCCCACTAGGCCCTCAACCTAGCGCGTCTGCCATTCCGCCACGGTCGCATAAGAAAGTATAAATACTGGGATTAGAACGCTTGCGCCGATTTCTCGACCTCCTCCCTTAGCAGGAGAGCTCATTGAGCCACTTGGGTACTTCTCCATCTAAATTATTTGATGAAATCTATATTTCTTATAAACGTTATATAGATATAATGAAGAGATTTTGAATACGATCTAACGTATCGTGTATAGATAATATATCACAGAAGTATACTTATATGAAAAAGTAAATAATGGCATAAACGGAAACCTTTTAACCTGGTTTAGTACAAAATTATGTTCTTTTAATTCTTGCACTGTTTTATCTTTGGCCACGGCGTGTCTATCAAATGATTGCTCAGTCCTTATAGCCTTGGTTCTAAAAACCGAATCAATATGTAAATCAAGCATTCTTTTTTCAAACTCTAACATTGATTTAATTTATTTTTATTGTAAATAGCTTAAGAGGAATGTTGTTTTTTATTGTGACCTTTTTAATAACGCTCTCTTGAATACCTTTATAAAATGATACTAGCTAATTCTTCTTCAGAATATTGATCTTTAATGCCGGGTTTTTTTAAAAAATATTTATATATTTCTTCATTAGAATAATCATTTTTCAATCCATTTATTATCGTTGATAAGTATGTATGGGAAGGCTTTTTTAACTCCACTTCATCTATATTCCAAGGAGCTGTAAACGTAAATATCGGATAACCTTTGTCTTCTCCAAGATAGAGAATATTTCCATACCAAGAATGGCTGTTGAATATTTTTGAACCTTTCTCTTTTACTATATTTAAATGAATATCAAACTCGATTCCGTCATTTTCTTGTTTAACAATGTCTAGAAACTGCTGGATTGTGATTAAGTATTTCTTGCTATATGTAGTTGTTTTCTTATTATGGTTTAATCCAATAAATGCAACTGCCTGAGATCCCCATCTTGCTGACTCTTTCGCAAAGTAAAGAGGATGATTGATTGTGAAAGTTGACTCATCTACTGGAAGGGACTGATCTTTACAGCCTGTTTCAACTTTGGTAGAACCCACTGGTTTTCCACCTTTTATATAGCATAAAAATCGATCAGTATTGATGTTTGAACCATAGCTTGCGTACCACACATAATGATTGCTTACACTCACTTTTAACCACCAACTTTCTGATTCATTCTATTTTCTTCAGATTGCACATGAACGTTTTCTTGAAAATAGAAAGTTAAAAACATAAATTTCATTTCTTTCGATATGGATTTTTAGCCAATAATCTTATTATCTATCAACAAGGAAATACATTACTTTGTAACTACCCTTTGTTAGTAAGGAATTATTTCAAGCAAATTTCTTTCTCAAGTTTTTTGGATAATTAAAAGCTCTACAAAAAAGTAGAGCTGGAAAGAATGTAAGTTCAGTTACTATTTGCTTTTGGCTTCAATGATAGTATTTCTTAGTGTTTAAGCTTACTAAAGTCTATAAATCCATTCCATTTAATATGTCTTTTAATTGTATTAACTCATCCTTAGAAAGAGTGATTCCTTTTCCCATTTTTTCATGATCTTGATCCCAATCACGCAAATCATATTTAGGTTCTCGCTCATTCCAACTTATGAGATTGAGTTCCTTCTTCCACCCCTTTGCCCCTTCTGAAACTGTTCCGAGCGTTTCTTTAATTTCAAATTTTAGTTTTGCCAGATTAAACATCTCCTTAACATATATATTACACATATAACATCATTTTCTCATAGTAGTTTGGCCAAGAACAATAAAACAAATAAATGATGATTTTTTTGCTGGAGAAGTCACTTAAGGAACGCTTCACGAAGTTACCGCAAGGAATACAAGACCTAAAAATCCCAATACAAAAAAACGGGGTCATTTTTTTAAAAATCTTCGATTGTTACAAACAATTATTAAATACTCTAATAACTAGTGGTTTAACGCAACTCGCTCACCCAATACATTTTACCAGGCGGCTATAACATAAGGGTTTATTTTAACGGGTAATCCTGTAATTTAACAAATCGATAGCCCCTTCTTTTTAGTCCTGGAATGGCAAGTTTTAAACCCTCAGATGTTTCTCCTTCTGGTTTATTCATATGCAACAACACGATTGAACCTGGTTTTGAATTTAACAACGCATCCCGAACTTGCTCTTTTGTAAGTGGCCCCTGCATCCTCTAAAACATTAATGTTAACTACGTGTTCACCTATTTCATTAGCAACTTTTACTCCTACCTCATCATAGTATGCCGTACCAGATCTAAAGAATTTCGGTACTTTACCGGTAATATTTTCAATTTTTTGATGATTTAACAATACTTCTTCCGTAATCTGATTCACATTTTCAGTTCCTTTTATTCTCAAAGCAACCCTCCCATTCAGAGAAAGAGGCTTATGCTCAGTCCCGTGATTTCAAATTTCAAATAACGGGATCTTGTTTAATGCCATAAAAGTTCAATAATTTGCATCAATCCATCTGCTGTTAATAAATAGTGTAGCTGGTATATTTTCTTGCCTTAGGAAGTAAATTAGTTCTACATCGTATTTACTTCCGTTTACTCCCCCACTAGCATCTAGTGTGCTATTACTTTTTCATTTGTATCGAGTTTTGTTTTGACACCTGAAACACGCACAAAAAGGCAGAGTGCCTTCACAAGCACTCTACCTTTATAAACTAATAATGTATTTATTTTTTAGCCAGCCTCAGATAGCACATCACTTAACCGCCCCTTCCGATATTCCTTTAATAATATATTTCTGTAAGAACATATATACAACAATAATCGGAATAATCGCGATTACCAACGCGGCCAACGCCAAATGCCATTGCTTTGAATATTCACCGAAGAAATAGAACATTTTTAACGGAATGGTGTACATCCCCTCTTTATTAATGACTAAGGATGGTAATAAATAATCATTCCAGAACCAGATTGCATTTAAGACAATGACTGTGACTGTCGTTGGTTTTAAAATTGGTAAGATGATGTATCGATAAACTTGGAATCTATTACAGCCATCAATAATTGCTGCTTCATCTAATGCAGTTGGTATTCCTCTGAGTGCACCGAAGTATAAGAAGACTGCTAAGCTGGAACCTAATCCTAAATACATAATCATTAACCCGGTGCGATTTAGCATATCAAAGGACCCAAAAATTGATACTAACGGAATCATAATCGATTGAAACGGAATCAGCATACATATGGCAAAGATAAAGTAAATAACTGAACTTGTTTTCCCTTTTCTACGAGATAATGCATAAGCAGCCATAGAAGTACAAATACAGATTAGAAGGATACTTAACACTGTGATAATGAATGAATTGATGAAGCTTTGTACAAATTCTAATGCCTCAAATGCCTCAGGATAATTGACCATTGTTGCTTCAAAAGGAAGGCCGAGTGTGTTAACGAAAATCTCTGATTTTGTTTTAAATGAGTTAACGATCACTAAATAAAATGGATAAAACCAGAATATCGACAGGATAAACCCAAGCAAAATGTATCCATATGTTTTAGCTTTATTTTGTGCAATCATAAGTCAGTCTCCCTTTTTCTCGTCATATAAAGTTGGATTACTGAAATCGCAGTAATAATGAGCAAAAAGATGATCGCTTTTGCTTGTGCATAGCCCATGTCTTGGACTTTGAATGCAGTGTCATAAATATTCATCGTTGCCATTTGTGTGGAGCTAAATGGTCCCCCAGCTGTTAAAGCCATATTCTGATCATAAACTTTAAACGCATTTGATAATGATAAAAACAAACTAACCGTAAACGCTGGCGCTAATAATGGAAATTTAATCTTCCAAAAACGTTGCCACACATTTGCACCATCAATTGTTGAGGCTTCAATTAATTCATCTGGGAGATTATTTAAAAACGAGATATAAATAATCATAATATAGCCGCTCATTTGCCAGATAAATAGAATGACTAAACCCCAAAAGCCTGTTTCTGTATCCGATAACCAGCCGGTAAAAAAATCTAACCCAGTAAGATCCGCTAATCCTTCAAAAGCCTTTAGAAAAATAAACTGCCAAATGAAACCTAGAATAATACCGCCAATTAAGTTTGGCATAAAAAAGACTGTTCGAAAAATGGTATTAAATTTACCCATCTTTTGCGTAACAAATAAGGCTAAAAGTAATCCTATAATGTTTATTCCAATAACAGAGGCAATTGAAAATCCTCCCGTGAATAAAAGGCTATACATAAACTGGTCATCTTTAAAAAGATTGATGTAATTTTCTAAGCCGACAAATTCAGTCACTTGAAAGCCGTTATATTCCGTAAAGGAATAGTAAACACCTTGGAAAAAGGGAATGATTAAAACGATTGCTAAAGCTAGTAAACATGGTGCTAGAAATACCCAGTATGTGAGATTCTTCATTTTCATCTTGCTCACACCCCTTAATGAGATATAGCCGAATGGAGTTAAAAATATAGTTCGATAACTCCATTCAGAAAAACAATTAACGCATTTCCTTAAATTTTAAGCTGGTTGTTTTTTCAAATTCTTCCCATGAGATATCACCATTTAAATATTTTTGATACTCTGGGAATAATGCTGTTGAGAAAAATCCGTTTGGATATTGATTATGTGCCCATACTCTTGCTTTTCCATCTAATAGCATTTGATAGACTTCTTTTGATACAGGATCTGTCATACTATCAATTTCATATCCTTCATGGGCAGGAATATATTTAAACTCTTCAACAATTTGCTGCTTGCCATAATCAGATGTGTACATCCAGTCAATAAAATCCTTTGATGCTTCAACTACTTTTTCATCTTTTTCCTTATTTATACCCCAGAACCATGATGGACCAGCACTAATATAACCTTCATCATCACTATCAACAAATAGTGGTAGAATACCTAATTTTTCTTTTGAAAACTCAGGATCAATACTATCTAGCGAAGGAACAATCCAGTTACCTTGGTGGATGATCGCTACTTTATTATTTGTGAATAGCTCTTCAACAGATGTACTATAATCAAGTGATAAAATTGGCTGCACATTGTATTTGTTTAGTAAATCGGTATACTCTTTCATACGATCTCCAAATTTATACGTTAGCTCACTAGCGCCATAGGCAACTTGTAAATCATTTTCAAATTCAGGAGCAGTAAAATGGTTCGAAAATTGACTTGTTACCCAATCTTCTTTGCCACTAAAGCCAAACACGGCTTCTAGACCAAGCTCTTCTTTTTTACTATCAATTGTTTCAACCGCTTTAACAAAATCATCATAACTAGTGATCGAAGCTGGATCTACCCCAGCTGATTTGAAAATTTCTTTATTAATCATCCAACTAAAGCCTTCGATATTTAATGGAATACCGTACGGAGTCCCATCAATGGTCGAGCCTTGCAATGTTCCTTCTATTGCAGTTTTTACCGATTCCATATCAGACACATCTAATAAATAGTTTTGATATTTCTCAGCATCAGATAATCCGCCTAATAAAAAGATCGCTGGTTCTTCATTTGAAGAAAACTTTGCTTGCAAAGCTGAAGATGCGTCTTGCCCGCCACCAACAGTCGTTAAACGGATGTCAACATTTTCATTTTCACTTTCATATTTCTCAATCATTGCTTCAAGCTGATCTTTCGTTTCTACTTTTACGTTAAAAACATCAACAACTACGTCGCCATCTCCACCACTACTATTTGATGAACATCCTGCTAATAATCCACCTACTAAAAGAGCCGTACTTAATCCTTTTAATACATTCTTTTTCATAGCATAATTCCCCCTTGTTTTTTTACAGAGAGTGAACTAAGGCACTCCCTGTATTGGCTACAAAATAATTTCTAGTTTTTGTGATCCTTGGAGATTGATTTTCACTCCATTTGCATGTGCTTCAACTTTTCCAATAGAAGTAGAAGAGATGCTCTCATAACCAGTAAGAAGAATTGAATACGTAAGGTCCTTCATGTTTGTTTCAATGAAGATTTTGTTATTCTGTTTTACCGCTTTTATCTCTCCTTTTCTGTTACCATCTATATCAGTAACAAAGGTAGTTGCAGGCTTGTCATTTTGTAATTGATAAATTTCATATGTGACATTGTCAGCAAAATCATAATCTGGACGATTACTTTCATGACTAGTCGCTAAGATTGTATTTTCTCTTACATACAATGGAAGACTTAGATAATCATAGGTTTCTGTTTTCCATGCTCCACCTTCGATCACTTCTTTTGTTAAGTAATGAGTCCACTTGCCATGTGGTAAGTAGCATGAACCAACTCCATCTTCATTCATAATTGGCGCTACTAGTAGGCAACTTCCCAACATGTATTGGCGATCAAGTACATGAGAATTCGGGTCATCCGTAAATTCCAATAGCATTGGACGCATAACCGGAACTCCTGTTTTGTTATTCTCAACAGATGCACTATAAAGATAAGGCATTAATCGGTTTTTTAATTTAGAAAAATGCTTCGTTACTTCAACCGCTTCTTCATCAAATAACCATGGAACACGATAGGATGAGCTTCCGTGTAAGCGACTATGGCTCGATAATAGTCCAAATGCAGTCCAGCGCTTAAATAAATCAGGACTAGCTGTATTTTCAAAGCCACCGATATCATGACTCCAATATCCGAAGCCTGACAATGATAATGATAATCCTCCACGTAAGCTTTCTGCCATTGACTCGTATGTTGCATTACAATCCCCGCCCCAATGAACCGGAAATTTCTGGCCACCAACTGCAGCTGATCTTGCAAAAACAACGGCCTCTTGCTTGCCTTTTTCTTGCTCTAGTAGATCGAATACGACTTGATTATATTGATACGCATAGTAGTTGTGCATGCGCTGTGGATCCGAGCCGTCATAATATACAACATCTGTTGGTATTCTTTCGCCAAAATCAGTTTTAAAGCAGTCAACACCCATATCTAACAGTACTTTTAATTTTGCGCGATACCACTCTCTAGCAGCTGGGTTTGTAAAGTCAACAATGCCCATTCCAGCCTGCCATAAATCCCACTGCCACACATCATTGTTTGGTTTTTTCAACAAGTAGCCTTTTACAGCTGCTTCTTCAAAGAGCTTAGATTTTTCAGCAATGTAAGGATTAATCCAAACACAAATTTTCAAGCCTTTTTCTTTTAATCTTTTTAACATCGCTTCAGGTTCAGGAAAGGCATCCTTATCCCATTCAAAATTACACCACTCAAACTCTTTCATCCAAAAACAATCAAAATGGAAAACACTTAAAGGAATATCACGTTCAGCCATTCCATCAACGAAATGATTGACCGTTTCCTCGTTATATTCTGTTGTAAAAGAAGTTGTCAGCCACAAACCATAAGACCAAGCTGGAGGAAGTGCTGGTTTACCAGTTAATTCCGTATAATTACTTAATACATCTTTCGGATTTGCCCCACCGATAATGTAATACTCGATATGATCGCCTTCTACACTAAACTGTGTTTTCGATACCACTTCCGATCCAACCTCAAAGCTTACTTTTTCTGGATGATTAACCAATACACCATATCCACGGTTACTTAAGTAAAACGGTATATTTTTGTATGCTTGCTCTGAGCTAGTACCTCCATCTTCGTTCCAAATGTCGACAACTTGTCCATTTTTAACGAACGGAGTAAAACGTTCACCAAGTCCATAAATATATTCCTCAACACCGAGATTTAACTGGCTACGCATATAACTCTCTTTATGAGGACCTTTAATCCAAGCTACACCTTTTGGATCAATAGAGGTTAATACTTGATTACCTTGAGAAAATGTAATTTTTAAAGGGTTGCGTTGTATGTTTACGCTTACATTACCACTGTTAAAAATCATATTGCCCTCATTATCCTTAAACTCTAGCGGAATAATACCATCCTTTACATCAAAGTTCGGAGTTTTATTTACTGCTCCTTTGTGATGCCAAGCTTTTACTTTAATAACATTTTCCAGTGGAGACGATAATTGAATCGTAAGTGAAGGCAGATTTAACGTATCACCTCTGTTTTGAATATCTTTACATGGTACATACAATGTCACCATGTCCTCATTTATGGCAACATCACGAACATTTCGCGGATGTTGAATATCAAAGCCTTCTCTTGTTAGCCAAAATCCATCAGTGAATTTCATAAGAAACACCCCTTATTTCTTAGGTTAATTACATTTGATTATCGTTCATATAACGTAAATTATATTTTGTTTTTCAAACTCTAAAACTTATTACAATTAATATTATATTGATAAAAATCTATTATTTCTTGCACAATAAAAACAATAAATAGTACAATTCTGATAAATAAAACAGGAAGGTGATACCAATTAATAAACACAACTTACTTGAAGATAGAGTACACGGAGATTCGTTGTTTCCGTTTCGTATATACATGGTTGACTACCTTGATGGGCAAGTGATCTTTAATATGCACTGGCATCCCGAGTTGGAGTTTATTTATGTTGAAAAGGGGCCGATTAACTTACAAATCGGGACAAAACAGTATCGATTAGATGAAGGCACTGGCTGTTTCATTCCAAGCGAACAATTACACGGGGCGTATCCTTCTGGTAACACGCCTTTTAAACTTCACGCCGTTGTCTTTCATATCGATTTGTTACGAAGCTTTGGCTTTGATTTGATTGAAAGTAATTACTTACAAGTTATTAAAAACTTCTCTTTGGTTCATTCACTACTAATAACACCTGATACAAGTGAAGAAAGAAACATGCTGAAATCAATCGTCAACATGATAGAGGCATATTCATCGAAAGAGGCTAGTTATGAACTCAAAGTGAAAGGTTACTTGTTTCTACTGTTTGCAGAAATACTAAAAAAACAAGCCTGGAATCATAATGAGGAAGTAACACAAAAAGATTTAACAAAAACAGAGTTATTAAAAAAGGTCCTCCTATATATTGATCATAACTATAAACAAAAACTAACTGTTATGAACCTAGCCTCACAAATCCAAATGAGTGAAGGCCACTTTAGTCGATTTTTTAAATCGTTAGTTCGCATGACACCAATGGAATACATTAATACAACTAGAATTAATAAAGCGTGTACATTATTACAAAAATCGGACCGAAAAATGCTTGATATAGCAATGGAAGTAGGCTTACAGAACCAAAGTTATTTTATTCGGTTGTTTAAAAAGCAGAAAGGATGTACGCCTAGGGAGTATAGGTTTAGATATGGGGATGGTAGTGGGGATATGTGAGTTACTCTAATATAAACGTACCCGATACCATCTAGCGAAGCAAACACCTTACGATATATCGGGATTTCTCAGGATGAAAAAGACCGAGCTGTGAGAGAGTTGGATTTGTAACGAAAAGGTAACAATACTCATGATATAGACGAATTTGAGTTACTATTTATTACAGGAAAAATGAAGAAACGGAGAAGTTTATAGTTTAATGAATAGAATTGAAATGTGTGACTACTGTTGCAAATCAAAGGAAGCTACAAACTTTGCCCAAGGTTAAGTGGAAGCAAAATAACTTCATTAATAAATATTGTCCAAACTGTATAGACGAGGTTTTAGACAATACTAAAAGTTTGCCCTGGGTTAAAGAATATGGATATGAAATTACATATCCATACAAAGATGAAAAAAACCATTAATCAAGTACGTTAAGGGGTAGCGTCAGGAAAATGCGGATATACAACGATAAGAGTTCCTCATCATAAAAATCCCAATTTATCTATGAAATACAAAGATAATATTGGGATTTATTTTTTACTAAAGCACCCGGCTTAAAAATCCGTTTTATTTATCAATTATCTAAATCATCATCAAGAAAAGACTTTTTATCTTCTTTAATTCCATACTTCTTTTCAAGAAATTGACCAATTATTGAACTGTTAATACCTTTCCTTACTGCTGTTTCGATAACTATATATAGAATAAATAACCCAACAATAAAAAAAACAATAGGTATGATAGCTTCCACTAAAAATCCCCCAAACAAATAATCAATTATTCCCTTTATTTTACCATAAAACCCAAAATTTCTTATTTAATTAACCTGCGACGTTACTTAAATAAGAAAAATGCTTTACTCTTTATTCAAGTAAAGCACCCGTTAGTAAAAACATTATTCATTGAGATATCCTTCCCAGTCATAATCTTCAATTTTTTCAAATTGACCATTTTCATTTCTTTCATAAGCACAAAGTGGTTGTTCGTTTATGAAAGACAAAATTGAATCATCAATATTTAACATAACTCCAAGTGCGACAATTTGAAAGTTGTCAGGATTGTTGCTAAATTCTTCTTCTTCTATCCACTAAGTACTACCCACCCAGAATCACTGTCATCACTTGGTTGATCCCTCAACAAAAAGTTAAACTCATTTTTTAAATATCCAGTTTTGTTAGGGAGTTTATTCCATTAATGGCCTTTAACATAAAGAAAGAGCACAATTCTTGCTGCAGAATTGCGCCCTTTTCTTGAATAACTAATTGCTTGTATTGTGGAATATCAAAGGCTGCTGATAGTGATTGTTGCTTTTATCTTGTTGACCTAACTCACCCGATAGTTGAAGAATGAAACTAAAACTTTTCCCCAGGTGATACGTTCTCAAATTCAAATTTATCTGTCTGTGCAAAATTTAGACCCTTAGCGAGCCACGGAACCCTCTGGCTGCATAGTAAGAGGACGCACCGTTGTGATACACGAAGACGTGCCCGAAGCGAAAATCGCAAAAAAGGGCACCGCCGAGTTCTCTAATATCAGAGGGTGTTTGCACCCAGCTCGACGTTTTCATATCGAAATTTTCAAGTTTCTGCAACGCTCGATATTGTTCTTCCGTTAAAAGTTCAATGCCCATGGCATTTGCCATATCAATAGCGTTATTTTCTGGTTTATGGTTTTTCCTTGACTCCAGCCCTTCACGGTCGTAACAAACACTTCTGCGCCCTTTAGGACTTTCCGCTGAACAATCATAAAAAATGTATTCGTCCTTCTTCTTATCATGACCAACAACATCCGGTTCACCGCCAGTTCTCTCCATTTCATTGAGCGACCACAGTTTTTCAGTATTAGCTTCCAGCTTTGCTTGGACTTTAGCCCATTCAAGATCTTTATGGCGGTTCATGTTTTTCTCAAAACGGGCTTTCAATGTTCTGAGTAATTCTTCACGTTGTTCTAGTGACAACTCCTTATTTCTCTTTGTCATATTAGTTTCCCCCTTGCTTTGTTAGCTTAATATCTTCCACAAAAAGAGCACTTCTCCTTCTTGAAGAAAAGCCCGCGTTAGTATAACTCAAAATGGTTTCCAGCTCGGGTCTTTAATGTCTTCTTTATTTGGTTTTCTTACAAACTTAATACTGCCTTCAGAACAAGCCCCAAATTTAATAAAATTTTGTTGTGCTTGTCTTAGTGAACCCTCATTTGCACCATCTTCATAATCAGGGTCTCTATATTGAACTCCATCGTCTTCCCAAAAACAAATGCCGCAAATATCATATGTTCCTGGTGGTTCTTCATCTAATGTTTTATACCCACAACAAGGACAAGTATATTTCACGAATCTCACCTCTATTCAAGAAATGCACCCTTAAGTTGAAGAAGATAATCTCTTTTAAAGAAGTTGTCCATGTAAGATACGTGATAAGACAAAAACAATTAACCCGATTACCAGTGATTTTACATGTTTCGATTTACTTTTCTTTTGTTCACTCTTCTTGTTTTTCGTATCTATTATCCACATATTAATGACACTAATAAACATAATTAAAATTCCTAAGAACGCCATTAAGTTAAATAAAAAATCCTCCATCAAATCGTTCATCTTTTTTTCTACTCCTAATCTTTATCCGTTAACTAAACATGATACTATTCTTATCAAAATACTTCCTAATATCCTCTGTAAATCCGTTATCTTCAATCCATTCAAATATTTCATTCTCTAACTTTTCAATTTCCTCATTTTCGCTTTCATCTTCTGAATATAGGTACATTTCATCAAAACGTGCTATTGCTTGAAAAAGGTTGTTTTCCTTTTCCATCGCTTCCTTTATTTCATCATCATTATCTCTTCGGTCAAATTCATCATGTAAACGATTTAATTGATGGGCACCCTTTTGTAAAAAGTACATTGCAATTACTAATTTCCGTTTTTCTTCTTCTGTCATTTGTTTAAATTTCAATAAAATCACCTTAATTTCTATATTACCCAAACAATCCTTCTTACTCTAGACTGCATTGTTAGTCGAATAAGAAAAATGCCTTGCTCCTTATTGAAGCAAAGCACCCTTTAGCCGCCCATGCAGCGCAAAATTCAGCGCTGCACCACAGAGAATGAAAATGG
>JBNJJO010000045.1:0-38529 GCA_051750265.1 Bacillota bacterium | reverse complement strand
TACCCTTTTGTTTATTAGCTTTATTTTTTATGATGATTACGATTTGTTGACCAATTGTAAGCAATAGAAAAAATACTATCATCACATATTCTCCAGCTTCTATTACCCAAAACGGGTTGAGTAAATTAATTAAAGAGTGAGAAAGCTTAAAGCCTAAAAGAATGTCCATTAATACACTAAGTGAGCTGGTTAATAAAAGAATGAATACAAAGATTCCTAATACTTTCATGGATGTTTTCTCCTTTTTTATCATGTGGTAAACATAGTATTTGTCACAATGAACTCTTTTATTAAAATCTGCATATTATGAGTAAATTGTTGGAAAAAGTAGGAGACTGACTGAAAAGCCACATTGTTTAAGCTAGTCTTAGTAAACGAAAAAACGACTAGCTCACATCTCAAATAATGGAGTAGTCGTTCGAGTTATTAACCTTTATTCGCCCCAGCTTTTAGTCCTTCTGTAAGATGATCTTGGAAAATAAAGAATAAAATCGTAATTGGTACAGCTACTAATACAGCACCAGCAGCAAAGTTAGTAAATTCTGAATTTCCACGTCCTGTTACCATCTCAAACAGACCAACAGCTAGTGTTTTCTTTTCACTTGATCTTAGAACAAGTTGTGCAAAAATAAAGTCCATCCATGGTCCGATAAAGTTTGTAACCGCGATAAAGACTAACACTGGTTTTGAAAGTGGCATCATAATTTTATAGAAAATCGTCACATGGCTTGCACCATCAATTTTAGCTGCTTCTTCAAGACTTTTTGGGAGTCCGTCAAAATATCCCTTAACAAGCCACGCACCAAATGGAATCGACCCGCCAGCATAAACTAGGATAAGCCCCCAATGGTTGTCTAATAAATTCATTTGTAATAATAAAATATAGATTGCAATCATTCCCATAAAGCCGGGAAACATTTGTAAAACCAGCATTGTCATTAGACCTTGCTTTCTACCAGGAAAACGAAATCTTGAAAAAGCATATGCTGCTGTTACGACTAAAAAGGTAGAAAAGATCATATTCCAGAATGCAATTTTTAACGTGTTTTTATACCACAATAGATAATCAGTTTCTTTAAATAAATATTCGTAATGCGCAAATGATAAAGACTCAGGAATGATTCGCGATGAGAATAAGGAATCTCCTGGGTTCAAAGAGCCAGTAATAATCCAAATAACTGGGTACAAAATCAATAATGTTGTAATGATTAAAATGGAATAGATGATTATATGACTAATTTTCTTTTTTAAGCTTAGCCCCATCATGACATCATATCCTCCTCTTTAAAGGCTCTTGTTTTTCTAAAGTTTATAATTGAGAACGTCGCAATCACAATGAAGATTAAAATTGAGATAACCGAAGCCACCGCAAATTGATTATTATCAAGTGTTAATTTATAAATCCAACTGATTAGAATATCTGTCGATCCTGCATAAGAATAGTCCATATTAACAGGTCCACCTTCAGTCATTAAATAAATAATGTTAAAGTTGTTAAAGTTTCCTGCAAATGACATGATCGCAAGTGGTGCTGTAGCAAACATGATTAATGGCATTGTAATTTTCCAAAACCTTTGGACTGGGGATGCACCATCTACTTCTGCTGCTTCATATACTTCTTTATCAATGCTTGTTAAAACACCGCTCATTAATACCATCCAGAATGGGAATCCAAACCACATGTTTACACCAACAAGTGTAATTTTCGCCAATAACGGATCTGATAGCCATGGGATTGCTCCTTGGATAACACCTAATTCCATTAAATAACGATTTAAAGGACCAAATTCACCATTAAATATATTTCTCATAATCAAAATTGAAACAAACTGCGGAATTGCCCAGGGTAAGATAAACATGCTTCGCCAAAACTTTTTAAATTTAATTCCTTTTTGATTCAGTACTACAGCAAAAATAAGTCCTAAGAAGAAGGTTGTAATAGTTGAGAGCACTGCCCATATAACGGTCCAAGAAAAAACACCGTAAAATGTGGTACTCCATGTTTTCATTTGAAATAACTGAATAAATGTGTCAAATCCTACCCAATCTACTAAGTGCTTTGGAGGCAGATGATTTGGTGCTGAATAATTCGTAAAGGCAATTAAAATACCAAACAACAACGGAAGAATTGTTAAGAAAGATGTAAATAGGACAGACGGTGTTAATAAAATATAAGGGAAGCCGTTTTCCCAAATGTTTTTAAACATTTCCTTCGCACTGTTAGGTTTAATTCCCTTTTCACTTTTTACGGCAACCTTATAGGCATCCCGAATATTTAAATAATAGAACCAAAGGAAAAGAAGGAAAGAAATTAAATATAAGATCCCTTCAATCATTAAGAAAATCGAATGGTCCCCTTGTACAATTTTAAATCCATCTCTTGACTGCGGTGTTTCACCTAATGTTGTGAGCCCCCACATTGCCCATTGAAAAGGCACAGTCCAAAATAAAAGAAGATATAACTCTAAAGCTAAAAAACTTAATCCTTTTAAAATTTGTCGATTATACAACTGACCATAACCCATGAATATAAGTGAAAGAATAGCAGCCATTTTAGGCTTAGTCATGAATGAACGATTAGGTGGTGTTGGTGATTTTGAAGATTTCTTTCTTTTATTAGCAATATCTTCATTTGGAATTTTTTCTTCATATGAATGATCACGCGCTAACGAACTCATATTTCACCCTCCTTTTGAAATGTGAGCTAATACCTCAAAAGGTATCAGCTCATATGTTACTTTAAATTATTTCGTTTGTGATTCAATTGCTTCTTTTATTTGCTTTACCCCTTTATCAAGTGCAGCTTGAGGTTCAGCAGCATTGTTCCAAATAGCTGTATATGCTACTTCCATACCACCCCACACTGTTTGCATTTCAGTGATATTAGGCATCGAAATTGAATATTGTGCCTGTTCTAAGAAAGCATGATTAAATTCATCAGCTTTAATTGTTTCATTTTCAAGCAGTGCGTTAGATGGTGGTAGTTCGCCTGTTAATTCATAACGTTTTAATAGCATTTCATCACTTGTGGCAAATTTCGCTAACAATGTAGCAGCCTGTGGATATTTACTATAAGCGTTTACATAATAGGCTTTAGTTCCTGTGAACGTTTTTGGAACCTCACCATTTTCAAGTTTTGGCAATGTTTTGATCCCAAAGTTAATACCAGCTTCTTCGTGTCCTTTAACAGCCCATGGCCCTGAGATATAATATAAAAGTTTACCTTCGTTAAAATGTGAAGTGATGACATCTCCCGTAATGTCTTCTTTTTTCATCGGCAATATTTCATCGCGGATACGTTCCATTAAATTTGCTGCTTTTATTGAACCTTCATTGTTTAATCCAACTTCATTTGGATTTGTATTGTTTTCACCAAAAATAAAGTCACCATATCCACCAACAAATCCATGAAGTAAGTAGAAATTACCTGGTTCAATCATGAAGCCGTATGAACCTTTATTTTTATCCATAAATTCTTTTGATTGTTCGATTAATTCTTCCATTGTTTCAGCTGGTTCAAATCCCATCTCAGCTAATAAATCTTTATTATAAAATAAGGCAACCCCTTCAATGTTTAATGGAAAACCATACGTTTTTACGTCTCCTTCATCATCTTTTGCAGATACAGCTGTAATTGCACTCTCCATAAAGCGTTCCTTATATTCTTCAGTATAATAATTATCATAAATTAAACCAGAGGTATTCATCGATCCTACATGATCATGTGCAGCGTTAAATACGTCACCTCCTAATCCTGCGGGACCATCTGTTTGCAGCTTTGGAGCTGCTTCAGTATGAGGTACATCTTCATATTTAACAGGGATTCCATACTCTTCAGTGAACTTTTCAGCGACATATTTTGCCCATTCACCTTCTTGGTCTCCGTTATCCCACAAAACAAGTTCTGCGCCTTCTTCTGGTACGATTTCTTCTGTTACCGTTTCTTTAGTTTTACTGCCTCCAGCAGACTCTTCTGAAGTTTCACTTGCTGTTGGTGCCCCTGGCTTATTGCATGCTGCCAATACAAAAATGAACAGTACAATCATGGATAAACTAAAAATCTTTTTCAATGTAATTCCCACCTTTTTTATTTGTTAGATTTATTTCAATGTTCATTCGGTAAACTTTCTACCAAAATCAACAATTGAAGATTTAATTCAAGGCAAACGTTTGCATCGTGTTGTTTAATGCCTGTTTTCTAATGAACAATATAACCTTGTTCATTTCGAAGGCTATTTTAATATGATTGAAGAATAGGAAGGTAGTTTTATTTGTACCTTGTCCCCATCTTTGTCTACTTCTGCTTCTTGTTTCGTCTTATAATAAACTTCGGAATATTCACTTTCTATTTCAGATAGAGTGAACTCCTTTTCTTCACCTGATAGATTGTGTATAACTAACATTGAACTGTCATCAGCAGTTCTCTTAAAGGATAGAACCCCGTCTTCTTGCGTTAACGAAGTTTTAATTTCTCCTTCAATTAACACCTTAGCGGATCTACGAACATGAATCATGTTTTTATAATGATTTAATAATGAATTTTCATCTTCAAGCTGTGCTTCGACAGATAATATTGCAAAATCCTGATTATGTTTAAGCGGCTCCCATTTCGTTTGTTCGGCAGCATTTTTATCCCTTGTCCACAAAAACGGTTCACGTATTTCCTCATCTGGCTTTGTACCGAATAACCCTGTTTCCTCTCCATAATAGATGAAGGGATTTCCCGGAAGTGTTAACAATAATGAAGCAGCCATTTTCCCTTGGTCAATGTTACCGTTTAACTCGCTCATTACACGATTCATATCGTGATTTGTAATAAATGTAGAATCAATGTACTTTCCATTTGAAACGTTATTAAAGTAGTCTCTTATCCTAGTTAGTGAGGATACAATTCCTGCATCTCTCTCTGATCTTACTGACTCAAGTATTTGACCTGCTAAATCAAAGTTAAACGCGGAAGTTAAGCCATCATTCAAATAAGGGGCAACAACTGTCGCAGAATCCCAAACCTCACCTACTAAAACAACATTAGAATTGACTTTTTCCATTTCAGCTCGAAACTCTCGCCACCATTTCTGGTCATTTTCTTCATCGATTTCAGAGCTTGTCTCAGAATATATATGCTTTGCGGCATCTAATCGAAATCCATCAACACCGACTTTTTCTAACCAAAACTTTCCTATATCAATCATTTCGTTTCTTACATCGGGGTTTTCAAAGTTCAAATCTGGCATACCTTCCCAGAAGACACCTTCGTAATATTTATTGTCGCCTACTTCATGCCATACTTTTTGTCCCCATTCACCGGTTGCTGAAATGTTTCTATCTTCTGTCGCCCATACATAGTAATCCTTATATTTGGGATCCCCGGTTAATGCTTTTTGGAACCAAGCGTGGTCTTGACTTGTATGATTGACAACAAGGTCGATAATAACGTTTATACCTCTTTCATGCGCTTCTTTTACAAACGCTTTCATTTCATCCAAAGTTCCATACTCTGGATTAATATCTCGATAGTTGGTTACATCATAACCGTGATAACTCGGTGAAGGGATTATCGGCATGAGCCAAATTCCTTCAATTCCTAAGTCTTTTAAATAGTCTAATTTTCCAGCAGCTCCTTTAAGATCTCCTATCCCATTTCCATCTGAATCAGCATATGAGCGAACGAAAATTTCGTAGTAGACACCGTGAGATTCAGAGCTTAATAGTTTGGCATTTTCAATATCTAAACTAGTAGACTCGTTTGCACACCCTGAAATAAGTAGGCTTGCTGCTAAAAACGTTGTACTTACCACTTTCGTTATTTGTATCATTTTTCACCTTCCCTCCATTCATCAAAGAAATGTGCAAACGTTTGTATCTTTAACTGTAATAATTGCATCTTTGTCCTATTATTCCCCCTATATTATATAAGAGTAACTACATAAAGGCTATTTTACAAATAAAGAAAACGTTTACGCAAAACTGTGCAACCGTTTTCTTTATTTGTTATGATATTACTTGGATCTGTTTTATTTGTCAATATTTTTTAAAATATTTTCTTGAATTGAAATGTCCGATTTCCTAGAATTATTCCAGGATTTTGCTCCGAATACGAACCTTGATAAAAAACTACAAGCATGGATTTTTATTAGAAGTTATTATTTTTTATAGTGAATGATTGGCCTAAATTAGGATAAAACATGAAAATGAAAAATAAAAGGATAAAAACTTTAGATTTTAATTTAGAATCAAAATAAATGTCGAGATTTTACAAATAAAGTCGCATCAATCTCTTTATTCTTTTTAGTAATACTGATAAAGTTCCATTAAGTGCAATCGTTTGCATTTACTATTAATTTAGAAAAGAGGAATTAATTTGCTAAAAGAAGCCATATATCACAGACCGAAAAATAATTTTGCTTATGCTTACGACAAGGAAACGTTACATATTCGTCTTCGCTCTAAAAAAGATGATTTAACAAAAGTGTTTTTAGTTTATGGTGATCCTTATCAATGGTCAAAAGAAGGCTGGACTAACTCTACTAAACCAATGACACTTGAAGGTTCTGATGAACTTTTTGATTACTGGTTTGCTGAAGTGAAACCTGAATTTCGTCGTTTACGATACGGATTTGAACTATATTCTGACAGTGAATCCGCTGTATTTGGTGAGAGAGGTTATGCAGATAAAGATCCTCGCGATGCAAGTTTTTATTTTTGCTTTCCATTTTTAAATTCGATTGATGTGTTTGATGCACCTGATTGGGTGAAAAATACAGTGTGGTACCAAATTTTTCCTGAACGATTTGCAAATGGCAATCCTGAACTAAATCCTGAAGGAACTCTACCTTGGGGAAGTGCTGATCCAGAGCCTGATACTTACTTTGGCGGTGACTTTGAAGGAATTATTAACAACATTGATCATTTAGTAAAGCTAGGGATTACAGGAATCTACTTTACCCCAATATTTAAGGCGAATACGAATCATAAATATGACACCATTGATTATATGGAAATTGATCCCCAGTTTGGAGACAAGGAAACCTTCAAAAAACTTGTTAGTATTTTCCACGAAAACGGTATTCGCGTTATGCTTGATGCTGTTTTTAATCACAGCGGTTTCTATTTCGATGCTTTTCAAGATGTGCTTGAAAAACAAGAGAAATCGAACTATAGAGATTGGTTTCATTTAAGAGAATTCCCTGTTCAAGCTTTTCCTGAACCAAATTATGATACATTTGCCTTTACCCACATGATGCCGAAATTAAATACGGAACATCCTGAAGTAAAACAGTATCTTCTTAACGTTGCAAAATATTGGATTGAAGAATTTAATATCGATGGCTGGCGCCTTGATGTAGCAAACGAAGTAGATCACGAGTTTTGGCGTGAGTTTAGAAAAACGGTGAAAGCAGTTAAGTCGGATGTTTATATTCTTGGTGAAATCTGGCATGACTCTATGCCATGGCTTCAAGGAGATCAATTTGATGCTGTCATGAACTATCCGTTTACAAATGCATCGTTAGAATACTTGGCAAAAGGTACGATTAATGCTGAAGAATTTGCGCAACAGCTAACAAAAGTTTTAACATCATATCCCAAAAACGTAAACGAAGCTGCGTTTAATTTGTTAGGCAGTCACGATACTCCTAGGGTTTTAACAATATGCAATGATGATAAAGATAAGTTAAAGCTGCTATTCTTGTTCCAGCTCTCCTTTATCGGCACTCCTTGTATTTATTACGGAGATGAAATCGGACTAACTGGTGATAATGATCCTGGCTGTCGAAAATGTATGATATGGGAAGAAGATGAACAAGATCACGAACTCTTTACTTTTGTGAAAAAATTGATTTCGCTTCGAAATGAGCAAGCTGCATTTGGTAATGGCGGTGAATTTACGTTTTTAGAAACAAATAATGACACAAACCATGTCGTTTATTCGAAACAATCAGCTGAGGAAACAATTCTTATTGTGGTTAATAACTCTACAGATATGATAAATGTCACGATTCCATATGATTTCACAGGCAAAAAACCTCTTGATTTATGGAACAATGAACCACTTAAGGAAACATCAAATATTAACGTTGTACCAAATGGTTTCTCAATTATTCAAGTAAAGAACTAATTTCAAACGTTAATCTTAACTAAAGCAATGTTCACACCTAATAAAACGTGACTATCATTTAAAGTTAGTTCCGTTTTATTAGGGTTAACAATAATAACTAAATTTTTTTACACGAGTTTCGTTCAATCATTTTATGTGGGATTATGATTCTTTTAGCCGGTTCATCAGGTTGTTTAATTTTTTCAATTAAACATTTAGCAGATTGTAACCCTAAATTATAGATGTTAACATCAACAGAAGTTAAAGGTGGACGTGACACCTCTGATAATAAGAGGTTATTGAAACTTACAATTGATAGATCATCAGGTACACGAAGTCCCATTCGCTCCAATGTATTGAACATTCCAAATGCCATCAAATCATCTGCTACCACCAAAGCAGTAGGCGGCTCTTTTAGAGATAATAATTCTGAAATAGCCTCTTTGCCACCTTCCATCAAAAATTCTTCATGGACGATATAGTCATAGTTAATTGATATTCCCGCATCTAATAGTGCAGTCTCATATCCACGTTTTCGATCGATCGTAACCATCAATTTTAGACTTCCTGCAACAAAGCCAATTCTTCTGTGTCCAAGACTTAACAAGTACTGTGTAACTTCTTTTGCAGCACTAAAATTATCATTATCTACATGTGAAGTACTGTCTATATTATTATAAGGCTTACCAATAATTGTGAAAGGAAAGTCTTTTTCCTCTAAAAAAGTCATGACTTTGTCGTTGATACGGGAATAAAGTAAAATCACACCGTCCACTCTACCGCCTTGGACCATATGAAAAACATCTTCAAATATCTCTTCCTCTGTTTCCCCTGTTGAAATAAGTAATGCATATTCCATACTATGAGCAGTTTTGCTAATACCACGAATAACTTCTGGAAAAAAGGGATTTTGAAATACTTTTTCTGTTGAATTAGGCATGACTAGACCAATTGTTTGAGTCGATCCGCTTACTAAGCTTCTTGCTTTAAAGTTTGGATGATAACCGAGTTCTTCCATCACCATACGCACTTTCTTTTTTGTCTTTTCACTTATTCTTGGGTTGTTAGCAATTACCCTTGATACTGTTGAAGGGGTAACGTTTGCAACCTTTGCTACATCTTTTATTGTAACTGCCATCTTCCACACCTCTTTACTAAAAAAACCTATCGGAACTTTATTAGAAAAACTTGGCTTATCGACAACTCCTAATGGGAAAGCCTTTTCTTTTACTAATCATTAAATAATTCTGATCGTATTTAAAAAATGAAATATTATTGTTCATTATATAGGGATTAAGTACCTAACAACAAGTAGTAAAAACCTATTTGGAATGCTGTGTTTACACATAATATGAAACGTTTTCGGTAAATTTCGGATAATAGCTTCTAAAAAATTGCTATCTAACTATTTTAACATAATCAAAATGAATGAACCTTTCATTTTTGATTAAGATAAAGATATGGGAGGTAATTTTCATGAGACATACAACTGTTTTACTTATTAAATTTGTAACTTGTGTAATTGCGTTTGGTATTGGACTCGATTTATTCTTTGATGCGACTATTGTCGATATTCTTTCCTTTAGTTTGTTAATTACTGTCGTTTCTTACGTGGTAGGAGAATTAATCATCTTACCACAATTAGGTAAGAGAGCTGCTGCAGTTGCAGATTTCCTGTTAACATACCTTAGTGTGTGGATATTTGGGAGCATCCTTTTAGAAAACTACTTACAAATTGCCTGGGGAAGCATAATATCTGCCTTTATCGTCACAGTAGCAGAGGTTTTTATTCACCTATTTTTAGAGGATCGTTTAACCGCAAGCCAAACACTAAAAAGTAGAAAACCTGTTTTCAATCCGATTCCGGCGTATGGTACAGAATTTGCGAAGGAAGAGGATTTTCGAGATTTAACACAAGCTAAATTCCAAAATGAGGATAAGTAAAATAATATGTAACAACGGAAGAAAAGTTCAAGCGCCTTAGGCAAAAAAGTCGCTCCATAAAAGAAGGGGTTCTTTCCCTTCAATTATGGAGCGGCTTGACCATAGATTGGCTATTCATTAGTTACGAAAACTAGGTTAAAAAACATTCGCGTCGAGAGAAAAAAGACTTATTGTCCGTAATTCACGTTTTATTGTCGGGTTAGCTCATTTTATTGTCCTAAAAGGCTCTTCTTATTATTTTGACCTGAAGAAATATATCAGCCGAAATCACAAAGATATCGACCGTTCGATAAAAACCAACATACTTTTTAACATTTATCCCATATCATCCTGGGGTCAGACCCTTAACCGAATATTTCCTTTTCCAGCCTTTTTCCTGTTGGAGTTGCAGCTAGACCGCCTTCTGCTGTTTCTCTTAGCGCAGATGGCATGGATTGTCCTATTAAAAACATGGCATTGATTACTTCATCACAAGGAATTTTACTTTTTATGCCTGCTAATGCCATATCTGCAGCTGTCATTGCGTTTGAAGCACCCATTGCGTTACGTTTTACACATGGCACTTCAACTAAGCCTGCAACAGGGTCACATACTAAACCGAGCATATTTTTTAATGTGATTGCCATTGCTTCAGCAGATTGAGCGGGTGTTCCGCCAGCAAGTTCCACGATCGATGCTGCTGCCATTCCGCTTGCTGAACCTACTTCAGCCTGACAGCCACCAGCTGCTCCTGAAATCGACGCATTATTTGCAACGACAAAACCAAATGCTGCTGATGTAAATAAGAACTCGATCATTTCCATGCGAGTTGGGTTTAATTTTTCTTTGACAGCGAATAATGTACCTGGAACCACTCCGGCTGAACCAGCTGTAGGAGTTGCACAAATCGTTCCCATTGCTGCATTAACTTCATTTGTTGCAACCGCCTTACTTACAGCGTCTAATAAGATGTTACCCGTTAAAGCTTTACCGCTTTTTATATAATTTTGAAGTAATACTGCATCCCCACCAGTAAGTCCTGAGAATGATTGTACACCTTTAAGACCTCTCTCAATTGCCTGCTCCATTACTGTTAAATTCCGGTCCATTTTCTCGATTATTTCTTCTCTTGTAAGTCCCGTAACCTCTATTTCTTGCTGTATCATAATTTCTGCTATTTTCACTTGTTTGCTTTCTGCTAGCTTAACAAGCTCAGCTACGTTTCTAAACATAGTAAACCTCCTGTTCGATTGCCTTCATTATTCTACCATCCGAATCGTTTGGGTAATATTAGGCAAACTCTCAATCTCCTGAATGACTTTGTCCTCTATTTTTTGATCAACTTCGATAACCATCATCGCCATATTGCCTTTTTCTTTCCGCGATACTTCCATATGCCCAATATTTAATTGATATTTTGCTAAAATGTTTGTAACACCTGAAATGGCTCCATATTTATCTTGATGCACAACTAGAATAGCAGGATATTCTCCTGATAATTTAAGCTTGAAAGAATTTAATTCTGTAATTTCAATCGTTCCACCGCCAATTGAAATCCCAACGAGATCGAGTTCGTTTTTTTCATCAAATAATCGAATTCTGACTGTATTTGGATGGTCTGTCACTAGATTTTCAACAATAAATTCAACTTCGATTCCTGCTTTTTCCGCTAATGTTAATGCTTGAGGAATTCGTTCATCAAATGTATCAAAATCGAGCAAACCTCCAACAATTGCTACATCTGTTCCATGTCCTTTATATGTTTTTGCAAAGGATCCATATAAAGAGATAACCGCTTTTTTCGGTTCTCGTCCAAATAATGTTCTTGCCACACGTCCTATTCGTGCTGCACCTGCGGTATGAGAACTAGAAGGCCCAATCATCACAGGACCGATAATATCAAAAGCTGATCTATATTTCATTTCTCTATCACCCTTTCCTATTGTAAGAGGGCGGAGCAACGTTACCTTTATAACTCCGTTCTCCAAAATGCTTGTATAGCTTTATACTTAATTTATTCAAGTTTCTTTATTAAGCGACTTCTTGAACTTGTTTTGATTCTTCTTTATTTATTTCAGCTAACGTCCGAATCTTAAAGTTTTTGAAAATAATAGAGCCGAGCAATCCGCTTAACGCACCTACTATTGCACATATAAGTGCAGTAATCGTTACTTTTAGAGGGTCATTAAATCCATACATAACAGCAAGACCAGCAATCGGAGTTGCCGTACCTGGTGCATTGTTAATTAATCCTGCCATCGCAACAACGACACCCGCAGCCGCTCCACCGATGAAATTTGTCACATAAATCGGGATCGGATTTGCAGAAATGATATTTGCCTGTGTTAAAGGCTCAATTGCGACAGAAATTGTCGTTCTTCTATTACCAAATTTCATACGATCAAATAAGATATAGTTCATAAACGAAGAACCAAATACTGCTAATGCACCAATTGCCATTGGAAGACCAGTTAATCCAAGCATAGCTGTTAATGCCATTGAGCTTAAAGGTGCTGTCGCAACAACTGTTATTACTCCACCTAAAATAATGCCCATTAAGATCGGGTTACTGTTAGCTGTTTCTGAAATAATCCCACCGATATTGAGTAATGTTGCATCCACAAGAGGGCTGACATTTACTGCAATTAAACGTACAAGTGGTGCTGCAACAATGATCGTAACAATCAGATCAAGACCAGCTGGCATCTTCTTTTCAATTATTTTCACAAGGAAGGATACAAGATAGCCAGCAATAAAACCAGGTAGTAGCCCTAATCCAGCACAAGATACTCCGAGCATTAACGCGTATACAGGAGAAACACCCAAAGCAAGAGCAACAAGTGCAGCTGCAGCAACGCCTCCCATACCCCCAGCAGCGGTTCCTACTTCACCAAGAAATTCAATATTTAATAAGTCCCCACCTACATACAATTGAAATGCTTCAACTAAAAAGGCAGCTACCGCAGCACTTGCAAGAGCCCCCATCGCTTTCATTCCTTTAGGAGCTTTGTAACTGAACAACGTGAAAAAAGCTAAAACAACTAATAATAAAACAGTACCTTTTAAAATTTCCATTTGTCTCTCTCCTCTAATTTGTATTCTTGTTTCTCTTTTAGAACTAAATCGGTTGTAGGTGACCCAATTTTTCTACCAGCCGCTTCACACCTTGAGCCAAACATTTTCACTAGCATATCGGCTGTCCTGATGGCAATATCAAATAAAGGTTTATTACTTTCTCTTAATCTCAGAAACTTCCTTTATATGTAATCGCTTTCAATAGAAATTAAAAATAAATACCTTTTAAATCTATTCCTTGTAAAAAGAATATCTCTTATACAAAAAGTATCATAACATAATATTTTTAGGATGAAAATTCATTATAAAAAATTTGTAAAATTCAATCTTAATACGAAGGTTACCCCTTTAAAAAGATAGAAAAATCAATATATTCAGCCTTCTTATAGAAAGAACTTATAATTATCCTTACTCTAACGCCTACCGATTTTCACTTTTCCATAATAATATTATAGTCCATAGGTTGTACTTAAAATGTAAGGAGGCCAATCATAGATTAACCTTCTTAAATAGAACGAAAATGAGTTGTAAGAAAACAAAGAGATTAAGGGGAGAACAAAAAATCCAAATTGCAAAAGAAAAAACGATGACCTATTTTAGAAATGGATTCATCGTTTATATAAATTAGCTATATTAACACTCTTTTAAATGCCAAACAAAACGTTGGAAATCCCCGTTGATATCAGCTGGTATACTAATTCCAACATAAAGTAAGCACATCGCCTCCATATGCTTTATCTGATCCAACAACTTGATTTTTCTTTTCAGAATCAATTCTTTTTAACTTTAAAACATTGGAAATAAAACACCATGATTTCTAATTTTGTTTGAGCTAAGAATAAAGTCAGAGATTGATTGTTTTACTATGTCTTTTTCTCCTTCTATTCATTTCGTCAGATCAAGTTCATACCCTAAATTACCAGACATTGCTACATCACCACGGATATCTAAAGAAGGATAACGGTGCACTTGATGATTTGGATCATTCTATTTACTCCTTACAAAATTTTATGTAACAGCCTATCTTATCTGTTACATAACTTCGTTTCTCCTCTGCAAGTAACGATACAATAATAAACTTGTAACAGAACAAAGAACGGCACATAAACCAATAAAAATAAAACCAGCTTGAAACCCTCGTGTTAAGCCAACTTCAGCGTTTTGTATATTGCTAAACCAATGCTTGAAGAAGTCAATAATCACACCAATAAGAAAATTCCCTACCACTACAGCGATCCCCATTACGGTAACTGTAAAGGAAATCGCTGTATCCATTCCGTTTGAATACCGTTTAGCTAGTAATGCCATAACTGTTGGATAGATCGGGGCAATCCCGACACCGGCAAGTGCAAATAGCCATACGGCTGATGGACCAATAATCGTCGCAAGAATCGTCGCAATACCTGCTAAAGCAGAAAAAATGATTAGTGATGTCATAAACCCAATTTTATCTGTAATAAAGCCCAGCAAAAGTCTCCCTAACATAAAGCACAGGAAAAACACCGATAACATGGCTGATGACGCAGTCGTACTCCAATGATAGGATTTCTCTAAAAAGTTTACGAGCCAACCAGCCATTGATAATTCTGCGATTACACCGAATGACAGAATGATAATGATGAACCATGCAGCAGGGTCTTTCACGTACGCTTTTAGAGGAATCCGTTCCTCGACTGTAGACTTATCTATAGGAAATTTGCTAAAAATAGTAGGAAGCATCGGAATTATACAAAGTGAGAGCATTAGGAAATACATCCCACGCCAACCTAACTCGCCACCAAAAATGTGCATCCCCATTAGAGCAGTCGCCATAATTGGAGCAACTGTGGAGCTTAGTCCATAAAAGAAATGCGATAGGTTCATCATAAAACCAGTATTTTTCGTGAAAATTCTTGCAGCTAAAATCGCAAGCGCAATTTCAAGCATTCCATTACCAAGATACATAAAGAAATAAGAAACAGAAAACACAAAATAATTACTTGAAAAATAAATAAAAGCCCCCGATAATGCCATAGAACCGAAGGCTAGTAAACTAGCTAATTTTATCCCAAACTTAGCTGATAGTACCCCGGTAAAACTACATGCGAGTAAAAATCCAAACGAATTAAGTGCTAAAAGCATTCCAATTTGCAATTCATCAATGGCGAAATCGGTCTGCATACGCGGAATTGCCGGTCCCTTAATATTTTCTGAGAAGCCGAAAACTAAATAACCAATAAATATCACAAGATAGGAAAGTGGTATGTATTTTTTCAACGGGCGAGTTTGTTGTATTGTTTGCATTTTTAAAGACCTCTCAAAAATATGATTTTTGCGATATACTAACGTATTAAGTATATTTGTGTTTTGAAAGTAGAAGAAACCATTTCATCCCTTCATCCAATATCTTACTATTTAATATTATACTAGGGTTCCTACGAATATAGTAAAACAAATATTTTAAATTGGATGTTTATTCTCTATCAGAATGAACCCAAGAGGCACCTCAAAAAGATACAGATCCAACAAGAATGTAAGTTTGCATTTCGTATCGATCACTCAAATAAATGCATTTAATATATAGAAGCTATAAAAAACGATGGCACATTTTGAATGTGACCCATCGTTTTTATCATTTCTATTTTTAACACTCTTTTAAATGCCAAACATAGTTTTGGAAATCTCCGTTGATATCTACTGGTATACTTAACCCTACATATGTAAGCTCATCGCCTCCATAAACATTATTAGACCCACCAACATAATATTTCTTGTTAAGATCAATCCCTTTTAACTTTAAAACAGTTAATGGAGCAGCAGGTTCAGCTAAAACACGGAAATAAGACACGATAATTTCTGATTTTGATTGATCTGCGAATAACCAAGCTGTTTCATTGCCTTCAAAAGGGCTTAATAGACGATAAAAATCACCAAATTGAATTAACTTTCTTATCCTTTTATAAAAAAATATTTGTTGTTTTACGATCAATTTTTCATCTTCTGTTAATTTAGTCAAGTCAAGTTCGTAACCTAAATTACCAGACATTGCGACATCACCACGGATATCTAGAGAAGTTTAGCGGTGTACTTGATGATTTGGAACGTCCGAAACATGAGCTCCCATCGAGATGATTGGGTAAACGAGACTAGTACCATATTTTATTTTCAAATGTGAGATTGCATCGGTACTGTCACTAGTCCAAGTTTGTGGCATATAGTAAAGTATCCCTGGATCAAATCTTCCGCTTCCACCCTTGGGGACAGTCCCTGAATCTTCTGAACCTTCCTAATTATCAGTATGCTAGGGATACTAAGAAAACAGCAAAATACTTTAAAGGGTCTGACCCCTACTGCTTTAAAGCGGTGAGGGACAGACCCTTTAATTCCTTTATTTATTGAAGGGATCAGACCCCTACTTTAGATTCTTTACTCGTAAACTGCGGCAACCAGTCTCCGTGCGCTTCAATTAACTCGTCACACATTGCAATGATTTCATCCATTGATAACTCTGCGCTCGTATGTGGATCAAGCATGGCTGCATGGTATACATGCTCTCGTTTTCCAGTAACAGCTGCTTCGATTGTTAGTAGTTGGGTATTAATATTTGTTCTGTTCAGAGCTGCTAATTGTTCTGGTAGATCACCAATATAAGTAGGCATAATTCCGTTGCGATCGACAACACAAGGTACTTCAACTACTGCGTTTTCTGGAAGATTACTAATCAAGCGACCTGTATTTAAGACATTTCCGCCAAATTTGAACGGTACATTTGTTTCCATTGCTTCAATAATTCGTGAGCCATATTCATGTGAACGAGTATGTGTAAGCTGACTGTTGTTCACCATTTCTTCGCGCATAGACTCCCATCTCTCAATTTGCTCTACACAACGACGTGGGTATTCATCAAGCGGAATATTGAACTTTTCAATAAGCTCAGGATATTTGCTCTTGATAAAATATGGGTGGTATTCTGCATTATGCTCGGAAGACTCTGTGATATAGTATCCGAACTTATCCATTAATTCGTAGCGCACCATATCTTCATGCTTTGTTTTTTGTTTTTCCTTCGCAAGGCGTTTGATTTCTGGATACAAATCCTTGCCATCACGTTTTACTTCAAGCAACCATGCCATATGGTTAATACCCGCGATCCGTTCTTCAATTCCTTCATGGTCCATTCCTAAGTCTCTGAACAAATGCTCTGTACAGACCTGAACACTATGACATAACCCAATTGTTTTCACGTTTGTGTAGCGCAGCATTGCCCCTGTTAAACTTGCCATCGGATTTGTGTAATTTAAGAAAAGCGCATCTGGACAAACCTCTTCGATATCCTTTGCAAAATCCAACATAACTGGAATTGTACGAAGTGCTCTGAAAATCCCACCGATACCAGTTGTATCGGCAATTGTTTGCTGAAGTCCGTACTTTTTAGGAATCTCAAAATCTATAACTGTACTAGGCTTGTAGCCACCAACTTGAATCGCATTGATTACATATTTCGCTCCGCGTAGCGCTTCTTTGCGATCAGAATAAGACTTGATCGTGACATTACTATTATAATTATTCTTTAAATTATTCAGCATATTCTCTGAATCTTTTAATCGTTGTTCATCAATATCAAATAGAGCAAATTCAAACCCCGCTAATGCTGGGACTAACATGCAATCTCCTAAAACGTTTTTTGCAAATACTGTACTTCCTGCACCGATAAATGTAATTTTTGACATAATTCATCTTCCTCCCTAATTGTATATGTTTTTTTAAGGCTTCTCTAAAAAATTATCCTTTTACAGATCCAGAGGCTAAGCCTGCGATAAAGTATTTTTGTAAAAATAAGAATAAAATTGTCATAGGCAGCATAGCTAAGATGGCAGCTGCTGCAACTAGATTCATGTTGTTTTGATTTTGACCAAAGAAACTAGCTAATGAAACTGTAACCGTATGCATTGACTTATCCTGTAAGAAGAAAATCGCAAATTGATAATCGTTCCAAATGAATACACAAGCAATAATGAGAATGGAAGCTGTGACTGGCTTTAGTAAAGGGAACACGATTTTGAAAAATGTACCAACTGTGCTAGCCCCATCAATTTTTGCTGCTTCTTCTAACTCCTTTGGAATTGTTGAACGGATAAAGCCTGCATATAAAAAGATCGTCAGCGGCATAAACGCGGCAACATTATTCAAAATTGCGACCTCAAACGTGTTCATCATCCCTATATTTACAACCAGTTTGTATAACGGCACTAAAGCGGTTAATGGCGGGATAATCATAATTGCAATAAACAAGAAATAAAAGATTTTATTTAATGTTGTTTGACGGCGTGCCATTGGATAGGCAGCCATCGATCCGAAGAAGATTAAAAGAACGGCCGAACAACCCGTAATGATAAATGTATTGATAAAAGACGGCCCTAAATTTGCAGTTTGCCATGCATCTGTGAAGTTCTGAAAATTCAACTCCGTTGGAAAGACCCATTTCGAGCTAAAATCACCTTTTGCTTTTAAAGAGGTCGTGACCATAATATAGAAAGGAATGATATGAAATATCAAAACGAGTACAGAAACTCCTGTTAACAATCGTTTGGTCTTCTTCTGAAGATGGTCCATTATGCTTCAATCTCCTTCCGCTTAAAGTAAACGAGAGCCGATAAGCTTAAGATGAGGATAATGATCGCCATAAAAACACCTTGTGTCGCAGCATAACCTGCATCCTGTCTTTTGAAATATAGGTCATACATAAACGTTGACATTGATTGTGACGCATTTCCTGGTCCTCCACCTGTTAACGCAATAATTACATCAAATAATTTTAAACCACCAATAATGTTAAGCACCATATTGATCGTGATCGATGGCATTAATAATGGTAATGTAATGTTTTTGAATTGCTGTAATGCTGATGCTCCATCAATTTGTGCTGCTTCATAAAAATCTTTTGAAATACTTTGTAAACCAGCTAAATAGATGATCATTGCGATCCCAACATATTGATATGTATTGACGAACACAATAATCCACGAATTAAATTCCGAATTACCTAATGCATTGATTTTTTCAAGTCCAAAGAATTGTAATGCATCATTAAGTGCTCCACCTTGGAAGGCAAAGAAAAAGTACCAAATATACCCCATGATTAACGGGCTGATGATAACAGGTAAATAGATAATCGTCCGTGTTATCGCCTTCATTTTAATGCTTTGATTTAAAAGCAATGCATATAATAGGCCAATAACATTCTGAAGGATTGTACTACCGATTCCGTAGAGCAACGTATTTTTTACAACAAGCCATGTCGTAGGATCAGCAAACATTCGTTTATATTGATCAAAGCCGACATAATCGAAGTTTTGCGAAAACCCGTTCCAATTTGTAAATGATAGTTGAATCCCATTTAAAAATGGATATAAAATAAACAGAAAAACGATAGCAAAACTAGGCATGTACATCCACCATAGGGATGATTGTTTTTTAAATTTGAGTTTTTGTGGCTTTTTTGTTATTGAGTACTCAGTTTTTGTGGCTAACTCGCTCATAATTTCCACTCCTCATTTTGACTTTGAAGTTATATAAAGTAGAGGAGCGGACAAATCATCCACATCCTCTATAAAAATAACCTCCGTCTTACATCGAAGTTACTGACCTCTTAAACGCGTATACTCTTCACCCATTTTTTTCGAAAGTTGTTCAGGTGTCATACTACCAGCAAATAGTTCTTGACCAGTTGTTGCCATAACATCCCACATGCCACTTGGTAAATACAAACGGTCAAAGTATGGTTCAACGGCAATGTCCTCATACTCTTTGTAGTATTCAGAGAAATAGTTTTCGGCAACAACATTTGTTAATGCATCTGGTGCAGATGTTCCTTTTGCCATAATTTCAATATTTTCTGGCTGTGCGACGAAATCAATAAAAGCTTTTGCTTCTTCAGGGTGTTTTGAATCTTTCCAAATTGCGATTGTGTGGCGTTCTCCACCAATCCAACTTTGTTTATCTCCTTCATGAAAAGCCGGAACAGGCATCGTACCTACTTTTACATCTGGGTTTAATTCTGTTGCATCAGGTCCTAGTGAACCAGCTACGAACGTAAACGCAATTTTGTCTTGTGCAATCAACTCTGTCGCTTGTTGGATTTTCGCTGTAAGCACATCTTCATTGATTAAGCCTTTATCTTGCATTTCCTTCATTATTTCAGGAAGAGCCGTATAATTTGACCAGTCAAACGCCCCATCCACTAGCTGATCACCATAACTATTTTCTTCATCTGTAATTAATAAAGGTGTTGCTAGCTGGTCATAAATTTGTCCAATTGTCCAGTTATCCCCACCAGGAATCCACAAAGGCGTTACTTCACCCTTACTTTTTTCTTTAATTGTTTCTAAAGCAGCCATGAACTCATCCATTGTTTTAGGTGGTTCAACTCCATACTTTTCTAACACGTTCACATTAAAGCTAATTCCATCTTTTGCCTGGTTAATCGGGAATGTATACACCTTTCCATTTTCATCTTTAATTATTTGGTCTAACGCTGGATCAAGATTCTCGACCCAATCCATATCCTTTTGATCAGCTACATATTCACCGTAACGCTGCTGTGACCAGCCATGTGTATCAAATAAATCCGGCATATCATTCGCTGCCATTTTTACACGAAGCATATCTTCATAACCCCCACCAGGAAGGTTTAAGTCAATTTTAATTTTAGGATTTTCCTCTTCAAACTTTGCAACAACACTTTCAATTGCCTTCTTTTCTCCTTCATTAGACATTGTCAAGAAAAGCGATAATGTAACTTTGCCATCATCTGATGCCTCATTTGACGCACCTTTATTTGAACAACCTGCAGCAAATACTGTGAAAGCGATAACAAATAGGAACATACTCAAAAACTTTTTCATTTTCTTTCCCCATTTCATTTAGTGTATGAATGAAATTAACAGTCCCTTGCTATTGTGAGAACAATGTTGTAAGTAAAAAGCATACATATTGCTATTAAAATGAAACTATTTTATAATATAAATCTAGTTCTTTTCCCTTATAGGGAATGTAAGAGATTGAGGAGTCTTATGTATCACATTCGATAAATTTCTATTCTGTCAAATAGAGGTTTATCGAACTATATGACTCTTCGATCTCTTTTTTATGCACACAATTTGCCCCCTTGATACTATAATATAAGGTACTCGAATTCATTTCTCTCCGAAGTCCATCACCTCCTTAAAAGAATTTCATTTAACAAGTTAAATCATATAAATTTATCACAATCATGATCGAAGCTTTCCACTATCCTTCATGAACAGAAACCTCATTACTCTTAACACCACAACTGTCACGAACGACTAACTTAGTAGGAACAATTACTTTCAAAGGAATTTTCCTGCCATTAATTCGATCTAATAACAATTGCACACCAACTCGTCCCATTTGCTCTGTATAAACTTTAACTGATGTTAATGGGGTGCTTGCAAATTTCGCCATATGGATATCATTAAAACTAGCAATAGCAATATCTTCAGGTACTTTTAAATTTGCCTCTTGAAGTGCACGCATTGCCCCGATCGACATGGAATCACTTGCGATGAAAAATGCTTCAGGCAGATTACCAGTCTTTATCACATCCTTCATTAGTTCATAGCCTTGAGTCATCGAATACTCTCCAATGAAAACATGATCTTTGCGATAAAGTCCTTTTGATTTCATCAATTCCTCAAATGTCGTTAGGCGCTTATCCTCAATTACTGAATAGTTCCCTGTAAATTGCTCTCTCTCTCTTCCACCGATATAACCAATCTTCGAATAACCTAGATTCAATAAATGATCCAACACACTCGTTGTTGCTTTTTCAAAATCAACGACGACCGAATCGTATCTTTCCTCATCAGGTGAGTGATTAATAAACACAACATTGTCCGAACAATTTCTTACTCTCTTTAATACATCAAATTTCATCCCTCCGATCACAATCAAACCATCTATATCATCAATGATTTGCTCCTGATGGGGATCTGAAAACCTAGTGACCTTATAGGTGAATATTTCTTGATTTAAGCACTCACTTTCAACACCTTGTCTAATGGAGCTAAAATAGGGATCATCTACGCCATCTTCTTCTTCTTCTAATGAATGGGCTAAAAAAATTCCAATTCTTGGACTGCTTGTGTTCGTAAGTTTTTGTTCATTTCTCCTCTTTCTCACAGTTGTGTATCCTAAATCCTTTGATACCTCTAAAATACGATCTCTCGTTTCATCTGTGACCGAAATGGTAGGATCATTATTCAGCACTCTTGATACGGTTGCACTTGATACCTTTGCCTGTGCTGCTATTTCTTTGATTGTTGTCATGACAACTAACCTCACTACCTGCAAATTATGAATACGGGAAAACCACCCCTTGTTTCTTCACTAAATATTTACTTCCTGTATAAAGAGTACCAAGTAATAAAAGCGCTTTCAACATATTTTTTACTATTCTAAAAATAAAATTTTACCTGTTTTCCCGATAATCTATACTTACATACCTTTATTTTTAAGGAATTTACAACCAAACTCACTAATCCTTCGGTTAAACTTCAGTAAATACAAGTTATTTGTTTCAGTAAAAGTTTACTAATTAATTTTCTCGTCTATTAAAAGAAAAACATTTTCTATTTTAGTAAAAGGAAATTTCACTAAAAAAATTTTCTATAACATGTCAAATGAAGGTTATAAGGATGATTACCTATCTTATTTTCCAAAAGCATTATCAAGTATTTCACTTGTTTATTAGTTACAGTTATTTTGTACAAATAACCTACTATTAATAATGAAACTATATGTACTTGTCAGGTAGTTTTCTAATAAAAATCACCTTACTCCAATAAGAGTAAGGTAATTAAATACTTTAATTCAAATTCGATGAAATCAATTCCCCCGTAATAATATACCTCTGAGGAGCTGCTCCAATAAAATCAAAGGGATAGCATGTCGTTAATGTCAACATAGCCTTTGGTTTGGGGGTCATCACCGTTTGATCATCTGCATCAACGATCCTGATTTTTTTAATTTTATATAGAAATTCTCCAGCTTTGGTCGTAACAATGAATTTTTCATTCTCTTTTAATTCTTCCAGTCCACTAAAAACAGTGTCTCGATGCCCTGATAAGATGGAGTGATTATTTTCACCAGGTAAGGCACTATTTGCAACGTGACCTACCCCTTTTTTTAATACCTGATCATCCGTTCCTTGATAAATAGGGAAAGCCTGATCAAGCTTTGGAATGAGAAGCTCTCCAATTTCCTCACCCACATTAGGGATATCTTGATATAAAACGGGTTTATCTTTTTCTAATTTGGATTTTTCAAATTGTAACTGATCTACATCAGCTTCGGTTGATGCCGTATAACCCTCCAAAAAAGAGTACAGATTCCATGTGAAAAAGACAACTCCAAATATGATTAACGTAAGTGATACTTTTTTCATACTTATACACGCTGCGTTTTTCTCGTTTTAACGTAAATAGATAAGCCTAGCAACAATACGATTAGCCCAATTGCCATATTTAAGCCGTATGAAGATGCGGTTTTTGGAAGCTGATCATGTTTTAGGTTCGTTAATTCGCCAGCAAGGTCTCCAACATTCGTTAACTGAGATGCCGAGCTAAAAACGAAATCAGAAGTCAACATGTCCTCAGAAAGCTGCATATCCAATAGTAGGTTTCCTTGTGTATCATAGATCTCAATTAATAGACTATTACCATACATTTCTTCCATGTTCATTAATTCTCCGTAAGATACAGCCGTTTTAACCCCTTCTTTATTGACTAAGTAAAATTTCGGATCTAATTGAAGTAAACTCATCATTTCTTCCCATATAGATGTCAGCTCTTCCATCTGAGCATCTGTCAGCTCAGTTTCTGGATCCAATAAAAAATACGGTTCAAGCCTAGCAGCAACTTCTTCCATTCTTTGCTCTAGTACGGTTTCATCAAGTGCCATTAGATGATTGAAGAATCGGTCCACTTCATCCTCAGTTAATCCGATTGATGCTAACATTTCTTCGGCTTCTTTCATATATTCATCATGATTCAGATAAAAATCAATGGATACATCAAGCTCCTCGATAAACCAATAATCATCAACTGTCTCACCAAATCCGGCAAGTAACTCATCTAGCTGTTCTCTAGACATATCATTTTGAGCCAAAAGTTCAGTTAAATTTTTATCTGTTATCGGTGTACCTAAGACAAATTTAAGATCTTCAATCGTGTCAAATTCATCCAAACTCATCTCATAGTAATCTAAAAAGTTTTGAAACTCCTCCTGAGTCCAACCCATTTCAGAAATGAGTTTGTTCACTTCATTTTGAGGCGGGGCAGCAAATACTGGAACAAAATTAGTATTGAAAAACAGGAGTGATACAAATAGGGCAGATAGGAATTTTTTCATCATCATTGCCTCCAATGTCATTTATATACATTGGTATTATGTGTGAAAATTGGTAGGGGAATTCATCTAAATTCCAAACCTCGGAAGAATGATAGTATTATTAAAGAACAATTCTATATTATCCATCGAACCCAAAAAAGGGACTAATACTGAAATTAGTCTCTTTTTTCATTGTTTTGTTAATCTAACCTACCCCGTTTAGCTGAGGTAAGGAAAAATTCCGCTGCCGCCACTCCTCACTTTACACAACTAGCCCATTCCCTAACCCTACCGATATGATTATCACGTCTTTCCCCTTTATATCCAGGATTTTGGGACTGTATAAATGTCTAATGACTCCAAGTCGATATCTTGGGCATAATACAGGTTATATACATTAGAGGGGGAATAGTATGAGGCTAAGAAATGGAGATTTTTATACAAATGTTATGACCAATAAGGTATATAGATTAAATGAAGATAACGATGGCAGCTGGTACTTGAGTATGCGTGATGAAGAAGGTTATCATGAAACAGCAAAGACATCAGGGCGTGATATGCTTAAATCGATAGAAGGTGGTTATAAAAAATGCTAATAGAAAAAAGCTACCACATTCCTGTCAGGATACCTTTCTTACTTGAAAACGACACATCAAGCTTGTCGAATTTTACCTGAGAAGTTAAAATTTATTCATAATGAATTGTGAAAATAGTTTCGGCAGTAAATGCCGATTTCAGAAATAAGATGGGTTCCATCCCCGTAACTATCTCCCGTTAGCACAAATAAGGAAAAGGAGTTGCGGCATCACCCTTTGTTATAGTTATAAAAGAAATGCCTGTAAAAACAATATATTGTCTATGAGTTCTTTTTCCTTATCACGTACTTTTTGATATCGTTTCCCTTCGATTCGTTAACTTTCTTAACACTACATAACACAACCATCCAAAGGGCCCGAACATAAGCGCCAAAAATAAAAGGACTGATTGGAGCGGTAGCGGTACGTATCGATGCTCCATGTTATCTCGATAAATAAAATGTCCAACGAACTGATCAAAGGAAAGAATATGGATCCATACTAACAAGGCAAAATCAGGTTCTGACAACAAATGAATAACTCCAGACGCCGAGCTAAAATGTTGGATAAAACCGAAACCATTCATCGAAATGGCCGTAATGATCCCAACACTATAGAGTACTGCTAAATAGATAGGAAATATGTTCACATTCACAAGAAATCTAGTGACTCGCCATGTAGGAAGCAACATCATCATCACCCAAAATAACATGGCGAAACTTGAAAGTGAAAACAATAGCTTGAACACTTATTTATTCCCCTTTTTCTATAGGAAGATGATTTGTTTGTATTGAAGTTTTTCTCATACTTTTCATAAAAAGTAAACATGCAACAATCGCTGTCCCAAGCCAAATGAGTAACAAAATACAGGCAAGAATCGGTAATGCAGTTAGTTCAAAAACAGTGCGACCTAAAGCGGTTTGGATACCAATCAAAATAATCGATAGCATCCAAGCGATACTGCCAAAGTGGATAAGTGATTTTTTATTTACTTGAGATCGTTCCAAAAGCCATCCGGGCACTATTAATGTTTGTAAAGCATGAAAGCCAATTCCATGTAGTACGATTAGATTTCCTGCATCTCCTGTAAACCGGTCTTGAAGTAAAATCATCCATACTCCAGCAAGATTTGCTACTAATACAGAGAGTAATGCATAGCGAATGCCCATTATGAACAATGGTCGTTCAAAAGGAGCTTTTACTCGAAAAAACTGAATCGTCAGCAGCAAGGCTAAGATAACCAGCAATAGCGAATCAACACCAAATAGGATACCAGCAATGATATCGAAGACAGATCCTTCACGAGAAAACCGTGGATTAAGACCTCGAAAATTCTGTACAGTATCGATTGCATAGGCGTATATTACTGCTATGATAAAGAGCCACCGCATCATCTTTCGATTACGATCTCTTAGACCTGCAAAAGGTAATATGGCTGCGATCGATAGGACAAAGATTCCGATTGCTGCATTAAATGAAAAAGCATCCTTCATATTGCCTTCAGGTAAAATAATTGCACCTTGAAATAAGATATAAATAGCAATAGCTGCTGTAAGCACAAAACCGATTATACTAGTAACTACAAGCCATTTTTCTCCCTCAAATAGTTTGATAGTAGGTTCCAGAGCATTATGACGACTAGTTTTCATAAAAATAGTCCCTTCTTTCAAATGGATTTTTATTTATTTATCAGTCAATAAATAATAGTGCAAAAAAAAGAAAGTTTAATCACTTCCTCTTCATTCCACTCCATCTTTTCCATGACATAATTGAGGCAAATTCAATACTTCTGCAACGGTAATTAGTAAACCCGTGCCAATAAAATATGCTGCTGTTTCTTTTGCATGATCAATTCCCGCACGTTCAAATTTCAAGGTTAACGATTCATAAATTGTAAGAAACAGCTTACGAACATGTTCTCGTATGCCGACATCTGAAATGGCATGAGCCTGCATGACCATTAATACTTCATCTCGATGAGTTTGGATGATTTGAGTAAACGCATGACCCATCGTTTCGATTAATTGATTAGCAGGCGCATCAACTTCTGCAAATGTGTCAAAAATTCGACTAAACGCACGATCAATGACAGCCTTGAATAATTCTTCCTTGTTTGAAAAAAAATGAAACACGTATGGCTGTGTTACTCCTGCAGCCTTTGCCACCATTGCAGTCGTTGCTTTATAATACCCCCTCTCTGCAAAAACCCCCACAGCATTAACAATAATTCGTTCTTTTTTATCTTCCCGGACAGCCACTACAATCATCCTTTTATCTATTTATTTATTGATTAATAAATAAATCATATTGAAGATTGAAATATTTGTCAATACTAAACCACAAAAAAAGTTTAACTGTATTTTAATTCCCGAATGATGCTATTCGGTTAATCGATTGTATACTCCTTCTAATTCCGAAAATGAAATTTCTTTTGATGTGTAACTTACAGTAGCATCCACTATTTTATCAAAGCTATCAGGAGAGATACTTTTCGCTTTCAAATACTGCTCGTACTTCTCTAGTTGTTCTTTTTGCTTTTTTAAATCTGCCTCTTTCCCTTCGTAGTCCGGAGCATTCATCGTTTCAAAATTATTCTTTACAACATCCACATAATGTTTTAACTCTTCCATATTCACTTGTCTCCTTCCATTCTTAATACATCCTTAATCATTCCTGTTAAAATCTTGAAACATACAAAAATTGTATGGATTACTTATTTTGCTGTTTTGTGATTATTTCGTTTCGTTCTCCTCCGTCAGAAAGTTCTTCTGAAAATTCATGATCAGTTTCTTGTTTAGTTGAAACGAATTTAGTCGACTGAATTTCCTTTGAAGATAAGTTTTGATTCAGTGAAGATTCTTTTTTCATTTTTCCCATTATATCTCATCCTTCTTTTTTTGTTTAGTATGTAACGAAATGCAAAATAGCATTCAAAAATTGTAAGAAGTCCAACTATAAAAACGACAACATTTCTGTCATTTATAAGTAATGTCGTCGTTTTTCTGAACAAATATCTATTTACTTATAACAAATTAGTAGCGTCTAAATAACCATGTCCTTGAACATTAGGTGGTTGTCCCATATCTTCACAAGAGCTTATAAGCTTTTGTTTAACCTGGTCAGGAGATAAAGTTGGTTCTTTTTGAAGTAGTTGTGCAACTACCCCTGCACATATCGGTGTAGCCATTGACGTTCCTGATAATGAAAAATAGTTTGAATCGACACGTGCAGCAGGATTCGTTTTATCAAGAAAAGATCGTGGGGACCGTAACGAAATAATATTTACACCAGGTGTTAAAAGGTCTGGTTTTGTTAAACCATCAATTGTTGGGCCGCGACTTGAAAAATCAGCTACCGTATCATCAGTGCGGTCTACTGTATTATTGTCATTAGTAGCACCTACGGTAATAACCTTAGGACTAATACCAGGGCTTGCGATGGTTTGTTGTGAGGGTCCTGAGTTACCAGCTGCTACACAAACTACCAATCCATTATCCCAGGCTTTTTCAACAGCCTTTACAACAGGATCTTCTTCTGCAGATTGTGTTGCAGTTGACCCAAGTGATAAAGAAAGAATATCGATATTCAATTGTGATTGATTTTGGATACACCAATCAATACCAGCGATGACAGTTGAAAGGGATCCTGATCCCATTTTATCGAGAACTTTCACACCTATTAAATTTGCCTCAGATGCAGGACCTTGATATTTTTCACCAGATGAAAGGCCGTTACCTGCTGCATCCCCTGCACAATGTGTGCCATGACCATTATCATCATAGGGAGCAGTTCTGTTATTAATGATATCTTTAAAGCCTTTAATCCTTCCTTTTAAGTCATTGTGAGGATAAATACCTGTATCAATGACAGCGATCGTTACATCTTTTCCTGTAAAGCCAGACTGTTTAAGTTGGTCGGAGTGGATAGATGGAGAGGCTACATCAAGTAGTGTTGTTACTTTTTTATCATAATAGATTTTCTTGATGTGACAGCAGCTTTCGAGTAAATGCTCTATTTTTTCAAGTGATAATTTAGTAGAACAACTGGAAATCGAAGGGAACGGATGAAGTGTGGGACATTTCGTATTTTTAACATCGTTTATGCCAAGTTCAAACGTATCTTGTTCAAACTCAATAATAACAGGTAGCCTCTTTGCCTTTTTCCACATAAACTCATAAGGACGGTGTAAGAAACATGGAATTTTTCGAAAAGGATGATAAAATTGAACGAGCTCTTGGCGCATGTCTTGATCAAGTTTACCACCCATCCTCCTAACCAACTGAATCATCGAAAAACCTAACATTAGCAATCATTCCTCTCTTAAATTTCCGTTCCATATATCGTACGGAAAATTCTAAGAGAGGGAATGATGAAAACATACATAAACTAGCAAAAAAGGCGAAAAACTAGAGAAATTGATAGGTTATTGTTTAATCTGTAGAAGGACGTCATCTAAATTCCGCTTCGTATTTTCAATCATTCTTTCATATATATTTAAAATAGATTGCCCATAATTTGTCCCTGGAACAGCCCATTTTCCGTTTAATGCAACCCAACTCGAGGCAGATCCTCTATTAACGAGATCAAACCGTGGATCTACTAGTGAATATTTATTTGGTAGCGGTTTAGTAGATGCATAGGCAAATAAATGTTGAATATGAGCGAGGACACCATCGCTTGGTGTAGCAAAGCTTGCTCCCGGATTATCAGAACCTGTTGCTCCTAATCCACAAAAGTTGTTTTGATCGGAGTTTACAACTCCAGTAAATCGTAAGAAATCTGTTTCATGCATTGCTTGGGCAAACGCCACGTCTCCTCTAATACCATAATACTCTCCAAAGGTTAAATAATAATAACCCAACTCTATCGCATTCGAATTTATTTGCTTTACATACAGGTTCATGTGTTCAGGAGACAGAAATGTCTGACCCCTTACGGAATAGCCAGACGTATCAATTTGCTTAGAGTTAGTGTCTTCGGCAACAATGTATGCATCATTAATCCCTGCATTTTTAACCTCCGTCAAACGTTTCTCTGCATTTTCACGGCTTGAAAAAGCTCCAGCCTGAACACGATACCATGTTTCACCAGAAACAATCACCGTATCAATAAAAGACTCAATACCTTTTGAGCGCAAGTATGATACTCGCTCGTCTGCATTTTCTTTTGACTTAAATGAACCAGCGATCACCTTGTAAACTGTCCCAGAATCATCTGATGTTTTACGCTGAAGATTAAACGCTTTTGCTAAACCATTGACATGACCTTGTGCAACTCTTTGACGCCATGAAGAATCTTTCATTAAAGCAGCATCATGACTATTATCAATAAACCCATTTTCCGTTAACAGTGCCGGCATGGCCGTTTCTCGTAAAACGTGAAAATTTGCCTTTTTCTGTCCACGGTCTTGTAGTTGATTGATTTTTACCACTTCTGCATGAATAATATCTTGATAGTTTGCTGTAGTAGAAGAATCAGATACACTATTGTGAATAAAATCCTCATACCCATTAGCAGAACCATTATATGCATTACAATGAATAGATAAAAAATAATCTGCATCCCAAGCATTAGCTTCACCCGTTCGTTGCGCTAAACTTTTAGAAGTATCGATCGATCGACTCATTTTCACCTCAACATTTTCATAATTATTAAGTAAAAGTGTACGGATTTTAAGCGCAATATCTAACGTAATATCTTTCTCTCTCAAACCATTTCCCTGAGCACCTGGATCTGAACCACCATGACCGGGATCTAAATAAAGCTTGAACATACACAATCCTCCAATCTATTAATATGATGTTTCATTTATATTATATGGAAATATAAAAGATTTGATTGGACAAAATGTCCTTACTCTAGTAAATACCCTCAGAAAGTAACCATGAAAATTAGCATACATCGTCAACTTTATACTATTTTCGTTTAAACATGGTTGATAGAACCATATTTTTCAATATACGCCTCTAGTCTTAGACACAAATAAACCCTGAGTTCATTGTATGCTCTTCCTTTATTATCTAAAATAAACCTATCGTTATTCATAAGTGAACATACATTTAAAAATACAACTGTAGAAAGAAGGTATTTCATTGAAAAAATTTTTTGTCTTATTATTTTTTGTTGTCGGTCTTTTTTTACTGATTGTTGTAACGAACACATCGTGGTTATCATTTGGCCAGGAGGATATACAAGCTGATGTGACTGAAAAGATTGATCTTATTGAAATTGATGTTTCTCGTGTGAGCACAACGATTATTCCTGAAAATAGAACAGATGTAAAAGCTGAGTACAAAGGAAAGGGAAAAGTGACAGTAAAGGAAAGTGGCAATTCGATCATCGTTGAATTCGAATCAAAAAATCGGTTGAATTTCCTTTCATTTTTTAACAAAAAGGACTTAACGATCTATATCCCAGAAGATTATGATCGAGATATGGTGATTGATAGTGGTTCAGGGAAACTTACCTTTTCTGGAAAATCAAAAAATGAGTCAATGCATTTAGAAAATCTTTCATTAAATATGAGCTCAGGACACGTTCAATTAAGTCATATTTCAACAGGTCATTTCGAACAAGTTGGCTCATCAGGTTATGTAGGAATTGATTCCCTAGTTACAAAGAAGGGTTCTTTTAAAATGAGCTCGGGAAAATTGAATATAAAGGAATACTCCGGCGAAGTGAAAGCCACGTTATCGTCTGGACGATTCATTCTACAAATGGAAAAATTATCGGATTCTGTAGATCTCGAAGTGAATTCTGGCTTTGCAACAATCGATTTACCCTCAGATGCTGAATTTACTTTAAATGGGAAAATAAGTAGTGGAGCGATTACGACTGATTTTTCTCTTACAGATTCGAAAGAAGAGAAACACAAGATTGAAGGAAAACATGGTTCGGGTGAGCATGATTTAGATTTAGATGTAAATAGTGGGAAAATTGACGTGAAATAAAACTAATTAACCGAAGAAACACAGCATATGAATGATATGTTGTGTTTCTTTGGTTAATTGTTCATTACGTTTTGATTGAATTTTGTGATCCTTATCACTTTGATAAGATAGCACAATTTATAATCGGCTACTACCCACAGCATTTTTTATACTTCTTACCACTTCCACATGGACAGATCTCATTTCTTCCAACTTTAGGTTCACTATTCATTGGTGTTCGAATGATTTCACTTGTTTCATTTTTTTGATTGCCGATTCTCTCTAAGTAGTCAGGAAGCATAAATAATTTTTCTGCATAGTGTTTTTCATTAATTCATATTTTGATAGAGTAAGCTTCCTATTATGATCAAAAAACCAATCAGAAAAAAGCGGCGTACAGACTTTTTCAACCGACGACGTTTTCTTCTAACACTTGTCGCTTTCATGTCTTTTTTCCTATTCATACCCCTTTACCACCTTCTATTTATCTAAATAAAAATAGTTTATTACTTTTTTAACGGAAAATATATTGTTTTTGTTACATTTTTTTAAATTTTTTAAATAAAGATAAAGATTATGAAAATATTATTTCATATACTAGTTCCCCTCCGGTAAACATCACTTGCACGACAAAGCACATCATACTCAAAATCGTCTCTTAGCTTCCTGCCAGTTTTATTCCCAACAGTCATTTCTGCTAGAACCTTCTCTACTTTCAATCTATTTTACCAAGATTATGCAGTAGATGTCTATATTTATGAGAACATATGTTCTTTTTTGTAACAAAAAAAATGGGCGATTCATCCCATAAATAAATTTACAGGTACTCTCGCCATTACATAAATATACGTGATGGTAAAAATCTTTTGACTCTATCCTTCCAACAAAGAAAGAGTAAGCCACGAAAGAATCTTCCTAACCCTTTGCCAGTTTTCTTCTCTCTAGGGATGATGGTGGTTTTTCTATCCACCCACTCCTGATCATAATGCTCGCACCATCTGAGGCAAACTCCCCAACCTCTCCCATTAAACGACCGTATGCAGCAGCTAAATCTATTCGTATACTAGCACCTATACTTGCACCATAATAACCGATTCATGCCTAGTTAAGTGCAGTTGAATGAAACATAATGAGTTTATCAGAAAACGGAGATTCCTTTGATTGTTTTGGCAATGTATCCCAAGTCATTTGTGCAACCAAATTGTCTTCACTTAAAAATTTGCTAAATACAGCGATGTACGATTAAAAAGTTCCCCGAAAGAATACAAGCAAGAAGTATAAAGTTTTCTGCAAATAAAAAAGGACATTTCCATTTTGCTCTGTTCCGGTATCGGCCCCACCTACGCCAGATACTATGACGGCCACGCATGCCATCCAACCCATTATCATTATATTAGAAAGCGCTTTCATTTTCAATTAATAATAAAATACAAGTTTCGACATACTCCTTATCATCCTGTATTTGTTCATTCCAACTGAAAATAAGTACTTCTTTTAATAGCTTCCTTAGTCCACTCCTTGTTTAAATGACAAAACCAATTTTGTCACATTTCCTTTAAAACAAAAAATCTGAACCCTTCTTTGGGTTCAGATTTTACGATCACAAAAATGCCTATCATTTTACTTAATCTTGATTTACTTCACTTTCTTGCATATAAATTAACTCCCAAAGATGACCGTCTATATCCTGAAAACTCCATCCATACATAAATCCATGGTCAATCGGATCATTTGATGCTTTTCCACCAGCTGCAAGAGCCTTATTTACAAGCTCATCCACTTTTTCCTTACTTTCAGCAGATAATGCCACAATAACTTCTGTACTTTTTGTAGAATCAGAAATCTCTTTTTTAGTAAAAGTTTTAAAAAAATCTTCAACCAACAACATGACAAATATATTCTCACTGATAATCATACACGTTGCATTTTCATCGGTCATTTGGGCATTAAATTCAAAACCCATTTTAGTAAAAAAGTCGATGGATTTATTCAGATCTTTTACCGGTAAGTTAACAAAAATTTTATCTGCTTGAACTCCCATTATTTACACCCTCTGCTCCATTATTTTATCGGACTACATAACATTCTCTACTATTTTTCATATTCCTGCCTATATTAAGTCATTCAACCCCCAAAGCATTAAAAAAAAACCGCATCCTCAGCACTCTGATAAAACAATAGTTCAGCTTCAGCTCACGATTAAAACCCAAAGTCATTACCAAATGATATATCAATGGTGAATGGATATTGTCCGTACATGTTCTCAACACTCTCTTCTTCGTCTTCAAGGATTAAGAAGTAGCGTTTTGTTTTATCATAGGTAGTGGATTTTAAAACAAATTTCTCTTTAAATGTGCGTTCTTCCGGATTATCTGACCGCTGATCCGCAATGATAATATTCTCGTTAGACACACGATTTCCTTCTTCATCTGCGACATACACTTTTAATCTTAAAGGTACTTTCTTATCTTCTACTTTTTCAGATTGAAAGAATTCTAAGTACGTAATATTATTTGTGATTTTACGTGTTAAGCTCGTTAATTGAACATCTACCTTTTTAATGATATTCAGACCATTTTTACTACGGTCATTTTTAAATTTAATCAAAGGAATAACGATTTTCTGTAACATGGCTCCACCATGAACATAGTTTGCACCATGAAAGCTTTGGGGAAGAAACGCCTCCTTTAGTTGAATAACTAAAAGAAGTTTTTAGCAAATTGTTCTTCTGATATTACTTGTAATCCGTTTCTTTTAAGTAAAACAGAAGTAACTCCATTTCCAACAATTTTCTTACCAATAAATTCACCATTATAAATCATTGAACTACCACAGGATGGGCTATTCTCCTTGAGAACAACCATTGTTGCATTTACTTCTTGAGCTTTTTCTAATGTAGCGTAAGCTCCTTTTATGTAAAGTTCGGTTACATCTCTACCTGATTTTTCAACCACTTTAGCCTTTCCATCCAGTACATCTTCTCCATCTCCACCTATTATCTCAGCAGGTTCTCTTGGCGTGGAAAATCCACCACTCAATTCGGGGCATATAGTTACAGCTTTATTCTCTTGTACTAATTTACTTATCTTATTATTTAAACTATGGGTACCGTTGTACCTTACCTCTAGCCCTGCTAAACAGGAACTCACTAATATCATAAACTAAACCTCTTCATAATAAATCCATTCCTTGTCACAGAGAAACGCTGGTAGTCTCTTTCTCTACTTTCTTTACAGCTACTGGTCTACTATTTTGAGATCCTAAGACCACTCCAGAACCAATGAAGAGAAACCCTATAATTTGCAACATCAAGATGGGTTCATCCAATACTAATATGGAAGTAATGGCTGCAACTAGCGGAATTCCGTTCATAAAAATGGCGCATTGCCCGGGCCCGAGGATACTAATCCCTCGATTCCACAGCATATTCCCTACCCCTGTAGGAAAAACACCGACATAGAGCAGCATTAACCAGAGTAATACACTAGTAGGCAGCTCACTCCACCCTTCCATCGTTTGTTCCCAGATCACCATGGGTAAGTAACAGATTGAAGAAAGTGAATAGGCGTAAACACTGATGATTGCTGGCGGTAATTTTATGTCAGTTGCTTTTTTAATAAATATGAAGCTTACACTAAAAGTAAGTAAGGCTCCGACGATATACAAATCACCAATGTTAAAGGATAAATTGATTAAGTTTGTGATTGACCCTTTCAATACAACCAGCGAAACACCAAAAAAGCCGAGACTAATACCCAGCATTTGCTTCCAGTGTAAAGGAACACTAAAGACTAAATACGAGATCAAGGCAGTAGTTAAAGGTGTTAACCCCATGATAAGTGAGGCATTAGTGGCTAACGTATATTTTAGCCCCACTTGAAAGAAAGCATTGTTAATAACAACACCGATAACAGAAGCACCTAAAACATAACCCCACATCTTCTTATTTCCTGGCGTAATAAAAAGGAATTTTCGAACAATCCAAATCAAAGCAATAGCAGCAAAAAGGTTCCGAAAGAATAATAGAGTCCAAAAAGGGAAACTCTCAAGCAATATTTTTGTAATGACGAAATTGCTTCCCCACATTAAAATTACGAGTAACAATATCCATTTTATTCGTGTTTGATTCAAGTTGTCCATCTTCTTTCGAATTAGTTTAGAAATCTTGACCAAGGAGTTTTGTATTATGCCTCAAGTTAATTGATCACGTACTACTCTATCCCAGCCATTATTTCATACCTATTTCACCCATATTTATATTACTATTAATAGTGGTCAAATCAATATTTTTCTAGATACAGCCCCACAGTTCTTTAATTATTGCACCCATTAGTTAATAAGATTTTTTATTACAATTACTCTATTTATCAACTTCTTCATAAGGCATTTCATTTCTCGACTCTATCTTTTGTGGATCACTTGAGTTATTTCTTACCAATCCATTATTTATGTCATCAATAGGTGTATATTGATTACTTGGTGTACTCTTATTCTTCTTAAACATCCTAAAAAGACTAAAAATAATTACCCCTATAATTAGTGCAAGTACAAAGTATTGCATATTATCACCCCAATAATTTCAAAATAACCACAACCTATATTTTACCAGAAAATCTTTAATTCTTGTTGTACTAAACTGCCACGTTAGTTACAAGAATTGTGAAGAACCTCTCTTAAACAAAGGCTGTTTTCGCAAAGATTGTTGTTTTTCGTAAATAACTTCACTTTACGGATATAGCCTATCTTCGTGCTCTTTTCGCATATTTACTAAGTGGTACTCTCTTGAAATTGCTTATAATTTCTACGATAAAAATCTAAAAGCAACAAACTTTTAGAAAAGAGCCTAAACAAAAGAAGCTAGAAATGAATAGAAATTTGAATTATCCCTGATTAAACTCTTCTCAATCGTATTTATCGAAAAAAAGAGGGTATAAGGGTGATAAAATGTACGACTTTAAACGGATTTTAAATAAATTGAATCAATCAATAATTAATGAAAGGATAAATTCAAATACTCAAATAGAAAAAAATAAAGTCAGGTTTGATAAAAATGACCTGACTTTTGCAAAATCTATTTTTTTATGTTTAAGAAATGAGTTGCTGAGGGAATAAAACGAAAATTAGTACTAGTTATTTCGATTTCTATATCTTTGCTTCCTAGTGTCTTAATTAATTTATCCAAATATGGGTAGGACTCATTTTTGAACCCCACTAACGGGTAGATTCGAATAACTCCACCTTTTTTAGTTATTCTTATTAATTCATTAATTGCTTGTAAATGAAAATCAAAGTCAAACTGTTCCTGATATAAAAATAAGAAGTGATTGCATAAAATCAAAGAAAATGTTTCATCATCAAATGGTAGCGAGGGCAAGGCTGCTGAAATATATTTTTCTTCTCTATCATCCTTCTTATAACTCTCTAAAAACTGTTGGAAAGAATTTATCCTAATTTGATTATGAGATTCTAAACTTTCATATGATTCCCACACTAATAGATCCTTTATTTTATCTAATTTTTGAGTCGCTATTTCAATCTCTTTATTTCCAAGAGTATTCATTTCTTCTAGCGATAGACTATAAAGAGGATCAACAGCAACTGCATCATACCCTCTTTTACGTAATCCAGCGACAAATGATGAAGCTCCCGAAGCAACATCAAGAACTCTCCCTTTTTTTAATAGGTGTTCATCGAGCGTAAACATTTCCTCATACTCTTTAAAAGATCGGCACGTCATTGCAACACCTATTTGCTCATAATATTCGGTTTTAATCATTTTTCTCAACTCTCCTTTTCTCAACTCTACTAATCTCAGCCCTTCTAAAGAATTACAGATTCATTATAATTTATGATGGAAAATTTTACAATACGATATTTGATTTCTTAAATTAAACCGCCCAAATAGCCTCATAAGAAAAATGGAAAGGAAAACAGGACTGCGAAAACAGCCCATTCGTTGTTAAATCAAGCACCCGTTAAACAAGGACTTTATGTAGCAGTATTCTCCCATTGTCGGGTATATCTATAAATGTTGATATATCTGCATTTATAAGCATTAATAAAAATTTAAGAAAATAAATGCGACATAAGAAAATGCCTGCAATTATTGTTGATTTAGATGTTTATTTAGCTGCTTTTTTCTGCATTATTATAAATATATTTGTAATAAGTTTTGAAAAAAGAAATATAAAACAATATGCTATAAACAAGTAAAAATAATTAACCCACTTATGCAACACGAATAGATTGTGCATAACTAATAATGGTTTTAATACGAATGACAAAAATAGAGCTACACCTAAAGTGTATATATAGTAATTTTTTTTATGATTAAGTGTCCACTGGTAGACCAACATAAATAGAACAGGAATTAATGCTGCATCTAGAGATAGACTTCCCGGAATAAACGGAATAAGTTTATAAGGATACCCCCATAAACCTTGATTATTTCCCCAAGTGTCTATATATCCAAACCAAACATGAATGTTAAATCCATAGAATCCAATAAGAAATATTTTTTTTCTATCAATGAAAAAGTACAATA
>JBNJJO010000044.1:0-41588 GCA_051750265.1 Bacillota bacterium | reverse complement strand
GCTTGGAAGATCCTTTTAGCTGCTTGTTCCATTAAAGCGCCCTTTTCTTGAATAAGCAAGAAGTTCCTATTTAGCTGTTATTATGAAAGATCATTTATGTTTTCTTTTTGAAGAAAGGACATTGATACTTATTTATCTCTTATTTCCATAACCAACGTATCAAATAATTTACCATCAATATAAACCAAAAGTGCCCATTTCCCTGCTTCTGGTAGTAAGACATTCGAAGGCATACTTCCATCTGCTCCGTTAACTTTACCACCGACACCATTCCTAGACCATACTCCATCACTTAAAACTGGATGTATATTTGAAGTGTTTTGGTTATAACCAACGATTGTCATCTCCCCTTTATCAATCCCCCAAAAGTGCCACAACCACTTTTCCACTTTATTTGGTTTTAATTCTGGACCTATTATGCCAAGTTTATTTTTGTTTCCAACAATATCACTTCGTGTACCTGTGTCAAATTCGGTAACTGTTCTATCCCAATCTACCTTTTCAAAATCTTTTTCCGTTACAAAACTTGGAATATCTTTAGGTATATTTAGGGTGCTGCTTTCATTATCAACCTTGGTTGAATCACAACCGGATATAACTATAAATAAGACTAAAGTTAATAATATGTATATATTCCTCACAAAAATCCTCCTATTATTTTGGACATTACTGTTTATTTCGTTAAATTGTATAAAATTCCCTTTATTTCATCCAACCTTTCCCGTTACTTGAAGAAGAAAAGTGCGAATAGTTTGTATTAAGGAATCGCGCCTTATTATGGAATAACTGAGTTGCTTCTAATAGCTAGGTTTGTTGAACAAGGATTACACTTATGTAATGTCTAATAGTTATTAGAGAAAGAGGTGTAAATAAATGGATAAAGAAAAAGAAGAGCCAAAAGTTAAAACTGATTTAAGAGTTGGGCGTTCTCTTGGCGACCACGAACACATCGAGGCATCGAAGAAAGGGATATTAAAAGCATTAATACCAATTATAATAGTTGGGGTTATAGTTTTAATTTCATTTTTACAAAATTAAGGAATTATATTCTAAAGAAACCTGTATTTACTCAGTTTTATTACAGGTTTCTTTTTATCTTCTTCAATAAACCTGCATCTTTAATTGATTAATGGCCAATAAAAATGGACTGCTAAAACAGTCCATCGTTATTCAATTCTTGCGCCCGATTGCTGAAGTTCAATCATTTTCTTAAGACCTACCGAAATATCCTTGACTATTAGAACCTTTAGTGAATTATTACTCAAAAAAAGGTTTTTTTACAATTACTTTGAAAATAATAGGAAAGAGCTTAAAATTTTATTATTTTCGGGATGTGACAATTTGAATATCATAGGTTTTATAACGTTGGTAATAACGGGGTTCACTGCTTGTGCTGAGTTTTCTTCTTACTCATTGGTACATCCCGTTATCCGTTCCTTACCTCAAAAGTACCATATACGTTTTGAGCAAGGTTCTCTAAAAACTTTTGGACTTATTATGCCAGTACTTATGCCTGTTTGCGTAATTCTAACTGTAGTTTTCGCAATACTTCCACATGAACTTGAAGGATTTGAACGGGCAATTCGCTTAGCTTCTGCTTTTATGTTCATATTGGCAACAATCTCCACTGTCGTATTTAACGTTCCTATTAACAAGGAAACAAAACAATGGCAAGCAGAAAACCCACCAATCGATTGGCAAGAGAAGAGAAAACGATGGATGCTCTTTCAAACTGTTCGTTCTTGGTTACTACTACTCGGTTTCGTGCTTCTCTGTTTTTCGGTGACAATATATTTTTAGTGATTTCGTTCATTTATTTAGAAGTATTTAGAAAAACAATACTGCTTAATTGAAATAATCAAACAGATAGACAGAATTAGTGATTACGCATTAAAAACGTTAAATTACAGGTAATCAAATATCCATAAATGAACAAGAGTACATACCACCGATAAAAATATTGCCCATAAAGGTTTAACATAATGAAGCCGTAGCATAGGAAACATAATAACTATAAATAATACTGACCACCAATAATTCCAACCGTTATGATAAGTTATTTTTTCTAATTTGAAACCTATCCACTCAACTATTAAAAATAGAAAAATCCACTTTAATGTATGAAGAATTTTGCTTTTTAACGTACTTGGATAATTAGATAAGAAGAGAAAAGCCGAAAAAGGATTAATGATAAATACATGAATAAGAAAAGTAATTGCATGATTTCCAATATCCTCCCTTAATTCCCATAGATGGAAAAATTCATGAGCAAAAAAAACATACAAAAGGTTGGATAATGCTATGTATAACATCGTTGGATAGTATAATTTAAAATTCTTCCAATCTCCCCAACGCCATGAAGCTAATAAAACCCATACAGCAACAAAAATATGCAACGTTATTTCGCCTCTACATCAAAATTTATTTTTTAGTGACTTCTTATTATTGTTACTGCTCGTCTTCCAACCCATCGATCTATATATGCTAACAATTACAATTGTTTGTATGAGTAATTCAAGCGTATTGACCGCATACCCGTTTATCTGTATGTATAATTCTTCTGTATATATAAAGCGAATGGCTAAACATATTCCACTTATGACTAATAGGTCATTTTGTATATCTAAAACTTTTCTAAACACATTCATACCCTCCTTTTAGAAAATGACTGTAAATCCAAGTGCTGTATTTAAGAATTTCTGATAAAAAACTGTATTATACATTTCCATCACCATTTTTAGTTTTGGTATAATATGCATTTTTGATGAATGTAAAAATATGTTATCTATAATACACCTGTCCTATACCTTACAGAACGGGGTACCGTCAGCAAACCGGATTTACAACGTTAAGGATATATATTAAAAAGCCCAATTTCTCAGCATTAAATTGAGAAATTAGGCTTTTTTCGTTGCTCCATTAAAGCGCCCTTTAATGGAATAACAAAAATAGAAACACAGATGCAAATAAGCTTATTATCTTCAACAAACGCCCCCATTCGTTGAACAAGAAAAGCGATTCGTTTCATAAAATAATTCAGTTAATCATCCATTTTTATATTTTTTGTATGCTAATGGTGTCATGTTCATCGACTTTCGGAATTTATCAATAAAATAGCTTGTACTATTAAACCCTACTCGATAGGCAACGTCTGTGACATTGGATTCTGCTTGTTGCAGTAGGACTAAGCTTTTTTGAATTCGATAATCGGTTACGTAACTCAACGGTGTTTTCTTTAAAATTCGTTTGAAATATCGACAACATTCGGAACGGCTCAATTGACCAGCTCGTGCAATATCGTCTAACATAATTTTCTCAGCATAATGTAGATGTATCCAATTTAACATTTGCTTCATTCGATAACTCTTTAACATTTCCATCTGTTCGTACTCTAATTGAAAACCATTTATGATTAAGTTTTGCCAAATTAACGTTAGTTGCACGGTGATGTCGATTTCATAGTATGGTGACTTTTGTTGAATCAATTGATTGATTTTTATAATTGCATCTAAAATGTTTTTCCCCCAAAGCTCCTTTGCATCTATATATAAGTAAGATAAATTAGTCGCTTGAATATAGGGATTTACATAGGTTGTATAGAGTTCTTGTGATAAAACGAAATGAGGAGAAACATTTAAACAAATATAGACACAGCCCGAATGATTTTTTTCTTCCGCCATGTGCAGGCAGCCGCTATTTATAAATAGCCCCCCGCCTTCTAGAACCACTAATTTTTCTTCATTTATTTGAAAGATGGCTTCCCCTTTTACAATCAGAACAAATTGAATTTCATCATGCCAATGAAGTGGTATATATCCATTTATATTTTGGTTAATCGTTGTTTCATAACATGCAATCGGTAACACGACTGTACGATGTTCGGTTAGCTCTTTTAAGCTTTGATCAACCATGAAGTTTTTTATTTGCAAATAATCACCTCAATATGTTGATATTTTTTCATTCAATTTAAGTATTATTTAAGGGATTTTCCATTTATTATAACACTATTATTATATTTAAGGTGGAGGGTCAATCATGAATAGACCTACTAGAAGAACAGGGTTATTTCTCGTTATAACGGGAGCGATATTTTGGGGTGTTGGTGGTACCGTTGCACAAAAGCTCTTTCAACAATACACAATTGATGTAAATTGGCTTGTAACAACACGATTGCTCATAGCTGGCTTTTTACTCTTAGCCGTTCAATTTTTTAGAAAAGACCGTTCTCAGATACTTGATGTGTGGAAAAATAGAAGGACAGCTTTTCAATTGATTATCTTTGGGTTACTCGGTATGCTTGCTGTTCAATACACGTATATGGCATCTATTAAACATGGTAATGCTGCTGTTGCAACACTATTACAATATTTAGCACCTGTAATGATTATCATTTACTTAATTTTACGCAAACAAACTATTCTAACACGACAAGATCTGTTAACTGTTTCGCTTGCTTTAGTTGGTTGCTTTTTCTTATTAACAAACGGCTCCATCTCTCAACTATCTGTGCCGACACTTGCAATAGTTTGGGGTATTTTATCTGGACTAGCGTTAGCATTTTATACTTTATATGCAGTTCCTTTACTGAAGCAATACGATTCTCTTGTCATTGTTGGCTGGGCTATGATCATCGGTGGTTTTGCATTAAGTTTTATCCATCCACCTTGGCAAATGGACTTTACAGACATAACCGTAGAAACCTATTTATACTTAGTATTCGTTATCATATTTGGTACAATGATTGCATTTTGGTTTTATATAAAAAGTTTACAAAGCCTTTCACCTAAAGAATCAAGCCTTTTAGGTAGTATAGAGCCATTAGCAGCTGTTTTAACAACAGTCCTTTGGTTAAAAGAACCTTTTGGATTTTTTCAATGGATTGGTACAGCTTGTATTATAGGAATGATTTTATTATTGGCTTTGAATAAAAAGTCTTCTTCAAAGACTAGCCAATCTCCTAAAAATGAAAACCCCCTCAGAGTTAGCTAGTTTCGCTGAGAGGGGGGGTCTTCAACTTGCTCTGTTAGCACAATAAGAAGAGGAGCTGCCGTAGCAGATCCTCTTCTTTAACTAAAGCGCCCGTTTGTGGAAGATTATTAAATTTATGGTTTTCATTACAAAGGCAAACTCATTGTAACTGTTCTTACATTAAAGCCCATTTTTTCGTACAACTTAATTGCTTTGTTCCTAACAAAAGCACTTAGACGCACTTCAGAGTATCCATCTTTCTTTAAATGGTCAATCGCTGTTTTCATTAAACGTTTAGAAATTCCATATCCTCTAAATTCTTCAATAACAAATAATTCATAAATAAACCCATTCAATTTATCAGTAAACTGGTCTTTACTTTCCCCTAAAAGAATCCAGCCCATTAATTTATCGCCTTCTGCTGCTATTAAGTAATAGCTTCCCTTATTCAGTAGTGGTTTAACTAGTTGTTCGACTTTTTCATTAGTAGGTTTTACTTCACCTAATGTGCCATCAAAAACTGCTTCTGGAGAAAGTGCCAAAACCTTTTTAAGTTCCGAATCGGTAGGTTTTCGAATATCCATTAATTATATCAGTCCTTTCAATATCCTTTACCAGTTTAGCATAATACCCCAGACAATATATTCCAATCTTACTCAACTAAATGGCCCAATTCATAAAGAAGGGAGCCATTCTTGCTACGGAAAAGCGCCCGATAGCAAACAAATAGACCTCGTTCTGAGGTCATGTATCTGCTGAGAAAGCTGATTCTTTTTTGGCTTCTTGTACCTTTTGGGTACTAAGCACAAAACTTACAATTGCTGCAACGCTACAAACATATGGAAGTAAAGAATATCCCCAATTAGATATGACATAACCTCCAATCATTGAACCAATGGTGATACCAATATACAGAGCCGTATTATTCCATGCCATAACAATTCCTCGTTCTTTTGGATATTCCACCGCTAATCGTGCTTGGTATGATGTAAATCCTGCATACCCAACCAAAGCCCATATAAACAGAAAGAAATAAACCCAATCGCCAGATGAGAAGAATATCCCTAAACAAATGAGTATTAGAGTCAAGAAAATTAGCGTAGCCTTCGAAATTTTCCTTTCTCCGAATTTATCTGTTAATTGTCCACTTGTAAGGCTTCCTAAAACAGCACCGACACCATAAAAAGTAACAGCTAATGCGATTTCTGATGATGAGAATCTATTTTCGGAGTAAAGAGCTGCACCTAAATAAACATAAAGGGCATACATTGAAATCGCCCAAATGGTAGTAACACTTACAGAACCAAGTATTCTTAGCAAATTTCCTTCTAATAGGTTTCTTGTTAAATCACTTTTAGGAATAGATTCCCATGTTTTGAAATTCACTACCGCCAATATGGCTCCTATGATCGCCATTACAACAAATACTGAACGCCAACCAAGAAAATGTTCCAATAACGTACCGAATGGCGCTCCTGCCCAAAGAGCCGTTAAGTGTCCTGAGACAACAATCGAAAGCCATGTTCCTTTTCGATTTGGTGGCGCAATATCTCCAATGATTGCGTATATTAAAGGAGTGATTGAAGCAACGGACAAACCAGCTAAAATACGGCTAACAATTAGCCATAAAAATGAAGAAGCAAAAGCAGTTAGTGCGTTAGAAATAGCAAACAGCAATAAACCAAACGTAATAAATGTTCTTCGTCCCTTTTTATCTGAAAGCCACCCAAATAAAGGAGCCGAAAAAGCATATGTAACCGCAAAAACAGTTACCATCCATCCAGTCGTCGTTGGACTAACCTTATATGCTTTAGAAATGAACGGTAATAACGGAGATACCACAAACAAGTCAGTACCCATTAGAAACAAAGTTATCCAACCAACGCTTAAACTTACCCTCCCTTGCAATTCCAAACACCCCCCCATATAAAATTATTTTTACATGTATATTCTCTAGGGGGCATAAAAAGGACTTTACGTAAGTTTTAAAGGTTTTTTATTATTTTGTTATACTGCCCGTTAATTGAATAACTTAGAGCTTCGATTCACTTTCTAATAATTCTTTCTCTTATTCAACTATATGGCCCTTTTCATGCAAAATAAGCGCATATCCTTATTCCGGAAATGCGCCCTTTTCTTGAATATCGATATTAGAAAACGATTGTTTAAAATCTAAAAGGGATCTTCCATTAAAGCACCTGATACGAAAACAAAAAGATCTCGTTCTGAGGTCAAGTATCTACTGAAAAAGTTGGTTCTTTTTTTGATTCTTTTACCTTTTGGGTACTAAGCACAAAGCTAGCGATTGCTGCAATACTACAAACATATGGGAGTAGAGAATATCCCCAAATAGATATGACATAACCTCCAATCATTGAACCAATGGTGATACCAATATACAGAGCCGTATTATTCCATGCCATAACAATTCCTCGTTCTTTTGGATATTCGACAGCTAATAGCGCTTGATATGATGTAAATCCTGCATACCCGACTAAAGCCCATATAAACAGAAAGAAATAAACCCAATCGCCAGATGAGAAGAATATCCCTAAACAAATGAGTACTAGAGTCAAGAAAATTAGCGTAGCCTTCGAAATCTTTCTTTCTCCAAATTTATCTGTTAATTGCCCACTTGTAAGACTTCCTAAAACGGCACCGACGCCATAAAAAGTAACAGCTAATGCGATTTCTGATGAAGAAAATCGATTTTCAGAGTAAAGAGCTGCACCTAAATAGACATAGAGGGCATACATTGAAATAGCCCAAATGGTGGTAACACTTACGGAACAAAGTATTCTTAGCAGATTTCCTTCTAATAGATTTCTTGTTAGATTGCTTTTAGGAATAGATTTCCATGTTTTGAAATTCACTACTACCAATATAGCTCCTATGATAGCCATTACAACGAATACTGAACGCCAACCAAGAAAATGCTCTAATAACGTACCGAATGGAGCCCCTGCCCAAAGAGCTGTTAAGTGTCCTGAAACAACAATCGAAAGCCATGTTCCTCTTCGATTTGGTGGCGCAATATCTCCAATGATTGCGTATATCAAAGGAGTGATTGAAGCAACGGATAAACCAGCTAAAATACGGCTAACAATTAGCCATAAAAATGAAGGGGCAAAAGCTGTTAGTGCATTAGAAATAGCGAACAGCAATAAACCAAACGTAATAAATGTTCTCCGTCCCTTTTTATCTGAAATCCACCCAAAGAAAGGAGCCGAAAAAGCATATGTAATTGCAAAAACGGTTACCATCCACCCAGTTGTCGCTGAACCAACTTTATATGCTTCTGAAATGAACGGTAATAATGGGGACACCACAAATAAGTCAGTACCCATTAGAAATAAAGTTATCCAACCAACGCTTAAACTTACTCTCCCTTGCAACTTCATTACATTCCCCCTATAAAATTGTTATTACATGTATATTCTTTAAGTTTCTTTTATTATTTTGTTGTACTTCTCATTCATTGAATAAAAAATAATGTATATCCTATACATGTCAGGTAGACATAACATGGCATTATTGGAATTCACTGTATTTAGAAGTCTATAAAAATGCTCTCCGGATCACTTAGCCGGAAGGCATTGCTTGTTCGCATAATTCACGTTATTGGCAGTTATAGACTTCTTTTTAATTCAAGGTTGTTTTTAGTTTTTGTTTTGTATTAACCCAATCTTGTTCTATGATGCTGTAAAATACTGAATTACGGTAAGAGCCATCTTGCCGTATCATATGATTCCTTAGGATACCTTCCTTCACTCCTCCTATTCTTTCTATTGCTTTTTGTGACCGTACATTCCGTTCATCAGTCTTAAATTGCACTCGGATTAGTTTTAAAGTCTCAAAGCAGTATTCTAATAACAAGTATTTACATTCTGTATTTATATTTGTCCTCCATACGGAAGGATTCAACCAAGTCCATCCAATTTCTAAATTTTTGTTTGGATGGGAAATTCCCAAAAATCTTGTAGAGCCAATTACTTTATTATTCTCACGAAGTAAAATAACAAATGGAAACTCTTCTCCAAGACATTTTTTCTCTAATGCTTCTTCTACAAAGGACTGCATATCGCCTAATGTGTTTATTGTTTTTGGTAAGTGAGTCCAGATACTAGGTTCTTTTCCAATTTCATATAAATCTTGTGCATGATGTTTCTCCATAGGCACGATTCGTACAGAATCTCCTACTAATTCATTAAGCAAAATCTCCATATTATCACCTTTCCTTATTTACCAATTTCAAACTAAAAAAGTCAAATTCCCTGTACGTTTTCAAAGGGAACTGACTTTTTTCTTTGACTTCTTCAAGTAAAGCACTCCGTTTGTTAAAGAGACATTTGAAAATGATGACAAGTAATATCTAATCCACCTTTGAGGTAAAATCTATGTGCATCATGTCTATGAACACCAGAATCTAAATGAAATTGTTCACAATCATTTTCCTTTGCTTGACTTATTAGCCAATCCCATAAGATTTTTGCATATCCTTTTCGACGGCTTTTTTCATCTGTAATCAAATCATCTACATAAAAATAATTTCCCCACGCTAGAGATTCAGTAATCCTATATCCAGCTGCTGCTTTAACTTCATCATTTTCAATAACTGCAACTAAATTAAAACCATAATTATCCTGCAATCGTCTAATTTTTCCTATAAATTTATCTTCAGTTAAATGTGGTCGTAGTTGTTTAAAAGTGCTAAAAGTAGACATAATTTCTGAATCAATACTCATTATTTTTACAATTGGTTGCATTTCCATGTATCTCCTTATTATTTGTTTGAATTTCCCTAAAGTAATTCGTGCTTATGACTAAATATCCTTCACAATTAGAAAATGCGGCACTTCAGTTATTGAAGTATCGCTCCCTTTTCTGGAAGATCGTTTCAAAGACCTTATTAAAGTAAATCTCCATTACTTTAATAAGAAATTTATTTTTTCTTAAGTAGGTCTTTTTGCAAATAATCTGTCATATAAGATGCGATCTTTCGCTCATCCTCGCTTTCAAATTTCTCTAGTTCTTGAATAACAAGCTTTCTTCGTTCGATTGAATGGTTCTGACTCAATTTCGCGTTTCCCTCAATTTTTTTAATCTTGATTTTAAAACCCACAACGCCTTTTGTCATACCTTCCAGATATCTTGCATCGACTTCGTCTAATTGATAAGAACTATCAGGTACTTCATATTTTTTTACTAAATCACTTAAAGATTCTTTTAATTCATCATCCTTAATAATTTCAACTTTACCATATACATGGACTGCTAAATAGTTCCAAGTAGGTACGGCTTGATTTGACTCATACCAAGAGGAAGAGATATAACAATGAGGGCCATGAAAGATTGCAAGAACATTTTGATTGTGTATATCCTTCCATTGAGGATTTGATCGGGCGAAGTGACCATATAAGTATTCCTTATCATCATCAATCATTAAAGGAATATGAGTTGCGAAAGGTTCACCTTTATGTTGTGAGAAAAAAGTAGCAAATCCATACTCTTGAATGATGTCATAAATAATTTCATCATCTTCAATTTTAAAATGCGATGGGATGTACATTAGAACACACTCCTTTGCTTTTGTGATTACCAAAATGTAAACTAATTATAATAAAGCATCTGGCATCATTAAAAGTGCCAATTTACAAACATTTTAAAGTACCAGTTTATAAGGAGGGTAAATATGTTAGAAATAACTCCAACCTTAGATGTTGAAAAAAAAGAGCCCATTTATCTCCAACTTTATGAGTATCTTAGAAAAGAAATACAAAGAAAAAACATTCCCCCTAACAGTAAGTTACCTTCTCAAAGAAATTTGGCAGATTATTTAAACGTGAGTCGTAACACGGTTGATGCTGCTTACCAACAACTTGTTGCTGAAGGTTATATTAGAAGTGAAGAAAGAAAAGGATTGTTTGTTGTAGAGATAAAAAACGACCTCTTCTTTATAGATTCTGATAATGAATATATGGATAAAACTGCAAATGAGGAATTTGATCATCAGGAAGATCAACCATCAAAGATTGAATACGATTTTAAGTATGGGGATATAGATTTAACTCATTTTCCATTTAAGTTATGGCGTCAATTGACCATGAAAAGTCTCGCTGCCGAACAAGACCAGCTGTTATTGTATGGAGATCCACAAGGAGAATTGGAACTTCGAAAACACATTGCTAGATACCTTTATCAATCTAGAGGAGTTGAATGTTCTGAAGATCAAATTGTAATTGGAGCAGGTACACAATACCTATTAAGCATGCTATGTAAAATAATTGGCAGAGAATTAGTTTATGGTATAGAAGAACCCGGTTATGATCGAGTACGTCTTATATTTAAGGACTATGGAAGAGCAGTTAAGCCCATTCATCTTGATGAAAATGGAATTAATGTTGCTGAATTAACAGAGAGCGAAGTGAAAGTTGCCTACGTCACTCCTTCCCATCAATTCCCTTTAGGAATCGTAATGCCAATATCACGTCGCTTAGAATTGATAGAATGGGCGAGGGAGAAGGGTGGATATGTCATCGAAGATGATTACGATAGTGAATTTCGATACGAAGGAAAGCCTATTCCATCGCTACAAAGCCTTGATCTGTATGGAAATGTTGTATACATGGGTACTTTTGCCAAGTCACTAATTCCATCTTTACGTTTAAGCTATATGGTACTTCCGACAAAGTTGTTAGTAAAGTACAATGAAAGCTTTACTTGTTATAAGCAAACTGTTTCAAGATTACACCAACATACTCTAAAGCTCTTTATGGAAAGTGGCCAATGGTCAAGGCATTTGAATAAAGTAAGAAATATTTATAAGAAAAGGCATAACGCTTTACTTACGTCTATTAAAGCTAACATGAATGATCGGGTCCGAATAATTGGTTCAGGTTCTGGTTTACACGTGCTCTTAGAACCCAAGAATAACATGACAGAGAAAGATCTTATCGCTACTGCTAAAGAGAAGGGAGTTTTAGTGTATCCAGTGTCTTCATTTTATGAGCGACCACCTTCTCAAGAATATTCTCAAGTGCTTCTTGGATTTGCCGGTTTAGATGAGAATAGGATTCATGAAGGAGTTCACTTACTTTCCAAAGCTTGGTTCTAACTAATGCCACTACCTATAAACAAAAGCATACAAAAAGACGAAGAACCAATAATGTCATTGGCTCTTCGATTTTTTTAGAGCATTATAGTCGCATCTAACTTCATCTGACTACTAAGGCATTTATTATAGTCTTTTATTAAGCAAAACTGTCTGTTCAAGAAGATTTACTCCATTATATGGCCCGTTTGTTGAATAAGGGTAGAGGTGATACAAAATAGAATATCACCTACTTAAACATTTCAAAATGATTCGCTACCCATGTTTTATTATTTTCGGCAATGTATTGTTCTGCTTGAATTAGTCTTTGTACAAGTTCTTTTTTAGACAACTTCAAATATTTATTTTCTACATTCTTTAAGTTTCGATCTGGATTTATCCTGCGAAAATCTATTTCATCAAGATTCACAATACGGTTTGGTTTAGACTTACTGTAATTCTCTTTTTGTTTATACGTTTTGCTATGTTGTTTGTAATACTCATTCAGCTCTTGATTTGAACGAATGGTATTAGGGTGAATCCCTTTCCCTTCGGGATCGACCTCTTTAGATTTATCAGATATGGTTTTATATGTGATGGGAAGTTTATTAGTAACTAATAGATCAATTGTTTGTTTACCTAATCGAACGGAACGTTCTTTACGAATCTGGTGATTCTCCTTTAGCCACGTTCTTTCATTTGTCGAATTGAATGTGTGGCTCATATTTTTGTTCCTCCTTATATTTTTCTATTTGTTCTATTTCTTTCAACTCATTTCTTGCATGTTTGCGCATTGCTCTTGCTTTTTTAACTTCCACATCTAAATTAAGTGAACTATATCGTTTCTCCATATCTTTTGATAATTCAATTACTTCCAACAACTCATGCTTCTTTTCGGGTTGTGGGATTTTTGCTCGGCAGCCTAAACATTGCATTTTGATGGGACATACATGATCGGTAACACAAGTACCACCTAAAACATTGTTAAAAACCCCCACTTTTTCCTTATATTCTTTAAGTTCTTTTTCAAGTTCCTTTGGACTTCGAAGGATGGCTTCGTCTATATCTATACTAATGGTTCGCATATCCCAACGCCCATAACGGACTTTCACCGTCTAGCAGATGAACATGCATGGCACACGAAAAAACCGCTTGCTTGGATCAGCAAACGGTTTTAATATATTTTTTTATCAAACTAAGGTCCTTTTTAAAACATGAACTGTTTGTTTGGGATATTCCATTATTTCTATAAGACTAATATTGATCAGCTCTACGTTTCTGAAATATATAAATCATCACGACTGAAATCATTCCCGTTATTGCCCACCCTAAAAATATAAACACATATTTTATAAGCATAATCTTTCCACCAAAAAGGAAATCTGCTACTATTGCAGCCATTGTAATGATAAACGGGAATATTATTGTCAGTAATAGAAACATTTTCACCAAATTAGGCACTACCTTTTCCTCCTTGTTTTATTATACAAAGTTCTACTCTCTAACATCATTATGTAAATACCTTACATAATAACATAGTGATGTTTAATTTAATTACTATGATTCTAGCTAAATTGATTATTAACAATTAGCTTACTTTTTCCTTAGTCTCCTCATCTACAGGTGTATAAGCATCATTTAAATGTTTTTCTAATTCCTTTTGATATAAACATTTTTGTTCTACAGGCCATTCTAAAGCAGCAGCCATATAGTTAATCACTTTATCTTTCCATTCTCTTACCCAATTAATATCAAATAATAGCGTACCTGTTCGTCGGAAGAAAAAGTCGATTGGCTTTGTTGTCATTTCTTCTTTAATTGAATAAATAAGTTGTAAAAACACATAAAGTGTCAATTCACTTTCTAATGTCTCATTCATAAAGAATCTGCTATACCCAAATACCTTATCAACATTCGATCCATATCTTTTCACAAGTTTTTCGGATTCTTCTCTTGTTAAACCTAAGACTGTACCTAATTTCACCTTTTCTTCTATAAAGGCTGGGTATTTTTTAGATCCGCCAAAATCCCCACCTGAAATTGGTAATGTTTTTGTCCGACATGCTGAAAAAGTTCTACCTTCTTCATCTTTGAATTTATTCCCTAGTAGGTCCACAATGATTTCAGCCATTTTACGATAACCCGTTAGCTTTCCACCTGCAATTGTTATAAGACCTGAGTCAGATGTCCATATTTCATCTTTACGTGAAATCTCAGAAGGATCTTTTCCGTCTTCATGAATCAGTGGACGTAAGCCGGTCCAGCTGGAATCTATATCTTTCACTGTTATATTTAATGAAGGAAACATATAGTTAATCGCATCTATTACATAATGACGATCAGCTGTTGTCATTCTTGGGTGGGCAATATCTCCCTTGTAGACTGTGTCTGTTGTTCCTACATACGTTTTTCCTTCCCTTGGAATTGCAAACACCATGCGGCCATCCGGTGTATCAAAGTAGACTGCTTGGTTGAGCGGAAAACGACTTTGATCAATGACCAGGTGAATTCCTTTTGTTAATTGTAAAGACTTTCCTTTTTTAGAATGATCCTTTTCACGCAATGTATCTACCCAAGGACCAGCTGCATTGACAATTTTTTTGGCATATATTTTATATGACTTCTTGGTTAATTGATCAACAACTATTACACCTTTTACTTTTCCATTTTCATAGATAAATTCTTCTACTTTAGTGTAATTTATAGCAGTAGCTCCTTGATTAACTGCTTCTTTCACAACCTCAATGGTTAAACGAGCATCATCTGTTTTATATTCCACATAGTAGCCGCCACCTTTTAGACCTTCCCTTTTTAATAAGGGTTCACGCTTTAGAGTTTCCTCAATACTTAACATAGAGCGGCGCTCACTGCTCTTAACTCCTGCTAAAAAGTCGTAGACTAAAAGACCAATAGAAGTAGAGAATTTACCAAATGTCCCTCCCTCATGAATCGGAAGAAGCATCCACTCTGGTGTTGTTACATGAGGTCCATTTTCATAAACAATTGCTCTCTCTTTCCCAACCTCTGCAACCATTTTCACTTCAAATTGTTTTAAATAGCGTAAACCACCATGAACTAGTTTCGTCGAGCGACTGGATGTACCTGCAGCAAAGTCTTGCATTTCTACTAATGCTGCTTTCATCCCACGAGTTGCTGCATCAAGTGCAATTCCACACCCGGTAATGCCGCCTCCAATCACAAATACATCATACTTCACACTTTCCATTTCTTGCAGAATATCTTTTCGATTTTCACTTGAAAAAGTCATCTATCCCACTCCTATTTTCCTATTTTTTACAAAACGCATATAAAAAGAGACCACAAAATCCATTAATCAAAACGATTAAAGGCTTTTATGGTCTCTCAATTTCTACTACCAGACTATTAACTTATAGTTTAATTTAAACATAAATTAATTGAAAATTCAATACTGACCATTACCTAATCGGTTTTTATATATAATTGTTTAAATGCTTTTTTAAACTGATTATTTAAAAACACTTGCTGCTTGAACGGCCTTTTTCCAACCACTACACAAATTAGCTCTTTTTGCCTCGTCCATTTGTGGTTCTAGTAGCATATCTCTATTCCATTGGTGTGAAATCTCAGCTTGATCCTTCCAATATCCTACTGCTAGTCCAGCAAGGTATGCTGCTCCTAATGCTGTTGTCTCGTTTACCGCTGATCTCTCCACTGGAACATCTAAAATATCACTTTGAAATTGCATGAGGATATTATTTTTGACAGCCCCGCCATCTACACGTAATGTTTTTAGCTTTATACCAGAGTCTATCTCCATAGCACCTACTACATCTTTCGTCTGGTAAGCTAGCGATTCTAAAGTAGCTCTTATAAAATGGTCTTTTGTTGTACCTCGTGTTAACCCAAAGACAGCTCCCCTTACATCACTGTCCCAATATGGTGTACCTAATCCAACAAAGGCTGGGACAACATACACTCCGTCAGAGGTATTAACCTTAGACGCATAATCTTCACTATGTTTGGCATCCTTAATCATCCTCAATCCATCTCTAAGCCACTGAATGGCAGAACCCGCCACAAAAATACTTCCTTCTAATGCATATTCTACTTTTCCATTAATCCCCCAAGCTATGGTTGTCAATAATCCATGATCAGAGGAAACTGCTTGTTCACCTGTATTCATTAACATAAAACAACCTGTACCATACGTGTTTTTAGCCATTCCTTTTTCATAACAAGCCTGACCAAATAATGCAGCTTGTTGATCTCCCGCTACACCAGCAATAGGTACGGACTCCCCAAAGAAGTGATATTCAACCGTATGAGCATACACCTCTGAAGAAGACCTCACTTCTGGTAACATAGACTTAGGTATATCTAGTATGTCGAGAAGTTCATCATCCCAACTTAAGTCATAAATATTAAACATTAACGTTCTAGAAGCATTTGAATAATCCGTTACATGCGCTTTTCCGCCAGTCAATTTCCAAATAAGCCATGTATCGATTGTTCCAAATAATAGCTGTCCTTTTTCCGCCCTTTCTCTAGCTCCCTCTATATGATCTAACATCCATTTCACTTTCGTCCCAGAAAAATAAGGATCAATCAATAGACCTGTTTTTTGGCGAAAAATGTTACTATATCCTTCTTTCTTTAACTCTTCACAAATTTGGTCAGTTTGTCGAGATTGCCAAACAATCGCATGATAAATTGGCCTTCCTGTTTCTTTGTCCCAGACAACCACTGTTTCACGTTGATTTGTTATCCCAATGCCAGCGATCTGATTAGCTCTAACTCCCGATTCTGATAAACAAGACGCGATGACTGATAAAATTGAGCTCCAAATTTCATCTGGATTATGTTCTACCCAGCCTGGCTTCGGGAAGTATTGACTAAACTCTGCCTGTGATTGATAAAAAACCTCCCCTTTTTGGTTAAAAAGGATTGCTCTTGAACTAGTTGTTCCTTGATCAAGCGCTAAAATATATTTTTCCATTTTTTAAACCCGTCCTTTTGTTTAATCTATGGTTTATCATCTATAAAGTGAGACTTCCATCAGTGGGGGTTTTCTTTATCCCCCACTGATGGTTAGCGAAACTTATCGGACTTTTACGGGCAGTTATCCCCAACCTTCGCTTCTTCGATTCACTCAAGCTTAGTGTTGGGGGTTTTACTCCCGTTAATGTGGGATAAATAAATCCACAAAACTTCCGCTTCTTATTGAAGGATCGTAATTGTGGATTACCTGTTTCACCGTCAAATTATTAACTTAACTATGCTCCTAGAATTTAAGGTGTAAACTTAAACCCTGTTGTTGAGCTAATATGCTTTCCAAAGATTTTGCTTAGAAGTAGTAACAGCAGTAGCACCTTCTGCTAAAGCTTGTACAATGTCTTGTTCACTTTTAATTAATCCTCCTGCCAAGATTGGAGTCCCTGTTTTTTCACGTACTTCTTGTATTAGAGAAGGAATGATTCCTGGTAGTATTTCAATATAATCAGGCTTTATTTTAGGTACCAATTTGAAGGTTTTTTCAAGAGATGTACTATCTAGTAAGAAAACACGCTGAATGGCATAAACACCTTTTTGTTTTGCTTTTAAAATAACACTTGATTTGGTTGAAATGATTCCAGCTGGTTTTAATTCTTGACATAAAAATTCTACAGCGTATTCGTCTACTTTTAAGCCGTTAATTAGATCCACATGTAAAATTAATTTTTTCTCTGCTCTTTTCGTAGCATTCATAATTCCCCTTAATTGTCCCAAATGACTATCCAATAATACTCCATACTCATAATCACTTTCTAAGAACTCTTCAAGCTGCTTCATTTCTCTAAATACTGGTAATACCTGCTGGTTTTGAAACGGCACCGCTATAAACCCCTCCGCTATATACATCCAATATTACAAAAGAATCTCATTAACTATTTAATTAATGAGACTCTTTTGTTTCTTTATAATCCCTCTACATACAGGGCTGTAGACTGAAATAATGTACTATTCAACTTGTCAACATGACTACACCTAGACAGATAAGCAGTAACTTTTTTATAAAACAATCATAAAAATGACAGGTAAAGTAGCTAAGCTTAGAGTGGTACTTACGAGTGTTGCACTTGAGACAAACTCTGGTTCTGTATTGAACTGCAGGGCGTACATCGTAGTATTCGCTGCTGTAGGCATAGCAGCCGTAATAATCATGATCTGCTTTACCATTTCGTCAACTGGCAAAAACAATGTAAGGATATATGCAATAGCTGGTGATATCGCTAATTTCGTTATAAGAGAGAGAGAAACCTTTTCTCTCTCTAATTTTTTTATTGAAATTTTAGCAAGTTGCATACCTAGCACAATCATAACTGTTGGAATTGCAGCATCAGCAACCATGTCAACCGCTTGTGTCATTGAATTTCCCAAATTGACATGCAGTGCTTGAAGTAAGGATCCCAAAATCGCCCCGTAAACCATCGGCATACGCTGAACCGCTCGAATCGCAGAGCGTATTCCATCTCCTTCTTCGCTACCTTTGGCCGCGTAATAAACACCTACTGTACACATAACAAGCTGTTGAATGACCATTAAAATAATCGCATAATCGAGACCTGCTGCCCCAAATAGCAATAGCACGACAGGCGTTCCGTAATTTCCATTATTCATGAAGGAGGAAGCTAATATCATCCCGCACGTTTCTTTAACAGAGTATTTACGTATAAACGCAATCAAATATACAACCACAACTAACGAAAAACAAAGTGCAAATGTATAAAGTGTCATGTATAAATAGGTTAGATCAAATTTCGTTGTATAAAAGGTCCGGAATACTAATACAGGAGACATTAAATAAAGAGCCATTGTCGAAATTGTTTTAGTATCGAACCCTATTTTTTTTTGACCAATAAAACCGAGAGTAAATATACCAAAAATTGGAATAAGGATAAGGAAGAAATCCACTAATTCACCTTCATTCCTAAAAAATATATTTTTACCTTTTCGTTCTAAAAGATTATAAGTTTAATACAACAATACGCTCTTCTGTCATTTCTTCAATTGCGTATTTCGGTCCTTCCTTGCCGTTACCACTGTTTTTCACACCGCCATAAGGCATGTGATCCACACGATACGCGGAAGCGTCATTTACAATTAGACCGCCAACCTCTACTTCACGGGCTGCTTTCATTGCAAACTGTAAATCATTTGTGAACAGACCCGCTTGCAAGCCATAGTCAGTATCGTTCACTTTCGCAATCACTTCATCTATTTCTTTATATGTCGCTACTGAAACCACTGGACCAAATACTTCTTGGCGGCATACTTTCATATCATCATTTACATTTGTTAGAATTGTAGGCTCATATAGTGCGCCATTACGCTTACCACCTAACGCAATAGTAGCTCCCTGCTCAACTGCTTCATTTACCCAGCTTTCAACACGCTCGGCCTCACAAATACGAATCATCGGACCAATATCCGTTAATTCATCTGAAGGATCACCTACGACAAGTTTTTCTGTGTTTTTCTTTAATAAAGCGATAAATGCTTCAAAAACCTCTTCTTGAACGTATACACGCTGCACAGATATACAAACTTGGCCAGCATTATTGAAGCTTTTTTGAGCAATCAAAGATGCAGCTTGTTCTAAATTTGCATCATTGTGTACAATTGTTGCTGAGTTGTTTCCTAGTTCCAAGGCAACTTTACGTAATCCTGCTTTCGAGCGAATATATTCACCTACACGAGGACTCCCTGTAAACGTGAACATATTTACATCTCTGTTTTCTAAAAGCCATTCTCCAATTTTAGCACCGTCTCCTGTTAAAACTTGAAGACGACCTTTTGGAAGACCTGCTTCTTCTATTAAGTCCGCTAACATTAATGCACAAACTGGCGTCACTTCTGCAGGCTTAAGTACAACACTGTTCCCTGCCGCTAAAGCAGGACCAATTTTATGACAAACTAGATTAACTGGTACATTAAATGGTGTAATGGCAGCAACAACTCCAACTGGTACACGAACTGTAAATGCCATTCGGTTTTCAGAACCTGGTGCTGCCTCTACTGGAATCCCTTGTCCGTGGATACGTTTAGCTTCTTCAGCTGAAATGACTAATGTTTGAGCAGCACGTTCAATTTCCCCTCGAGACTCGCGGATTGGTTTTCCCACTTCTAAAGCAAGTACTTGTGCAAATTCCTCGCGACGTTCTACTAATAACTGAGCAGCTTTCATCAATACCTCATAACGTGCATATGGTGAAAACGTACTCTTTAACGCTTCTTTTGCACCTTGAACCGCTGCATCCACATGTTCTTTTTCAGCTACTGAAATATATGCTGTTACTTCCTGATTATATTTATTTAATACTTCCATCGTTTCAGTTGTTTGTTCCCATTTTCCATTAATATATAATCCGTATTGTTTACCTGCAGTTATTGTTGACATATTCCCCACTCCTTTAAGTGCTTTTTTATCGTTTTATTTACCTAATAAGTTCGATATTATATTGATATTTATCACTACAGAATTTTGTCGTTGTAAATTCTATCGGTCGATCTTCATTCCCAAAACTGAGTCTTTCCATAACTAACAATGCCTGGCCCCCTCGAATGCCAAGCAAGTCGGCCTCAAATAGCGTTGCATTAATTGAAGTTATTTTTTCTTTGGCATGTTTCAGGACAATGTTACTTTTCTCTAATATTTCGTAAAATGTGGCTCCATTTAAATCCTGGCTAACTAATAATTCCCCGATGTAATTAGGCCAACAGGAGCGCTCTATTGCAATTGGTGTCTGATTAGCAAAACGTAGTCGTTCAATGACAACTATTTCTTCGTCCATTGGTACCTTTAGCATAGACTTTTCATAATGTAAATCGCTGCTGGTTTTAACTAATAGTAATTTGGAGCTTGGAGTTATCCCTTTTTCTACTGCTTCTTCTGCAAATCCTTTTAACTTGCCTAAACTTCCTACAAAAACTTGAGGCTTTACAATTGTCCCTTTCCCCTGTTTTTTCTCTAAGATTCCATCATGGACAAGTATTGAAACAGCTTGTCGAATTGTTGTTCGGCTGACATTAAACTCTACCATCAATTCATTTTCAGTCGGAATTAATGAATTCGGTTTCCATTCCTTTTCTTGGATCCGTTTGATTATCGTGTCTTTAACTTGTAAATATAGTGAAATACTTTTGGTAGGCTCATAACTACTTCCCACTTATTAAAAACTCCCTTCAACATTAAAGATTTCAGTTATTAAGTGGAAGTAACAAACCTTCTTTCTTAAACAAAAACGTTCGTTTCTAATTTAAGCAGACGGCCAAGTTCGATTAGCTGTTTGGTTACGTCACCATATACTAGTGCAAAGTGAGGCTCATAGCCTGAATTCATTATGTCATAAAGTGTACTAGTAACATCTGTTGTTAATGCTACTTCGACAGATGTACCACTAAAAGGTTGTTCCACATCAAGTGCATTCCCTTTCATAACAAGAAGTCGATACCCGTCTGGTGTATGGCTTACTCGGAAAATTGTTACTTCACCGGCTTTTAAACCAAAATCCATCGCAAACCCCATCTTACGGTTTGGATGCAAGCCGGCTGTAGCCCCTGTAGATGGGTGGGCAAGTGAGTACGCTCCAGCTCCGCAATGCCAAAAGACGACTGAGTTTTTTTCCTCGTTTACATGGACCAAGTCACCTAAATATGGAGCACCGCCTCCAGTTAACTCTCGTAATATATACATGGAAACAGATCCGTGTATATCTGATTCACATGAAGAAACCATTCCATCCTCCGTAAACTGTGACAGTACCGAACATGGTGCTGCACCTAAGTCATTGAAAAAGTCCGGCCAGCATCTCATGGCGATTGACTTAATCTCTTCTTCCTCGATGTGTTTTTTAACGTATGTCGAGAACTGTGCAAATTTTTTGACTGTGTCATCCTCACGATTCAAGCCGATTACTTGTTGTTCTGCCCGATCAATTTCACCAATCCATTCTTCTTCAGGAAGTTCCACACACTTTCTAAAAGCCTCTTGCAAATCCATCTTATGAAGTGTTACACCAAGCGCTTCTTTCAGTTCACCCTCATTTGCATCTGAGAAAAAGAATCCTGGAGGATACTCTCCAACAACCCCAATTTTCAGTTGATTCAACGATTTAAGAACACGCATTACATCAAATTTCTGAAGCAATTCTTTTTGGAGCTTCTCTTCATCTGGATTTCCAAACGCGAATGCAAATGGGTGTCGGTGATTACGCAGTACATTACTTGTGCTATTTCCACCCGTCAACGAATTTAACCGTAAACGACCGCCCACACTCGGCTCGCGAACGGACCAGACAATAACTGGTTCCTTAAAGTACTCTAGAGCCTTAACCATGAATTCACCATCTGCAAATGTTACACTTTGATATAGAACAGTATCTATTTCAGTGCCAGCTGCTGTTTGCAAAAATTGTTCAAGCTCTTCTACTGATGTGAGGATTTCATTTGGTGCTACAATCGTATGACCACTTTCCTGCAGCCATTTCATACTTTGGCCGCGATACATTTCTGCTGTTTCAAGATCAAATGTTTTTCTTCCGATTGGAAGGTATAAAATTACTGTATTTGGCATCACATTTTCTCCTTTTATGTTTATCCTGCTAACCAAAATTCATTACTATAATCAAACAAACATCATTACCTTTGACTGCAAAAAAACTTAAAAGTTTCAAGATTCACTCAATTTTCTCGATTTACTTTATGAGTCTTCAAAGTTTCTAACTACTTAATATAGGTAATCCTAAAGTCTAAGCTGATTCAAATTTTATTGACTGTACTACCTAAAAGATAATTACCTTTTAATTAAAAGTAGGTACCTTTAATACTATAATATGAAAACGTCTACAGTTTTTCAAGTGTTTTTTCGTTTTTTTCCAAATTATCTGCAAAAGTTTTTCAAAACCTTTATTTAATTATAATTATGAAAACATTAATCATAGTAAGGACAATTTATTCGTTTATAAAATAGAAATAGCCAATGATAAAAACCATTGGCCGGCATTTGTATACATATTTATCTCTTAAGTTCAATATTATAATGGTATTTATCACTGCGAAATTTCATTGTAGAAAATTCGATTGGTCTATCATCAAGTCCAAAGCTTAATCTTTCCGTCCCTAGCATCGCTTCTCCGCCGCGAATTCCCAGTAAGTCAGCCTCAAATAGTGTCGCATTAATAGCAGATATCTTCTCTTGTGCACTTTTCAAAATAATGTCGTTATCCTCTAAGATTTCATAGAATTTCGCACTATCTAAATCCTGATTTATAAACAACTTTCCAATATGAGAAGGCCAGCATGTACGCTCGATTGCAATTGGTACCTGATCAGCAAAACGAATACGTTCAATTACTAAAACTTCACCATCTTCCGGTATATCTAGCATCGATTTCTCATGATACAAATCTGTTTTAAATTCTACTCGCATTAACTTTGAATTAGGTGTTAACCCTTTTTCAGTTGCTTCTTCTGCAAAACCCTTTAATCTTCCGTTCCCTGTAAGTTGTTGTGACTTTACAATTGTTCCTTTACCTTGCCTTTTCTCTAACAGACCATCCTGCACAAGTATAGAAATAGCTTGGCGTAAAGTTGTTCTACTTACATTAAACTCTTCCATTAATTCTTGTTCTGTAGGAATTAATGTATTAGGGGCCCATACTTTTTCTTGAATGCGTTTAATAAGAATATCTTTTACTTGAAGATATAAAGCAATATTCTTATCAGGATCTACCATACTTACCAATTTTAAAAACTCCCTTCCGCTATATTTCTGTAATATCTAAATTTTTTATAGAGTAGATTTATATAGTATGAATGAATTAAAAACTGTTATAGGTACACATTGTCTAATCGAATAGTTGAATTTTTATTAACCTTTTCTAATCATTGATTAAAAATTTTTTATCCACTATTATCTTACATTCATCATAACTATTATAGCATACATTACTATCTTCTTATGAGTTCAAACCTACATAATACATTTTTATATTAAACCTCACCCTGTAAGAGGAATGATTAAAAAAAGGCTGTTGAAAAGTCTCAACAACCTTTTAAAAAGTATTAAGATAACGAAGTTAGATGTTCGATAATTTTGAAAACAAATCTTTCCATTCAGAATTCTTACGGTAAAATACTGGTGGCTGCCCAATTGGAGATTCGATAGTTACTGTCCCACCTTTGTATTCTTGTCCACTCCATACGTGAATCCATTCGTCTTCAGGCAAATAAACTTCCCATTCCTTTTGATCCTCTTGGTGAACTGGAGCAACAAGTAAGTCTTGTCCATATAAATATTGATACTGAATATCATATGCTTTTTCATCCTGTTCATAGTGCATAAACAATGGACGCTGGACAGGAATACCACGTTCGGCGTTTTCCTTCACAAGTGACCTTGTATATGGGGATAGTGTTACATAAATATTTGTCATTTTTGCTAAGTGCTCTAATGACTCGTCATCATCATCATATTGGAAGCAATCATCTGGACGATTTCCTTCATGTGTTCTCATTACAGGTGTAAATGCACCCATCTCCGACCATCTCATAAGTAACTGCTTGGAACGTTTATTTCCATGTAAACTTGTATATCCACCGATATCACTATGGTGCAATCCGCAGCCTATCATACCTGAAGATAATGCAGCTGGGATTACTGATGCTAAGCCATCGTCTAAAGACCAGTCAACACTTTGGTCTCCGCCCCAAAGAAGTGTACAATATTTTTGCACTCCTGTATATCCTGCGCGCATGAAGTAAACAACTTCACCTAGTTTATTCGATTCAGAAACGGCCTCATAATTGATTTTTGCCCACATTGAAGGCCATGCATTATGCATCATTTTTGCATCGACGCCATTATGAAGAACAACATCTGTTGGCAAGTATTCACCGAAATCGGCCATCCATCCATCTATTCCAAAATCAATCATATTTTCTTTAATGACCTTTTTATACCAATCACATGCGAATGGATTTGTAAAATCGACAACTCCACAATAAAATTCTCCAAAATCAACAAGGTACGTTTCTCCGTCTGATGTCAGTGCCAAATATCCATTTTCATTTGCATGTTTATATAAATCTCCTTCTACTGCAACATAAGGATTAATGTATCCTAAAAAGCGTATGCCCTTTTCTTTCCACTCATGGATTTTCTTATCAAGATTTGGATACTCTTCAGGGTTCCAGCGCCAGTTCCACATCAATCGTTTCCCAAATGATGTGATACGCTTGCCTTGCCAGTCTTGACACCAAACACCGCCAACCTTAACTCCTTTAGCAATAGCTTTATCCAGCTTAGCTTCTACTATATCTGTTCCACCTTGAATCCCTAACCAAATACCTTTATAAGTCCACTCAGGTAATTCTGGCTGGCGGCCAAAGCGTTCCGTAATTTTCTCTACTAGACTAACAAATGAAGAAGCACCTTCAAAAATAATTTCCTTTGGGACTTCCCAAACTTGGAGTTCATGGAAATTTGATTGACGGAAGTCAAAGTCAGCATATGCTGTGGTTTCAATATGACAGTAATATTTATTACTTGAAACAAACGTCGGCTGCGGGAAATTTGTATTATAATAATCTCCGCCAGCTTTATCTTTTACATCAGCCTGCCAAGTTACATAGGTGTTTTTGTTCCTGCCAACACCAGGTTCTGATGTCCAAAGCGGAAAGTTTTTTCCTCTCATATTGAAATGAGACAACTGCTCACCGCATCCATACACTTTTTCCTCTTGATCAGCTTCAATACGGATCCAGAATCGATTTATCCCTTTGTCCGTTTCAATAAACTCCAACTTCGCTTGTCCATCATCTAGCTTTAATGACAAAGTTACTGCTGGTTCATCTCCTTCATACTTACTAAGAGATATAAAAACTTTTCCATCCTCATTTACTAACGTTTTTGCATACCGAAGAGCCGTTCTCTCCATTACATAGTCTTGAATGTCAAAATTACCACGGTACATCTCAATTTTTTCTTCCCCGTAACCTACATATATAAACGGCTTATTTGAAGAATGCTTTAGCAATATTTCTCCATTCCATGCTAATTCAAAGCCATCTTTACATAATTCTATTGCCATGCTTGTATTTGTTCCAGTAAAGCTCATCACTTTTCTCCCTCATTTCAAACTAAAATCCAAGATTAGAACGAATGTAGCAGCATTCGTTCTAAAGGTTAAGCTAGTTTTTTACTATCATTATCAATTTCTGAGATCTGTTGATTTTCTAAGTAATTCGCATATTTTTTATTCCAGCTCTTCACAGAAAGAACCCCTAAAATAATTGCGATTACTGTAACCGATATCATAGCCGGCCAAAATATTGGGGAAACAATTTCATCTCCGTATGCCAAGCCAATTGGTGAGAAAACAACATATGTCATGACGATAAGAGTCAATAGAACCACTGTTACAAGTAAGGAATATTTCCAAGGTACAAGACTTACTTGTGCCTTTGACTTGAACATATATGGTACTTTCATTGGTTTCATCTTTCCGATTGTCATCATGATGGTAACTTCAATACAGAATAGAATTGCATATACATAAATGAAGTTAATCGTCACTTGAACTCCAAACAGCTGGTTGAGTCCCCAAACAAGCATATAGTATGTGATTACATGGAACCCTATAACCACTTTTGCCGCCATTGCTGGAATACGCTTTGAAAGCAAACCTACTAGTACAATTGTAATAATCGGGATGTTGAAAAAACCTGTAAAGCGACGAATTAAATCCCATAATCCATCTGGTGCATTCATTAACAATGGTGATATGAAAAACGACACTAAAGCAATGATTGTCCCAAAAATTTTACTAACACGAATTAATTCTTTATCTGAAGCATTCGACTTCAAAGGTTTATAAATATCAAGTGCAAACATTGTTGCTGCTGAGTTTAACAGTGAGTTGAAAGAACTTAACACCGCACCAAGTAAGACTGCTAAAAAGAAACCAGACATATACAATGGTAAAACATCTGCAACAAGCGCAGGATATGCTAAGTCGACCGGCTCCATTCCTTCACCATATAACTGGAAGGCGATCAAACCTGGAACCATCATAAAAAACGGTATAGCAAGTTTGAAGAAGCCAGAATATAGTACTCCTTTTTGTCCCTCTGCTAAGCTAGCTGCACCTAATGTACGTTGGATTACATATTGATTTGTCCCCCAGTAAAAAAGGTTCGCTAATATCATACCTGTAAAGATTGTACCAAATGGGACAGAATCTGTACTCGAACCGATTGCATTTAACTTTTCGGGATTCGCCGTTACAACCTTCTTTACTCCTTCTGCAAAACTTCCATCACCTAATGTAATGAATCCTAACACTGGTACAAGTACACCTATAATCAATAGTCCAATACCGTTTATTGTGTCTGATACGGCAACCGCTTTCAATCCACCGAAAATAGCATAAATAGCTCCGATAATTCCGACAATCCAAACGATCAACCAAATAGATTCTGCATACGAAATGTTTAACATCGAAGGTACATCAAATAATTTTAAAATTGCTAATGCTCCAGAATATAGAACGGAAGGAATTGTAACTAAGATATACCCCAGCATAAAAAGTAAAACAGAAAGACGACGAACTCCTTCATCATAACGTGAACTCAAGAATTCCGGTAATGTTGTGAAAGCACCACCTAAATATTTTGGAAGTAAGTAGAGTGCCATAATTACAACGGCAAAACCAGCGGTTACTTCCCATGCCATGTTTGATAAATTGGAACGATATGCCTGACCATTAAGACCAATTAATTGCTCTGCTGATAAATTTGTTAACAATAAAGATCCGGCAATAAATGTTCCAGTCAAACCACGACCAGCTAAAAAATATCCAGCGGAATCACTTACATCACCTTTAGTTTTTAAGTATGAAAGCCATCCTACCAAGCCCATAAAGAATACACAAGATAAAAGCGTAAACCAAAGATTTGTCATCTCCATATGATTTTATGCCTCCTTTTTTATTTTTCATCTATCATTCTTAAATTATTTATAGTGGATTTGAGTATTTTCCCCATCAATTCCCGTATACGCTCCTCGGTTGATTAACATTTCTCTTTCCGGATGTACAAGTAGCCATTTGTTCGTCATAAACAATAGGGAATCTTCCTCTGTTCTAATTTTAACTTCTTTTTCCAATGGTTGATTCGTTCCTGCTGGTAAAATGACAACCACTTTGAAACCTTCATCTGTAACTTTGCATGGTGCAAAGTGAAGGGTTGTCCCATAAAGCTCTATTACTGTCCCTTTCGGAATAAAGAAAGCGCAAACATTTTTAGTGCTATAATGATTATTGTTGATATCCTGTACCTTTCCTAAAAGAAGAACAATATCTGTCAAAGCGATATTGATTTCGCTTCCTTTATGATATTCAAGACCGTTTAACGTAGAATTTCTACCGTTGCAGTAGCCGATTTGTATAGGTAAATTACCATAAAAGTTAGTTTGAACTTGTTCTTTTACTTGAGACTGTTCCATTTGCATGACAGACGGAACATAAACGTTTCCATCTTCGGGAATGTTTGTCTGCATCATATAAGACTCTAACTCACTAAAATTGTAGTTATTTATTATTTTCCCATATGGTGTAAATTCGTTCTCTTTTACATGATAAAATGAGATGTGAGTGTTCAATGTCTTCAATAAATCAAATTTTCGCAAGAAATTAACCTCCATATACCCTTTCTTATACAAGTCCCTCAAAGGTTAAAGAAATAACATCTTTGAGGGACACTGGAATTTACTAGCGGTTACTATTTTAATACAATTTCTTCTTGTACTGTGTTATCCCAAGCCTTACGAAATATATCTAAACCGTAATCAGTAAATGCATGATAAAAACTATTTTTATATACATCAAAGCCGCAAGTAACAATGTGTGCGCCTGTTTTTGCCGCATCCACAATTTGCTTTCCATTACGAAGAGCAGCTACAATAATTTCAGTTTCGTAATTATAACCATTATAAATGTCTACAATATCTTTAATATATTGATTTGTATCTTCCCCACTATTTTCCTTCCATCCAACAAATGGTGAAACAAATTTTGCTCCTATTCTAGCAGGCTGCAATGCTTGAGAAGGAGAGAATACAAGCGTAACATTGGTACGTATTCCTTCTTTTTCTAGCTCCTTAGCAGCAATTAAACCAGGTTCTGTACAAGGTATTTTAATAATAAAGTTTGATGATAGTCCAGCAATTTTCTTTCCTTCATTAACCATTTCCTTTGCATCATCTAAATGAGGATTGATTTCAGCTGAGATCGGGAAATCCTTAACCCCTCTAAATTCACTTCCTAATTCATCTAAAACCGTTAAAAAAGGTTTACCACTGTTCATGATATGGCGTGGATTTGTCGTTACCCCATCAATTCCCCAATTTTCATATGCATATCTAATTTCATCAATTTTGGCACTGTCTAAAAAATATTTCATTTTTTTCCCCTCCGGAATTAAATAATTTTATAATCAACAAGATACGTAGTAACCTTTAAGTAAAAGTAGGTATCTTTGTTACTATAATATGAAAACGTATACTATTTTTCAAGTGTTTTTTTTATTTAAATACAAATTACTAAAAAAATTTAATCATTAAGACGTTCAAAAACGTTGAAACAATTAGGTTTGAGCATGATTGCTTAAATCTTCAAAATAAAATCCCATTCCAGTTTAATGCTGAAATGAGACTATGTTTTTTTACAAATATATGAAATTGTAGATGTTTTTTTTATTTCCGTACTACATTTTAGGATTCATTTGATCAAAGGATTGCTATATGAATCCTTTGAGGGTTTTTAATCAAAGTGATGACTGCTTTCAATTATAAAATCTTCCGTTTATGTTAAAAACTTAAGTCTTCTAAAAAGCTAATAGTATCCGAATAGATTTGTATTGTACCCATTTATTTTGCTTCTGTCTAATGTGGATCATTTGCAACAAATAAATAAACCCAAACATTCTTTCTTCAATAAATGCTAAAGAAAATTGACTTTCTAACTCTTTTAAAATCTCTTGGTATAACTCAAACTGGTCCTCAAGATGATGCTGTCCAAAAATCACCTTGAATTTCTCACAGGCATTTGGTTTGATCGTCAACAGAGAAATGGCTTTTAAAATCAAATTCCGCTTATCTTCTTCAGCACTTTTTAAATGGTAGCCCTGATCTCTTGTGTAAGAAATGTGGACTCGGAAATCTTGACAGAATTGATTTACCCTCTTTATGTCGGAACTGACGCACTAATTCCAAGAAAATCTTGATAATGAAAACTAGAAAGGGGCTCCTGCCTGATAAATGGGGTAGTACCAGCGAAGCTGTCACTACCCCTTTCCCCCTATAAACGAATCAATAATTTTTTTAACAAATTGCCATTCCGATCGTTTTTTTTTGAAACCTTCTTCACCTAATGGCGTTAATTTATAATATTTTCTTCTTCCTCCTGGTCCTTGTTCATCACCCCAGTAAGAAGAGATCCATTTATTTTTTTTCTAATCGCTTTAAAGAAAAATAAAGCGTGCCTTCTTTTAATTCAAATTGATTTTCGCTCTTTTCTCGAACCAATTTGGCTAATTCATAACCATACATATCCCTGCTATGTAATAACGATAGGATTAACGTATCAATATGACCTTTCAAAACCTCTTTGTTTATTTCCATAATTTTCACTCCCTGATTTAACCATAAAATATAATACAATTCTTCATTTAAAAAAATAATATATTCCTTATTAAACTAATCTGTCCGTTATCAGGGTATACCCAAATTGAACATTTTTTATATTGGTACAGACATTTCGGAAATTTTGTCTCTAAGTAAAATATGACATAGAAAGCTCCCCTTTGATCCTCCAATACGTATAAATCGAATTTGAAATATATTCCTGTTAAAGTAAAAACAAGAAGTATATATTCACTTTATAACAATTACGGAAAGGTCGGGGAAAACACTTATGCCTGAAGTATATTCAAACAAATATCATGATAGTTTTCTGCAATATCATATTGCTTTTTTCACGAATAATCACATTGCACTTAAAACCGAAGAAACGGATTTTATTAAACGGTATTTCAAAAGTGTATCGGATCGCCATGAATTTAAGATAATCGCAATGGATTTCGATAAAAGCAGCGTGAAACTTATTATTAACTGCAAAACAACTCACTATATTCCTAACATCATCAAAGCTCTTAAAGGGGGATCGGCTCGGTTCTTATATAAGGAATTTCCTGCTTCTAAACTAAATCACGGAAATAACCTATGGGATAAGAAGTATATAATCGCAACAGAAGATAAACAGCTAGATAAAATGATTCAAAATTATAAAGATCAGAAGCGAATAAATTTGAATGTATAATTTTAGTTATCTTTAAGACCCCTAAATAGGGGTCTTAAAGATAACTAAAAAAGAGACACAATTCCTTGTTCTAGAATTGTTAGCAATAGGTAAGCGTTTGAAGTTATCTCCAGCTTTTCCCCTGCTCCACACGGAATATGATAGTTTCCCATCCTTCCGCGTTCCATCTAACGGTTTGTACTAGACTATAAGTTCCTCGTTACCCTTAGACAAGAAGGTGTCTCAAGTCTTCCTGCTAAAAGCTCGCACTGTGGAAATCCCCACATTCCTACCCGATCGGTGCGATGAACGCTTGGAAAATAATCGTTTCATTTCGCTAGACTTGGGGCTGTTCCTCCACTCCCATTACAGAAGGTTCATTAGTCATACCCCTACCCTCACAAGGACAAATGCATTTCGACGTAAGTCTTATAACAAACGTTTCGGGTGACAGCCCTTGTTTCAACGTCCCTTGCTTTCCAAGTACCTTACAACGTAGCTATCCGTTCTAGACGTAGGTGCTTCCTATAAGCCTGTGAGCTCGATGCCGCCATTGTTCGGCATAGCGTATTTCAGAGGGCGCATTTTTACTCTACACCACTCACCCCATCCTTTGATGGTACATAGGTTTCCTCTATGTTCAATCTTTAGACCCGTACATTCGGAAGTTCGTCAGTTCCTTTATGGCGGAACATTCTCACCTTATCTAGTTTTTCAGCCGTGCGGTCTATCCGTTAGCATACCTTTTCCAAAGGAATGGCTTCAGCCTTCGTTCAACCGAATCCACCTGTGCTTCACACCCCATGACCTGTCAATCATCACGCATGCAGGAGTATTGACGGGATGGTTTCAGGAAACATGGATCCGTCATTCCCATCCTCCGTTGTAAAGTTAAGATTATAGCTTATATAATCTCTTGTTTTTCACGCTAAAAGCATTTATAACAAAACTTGTCGCGCGCGCCCGATTGTTGAACAAGCAACTATTCATAACCATCCACTCAGTAATGTATAAAAAGTTTGATAAGACAAGGAAAAGTGAGAAATAAAATAACTGATAAATCATAATACAGACATAGAAAAAAGTGGTTGCCCAAAAGGTCGGTTTTATCATCCTCTTAGGTAACCACTTTTATTTCTCGGATTGAATATCATGTTGTTACATATATTTTTTACCTTTTAGGGAATTTTAATTAAGGATTGAATAGGAGGTTGTTTATGTGGAGACAGATGAACTCCTTTTAGGTTTCACCGATATGAAGTGATATTAAAGCTGCATTATTCATTGTGTACATATACTTTTTTATTTCAGAGAAATGATTTTTAAGTTATATATTGGAGGAACTTTTCTATGGAAAACATTAATCACAACGTTCGCTTATCCTCATCAGAACTTGCAGCCCTTTGGACGCAATTTCAGAATGACAGTTTGACCATCTGTTTTATCGACCATTCCTTGAAGAATGTGGTAGATCAAGATATTCGTGAAGTACTTGAATTGGCAATAGGGTTATCAAAATCTCATATTGAGAAAATTAAAGAATTTTTCAACCAGGACAATTATCCGTTTCCGAAAGGATTTACAAAAGAAGATGTGAACCTTGATGCTCCCCCATTATTTTCAGATCCTTTAATTTTGGATTATATGTATGTGATGACACTTCAAGGTTTAACGGGTTACGCCGGTGCGGTGGGCACTTCAGTACGTGCGGACGTAAGAAGCTACTTTATTCAATGCATCACAGAAACCACGCAACTATACGATAAGATCGTAGAGATTATGTTACAAAAGGGAATTTTCAGTCGATCTCCATCTATTAACACACCGGAGCAGATTGATTTTGTAAAAAATCAACAGTACCTAAAGGGTTGGTTCGGGAAACAAAGACCTTTAAACGTAGTGGAAATCAGTGGTTTCTGTTTTAATGTACAAAAGCTTATGATAAAAATCGTGTTGGAAATTGGATTCAGCCAAGTAACGTCATCAAAAGAACTTCGTAAGTACTTTCAAAGAGGAGCAGCCCTTTGTCAAAAACATGTTAAAACTTTCGATTCTATTTTAGCTGAAGATGACCTGCATTCACCAAGGAAATGGGAGTCAGAAGTCACCAATTCAACGGTTCCACCTTTTTCAGATAAACTGATGCTTTACCATATCGTCTCATTAGTTTCGACTGCTATTGGCTTTTACGGACTTGGATTATCCGTTGTCCAAAGACGAGATTTGGTAGCACAGTACACAACTCTTATAGGAGAAATTAGCCTATATTCTGAGGATGGAATGAACCTTATGATCAATAACGGTTGGTTGGAACAACCCCCTATGGCCGATGACCGTAATGCATTAGCAAATAGAAAATAGTCAAAAGTGCAATTGCGCCCTTTAATGGAAGATCGTTCTCTAATATCTGTAATGCACAGATATTGGAGAAACGCCCCCCGATTATGGAATTATGAAGTTCCACCGTATGAAATGAATTTTTTCTCTAGAATTTGCTGAAGAGCTTTTTCAATTTTGTCAAATTTAAACTTAAATCCTTCTCTTTTCTAATCTTTCGGGAATGACCCACAAATTCTTAACATCATTGTTGGTATTACCTTAAAAAGGGAATAATTTTTTTGATCAGGTAGATACTGAGAAAAGAATATATTTCTTGAAGGGAGATATAAACTTTGGAAAGAAAAAAATACTTACTTGTACTAATGTCTTCTGTTTTATCCCTAGGATTTCTATTTGGATGTAATGGTGTTGATGAAGATGAACCAGATCCAACTGAAGAACCTTCTGAAGAACAAAACCATGAAAATAATCAGTAACTAATTATTAAAAGATTATTCATAGTGATTCAATACAAGTTAAGAAAGGAAGTTTTTCATACAAATCATGATTGAAATTATAAAAAGTATCATTGGAGAAATAAACAAAATGTTTGTGGCATTAGTTGAATTTGATTATGAAGAGGCTTTAGAAGAAATGAAAAAAAAATAATTTGTGTTTAATCATGAGAACCCTTACTTCAATCAAAACTATGAAATTGAGGGTTCTTCGTCGTTTTGGTTAATTGTTTCTCAAATAACATATAATGCACATGGTTGAATTCTAATTCGGGCAGGAGTATAACAATTATTTCAAGTTTCTACATTTAGCACAATCACTTATTCCAGAATATGGCCCGATAAAGAAGGACGCCTTCTTATTCAGAGGACCCTGCAAAAGTGGTAGTTTTCGAAAAATGAATGATTTTAGGGGGTACAAAAATGTCTCCCTATATGCCAAACGAGCCTTAGAAACGATTCTGGAGGCTCGTTTTTCTTTTACCATTTTTCATTTTAAAAAAATTGTACTTTTGCAGTACCCTCATTCAAGAATGGCGCCCTATTGTTGAAGATCAATAATTATTATAGACCAGAAGAAACTATTTTGAACTTTATTAAACTAAAGTACTCTTATATACAGTATAATTTTCCACCGTATTCAACGTATCCTATGATATAAAAATGGCAGATTTCTAACTTTGTGGAAGCATTATATAAAAAACAGGTTGCTATTTTATAACTAACTTATCTGGTTCCATACCCTATCCAGATTTAAGGCGACATAAATTTTATCCCCATGTATCTCCCTATGAATGATAGGGGTTTCAAAGTATTGATCCAAAATTTCTACTTCTTTTTTATACCTCGCTCTCTGATTTACTCCTAACAAATTTTCTAAGCTTTCTCCAGAATATTTCATATTCCTTTCTCCTTTTTTATCTTTTATTGAAAATAACATTTATAATTTATCCATTATAGATTTAAAATTATTCGTTATTCTTTTTATAATGAGAGTTTAAAAAAGAGGACTGATAAATTTGAGGAACGATTCATATCTCTTAATAATCCCCGTTGCTTATTGGGGTACCACCAACTTTTATCACTTTCTCACGCTAAGAAGATTCCTTTTACCGTATCTTGGATGAATAATAGGGATTTTGATTTAGGGAAGGGTTTTAGGATAGAAAAATAGTTATTTCAGTTCCTCTTTACCTGCTTTTTAATCACTGGCCACACTCAACAATCCCACGAGAAATTAATCGTGGGATTTGTTAATTTATTGTTACTTCCTTTTTGTAGTTTACACACTTACTTATTTCACTAATGATTTCTTTGGCAGCATAAGGCTTTTGAATTTTTTTGATGTTCTGTACCATCGCTTCATAATAACGTTCATTAAACAAAATGTGTTCTAATATTACAGGAATCTCTTCGCAAATTTCAGCTTTTACAGCTGCTCCATAATTCATTAAATACTGTGCGTTTTGTTCTTCATGACCTGGTACGGGTTGATGTATTAAAATCGGCGTTTCACATGCTAATGACTCTGCCATGGTTAATCCACCTGCTTTAGATAGAATAACATCACTAGCCCTTAGATAATCGGTAAACCTATTTGTAAAACCAATACTAACTATCTCGTGCTTACTTTCCAGTTGTTCAATTTTTGCTTTTGCTTTCTTATTATGACCGGTTATACAGACAAGTTGAACCTTGTCTTCTATGGCGTTTAAAGTTTTTAATATCTTCGTGAATTTTGTTAATCCGATCGCACCACCTGCGATTAATATCGTTTTTTTCTCCGGGTCTAACTGTAATTCATACTTTACCTTCCATTTTGGTTTCTTTAAAGATGGTATAGAACAAATTGGGATTCCAGTTGAGTAGAACTTTGTTATTGGTATATTATATAAAGTTGCAAAATAATCCAAATGATCTGAAGCTGTAAAATATCCATCTACTTCGTTTCGAATATATGCTGGATGCATAACAAAGTCAGTAATTACAGTATATAACGGAATATCTAAATTTTTTTTTCTCTTCAATTTTGACAATACAGCTGTCGAAAAAGGATGGACTGAAATTAACGACGTACATTTATGTTTTTGGACAATTGAGTACAGACGTTCCGTGAAAATTGTTCCAAATTGGTCCATTATCATAAACCAAGGATGCTCTTCTGTATGGTGATATAATTTTTCCCAAACAATCGGACTGAACTTTAAAATTTGCAAATAACTTTTTAAAACTATCTTGTGAAATGCCGGACTAATTAACTTAAATGTATCGATGATTTCACATGTATACCCGTTTTTTTCAAACTCTTCTTGTAGTGCTTTGGCTGCTTGATTATGCCCATTACCAATAGAAGCAGAAAAAATTAATGTATGACAATTAATCAATATTTTTTCCTCACTTTTGAATAATTAATAAGATATAGTTAAACGTTATTGACCCCTTTACTGAAGGGGTCATTGCCAACAAAACATTTGTCCCATAAAACAAGGGAAACACCCAGTTTATGTACGCTAAGGGGCTAAGGGGTTTCATACCTAAGATTGCTGGTACAACTTCAGCCGAGTTTATCTTAGTTACAACGAATCTTCTTCAGTTGTACTTAAGAAATCTCTCCACTTCTCTTCTTCACAAAAATGGACACCTTTTTGTTCTAACAGATTACCAAGTTCTCTTAATTCATCGACTGCATTTTGAAGCTCTAAATCATCTTTATTCACTAAAAGACCCCCAATACTGAAATTATTAACTCAATTCATAAGTTTTAATTATTATGGTGCTTTAATCGATTTTCTATCCGTTTAGATTTTATAGCAAGTTGTGTACCGATTTTTTTGCTTGGTAATATCAATTCAATCCTTAATATCTATCTTAATTCTGATTAGAAATTGTATACCCTATACAAAGTTAGTTAACATAAAGTCAACTAAAAGGCGATAGCAAAAACGCCAAACCCTTAAATAAAGGTTTGGCGTTTGTTCATTTTTTATCGTTTAACAGATTTTTATACATTGTTGATAAATCAACGTTCGGCTTCTTCAGAAGTCTGATGACTGCATAAAAAAGTGGGATTTTATGTAACCTCTTATTCAATTAAATGGCCCTTTAATGGAGTAACATGACACGTACATACCGTGGTCATCGATTCATTTAATGCCGAAGCGATACGTACGGATTGACAGAAAGACGCTCTTTCCTTTCTGATCAGTCCGTAGTGCTGCCGCCCAAAGTATGTTCGGAAAGCTTTTGTTCTAAAAACGAAGTCCTTATTTCTAAAGAAAACGCGCAGCCTTAAGGCTCGCTAGTAGTTAAAAATAGAATTGGATTGGAAACAATTCTAAAAATTTCTTACCACACACGGCTTGAAACACAGAACGAATGTTCCTATAATGAAAGGGGAGAAAGGGGCGATGATTTCATGCTTAGGGATCGCGGAAAAAATAAAAAATGGCAGGGCGCGTTCTTTCTGCCCGAACATGTTAAGCTATTAAAGCAGGCAGAAAACGATTTTATAAAATACCGAGACCAATATTAGATGAAGGTCAAATCGAAGAAATGGAACAGCGTTTAACTGAAAGCCTAACTAATAAAACAATTATTGAAATCGAAACATGGAAAGATGGATATTTCATTTCAAGAGTCGGATACGTACAATAAATAGACCCCTATACTAAAAAAATCTCTATACTAGATGAATTAAATTCGACCATCATTTTGGATTTTTATCAAATTACAAACGTTTCAACAAAATAAAACTTCTTTAATAAAATAAAGTAAAATCAGGTTTAAACTTGATAAAGATCTTAAGTAAGGTTTACACATACCTTTTAGAAAAATATCTATTTTGTTAGATTCGTTATTCAGTGTTGGTGTGAAATAAAGTTTGATCAAAAAATCCCATGTAACCATACATTCTACTGCAAACATAAAAGAATCCATTTTGAAAAAAGATTGATCAAAATGGATTCTACTTTTGAGATTGACTATTTAGCTTTTATAAAAAAGATTGATCATTTTCTGTCTCTGTTGTTCAACAATAGCGCCCGATTGCGGAAGATTAATCTGATCAATTTACAAAAAGAGATCCGAGTAAAACATGATATCATCACTCATGATAATCCCCCTACTTTTCCCTTAGAATTACATATCTAGGGAATGTTGGGGTTCGATGCCCCTAAACAAGATGAACTTGCACAAAATAATGAAAAAAAACCTTTGCAAAAATGAGAAACGTCTCTTAGTGCAAAGAATTTTTTTATATCTTGACTGCTTTTAAGATAATGGCTTCCCCTTGAAAGGATAAAATTTGATCCTGCTCTATTACGATACGAAATTTCTCTTTCACCCTTTGAGGAGCAGCTTTAATATAATTAGTTAATTTATCTTTTTCAGCTGAGATAAAATCCATTCGCTTGCACCAAGGGTCAAATTGAAAGGTTTTTACAAACCGATGCCATTCGGTTATTTCAAAACCGGATAGTTCAATCATCCGGAGCCATTCGGTTTTTTTCCAGGCCCGATAATGACTGTAATCCCGCCATTTTTCAATGCTATTGTAAAATTGATCAAATTCATCATCCTCAGGGGTAACATTATCATCAAGCAAAAATTGCCCATTTTGTTTAAGCACTCGATAAACTTCTTTAATAAATCTGTTTACATTAGGAAAATGATGCGGAGCAATTCGGCATGTCACCATATCAAAAATATCATCTGAAAACGGAAGATTTTCTGCATCACCAATTAGAAAGTCAACATTTTGATGACCATTTCCTTTTATAAAATTTTCAGCCGCTAATAACATTTCAGGTGTTAAGTCAAGTGCTGTCACGTTTTTTACAAAAGGAGCAAAAGCGTTTGCCGTATGTCCACCGCCTGTTGCAATGTCAAGAAGCTTTTCCTCCCCATTAAGGGAAGCTATTTCTACAAGCTTTTGCAAGTCTTTTCCGGTTTTATGAATGGAACTAGTAACATAGGAGTCAGCGCTTTTTCCAAATTGCTGCTGTACATCTTTTTTAATATCCATCTAACATTCCCCCGTTCATTTCTTCTTTACATTAACTATAAATCAGTTTCTTGATAAAGAAAAATACGGGTTTTTTATAATTTATGATAAGAAAAGCTAATCAAGAATAATTAGTGTATTTCAAGACTACCGGACAATGATCACTGCCTAAGATATCTGCATGAACTGTTGTAATCTCTCACATAAAGATTCTGAAATGAAAACAAAGAAGAGGGAATATTATTCAATGTTTAATATGTGCCCTTCTTTTATTCAATTAAAGCGCCCGTTTGTGGAATATCCTTTAGCATTCCTGTAGAACGTTAATTTTCACGTTTGAAAAAAATAGAGCCCCTCGATAAGATGATTATACACACAACACAAATCAACTCTTAAGGAGGAAGCTCTTCTATGAAGTATAAAATGCAAGAAAAACAAAATCAACTTATTGAAAGAATCTCAGACCGCCATCTTGTGGTCGGAGTGGATATTGCACAACAAGTTCACGTAGTGCTGTAAATTTCCGTGGTATTGTGGTCGGTGATCCTCTCTCTTTTGAAAATAATGAAGAGGGCTTTACTAGGTTACTAGAATGGATTAACCGGTTAAAAACTATAAAAAATTTTGACACAGCAATAGTTGGTATGGAGCCTACCGGACATTACTGGATTAACCTATCAAAATGGCTATACGAACAAACCATTGATGTAGTTACTGTTAACCCTCATCTTGTAAAAAAGAATAAAGAAAATCGAGATAATACCCAATCCAAAAGTGATAAAAAAGACGCTCTCGTCATCGCTGATATGGTGAAGAATGGCTACTACGCCTTTATTCGCCCAACTTCAGAGGCTTTCGAAAAACTTCGGGTACTTATGTCTAACCGTGACGTGATCGTTAAACGACTCGTCAGTTCAATCAATCAAATAAATCGTTGGGTAGATGTTGTTTTCCCTGAGATGCGACAAGTCTTTAAAGACGTAAAAGGGAAAGGTGCAATCGCAACCCTCCGCCTATTCCCTACACCAACCGAGTTACGTTCCATGGAAGCCCTGGATATCATTAAAGGTTGGAAAACACTGATGAAGCGACACGCTGGATTAAAAAAAGCCCAATCATTAATTGAATTAGCCAAACGTTCTGTTGGTAACCAACAAGCACATGATGCTTATAAACTACACCTGGAACAATTACTTGAAGAATTTGATCTCGCTACAACGCAACTAGAAAGAGTGGAACAAGAAGTCACTAACGTGCTTCAACAAATTCCTTTCGCACAGAAACTGCTCGCTATTAAAGGGATAAGTGAAATCTCTTTAGCTGGAATTTTAGGGGAAGCTGGAGATTTAAGTGGATTCGCCCATGGTAATTCTCTATTACGACATGGAGGATTACATCTAGTAGAGGCAAGCTCGGGTAAATGGAAAGGTCAAATTGTCCTCTCTAAACGTGGGAGATCTCGTCTACGGCGATTCTTGTACTTAGCGACAATGAGTCTTGTCATGAACAACCCTGAGTTCAAGGAGCTTCACTCCAGCAATGTTAAAGTGAAAAAAATGAAGAAAATGAAATCAATTATGAAACTGATTGGTAAGCTTGCAAGAATATTAGTTGGTATGGCCCGACGTAATGAGTCCTATTGTCCTGAAAAAGTACAACCTTTAACACCAATAGCAGCATAAGCATAATTGAGCCTTTACTAAATTCTCTTCAAAGCGAATATATCAGAGTATATAACTTGTAGTTAATATTTAGATTAGTATTTTATCGAATGTTGGCTTATTCGTAGGATCTCAAAGAAAGCACGGAGTACTGGATGTGTTGAACCAAAGGGCATCGACCCGTTCCGTTAGCAAAACCGGCCTCCACCCCTTGGATAGGCATGACGAAGGAATGAGAGGGCTTAGACCCGTTGAGACATGGGAGGGACAGCCTCCAGGGGCGGCGTGGAGAATACGTGCATTATATGGTAAAAGTTGGAGTTTGCTACTTACTCCTCTATTTCCGCACGCCTTCATGTAGCCAAACCTATTAAAACTCACTTCATTCATCCATTATTGTTCTATCAAGTGGTTTGAAATCCTGCGAATAAGTGAGCATTCGAGAGATAAATGTATCTAACTGAGGGAGTGCAATAAGCAAAGAGTTACCGCAGCAACCCCCCTTGTTAGAATTGATATTTAACTTGTAGCTTTATATTTTACAAAATAAGGGAAGCTGAGTATAACGGAAAGGAAGAAAAATATAATTACCGCAACTCCGAAATAAAAAGGAAGATTACTTAGCTTAAGAATGAATAACATTACTGCTATCGAAAA